>CAZGCA010000017.1:8399-73905 GCA_964524145.1 uncultured bacterium | reverse complement strand
GAGGGGACGGAATCACAGTTCACGCTTGATGAAGCCACACTGCAGGTCACTGTCGACTGCGCGGGCACAACCTGGCGTATGAGACCTGCGGGGAAAGACGATCTCGTCATAACAGCAGACGGCAAGCGTACGCGAGTGTCGTTCCTGGACGCGGAGACGATCGAGGTCGAAGCGTACGAGACCGGGTTCAGCCGTGGCGTCAAGGTATCGCTCGACGGGTTCGCTGCAAAGGGGAAACGGTTCGATTTATCGCTGGCGCTCCTGGTCTCCGTTGACGTTGCAGAGGACGAACTGGTCTTCACGATCGTGCCGTCCGAAAAGACTTCGAAGATAGACCGGTGCAACTGGCCGAAAGGGATCGAGCCGGGCGATGCGGACTTCACGGTCGTACCGTTCATGCAGGGGATGTTGCTCCCGCGCGACTGGCCGCGGAGAGTGAGATTGTACGAACAGCTCAGTTGGGGCAGAGGACTCTACATGCCGTGGTGGGGCCAGCTCAAAGGCAAGGCGGGATTGATGGCCATCATCGAGACCCCGTGGGACGGCGGGATCAACTTCACCCATCGTGAAGGAGGTCCGACAGAGATCTCGCCGATGTGGGCTCACTCGCTCGGGAGCCTTTCGTACGCCCGCACGTTGCGCTACATCTTCTTCGACGACTGCAACCACGTCACCCTGGCCAAACGGTACCGCCGATATGCTATCGAGACGGGTCGCTTCGTATCGTTGAACGAGAAGATCGCACGGACACCGATCCTCAAGAACGTCATTGGTTCGCCCGTGGTGCACACATCGATTCTCTACCACACGGAGCCCGATTCGAGTTACTACGACAAGGACGATCCGGAGAAGAACCATCGGTTGAGAACGTTCGAGCAGCGTGCGGCAGACCTGAAAGCGCTGCACGAGAAAGGCGTGCAGCGGGCCTACGTCCATCTTGACGGCTGGGGGTTGCGCGGATACGACAACCTGCACCCTGACATCATCCCTCCGTGCCCGGAAGCCGGCGGATGGGACGGTATGAAAATGTTCTCGGAGGTGTGCGAACAGCTCGGGTACACGTTTGTTATACACGACCAGTACCGCGACTACTACCTTGATGCCGCCTCCTACGACGAGCGGCACACATTGATCGGCAAGAACGGCAAACGGCCGTACGGTTCGACGTGGCTCGGCGGCAAGCAGTCAATACTCTGCGCCACACTGGCACCGGGTTACGTCAAACGCAACCATGACGCCATTTTCGATCACGGGGTCAAGCTGAAGGGAGCGTACCTGGACGTCTTCGCCGTTGTCGTACCGGACGAGTGCTACAACCCTGAACACCCTATGACGCGGCGCGACTGTCTTCGGTACCGGGGCGAGTGTTTCGATTACGTCCGCTCCCGCGGCGGCATCGTCAGTTCAGAGGAACCTACCGACTGGGCGGTACCGCATATCGACCTCGTCCACCACGGCCCGTACGCGCTCGACCCGAATCCCGGCAAAGGTCCCGCGATGGGCATCCCCGTCCCGCTCTTCTCGCTTGTCTACCACGACGCGCTGATCCTGCCGTGGTCGATGGGGAAAGGTGCATGGGGCATACATGAGACCGACCTGGGTATGCTGCACGCACTCCTGAACGCCGGCATCCCGTACATCGGAATCGACCCGGGACAGGACGAGATGGACCGCGTGCGCCAGGTTTGCGATCTGCACGGGCGGGCCGGCCTGCTCGAGATGACGGACCACGAGTTTCTCGACAGCTCGTACCGCAAGCAGCGATCGACGTTCGCCGACGGCACACAGGTCGAGATCGACCTCGACAAGGATTCGTTTCAGGTCAAGTACGGAGAGGGCGCAGGAAAGACGCTTTAAGGGTCGGTGAGGGTGGACATTTTCCTCTACTCCGCCCTATGAACCCTGAACGGCCGACCAGACACTATTCGGGACACGCCCGGTTCAAGTAGCTGAGGCCCTGTCGGTTATGAGGCACCACACGGCGATGGGCGTCAGGTCTTGCGCTCGATGTGGGAGGATTCATCACGTCCATAGACAAATCCGCCGGTTATACGCGTCTTATCTTATGGACCTGAGGACATCTGCTTGATGGACACCGCCGGGCATGCGCGCCGGGTTGGCGATGAGAAATGGGTGGATAAACTAGCGGCACTTTACGATGCCTATGGGAACGCACTCTACGGCTATCTGATCGCACTGCTCGGTTCGCACGAAGAGGCTGAGGATGCCCTCCAAGAACTGTTTGTGAGGCTGCTGGCCAAGCGCAGGAAGCTCCAACGGCTGAGGAATGCACAGGCATACCTCTACCGTGCGGCGCGTAACGAGGCTTTCAGTCGCTTGCGCCGCCGGAACGTTCGGGAACGGGGACAGGAGACCCTGAAGCAATCGGCGCGTCTGCTGGAGCCAGCGCCCGGCGAAACCACGCTCGATGACCAGGTTCAACGGTTGAACGCAGCGCTAATTGAACTGCCACCCGAGCAGAGGGAAGTCATTGTGTTGAAGTTTTTTCACGACATGACGTTCACGGAGATCGCGACCATTGCCAGGGTATCTCACAACACAGCCGCCAGCCGGTACCGGTACGCTCTCAGCAAACTGAAGCTCCTGCTTGGAGAGGAAGGATGAATCGCCAACCCGTCGAGGAGTTGCTGAAGAGACTGACGCCTCCAAAACCCGACGCCGGACTTCGCAACCGCGTCATTTCAGCCGCGCGGGCAAGGGGATTGGGAAGAACACAAGATAGCTACAACATCATGCTCAAGGTCGCCCTTGCGGCACTCGTTCTCGTGGTCGTAAGCGGAATCTGGATTGACCGGCTGGCGTCCGAACGTCTCGAGCGGGTAATGTACTCACATGCCTCGCCCCCTGAACTCGATGCCCCCACCAGAGAGCTTGCCAGGGAACTCGCCAGCATACTGGACGGGGATGATCAGGCGAGTCTCGAAGAGTATTTCGCTCGAAGCCTGGGTCGTGCAAACCTCGCGTTAGCATCCGTCTGTTTCGAAGACGGCGCGCTGATGCAGAACCGTGAGTCGTGGCTCGATCTCTTGGCAGAAGGAGTCTACTAATGGGAACATCAGACTGGATGACAAGATACATCCCCACGTTCATCTTTTGTTGGGAGAAGCTGCTCGCTCCCGCGCTCGCTTACCTCTCAAGGCGGCTCGCAGGGCCGGCTCGAACCTTTGTCGGATGGCTGAAGAAAGCGGCCCTTGTCGCTGCGGCAATCCTGGTGCTCCTGGCCATTGCCCACACAATTGCTAACGTGGTGATGCACAGGCTGGTTGAGTCGAAACTTGCAGAGATCAAAGCGGGAGGTGGCGTGATCGCCCTGCCCGACTTCGCACCGTCTGGAGGAGCCGTTGGTTGGAACGCCGCTGTTGTTTACGAGCACGCAACTGAAATCGTCAATCGAGTCCTGAACCCGGATCTGCTTTCTTTTTCGGAGAAGAAGCAGCGGCGCGGCTTTGCTGGCGTTTCGGCGGGATTTGGATCCGTTTCCCGTCCCGTCTACCGTGCCAAGAAAACTGTGAAAGCCTTTCTATACACTTCATGTCCGACTATGGACTTGCCGTTCTCGCGCACGCGATTTGTGAAGGGGGACAACGGTACTGTGTTGACCACCGCGATCTCTCTCGAGGAGTTGATCACCACGATCTCTGCCGAGGAGGTTCTGGATGAGGTGCGGAACGCAACCAGGAAACATCTAGAAGAAGCACAGCCTGATGTCGAGGTAGCCGACAACATGGCGATCGAGGTCGCAACGCGGCAAATCCTGGAAGAAATGGATCGAGGCATTCAGATGGTCAAGGAAGGTCGGGAGTTGCCGGGAGCCTGGTACCACATCAACTATTGGGTCCGACCGGCTGGCGCAATGAGCCATTGGGGTGTTCATTGCGTCGACCTAGTCACGCCGTGTGTTTCCGCCGCGGCGGTGCTTGCCGCACGCGACGGCGACATGAACGAGGCTTTCGACCTGATCTCCGCTGCACTCCACCTTGTCAACAGCATAAGGGATCATCCGAAGTTCAGCGTCCAACTGCTACGAGCCAAGAGCGCAAGCTTTGCAATCAGCGCTATGCAGGCAGTCCTGGACGAGCATCACCCACCTGACGCCCATCTTCAAGAAATTCTTGCGGAGCTTGCCGAACTCCGTGATAGAGAGTACTTCGTGAGGGGTATACAAGGAGAACGATGCATAGGCATAGACTGGTATCGGTGGTTCCGCTCACCGCCTCCGCCGGTGTACAGCGACCGGCCCGGCCCCTCTTGGGAGCACAGATTACCGTCAGGCGGGGTGCTGGGGGCCCTTGCACTCTATTTGCGGCGACCGTTGTCTCTTCTGGATGAACTGGGGTACCTGGACGCAATGGCGAGGTTAGTTGATCTTGCGGCGCTACCAGCCTACAAATCCCGCGATAAGCTCGCGGACTTAGCAGAGGAGAGCGAGAGCATCTCAAAGCTGGAAGTTATCGCACGACTGGACGTGTCGGTATACGCTAAGGCTTTCGACACGCAGGACAGGCTCGTGGCGCAGTGCGATCTGGCTGAAATCGCGATACGCCTGAAGCAATACAAGATGAGAACCGGCTCGTACCCGCAGAAGCTCGATGCGATCATGCCTGGGCTCGCACGAGAACTGTCTCTCGATCCTTTCAGCGGGAAGTCCTATATTTATCGCGCGGAAGAGGACGGATTCATCCTTTACAGCGTCGCCTCGAACCAGATCGACGACGGAGGGAGACCGGATTGGCGCGAGGGAGACATCGTCTGGCGTTCAAGCCGCTGATCCCTCATGTTGTCCGTGCGTCATCGTACAACAAAACGATTCGTTCCACCCCTGCACTACGGGAAAAGGGGCTTGACAGGTTTGCAGCCGGTGGCGGCGGATATGTTGGCAGCGTGAAGTACGCCTATCACGCGGGCGGCAGATTCCGGGGTGATAACGAGCGGCTTCCCTCGTAACAGGTGGTCGGCGATGTTCTTGTAGTACGCGTCCCAGTCGTCCCGCTCGAACTCGACCTTCGTCTCCATTCGGCGTCCTTTGACAATGGCCTTGACCAGGAAATGGTCTCCCGCGTGGACTATCGAGCCGTTGTCGCCGAGAATGCGCCACCGGGGTTTGGTCTCCATCGACAGGTTGCTCATGGTAAGCGTCGCCAGGCACCCGTCCTTGAAGGTGAGGGTGTATTCGGAATGGTCCTCGTTGGTGTAGCGGGTCCATCGCGGGTTCTTGACCTGGAACCCGGTGACGGTGTCTATCTTCGAGTCGACAAGGTTGAGCATCCAGTCGGTGAAATGAGCGCCCCAATCATAGATGGCGCCGCCGGATATTTTCTTGTCGGCACGCCACCAGGTGGGTTGTTCGTGGTACCCGCTGAACCCGCATTCGATGCGAAAGATGTTGCCGATCAAGCCTTCGCGGACGATCTTGCGCAATGCGACGAAATCGCCGTCCCAGCGGCGGTTGTGGAACGTCGAGAACATCACCTTGTGTTGTTTGGCGGCCTTGAGCATCTCGGAGACTTCCTTGCCGGTGATCGCGAGCGGCTTCTCGCAGACGACGTGTACCTTCGCCTTGATGCACTGGAGCACGAGTTTCGCGTGCGTGTTGTGCGGCGTGATGACGATAGCGAGATCGATCTTCCCGCTGTTCAACATCCGCGCAACGCTCTTGTAGGTTTTGATGCCCGGGAAATCGGTTTTTGCGACCTCGAGCCGTTTCTTGTCCAGATCGCAGACGCACGCCACCTCGAGACCTTTGTTCTTGTTAATGGAATGACCGTGATGCGGGCCCATGTTGAACGCGGGACCGTACCCAATCACCCCAGCTCGAATCGTCTTCGCAGCCATTCTAGCATCCCTCTTAGGATTAGACTTCTACCTTCATTATCCGACCGAAAGAATCTCAGGACACGATACTATAGCCCGCGCTCAGCGAAGTGTCAAGCCAGTTCAGGGATACGTCCCGAGAAGGTCTTATCTGTGGGCGGGCTCTACTTGACATGCGATGTCATGTGGTTCATATTGTTATCAAGATAGCGCACTACGATCTTGTGGCGCAGAGATAAGCGCCTACTCGTTCGATTCCTTGCCACGGGGACTACCGGGGAGGGAGGC
Organism: uncultured bacterium; assembly: GCA_964524145.1. Classification (GTDB taxonomy): domain Bacteria; phylum Hydrogenedentota. The sequence continues at coordinate 67,785 of CAZGCA010000017.1, read as the reverse complement.
TGAGCATGAGGGGTTTGGAGCATAACTGTTAGCGTGGACATGAGATAGCGTTGCTCGTGCTTGGGGGTGATTAGATGGCCAACATGCTCTCGAAGATGAAGCAGAACACCAAGCTCGGCAGCCGCATCGCCGAAGTGCACAACGGTTCGTCCCAGTTCACCGGCGAGAGTCCCGCACCCTTGCCGCAATCCGCGACGCGCTACTGCCGAAGCTGCTTTCGGGCGAGATTCGGGTGAAAGACGCGGAAGAGTTTATGGAGAAGGCATGGTGATTGACGTTCCTTTCGACCAGATTGACAAGAAAACAATCGATCGTCTGATAGAAGACAAGGTTTCGGAAGGTAAGGTGATCGAGTACAAACTGAAGCTACCCTGTGGTCGTGATGGGGACAAGCGCGAGTTTCTGGGAGACGTGTCGTCGTTCGCCAATGCCGCGGGAGGCCATATCTTGTATGGGATGGAAGAAGACGAGGGAAAACCAGTCGCGGCGCCCGGACTTGATGGAATTAATCCTGACGCGAAAACCCTCCGGTTGGAGCAATCGATTCGCACTGGCATCGACCCTTGCATACCAGGCGTCCATACAAAGGATATTCCCGGTTCAAAGAAGGTCCGGTCATCGCCATGAGGATACCTAAGAGCTGGACAGCACCCCAAATGGTTGTGTTTAAGCAGCTCTCGCGTTTCTACTCTCGAAGCAGCGCCGGGAAACATCGACTGGATGTTGGGGAAATCCGAGCTGCTTTCGCGCTGTCCGAAGAACTCGACCTGTCTGCGTGCGACGCACAGGCAGGCGAACCCGAACCGCTGGATGAGGCCGACGACCTCATGGACGAGGGCGAGATGGCGGACGACATCGACACTGTCCCTGAGGAGGTGGAAGTATGACTTGGTGGATGCAACTCGATAAGGAACGAGGGAGTCGACCTCGTTGTGTATTGATGATGGACGGTAACCGGGAACTCGTTGCCAAACGTCTTACGGACCTCGCTAACATCCCTGCCGTAACCGTATCTCCGGAGGATAGATGGATGCCCCGCGGGAAGCCCGTGCAAAAGGAGAATGGTGAATGGGACAAAGAGCCGGCCAACGAGGCGAAACTTGCTGAGCCGAATCCAATACTACCGCAGAACCTTTCACAGCAGCTTAAACAGTGGTGGTTAGCCGTACTGCGCAACAACCCCAACACCCCGAACTGGGACATTGCATCTACCTGTAGCGTCGATGGCAGACAGGGATTACTACTGGTCGAAGCAAAGGCTCATGATGTCGAGTTGAAAGGGGAGGAAAAGGGCAAGCCCGATTCCGGAAACGCCGACAATCACGAGCGTATCCGCCAGTGTATCGAGGAGGCGAATCGGGGACTCTGGAACGACACCCGCGTTGACTGGAATCTGTCGCGCGACTCACACTACCAAATGTCGAACCGGTTCGCTTGGGCGTGGAAACTAACCGAACTTGGCGTCCCGACAATCCTCGTCTATCTGGGTTTTCTCAACGCGGAAGAGATGAAACGCGGCAGAACACAGAAACCCTTCGCCGACCATGCCGAATGGGAACAGCTTGTTAAATCCCGTAGCCAGCCGTTGTTCCCCGCCGAAGTCTGGAACCAACAATGGATCGTCAATGGTCAGGCCTTTGTTCCCCTCATTAGGTCTATGAAAATTCCATATGACAGAGCAACCCCGGAGAGCGGAGTATGACAAGACAGAAAGGCGATTATCGTGGGGAAGTCGTCCTCTATCAGGCTCCGGACGGCACGGTCGAATTGGATGTCCAGCTGGTGCGGGACAGCCTCTGGCTCAACCTCAACCAGATGGCTCTGCTGTTTGACCGCGATAAGTCCGTGATTTCGCGGCACTTACGCAACGTGTTCAAGGAAGGGGAGTTGGAGCGGGAAGCAACTGTTGCAAAAAATGCAACAGTTCAAGTCGAAGGTGATCGAACCGTGACCCGACAGGTCGAGTTCTACAACCTCGACGCTATCCTCTCCGTCGGCTATCGGGTCAATTCCAAACGCGGCACCCAGTTTCGTATCTGGGCGACGAAAGTCTTAAGGGACCATATCCTCAAAGGCTACTCGGTCAACCAGAAACGCCTGCGGGATTTGAATCAGGCCGTGCGCCTCATCGCCGACACGGTGAAACGTCGCGACCTCTCTGGCGACGAGGCCAAAGCGTTGTTGCGGGTCGTCGGCGAATACAGCCGTGCCCTGGATCTGCTCGACGACTACGACCACCAGCGCGTGGAGGCGCCTGACACCTCGAGCAAGGTCATCCACATGTTGAGCCATGAGGAAGCCTTGCGTATCGTCGCCCAGTTGTGTGAGCGTTTCGGTGAGTCCGCCGTCTTCGGCGTCGAGATGGACAGAGGACTGGAGAGCGCATTGGGCGCGGTCATGCAGACCTTCGACGGTAAGGAGGTCTACCCGAGCTTGGAGGAAAAGGCCGCCCACCTGCTGTACTTCCTCGTCAAGAACCACGCCTTTGTGGACGGCAACAAGCGCATCGCCGCCGCACTGTTCCTCTGGTTCCTGGAGCGCAACGGCATCCTGATCGACGCCGCCGGCGAGCCCTTGATCTCGGATGCCGCACTGGTGGCCATGACCCTGATGATCGCGGAAAGCCAACCCGAAGAAAAGGACGTGTTGGTGCGCATCGTGACGCATCTGCTCTGTGATAGGATCCAGGCATGACTACCAACACCAGCGAACGGGACCTCGAACGGCTGATCTGCACGGCGCTCACCGGCCACGCCTGCGACCCGGCCGCCGCGGGCGAGGTCGACGACCTTTCGCGGTATCTGGTCGAGCGGCACGCAGGTTGTGAGGATGGGACAGCTGGACGTTAGAAGTGTGAAGGGTGAAAGCAAAATAGCATTCCAAAAGAGAGACCTCAAAGGCAGCAGGTTGCGGTGTCTGATGCTGACCAGTCTGCCACGAAAGGAGGTTGCTCGCCGTCTGACCGAACTTGTTCAACCCTACGGTGTGGTTGATAGCCAGAACGACGCGTGGATGCCGCGAGGCTTTCTGGAACCGGATGAAGCAAGGCTGGGCGAGATTCGGGTGAAGGATGCGGGAAAGTTCGTGGAGGGGGCCGGGGTATGACGGATAGGACAAATAGGGCCGATAGGACTTATTGGCCGGAGGGATGAGTAGAGCCGCTGGGCCGATAGGACTTATTGACCGGAGGGATGAGTAGAGCCGATGGGGCTAACAGGACCTATTGGCCGGAGGGATGCTTGGGATGAGCAACAGAGGCGAAGGACCGGGGATCATCAGCCCGCACGGCGGATACCGCGACTTGAAGTCTTATCAGAGTGCCGAGATCATCTATGATGCGACGGTCGCGCACACATGACCAGATGGTGCAGGCGGCGCGCAGCGGCAAGCAGAACATCGCCGAAGGGAGCATGGCCTCCGGGACTTCGAAGAAGACAGAGCTGAAGCTGGTCGGGGTTGCAAGGGCGAGCTTGGAGGAGCTGCTGCTTGATTATCAGGATTTCCTGCGGCAACGGGGGCTGACGCTGTGGGAGAAAGACCACCCAAAGGCTCAGGCGATCAGAAAGTTGGCTTGGGTGAAGAATAGGTCTTATTCGACCTATAGGGCCTATGTGGAGAACGCTCCGGCAGAGGTCGCGGCGAATACGCTGCTCTGCCTGATCCATCAGGCGAACTACCTGCTGGACCAACAGCTTCGGCAGCTTGAGAAACAGTTTGCCGACGAAGGCGGTTTCACGGAGAGGTTGTACCGGGCACGGCACCGGATGCGAGAGAACCGATAAGCCAAATCAGCGAAAACCAACCGGAACGGGCGCATGCGAGGGCTGCGCTACATGACGCGCTGGCGGCTTTACAGTTTGATGTAAAGCTTCTTTCGTTCGAGCCACCATCCTATCAGGTAGGTGCCGGCAAGAACATAGGCGAGCCCGACGTACCGCCAGCCGATGGGCGATGTGGACCGGAGGCCGACCAAGAAGTAGAGCGGGATCAACAAGACCAACTGAAGGAGGAATATGACAAGCGGGTTGCGTCCAAGCATCGCGACGAACGGCCATCGCCATTTCCTGATATCGGTCACGCGCACCATCATGAAGAAACAGGCCGCCGATATGCCTGTGGTGAGTATCGAGTACGATCCCGAGACCTGGTGTTTGCTTACGGGCCAGCCGAGCACGTGCCACATGAAGAGGCCCGCCGCAATCAAGCTGACAGCAAACAGGGCCACGGTCTTGAGGATCTGGACGGGTGTTCTTCCGCGCAGGTAGTCGCCGAGCACGGATGAGACGATGACGATGCCGGCCCACGAGATGGACCCGACCGGGCCGCCATGGCTTTCAAATCGAACCAGCGTTCTGAACCCGTACCCGTATTCGAGCAGTAGCTGGTAGAGAACGAGCAACGCCACGCCGATAACCAGTCGATGGATGGTTTTAAGCCTCATCGTCGGCAATGCGAGCAGCCCGGCCATCCCCAGAGTCTGGATAACGCCCCACCCGACCTCAAGCCGGTGGCGAAATATGAGGCGCAGAATCACGCTGGGCACGAGACCTATCATCAACAGGATTGTGTACCGGCGAGCCATATGGAGTGTCGCCTTCGATACCCCGTCGCGTTTCCATCTGCTCACGAACGATACCCTGTACATCATTCCCATGATGAACAGGAACAGTGGTGCGCCGACGTCTGCGATGGTCAGGCCAACGTCTCCCGCGTGCCGCATTGGCGGGGGAGCCAGCTTATACGAGCCGACATAGTTGAAGATGACCATGCCGAGGATAATCATGCCGCGGCAATGGTCGACCGCCGACAGACGGTTCGATTCTTCTCTCATACGGTTTCTCCTGCTCGAAGATGGTCCGAGATTGACCGGTCAGAGAGGAAGGAGAACCGCTGCACGTCTCCAGCACCGTTCATAACGGATATTCCTCCACCACCATAGCATGTCATGACCCTTTTCGTTTGTCATTCTGAGCGCAGCGAAGAATCTCCGTCGCAGGAGTCCGTTGTTCAAAGCAAGATTCTTCGCTGCGCTCAGAATGACAGCAGAACGGGGCGTTCCTCCGCTCACACAGTCCTTGCTATTAAAGGTCTTCGAGAGTCTTGATCTCGACGGTCTTGTACTCTATCACCGATGTCGGGTCGTGCTGCTGCAGGCAGATCCAACCAGGATTCGGGAAAGCGTCGTCCTCAACATCGACGACTGTCTGACCGTTGACGTCAACAACGATGTGCGGTCCGTTGACCTTCACGTGCATCTGGAACCAGTCGCCGTCGCGTGTGATAAGCTTCGTCGCGCGATGACGTCCGTAGAGGCTGCCGGTCGGGTTGTTCGGATCGTGGTTATCGACCTGCGCCTCGAACCCGTTGTTCGGGAACCGATCGCCCTTATCGGTTACACGGACGTACATGCCGCTGTTGCCAGCTTTATTCACCCGGATCGACGCCCGCATCTCGAAGTCTTTGTGCTTCTCAGTGGTGTACAGGTGGCCTGTCCAGCCCGACCCTCTGATACAGCCGTCTTTGACTTCCCACTTCGCCTGGTTGTGCGGCTCCCAGCCGGTCAGGTCAACGCCGTTGAAGAGCGGTTTCCAACCGGGACCTCCCGGAAGAGGTTTCAACTTGATGTTGCGGAACCAAACGTTATTGCCGTAGTTCTGCATACCGATGAACCCCTCGCGAGGCCGCTCTTTGAGGCTCTTGTGCTCGCTGACGGGATCGGGATAGTCGTTGACGTCCGCATCGACGATTTTGGTGCCGTTCATCACGACCGAGACACGCTCATCGTTGCAGGTGATCTCGACAGCGTTCCATTCGCCGGCAGGTTTCGATACGTTCTTGCTCGCCGCAACCGAACCGTAGATGGCCCCGGCGGAATTGGGAGTCGGCGGCCGGCCGTGGTCGTCGAGAATCTGGATTTCCATGCCTGTCCACGCGGGGTCGCCCTCACGCTCCGAACGGATAAACATGCCGCTGTTGCCGCCAGAGGCTATCTTGTACTCGATCCGGAGAACGAAGTTGGCAAACTGCTTCTCTGTTTTGAGCCAGCCGTGGCCTTTGCCGGTACACTCGATCGCGCCGTCTGCGACCCGGAACGAGTCCGGCTGTGTGCCGACGCCTTCCCAGCCTGACAGATCGGTCCCGTTGAAGAGCGGAAACCAGCCGTCCTGTCTCTCGGCTTCGGTGAGAATCGTGTCCTGCGCTCCGGCGCTTGCCTGCAAGAGAACCGCGGGCACGACCATCAGAACAGCTATCGCTACGACGGAAAACCTCATACCCCGTGACATTTCCAACCTCCGCTCGGCGTCACGCCGTTGGATACGTGAGCGCCATCACAACACCCATAACAACCATCAACGCCGCAGCCACGGCAAGGATCGTCAGGCTCTTCTGTATGGATTTACCCTTCGAGTAGTAGCCGATAGCTGCCGGGACGATGGTGCCGCCAATGAGACCTATGGCGAAGATCGGCCCGAACACCCTGCCCCAGAGCGCCGAATCGAAATGGGCGAACGTCACGCCAACCGTGGTCGGGAACATCGGACCAAAGCAGAATCCAGCGAGAATGACGCCCGACACGGCGACGGCCTTGCTGCGGGTCTTTATCATGGCCGTGATTGCTACTGTGGCAATTACCGCCAGCACGGCAATAACCCATGCGTGACTGTGCTCCGGTACAAGGTACCTCAGCACGAGTAAGCCTGCGATGAGCCGCGAGGCAAGCAACGCCACCCAGAAACCTGACAGCACAGTGGAGCACCGCGCGTCTTCCAGCCCCTGGTCTTTGAGGTACGTCGTGATCCAGCCGGCCATTGACACCTCGAGCGATATGTAGAACAGCAGCGCCAGACCACCAACGATAACTGCCGAGTCGCCAAGCAAGCCAAAGAACTCGCCGAGATCAAAAGAGCCTTCGATCTTGGGGAACTCGACCGCGAAAGCTACCACCACCGGAAGCGCGAGCATGATAGCAATTACGGTAACTGCAGGCCCGTACCTGGTTTTGCGGAATAAGTACGCCGTCAATGCAGGTACTGCCATTGCACCGAGGCCGAAGAAGACGTTGCCGACGTTCTGGGCAGCAGCGCCACCTTCAGCGAGGATTACCCCTTCAAGTGGTATCAAGGTGTTCGCGCCAGTGTTCACGCCCATCCCGCCGATCCCGAGCAGTACGCATCCTGCCAACAGCAGCTTATAGGACGGCACGTAGGCTATGAGTAGGATCGCCAGCGAACTCAGCAGAAAACCGAAGATTATCACGGGTTGGTGGCCGAACCTGTCGAGCAGTATCCCAACACCGACCACCATGAGGAGGCTGGTGAAACCTAAGACCGAAATCAGTTTGCCGACTTGGGCGTCGTCCAGGTTGCGCTCCTCGGCCAGCTTAAGTTTTATGCTCCCGAGCAACGCCACAACGACACCATAGCCGAAGGCGCCCAGAATTGCTGCATAACCCGCTCCGCTCATGGCCAATCTCCTTCCTGACTTCTATGCCTCAACAACCGAACCCGCTTGACCGCCGCAGCACCCCGGTATCAGTGAGGTGCTGCGGCTCACTGTCGCTGCGTCTAGACTATCGCCTTGTCTTCATTCTTGTCCCAGTGCACCTTCTTGCCCAAGAAGTGCGACTGGATCGTCATATCTGCTGCGGCCGCCGAGTAGAACCCGTCGACCTCGCTGCAGTTGGGCTTCTTGCGGGTGCGGCAGCACTCGAAGAAGTTCTCCAGGTGGAGTTTGTCCCGGTCGCCCCTGGTTGGGACTGAGATCTCTTCGACGGGCTTCGAGCGGATCTTGTCCGGCTCGGAATACACCTTCAGCTCCCGCTCGTCGTTCAACTCGAGCGTGCCGTCCCGGCCGAGAAACTGTTCCGCATGGCCGTAATGCACGTTGCTAAACATGGAGCAGTAGTTTATGGCGAACCCTTCTTCGTACTCGAGCGCCGCGCTCCACGTATCGGGGGTTGTTCGTCCGCCTTCGTTCCAGCGGTATATTGCTCCCGTGCCGAATGCCGAGACGGGCGCCTTGACTCCCATAATCATGTGGACGGCATCCACCTGGTGGACCATCAGGTCGCCGCCGATCCCGTTCGAGTAATCCCAGTAACAACGCCACTGGAAGTAGCGGGCAGGATCCCACGGCACATCAGGAGCCGTGCCGAGAAACTCCTTCCAGTTGACCTGGTCTTCAGTCACGCCGCGCGGAATGACGTAGCGCCACGCCGGGTTGTCATCCTTGCTGTTACGGAACCAGAACGCGCGCACCTGGGTCACCTCGCCGATCGTGCCGGCCTGAATTATCTCGCGTGCTTGGTGGTAGATATCCATGCTGCGGCGCTGTGTACCGATCTGCACGATACGGTTGTTCGCCTGCGCCGCCTCCATCATCTCCTTGCCTTCCTGCCACCGGTGCATCATCGGTTTTTCCAGGTACACATCGAGCCCGGCGTTGCAGGCGTCCACCAAGTGGTGGGGGTGAGCGTGTTCCGGCGTTGCTATGACCACGGCGTCGAGCCGCTTGTCTTCGAGCAGCTTTTTGTGATGGTCATACCCTTTCACCTGGGAACTTTTCCTCCCGGCCATCTTGACGCCGCGTTCGCGCCAGCCGTCGTAGATGTCCGCGACAGCGACAAGCTCAACGCCATCGATACTGAGCACGCGCTGCATCAGATGTCTGCCGCGGCCGCCCGGCCCGACTATCCCGCACATGATCTTCTCGTTGGCGCCGAGAACGTTTATAGACGGGCCCGCCATCAACGCCGCCGTGCCAGCCGCGGTCTTGCCTATAAACTGACGCCTCGTAACACTCTTCTTCTCCATCGCCCTCTTCTCCTGCTTCTTCATAGTGTTTAGAACCTCGCCTCCAAAACTGGTTTTCAGGCGTTCTTGAACAGCTTTCTGCAATACGCAAGACACGCCTTCATCGCCGGCACCGGATCATCCGGGTCGGCTTCGTACTCTAACATGCAATACCCCTTGTAATTCACCTCCTTGAGCGCATTGAAAACGTCCGGAAAATCCATCAACCCCTTCCCAAAGATCACATTTTCGCCCTTATCATCAACATCCTTCAGATGAACGCCGTGTACGCGCCCTTTCAGCTTTCTGATCACCTCGGCAGGGTCTTCTTTCGATCTGATGAAATGGCCCGTGTCGATACATGCGCCGATAAGTTGGTGACGGCCGTCAACCGCCCTCAGGAAATGTTTGAGGGTCGAGTACCGCGAGCCAGGGCCGTGGTTGTGTATCGCGATAGCTATCTCGAACTCCGCAACGAGCTTATTCAAGCTCTCGAAGCTGTCCCTCGTGGGGTTGGCGCTCAGCGAGGTGATCCCGACGGTCTTCGCAAACTCGAATATCTTGCGGTTCGACTCCGCGTTGCCGTTGAAATTCACCACGCCGTATGCAGGCACAACCACACCGGCCTTGGCGAGTTTGTTCTTGATCTCGGCGACCGTCTCGGGCGAGCTCTTGAAATCGAAGTGGCCCGGATAGGGTTCCAGAGCGTTCAATCCGAGCTCTTTCAGTTTTACTATGGTTTCGTCGAGCGAAAACTCCCGAAAACAATAGCTCTGCGACCCCATTTTGAACCCGCCGTACTCGTCAACGTTTGGCGACGCTCCCTCGGCCGCTTCGCTGACACGCGAACCGCCACCCTGGGCAGCGCCAAGAGCCGCAACACCCGTAGCGCCCGCCATCAGGAACGATTTCCTCGATAAACACTTCATAACGTCGCCTCCAATTGTACCACCAAATGAGCCTCCGGCCGTCATAGCATCGCCGCTCAGTCCACATACCATCTGATGAGCCTCCGGTTTTGCAGATTGCATTCCAAAAATGCTACAGCATATGCGTGGGCCATGTCAAGTTCTGCACCCGCCGTTTCAGGTGCTGCACCCTCATCGATTCAGCCTTCTTCACCACCCTGGAGACCCAATTCCTGAAGGTACTCCCTGTGCCGGTTGGCGATCTGCGCCTTTTCCGCATCGCCGCCGTGGACTATCAGGCGGCAGCGTACCGTAAATGACTCGCCGGGCTCGAGAACAATGGGCTCGTCCCACAGCGTGTAGTTGGCCGTGTACCAACCCCAGTCCCGCACAAACCAGTACGGCGGGTACCCGCGGTTTTCAGGATGAACGAGGCACGCTATGCCAACCCAGCTCCCGTCAGGCCGCGGCCCGGAATAATCGAGCCATTTCGCGCGCTTGTGCATCGTGCCTTTCTCGTCCACTCCGCCTTCGGAGTTGACAACGCGGCCGCCCGATTTGACCCGAAGCTCGTCCGCAACCCGGACGGCAGGCAGCCCGCCCTCCTTGGTTTTGCCAACCGTAACCTTGCCCGACTCGGGCTTCAACGTGACGGTGACGTCAATCAGGTAGTCTTTACCTTCCAACGCGCGGAACCTGAACTCGCGTTCGTCGTACATCACCGTCTTGCCGCCGGCCACCCACGCCGTTTGCGCGACGAATCCCGGATACGTCTCCTCGTCGAAGATGTTCAAGAACCGCTCGTGCCGTATGAATGTGCCTTTCTCCCGCTCAGTCCAGAAATGGTGGCCGTTGACCTTGTCGTAGGATATCCAGACCGACCGGTGGTGGAGATGGTCGAGGGGCCGGTCTTTGGTAACGCCTTTGCCGTCCGGTCCAAGCACGGGGCAGAGAAACGGTTTCTGGTTGTCGGCACTGAACTGGTATTCGGCCACCAACCGGTCTCCGAGACGTATCTCGAGCGCAGCCGGGTCGCGGTGCCGGACATACGTGCCTGCCGCGTCCGGCTCAACGGCGCAGGCAACCCTCCCGAATTGGAAGACCAGGACAACTAGTATGAACAGCATAAGAGCTGCCGGGGTGTCCATTGCGATGCCTCCTTTTCTCATCATGCCGATTTCCTCCCGCACCATCTATCCCGGGAACGCATCCGCAAGCAGTCGACGAAGGTTGCTGCCGGCGATCTTCTCGCGGTCGTTCTCCTCGATCCCGGCCGATTCCACCATCGCCAGGGCTACCCCCGGGGTGAAATATGGAAGCCGCGTCCCAAACAGCAGCCTCTCCGCCCCAAACCGCTTGACGGCGTCTTCAATCCCTCGATGCGTCTGGTACCCGGATATCTCGATATGGAGCGACCGGTGTTTCTCCAGAAGCGGGTACAGGTCGCGGTTGATGCGGTACGAAACGTTGCATACCACGAGCCGCAACTCCGGGTGGTTGCCGAGCACTCGGTCGATATCGGGCCAGGATGTCTGGGCCTCGTCGATGAAAAGGATCACCCTGGAGTCCGCCAAGGCCGCAAACAAGTCTCCGCAGCAGAACTGCTCTGTCGAGAACTTGTGGTGCGTCTCTCCAGGATAGAGTGCCGCCGCCCGGACGTCACGATCGCGCATCTCGCGGACGAGATCGTCCGGGGACGCCATCTCGCCGGTATGATGCGGCATGACGACCCAGCAGGGGTGTATGAGATCGCGGTGGTCTGCAATCTCGTCAAGCAACAGCGCGTTGCCCTCAGCCGGCGACCATTCGACCGCGGTAGCGTGCCGGACAAGCACTTCCGATATCCCGAACGTCTCCATCGTCTCCCGTAACCGGTCGACTGTCAGATAGAACCCGTTACTGGGACACCGCACCCGGCCAAGGATGCAGTTGCAATCGAAGTACTGTCGGTTCATTAGCATAACGTCCCCTGCGGCCCAGGATCCCGCACGGCCATAAACACTCCCGCCTGCTCGCGCTCTTCGCTGTTGGCTCCAACATGGTTAATCTTCGCATATATACCGTCGCAAGCGCAACCGTGATCGTGTCTTCGGACAAACCTTCCTTTGACGGAGGAACTCTTCGTAGCCGTTTCCATCCCCTACTCACGAAACTGGAAGCCCGTGTCCAGAGTATGGAGCGCATCCGGCGCAGCTTGACATTTGAGGTTGTACGGTGTTTACTCTACCGACAAGGCACGTTTAGCCGATTGCGGACTTGGGAAACCGTTCTCAGTACTCATGTAGGTGTTGCCGGGGACTATGGGAGGTTGATATGAAGAAGAACGAACGATGGGTGTCCCGGCGGGAGTTCCTGCGCCGAAGCGGCATGGGAGCCGCAGGCCTGGGTCTCGCCGTGAGCGGGTGCGCTACGATCAAGGCCGGCGTCGGAACCTCCGGCAGGAAGAAGGTCCCGCCGAGCGAAACGCTTGTCATCGGGATGATAGGCGTGGGGGGCATGGGTAGCGGTCACCTCGGCGGACTGCTCGGCATGTCCGACGCCGTGGTGGCGGCTGTTTGCGACGTTGATGAGAACCGTCGCGGGAATGCGAAGAAACGGGTGGACGACGTAGCGCAGAGACGGAACGCTCCCAAGGCGGACGTGTACAATGACTACAGGCGCCTGCTCGACCGCAACGATATTGACGCGGTGCTTATTGCGACCCCGGACCACTGGCACGCGCTGACGACGATCCACTCATGCCAAGCCGGGAAAGATGTCTATGTCGAGAAACCGCTCACGATCACCATCAAAGAAGGGCGGGCCATGGTGGACGCTGCACGCCGGTACGACCGGGTCGTCCAGATGGGGACACAGCAGCGTTCGCAGAGCCACTTCCGGCACGTCTGCGAGTTGGTGCAAAACGGCCGTATCGGCACGGTGAAGCTGGCCCGAACATGGTTCGGGAGCAACCCGCATTCCGATTGGGTTCCCGACACCGACCCGCCGCCTGGCCTGGATTGGAACATGTGGCTGGGGCCCGCGCCGTGGGTTCCGTACAACCCGCAGCGCCACCCGTACAACTTCCGCTATTTCAGGGACTATTCGGGCGGGCTGCTCACGGACTGGGGCGTCCACCTCAACGATATCGCGCAATGGGGAATGGGCGCTGACATGACGGGTCCGCACACGATCGAGGCGATGGGCACCATGTACGAGGACAACATGTTCGAGTTCCCCAGGTTGATGACCATCAAGTACGAGTACGAGAACTTCGACCTCATCTGGACGCAGGGAGAAGAGCCGTTCGAGCCGGGTAAAGGCTACGGGATCATGTTCTACGGCGACAAGGGCAGGATATTCGTCGATCGCGGGGGCTACAAGGTGTATGGCGATGTTGACGAGACGATCGGCCCCAGCGATATCCAGCTTTACAGGAGTCCCGACCAGAAACGCAACTGGATCGATTGTATCAGGGCGCGCACACGTCCGATTTCCGAGGTCGAGATCGGGCACCATTCGACGACGTTGTCGCACCTTGGCAACATCTCGTTCCTGCTGGGCCGCAAGGTGCACTGGGATCACGAGCAGGAACAGTTCATAGGCGATGACGCGGCAAACCGAATGGTCAGCAAACCGTACCGGGCGCCGTGGCACCTGTAGGTTCGGCAAAACTCGCGGGGATGAGATCCGGCGCAAGTTGAGGAGATGAAGACGATGCGGAGAGTAAGAAGCATACCACCGATTGCAGTGCTGCTCGCGTTGCTGGTGACGGTTCCTGCCGCCGGGTTTGCGGCAACCGATGCGGAGATAGGCTCGTTCATCGAGAAGCTGGGCTCGCAGGACGCGAAGGTAAGGGCCGAAGCGTTCGAGAATGCAGCGGCCATCGGGCCGCAGGCGATACCGGCCTTGAAACCGTTGCTGGGCAGCAGCGACAAGGCCGTCGCGGGTGCCGCACTGATCGCGCTCGAAAAGATCGTCGGCCCCACCACGCGGCGCGGCACGGAAACGGACCGGCGCACGGCATCGGCTGCCTTGTGCAAGCTGGCGAAGTCCGACCTGCCGGTTGGGGCGCGGCACCGCGTCCTCCGATGTCTGGCGTTGGCCGGCAAGGACGAAGCTGTCCCCACGCTCGCGGATCTTCTCCGCGACCGTGACGTTCGCGAGATGGCACGTTGGGCGCTGGAACGAATACCCGGCGATGCAGCCGGCAAGGCCATTGTCGATGCGCTCGACTATGCGGATGGTGAGTTCCGGGCGGCGCTCATCAAGACGATCGGAATCAAGCGCTATGCAGCAGCGAATTTCGCGCTGATAATGGAAGCGAACAGCGACGACCCAAACATCCGCATGGAGGCTATCGACGCGCTCGGCCGAATCGGTTTGCGACCCAGCGAACGCACGGTCTTCAACGCGATGAAAACCGAATCGGAGCGTGACCGTCGTCGCGCGATCAACGACTACCTGCGTCTTGCGGAGGCTCAGCTTGACAGCCCGCAGGCCGCTGCGAAGATGTACGAGCGGCTCCTCCGGCTCTCGACGACAGAGTGGCAGAAATGCGCGGCACTTGTCGGGCTCGGACGAGCAGGGCTGACGGACTCGATACAAACCGCTCTTCCCTATCTCGGCGACGAAAGCAAGCAGGTCAGGGGCAGCGCGACAGCCTGCCTCGCAAGCATCCCGGGCAACGATGCGGACCGCGCTCTCGCCGACGCCATGCGCGGAGCAAACCCGATGGTCCGGTCTGGCCTGGTACGCGTTCTGGCCGCGCGCGGGGATCCCCAGTCGGTGCCTGCAATAAGGAAATCCCTCAAGGACAGGAGCGCCGAGGTTCGCGTTGCCGCTCTCGACGTGCTCGGCCAGCTCGATGACCCTTCGTTCGAATCCACCTTGCTCGAGGCGGCACAGAAAGGGTCGGACGAGACACGGCCGATCGCGTTGCGCAGCTATATTCAACTCGCTGACGCGCGACTCAAGAAGGACGAGAAGAATGTCGCGCTCGAAATGTATGAAACGGCGGTGGACCTGGCCGACGGAAATGATGAACGGCGGAGCGCGCTCGCCGGTATAGCCGCCATAGCCAGTCCGCAGTCATTGCCGAAGGTTGAACCCTATATCTCGTCCGGCGCTTCCAAGAGCGCGGCACTGACCGCATACATAGCCATCGGTGACGGCTTGGCGAAATCAGGTGACCGCCAACGGGCAATAGAGGTTCTCGAAAAAGCTATCGACGCCGGGCCACGGCGCGCGCTGGCACTACAGGCAGCCAGACTGCTCTACGATCTTGGCGTGACTGTTGACCTTGCGGTGCAATCCGGGTTTCTGACAACGTGGCACCTTATCGGACCGTTCCCGTGTCCAAACAGGGATGACTGGGACACGCCATACATCCCCGAGCAGGAGATCGACCTTGCGGGAACGTATGAAGTTGCAGGGAAGACGTTCAAATGGAAAAAGTACAGCACCGGTGACCCGCAGGGCATTTTCGATCTGGGCGCTATACTCAGTCCGAACAACCGCGTTGCTGTGTACGCGCACGCAACGGTAGACTCGGACACTGCCCAGGACGTGCTTTTCAAGATCGGCAGCGACGACGGTATCATCTGCTGGCTCAACGGCAAACAGATCCACAACAACAAGGCGGACCGCGGTGTGGAGATCGATCAGGACGTTGTGGAGACGCGACTCGAGTCCGGCACGAACACCATCCTGCTGAAGATTCTTCAAGGCGGCGGCGATTGGGGGTTCTGTATGCGCATCACTACCCCCCGAAACAGACCGCTAAGGTTCGATAAGTAACTCACACGATAAAGGGGGCACCTCCGTACTACGGAAGGTGCCCCCTCTAATCTTGTATTCCCGTCTGCCGACTACAACACCTGCAGGATCTCTCCACCCTTCCCCTGCTGGATCAGCGGGACGTAGGTTTCAAGCTCCTTCTGTACGGCGGCATCGGTCAGGTCAAGGGTCGTGCCGCGTTCCGCAGACATGTAACCGGCCATAATGAGCTTGGTGATCTCGAGCCCGTAACTCCACGGCAGGTAGGCGTCCTTGCCGGCCATGAACGCAGTCGCGGCATCGGCATTCTCAGCGACGTAACCGTAAAGGTCCGCCTCGTTCGCCTGAAGCGTGAGCAGGCCCCGGCTCGCCTGGGCTTTCTCGAGCGCCAGCTCGGCGTCAGCGACGGCCTCAGCCGCCACGTCAGCGATGAAGATGTGGCTCGGCGACTCGAGGCTGTTTACGACAAACGAGTAGCCCGCACCATAGCCTTCCATCAGCAGCCGCAGCCCGGGCGCGTCGTACATCCACGAGTCCGTCACCTGGCCCATCACTATCTGGCCGGTATCGGGATTCTTGAACGTGATGATCGCCGTGGCGAAGTCCTCGGCGGGCGTCTTCGAGTAGTCAACACCGCGTTCCATGAGCTTTGCGCGCCAATCCTCCTTACCCCACTTGAGCAGGAGCGTGGTTGCAGTAACGGTCTGCGGTTCGAGGAAGGTCACGGGCTTGCCAATCGGCGTCAGGACGTACCAGCCGACAGCGATGCTGTGACACCCCATGTCGCAGAGCACGCCGCCTCCCTGCCGGGTGGGATCCCAGAACCACGGCTCATGCGGCCCGCCGTGCTCTTCGTTCGACCGCGTGAGGTGTATCGGCCCCATAGCCTTCTGCTGCGGTGCGAGCTGGTCCATAGCGTTCCGTACGGTCGGCATGAAGATCTGGTTCTCGAAATACGCCGTCTTCAGACCGGCACCGTCGGCAAGCTCGACCATGCGCCGGGCCTCTTTCATGTTTCTCGCGAGCGGCTTCTCGCAGATGACGCCCTTGAGCTTTGCGCCTTCCTTCGCGGCCTCGGCGATCTGTTCCATTGTCTCGAGCCGCGCGAAGTTGGGTATGAAGATGGCGACGGCGTCGACGTTCTTGGCCATCTCCTTGACGTCCTTGTACACCTTGGTGTCGCCGAGCCCTTCTTGCTTCGCACTCTTTGCAAGCTCTTCGGCGCCCGCCAGTGCAGTCACGCCTGCCAGTTCTATGTTTCTCACCTGGGCGAGGGCCCGCGCGTGAAACTTCGCAACAAAGCCCGCACCCACCATTCCAAGTTTCATAGCAGCCATCGTCGCGTTCTCCTTATCTCCATCCTGAAAACTCTTCCCACGCTGTGTGCAATGCCCAACTCAATCCATTAGCGGGAACACAAAGCGCGCCGCCCTGTCATTCTGAGCGTAGCGAAGAATCTCTGTTTTTGCCTCATACGCACGATTGAGATTCTTCGCCGCTTCGTTCCTCAGAATGACATGAGAACCACTTTACGCTCTCCGCAGTATGACCTGCAAGATAAGACAACTCTTGCCGCAATTCCTGCTACGATTTGACAGTCGGGTACTTCGACGTTCGGGACGGCCGGGGATGGGAACTGACCGTTCGTTCTTTCTTCGCGTCGAAGAACATCACCTTGTCCTGCCGGTACGACTCCACGCCGAGCTTGATCCCAGCCATCGCACGATACGCAGTCTCTGCGTCGCAGTGGCACTTCTCGCGCGTCCTCACGCAGTGGAGAAAGTTGTCCATATGCCCCATGCGCGGCTTGACTCGCAGGACGATCTCCTCCGCACCGAACTCCTTCTTGAACCATCCTTTGAACTCGTCTTCAGCGGTCACCCTCGCGCCACCGTCTGTCGGGCGAATGGTGGCGCGATGGCCGCGTATGATCGTCGGCAACCCCTGCTTGTTCGCCATTGAAGACGTCAGCACAATTGTGTAGTCGTCCGGGTAATCTATCTGACTCATATACGTGTCCGGTACCTCACGGTCGTCCTGCTGGACATATATACCGCCCGAAGCCGTGACGCGCTCAGGAAAGCTCGTATCCAGCCCAATTGTCATCGGTGCCAAGAGATGGTACAGCAGGTCGGTCGCAATACCCCCCGAGTAATCCCAGAACTTGCGGAACTGGAAGAAGCGCGGCTTCGAGAACGGACGTTTCCGTGCCGGACCGAGCCAGAGATCCCAGTCAATGTAGAAATCACTCTGCGGGTCGTCCGCCGTTGCCTGTCTGTCAATCGAGTAGTTCCACTCGCCACCCTGGGGTCGTGCCGGGTTGCCCGAGTTCCGGCTGTAATCGCCCTGTGCCCACAGCACCTTGCCGATGCCGCCCTTCTTGATGAAGTCCCGCACCTGCCACCAGAAGTCGTCAGAGCATCGCTGGGCCCCGCACTGAAACACACGGCCCGTCTCTTGAACCTTGTCGCGTATCTTCCGCGCCTCATCTACGGTCAGGGTTACGGGTTTCTCGACATAGACGTCCTTCCCGGCGTCCATCGCGTCGAGCGCGTTCTGTGCGTGCCAGTGGTCGGGCGTGGCGATGACTACGGCGTCTATGTCGTCCCGCGAGATAAGGTCTTTGTACTTGCGGTAGGAGTCCGCGCCGCTCATCCCTTTGGCCCGGTTCTCGCGCCTCTTGTAGACGTCGCAAACCGCCTTGATTTCGACGTCACCCTTGGTGTTGACGCGCTCGACCATCTGCTTGAGATGATGCGTGCCCTGACCGCCGCACCCGATATGGCCGACCCTTATCTTTGCACCCGGCTCAACCAGCGTGCCGGTCTTCGGGGCGGCAGCCTGGGCGACCTGTATCGGCTTCCCAGGTTCCCCGGCCGGCGTCGTGGCGCATCCGGCAGCGCCAAGAGCACCCGCAACCGCAGTGCCGCCGCCAGCCTTACGCAGAAAATCTCTGCGGCTCATCTTTCCAGACTTTGACATCTTCGCAATCTCCCTTTTCCGCTTCACCGACCCGGTTTCGCCCCGGCAAACAACTGCACTGTTTTCTCGCGCCAAGCGCGTGTGATCCTGTTTCGGCAAGTATACCAATCCTGTCAAGAGAACGCAACCGGAAATCTCTACGCAGAGGCGCGTGCCATAAGCACGATGCCAAAGGGCCGCTATGAGGGTCCTGCGCCTCCGTGAAGGGTCAGGACGATCAGCAGAAACAGCAACACAACGGACTCGAACCGGGCTGTCTGTGCGTCGATGTCGGGCAACCGTTCGCCGCGCGCCACGGCGCTCAGCGGCCCCCTCATCATGACGAGCAGCACCGGAGCCGCCATCAGCAGGTACGGTCCCCGCAGCACCACTCCGAGAACGGCGACTCCGCACACACACGACACCACCAGCAGCACGTACAGCACCGTCACCGCGCGGATACCGATAGCGTGTGCAAGAGTTGTTGTTCCCCCATCCCGATCTTCGTGATAGTCGCGGATGTTGTTGCCCACCAGTATCGCGGTGGTGGCGAACCCCACGGGAACCGAGAACAGCAATGCCGCAAGTTCGAACCGGCCGGTTTGAGCGTAGGCGGCCCCCGTCATCAAGAGTGGCCCGAACGTGACAAAGACCAGAGGCTCGCCGAGCGCCCGGTACTTGAGGTGCAGCGGAGCACCGGTGTAGGCATAAACGGCGAAGAGTGCCGCCGCACCAAACCACAACAGCCCCGGCCCGCATCTCCACACGAGGTAAACCGCGACGGACAGGGCCAGCAGCAGGCACACAACCGCCTCAACAAGCACGTCTTTCGGAACGAGCTCGCCCCGAACCAGCAGCCTGCCCGGACGCCCCTCGTCGCCGTCCACTTTTCGGTCGACTCCCGAACGAAAGTCAAAGTAATCGTTCAGCAGGTTTCCGGCAGCGTGCAGGAAGACCGCTCCAAGAACGGAAAAGATCAGAACGTCCCAGCGCCATTGGCCGGCGGGGTTCACGGCCGACGTAGCAACCAGCACAGGCATGACAGAGACAGGAAATGAGAATGCACGCAGGGCACGGGCCCGCATTGACAACCACTCTCTGGCGTTAGTCATCTCGTTCGCACCCTGCACGGGAACGCCCCCCTACTCTTGAGGTTTGACTTTTCCATGTCGGACATCCTACCCAGATTCGATGCACACCGTACCATATGTCGGAGCATGACTCTTGCCACTCGAAACCCTCACCCTAACCCTCTCCCAGAGGGAGAGGGAAACATGGATTTGATCCAAGTCCATGCAAGGTTGTTTAGTCGGCATGCCAAACGTAGGTGGCAACGGATCGCGCGCCCAGGGTCGGTTTGATCGCTAAACCGTTCCACACAACTTTGAACTGCTTCGGCTTGCCGCTCGCGTTGGCAACAACAAGGACAACGCTCCCATCGGGGTTGCGCACCGCCGCGTTGGCAAACGTTCTGGTGCCTTCGTTCGAATGAATCCTCACTCCGCCCCGTTTCACAAACTTCATGAACTGCCCGAACATGTGATAATCATAAAGGTATTTCACTTCAAGGCTGTCGCTGTCCAGCATTATGCAGGTCGTGCGGGCTTGGAACGGCCCGTTGTTCGGTTTGCCCTCGGTGTCTATCATGGCGACCCACGCGTTGTAGCTTCGCGACCAGTTCCTCAGATAGCTGATAAGCTTGATTGCGCCGGTCGTGCGAAACACCGACCCCTCGCTGAAATATGCGTGCTTGTCGGGAAACTCGTTGTGGAACACGGTCATCCCGTCCGGCGTGCCCTCGTAATGATGGAACGCCGCCCCGTCGACATATTGAGCTGCCTCCGGGTCGCTGAGCACGGTTCGAGGATACGATATCCCGGGATCGCCCATGCGTTGCTTGATATTGAAATTGTGGTCGTAACACCAGATTTTGGCCTTGATGCCGTGCTCCTTGAACGCGGGGCCGAGGTGGTTCTTGATGAAATCGCGTTCCTGCTCGCCGGTCCACCGACAGGAGGGGTATCGCCATTTCGGATTGCCTCTTCCTCTGTCCACGCCGGGCTCGTTTTGTATCGTGACAGCGTGGAGGGGAATACCTTCGTTCTCGTACGCCTGCACGAACTTGACGAAGTACTGCGCGTAAGCTTCGTACCACTCGGGCAGAAGATATCCTCCTATCATGTCGCCGGTGCTCGTCATCCAGCCGGGCGGGCTCCACGGCGATGCAAA
The DNA here is from genome assembly GCA_964524145.1 of uncultured bacterium. Taxonomy (GTDB): domain Bacteria; phylum Hydrogenedentota. Next base: position 47,138 of record CAZGCA010000017.1, on the reverse strand, counting down.
GAGCAGCAGGTCGGGATTCTTTTCGAGCGCGGTCTTCAGGACGGGAATGATGTAGTCTTTGTCTTTCGCTATCGAGAACTGCTCGAGATTCGGGTCGGTTTCTCCGGTCGGCATATCATCATAGGAACGCCACGGCTCGCCCGTGAAATCGGGCGTGCCGATACATATCCTCATCAAGTTCATGCCTATGCCGGTATCCGGATTCACCATCTTCTCGATTACTTCTTCTTTTTTCGACGGTTCGAGCCTCGACAGGTTGAAACACGTCGTGTGCTCGAAGGACGAGCCGAGCCCGAGGATAGACTGGTACGTCCGGGCAGCGTCAACCTCGATGCGCGGACGCATGGAAGAGTCATCGGGCTGAAACACGATGGATTCCTCGCGCGTGAGCGTCTTCGTCATATCTTCCGAACTGACCCACACGTCCGCGGCGACTCCCGCACCGGCCTCAGGCTGTGCGACCACGGAGACAGCCACCACCAGCAACCCAAACGCCGGCCAGCCGTTCAGTCTCATTTCTCCTCCTTACTCATCTCCGGCGGTTCGGCCCGAAGGCGCAACGTTCCCGGCGACATGCCGGGAGCCGTCGCCGTCACAGTGATCTCACCCGGGTCGAGGCCCGTTTGAACGACTATTCTCGCCAATCCCGCCGCGGCAGCGGATTCCGGTGTGCCGCCAACGCCCCTCACTGTCGCGTCGCCTTGAACGCTGAAAGCTATCGCGTGATCGGCCGACGGAACAACGTTGTCATCCTCATCTACTATGCGGGCTGTTACGACCGATACCGACACGCCATCGGCGGGCAATGTTATCGGATCGCCCGAAAGCTCTACCTTCTCCGGGTCCCTCGCAGTTGCCACAGTATGTGAAGCGGTGCCCGCAGCCGCGGCCACTGCTTTCAGCACTCCCGGCTGGTACGGCACGCTCCACTCGAATCCTTCCTCAGCACGACGGGAACCGAGTGAGACTTCGTTGAGAAAGAGCTCCACCTCGCCACAGTTCGACCATACGGTGACCGACTTCGGATTGCCTTCATCGCCGGTCCACGTCCAGTGCCCCGCAATGTGTACGAAAGGCGCTCTCGTCCATCGGCTCTTCATATAGTGGTAGGCCTCTTTCGGAAACCTGTACATATCGAGTATGCCGGACCGCTGCACGGGCCAGACAGGTTCGTAATCGGTACCGTAATCGTGCATGCTCCACAACGTGCTGCCGGCCATGAAGGGTCGCGCTTCGACAATGTCGAGGTCTATTCCAACCCGCTCTGCCTGTCGCATCTCCAGTTCGAGGTTGCCTCGTACCGTAGCGTCCGCATTCGTGTGCTCGCTCGAAAACAGTCTCGCGTCAGGCAGCAACGCGCGAATCTCGTCCACATGCGGCAGCTTGTAGTTGATACCGAGCACGTCGGGTATGCCGGTCGTCCCCCGGCTCTTGCCTATCTCGGGCTTGTTTTCGGCATAGACCGTGAGCCGCGTGGGATCCTCTCTGTGCGCTGTCTCGTTGAGCTTGCGAAAGAGCGACGGGTTTCGCCCTTCGTTGAGGAGCCCCCAGAGTATCACCGAAGGATGGTTCCTGTCGCGTCGAACCATCGATTCCATCATCGTAACGGCGTTATCGGCGAATTCCTCACCGCCCGTATACTGCCACGACGCGATCTCCTCGTAAACAAGTATGCCGAGTTGGTCGCACGCGTCCAGAAACGCCGGATGCTGGGGGTAGTGAGACAACCGCACAAAGTTGCCGCCGAGATCCTTGATCAACTCGGCGTCTTTCACCTGGAGCGGTATCGGGACGGCGTTGCCGAGGCCCGGATAGCATTGGTGCCGGTTTACGCCTCTCAACTGCAGACGCTGCCCGTTCAGGAAAAAACCTTCGTCAACGTCAAACCGGTACCATCGGAAACCGAACGGCACGACGACTTCATCTTTGGGAGCGCCGTCCTCGAAGAGCGCGAGCCCGATCTCGTACAGGTTGGGTTCATCCGGCGACCACAACCGGGGCGATTCCAATGTCGCATCGAGCGTTACCGTCGCGACTCCATCCGGCGGCACGAAACAGGAACCGTCTGCCGAACCAACGGCGTTTCCGTCCGGATCGTTGATCGTCGCACGCACCTCGCAACCCTTGCTCTCACCGGCAGAGTTCTCCACCGTGACGTTGATCTCGACTCGGCCCGAACCGCGACCGATTTCCGGCGTCCTCACAAACGCCGGGCGGAACGGGAAATGGAGCTCGTTAGTCGCAACAAGATAGATCTCGCGGTATATCCCGCCGTACAGGTTGTAGTCGGGTATCTCCTTCCCAGGCAGTACATCAGGGTCATGCGTGTTATCGACTCGAATTGCCACGCAATTGTCGCCCGTCTGGGACAAGAATCTCGTGATATCGACACAGAACCCCGTAAACCCGTCGCAGTACTCGCCGACTTTCTTGCCGTTGACGTACACCCGCGTCACAGCGAACGAACCGTCGCAGACAAGGTGAACGCGCTTCCCTTGCAGGCGCTCGTGCAGTTCGAATGTCTTCCTATACCACGCCGGTCCCCTGTAGTACCCCCGTGTCGGGTCGAACGTGTCTTCCGCGTTGAAACAATGAGGTATGACGACCTGTTCCCACGCTCCATCGTCGAACCCCGGTTTCATGGCGCCGTGCGCCTCGGCCCGCAAGAACCGCCATCCCCTACCGAAATCCTCCTTGACTCTCAATTGACCGTCTCCCATCGAAACGTCCGCCCCAAAAGCGACATTAACAGCCGCCAGAACCAGACAGCAACTCAAAATCCCGACAGCGTGTGCCAAACACACGAACGCAGTTCCCACCTACCAACAGACACTGCCTGCCCAGCAAAGGCAGGCACTCATATCCCCACCATAACAATGCCGCGCGGTATTATACAGTCCGCCTTTTGCCCGTACAAGGCGACGCCAACACCTGAGCAGAGGACAACGCGAGAAGCCGGCGACTTGCTGCGGTGTTTCTGTAGGGATGATCCTTGTGATCGCCCAAAGCTGGAGGATGGATTCGCCCGCGACTAACGCAGCCGCGTGCGTTGTCAACTCTTGCTCTGCTGCTACGGCGCGTTCTCGCTTGCAGACCGGTTAGCAAGGTACGTCCTGAGATAATCGCGCCACTTCGCCACGACCTCCGACTGTTCGTCGGCGAGTTTGCGTTCGTCAAATCCGAACTCCAATCCGGTGATTGCTTTGAGAGCCCAGTAGGCCTGGTGGCGTGCTTTCCTATCTCTGCTTTCCAGATAGTCCACCAGCAGAGGCAGAAGCTCCGCCTCATGGTCTTTGGCGAACGCGAAGTTGCGCGCAAGATCGTGGTCTCCGTCACCCAATCCGTTCCGGATCCGTTCGAGGAATAGCGCGTCGGTCTGAGGCGACCGGAAATAGCGGATCGCGTGCTGGAAATCGGCAGTAACGCCATGTGTCAGATATAGGTCGTTGATCTCCCGCACGCTCCGTTCATTGTGCTGGACGAAAGGATGCAGAAGCTCTGCACCTGTGTGATCGCCCAAGTAGTAGAGGGCCACCGCTGCCCGCACACGTGTCCTGATGTCTCCCATGGCGTAACGTACCTTGTACTGAGGAATGACAGACCGGTCGCGCATGCGGGCCAGCGCCATGAGCGCGTGGCTGCGGAATGTGTCGACCATGGCCTCCCGGTTGGGTTTGCGCCGGTCCACAAACCCTTCGTTTGGCTTCTTCGGCCGGGCAAGTTCCTGTGTGTACACGCGCTTATGAGCCTCGTGCAAGGGTTCGATAGTGGAAGGGTCCATCAACGATTTGACGAAACCTCGTTCCGAAGAGGTCCCATGGGTTCCGAGGAACAGGATACACTGGTGTCGATTAGTGATGTCGTGCTTGAAGGACCGAATGTCATCCTCGTTCGGATCTCGGACCAGTGCGTCCCGAGCCAATGAGATGGCTTCTTCCCGTGCCCCACACGCTACAAGGGCCTCGAGGTAATGGGGCCGAGTATCGGTTCTTGCAGCCTCGGTCAAAAGAGGAACGAAAGACGGGTCAGGGACCTTGTAAGCCACAATATGGGCTACGCGATGCATAGGCATTTCGCGCAGCATGGCAATGGCTTCTTTGTCCTCAGGCCGGATAAGCCAGCGAATGCGCCTGCTAACCCACGTGCGTCCTTCGCCGTATGCCTTGATCAGTTGCCTGAGTTCGTTCTCGCGATCACCACTCCTGACTTGGTTCTGAGCCAGCGTCAGCAGTATTCCCCTGACCATTTTGACGGTGCCCTCGACGTCTTCGTAATGTCGTACCCCCAGTGAAACACCCTCCGGATCCGCAAGGAACTGTTCCAGAGGTTTCTTGATGGCCGTATTGCCCCGTTTCGCCAGAATGTCAAGGACCCGCCGCAGGTGCAACGTTGTATACAAACGGAAGCGCTGCGGCTCCGCAAACATCATCATCAGTATTTGGTCGATATCGTCGCCTGAAACGTTTTCCAGTGCCTTTATGGCCTCGCGCTTGTCCTCGGCCAAAGGTCTGTTGAAAACCTGCGTCACACGTTCCTTCCGGGCGTGGGAAACAACCTTCTTCTCATAGAGAAGGAGGAAACGCTCTGCACGATTCGGTCCCGGGACTGACAACACGAGCCGGACCATAGGCATCCCCAGCCCTACCAGAGCGCTCCGGGGCGCAGACAGATCCTCTGTGTAGAGCTCCATCATATGCTCGACAGTCCGGTCATCGGCCACCTTCGCTAGGAGGTCGAGCGCCTTCTCCGCAAAAGATGTGAAGCTGCGACCTTCTCTTGGCATGGTCCCCCAACCGTCGCTGTCCAGTCGTGCGAGCAGTCCCTCGCGCTGACGTTCAATCGCACCCACAATCACTTCAGCAGGGACGACAGGATCTGGCAAGGACGACAAGTATTCCACCGCAGCAAGGCAATCGGTCAGGCTGCCGTCAGTCAGTCTTTGCAGCCATTTTTCGGTAGCAGCAGCCTTCTGCTCGGCAGTGCCATGTATCCGAGCGTGCAGTCCGCGGATCATCTCCCAAGCCTTCCCCAGGGGCAGAGGACCGCCCTGCACAAAACGCCGGACCTCCCCATCCTCTACCTGGTAGACCAACGAGTAGATCGGTCCCCACGCGTCCCCTTGGCGCCTCAACGCGATCAGCCATTCCCGACCTTGTTCTATGCGATCGAGAGCGTCTCGGCCAAGTGTGCCCCGCACACTGATCGTTTCGTCCTCCAACGGCGGGTGGCTTTCCATCACCTTGAACTCTAGAGTGACCAGAAGTCCTCCCCATCGCTTCTGCAAGATGTTCTCAATGAGATGGTCTTTATCGATTGTCGATCCAAGAATGCGCACATGTGCCATGTGCTCCGCCATCTCCACGATCTCAGCCGGAGACATCCACATCAAACTGACGGAGATCTTTCGAAAGAAGTCTGTGTACTGTTCTTGAAGGTCGAGCAACTCTTGTACCGAGAGCTTCTCAAGCTGTTTGCGCAAGGTCTCACGCGCTCTTGGGGAGATCTCTTCCTGATCGGACGAGAGATGCGCGCTAAGCGCCTTATGAAGCCTCCGCTCCGAAGTGCAACCGGTTTGGGCGCAAAGCACAAAGATGGAAAGGAAAAGTACTGTCGCTTGCTTCATCTCGGATCGCCCCTATTACTCCCTTACACCCTTATGAACGTTCCAGCCTTACGGTCGGTCACGGGGTAACGCGATAGCGCCTGCCGTATTTGTCATAATGCACCCAAGTCCATGGCGGCCCGTCCTTCCGCCTCCTCTTGGCTTCTCTAAGCCACACATTAACCCCACCGACCATATCCTTGGCAGCCCCTTCCTTGAGTTCCTCGAGAATCTCTATTGCCTTCTTGTTGCCCGCAAGGCCTAGCCCTTCCAGAGCATATTCACGAAACTTTCCCCTTGTGTCTTGCTCACTCATTCCGCCCTCTCTGTGGTACGGGTAATTATTGCTCACCTCGGGCACCCGCGGATGAACCGGGCGGTTGAGCCAGTAATCCTCACTGGCAAGCCTCTTCAAGTACTCGAGACTGACCTCATCCCCAATAAACCCAAGACCCATCATAGTACCGAGAATCGCACCTAGCTGATCTTCGGTCATCTCCTGGGGCAAAGGGCTCTCAATGAAATCGACCATTGGCTGTACCGCCCTGGTGTCGCGGAATTTACCCAAGTAGAAGGCGATCTTGCTCTTCCTGGCACCCCCCACCTCGGCATCTTGCGTCTGAAACATCTCAATCAAAAACGGCACCGCGGCAGCTCCGTACTTTTCCGCTGTTTGCTGGGCACCTTCCTCGGTGGCGAAACGCCGCCCCATCTCCGCGCGAATGGCTTCTTTGTCAGCTTCTGATAACGTAGGTTGTTTGGCGTCCGACAAAGTAGCTTGCTTGGGGGTGCATGCGGCTTGGCTGCAGAGGAGACAAGTCAGGAGAACAAATCTTGCGAGGTGCTTCATCTCGGATCGCCCCTATTAGTCCCTTACACCGTTACGAACGTTCCAGCGCCGCAGTTGGATGACAATCGTCTCTGGGGCAGTGAGTTGCTCGTCGCCGGAACGGAGAATCCGCCCGGTCAATCATCCGGAGCTTGTTTGGCATCGTACAGGTTCCTGATGATCTCCCACGCCCGCTCCACCCGAACCACATCCCTGGGCTCCGGCAGGTTCCGCACATGGTCGGGATGCGCGGATGTAATCTCGTAATAGCCCCAAGTAGTGAACGAATATGAGGTGGTATCCTCCTGCTCCAGCCTCTTGAGCCCCATCAGGTATTCACGGTTTTCTTGCACGGCCCGTATAGAATCAATCCTCACGGCGGCCGTAGCACTGACCCGTGCCGCTTCCAAAGCGGGATAGCTCTTGACAACGTCTAGCTCTACGGTCACTCGGACAGAATCCCGACTCCTGTGCAGGATGTTTTCTATGATGTCACGCTTGTCCGGCTTCACTTCTTCGACCCTCGCCTGCACAAACACATCTGTTCGTTCGACGATCTCCGGCAGCGAGAGAGGCATCAGCCCGGGAGTTGTATTCGTGGTGCATACTACGTCTTGAATCACAAGCAGCATCTCTACCGGAAGCAGCTCGAGCCAGAGCCGTGCTGTCGGTACAATCAACGTGAGGCACACCACAACAACGACAGCATAGCGTCCGCGCCGTGCCCACCGGTGGCGATTGAGTACGGGAATCACGCTTGCTTCAACATGCTCCCGGAAGTCCGCTGGCAGGGATTGTAGAGTCCTACCGGCCAGAGAGTCGAGTCTGTCATCCATCCTGCATCACTTCCTCTGCCTCCGCCAGCCTGTCGTATTCTCGACGAAACGCTGCGCGAGCACGCGTCAGACGGGATTCGACAGCCTTCTCCGATGCGCCCGTCTCAGCGGCAATCTGTTTCACGCTCAACCCCTTCACATACTTCCGCACCAACACCTCTTGATGGCGCGGATTAAGGCATGACAAGACCACCTCGACATCAGGTGATTCGTCCTCAACAATGAGTGGTTCCGAACGAGCGGAAGCTGTGTCCTGAATTCGTTCACGTAGTCGCGCCGCACGGGCGGCATCACGGCCAGCTTCGCGGATCGTGTTCATGGCGATACCGCAGAGCCACGACCACAGGCTGCCCTTCCGTACGTCAAACCTCCGGATACCCTCAACCGCGAGCACAATGGCATCGTGAGCGACATCGGCTGCAAGCTCCTGGTTGCCGTTCACGCGTGCAAGCACGAAACGATGGAGCGGTTCCGCATACAGATCGTAGAACTCGGTCCAAGCGCCCGGTTTGCCGTTCCGCAGCGCTTTCCCCAGACGGCGATCCTTTTTTATCCCAGCATCAGCTTGTGCGCGCACCACGTTCTCCGGGGAACCTCTACCTCTCTCATAACATATTGTGCTTCTGTCCGAGAATCCTTCGGTTTGGATACGACTGTCTTGTCTACAGCCAATAGCGAGTTTGGGCGGAACCGGCCCCAGTCACCCGAATCCTGTTTAAACCGCACCTTCTCGCGACTCCCTCAGACGACACCCTAACCGTACTCCGGGCTGCCGGGAACAAGGGTGTCTTTACTCTCCCCTGGCGATTTTGGTCATGCGGGCGGCCACGTCGCGCAGGTGCTTCTCGTTGCCGCCGCGCCCCTCGGCGGTGATGAACCCGGTGTAACCCACGTCCGCAAAGGCGCGTCTCACCTCGGGCCAGTTGACGTCGCTGTCACGCCGGGAGCGACCACGGGCGGCGGTAATTGGGTTGTACCAGACTGTTGGCCTCGTTATCGCCGACGATCTGCTCTCTCTCGGCGTCCCACCGGATCTTCCGCCCGACCTTAAACGCAATGTTCCCGAGGTTCAGCGTGACACTGAGCGGGTAATGTTTCTCGAGGTCGCAGGTTGGCAACTCGCGCGACTTGATGCAGTCGAGAAACTCCCGGTCGTGTCCGGGCGAGCGCGGCAGCGTCCGGTCCGGCATGGTCGCGTTCTTGAGCCGGTCGCCTTCGCCGATAAGCTCGTGCCTGTCGTAATCGGCCGTCAGCGTGCCTTTGACCCCGTGAAACGATATGCCGAGGCGCCGCGTGATCCCGGGTTCGCGTTGGAAGGTGAACCCGTGACTGTTCGCGCACATGTTCGACCAGGTCATGATGAATCCCGGAAACTCGTACATCACTTCCATGGTATCGGGGATCTCGCTCATGTCGTTGGTGGCGAATTTGCCGCCAACCGCCGAGGCGGTCTCCGGCGGGCCGAGCTCGAGCGCCCAGAACGGCAGGTCTATGATATGCGGACCCATCTCGTGCAGCCAGCTCCCGACATAGTCGGTGAAAAACCGGTGATGACCGTCCTGGAACCGCCCTGGGTTGAACGGGACCTTCGGTGCGGGCCCGAGCCACATATCCCAATCGAGCCCTTCGGGCGGGCTCGAATCGGGCGAACGACCGATACCGTTCGGGGCGTTGTTGAGAGACAGCAAGGTGCGCACGGCGCTTATCTTGCCAAGCACGCCGGACCGCACGATCTCAACGACACGGTGATAGTTCTCGCCCGCATGAATCTGTGTGCCGACCTGCGTCACACGGTTGTTTCGGCGTGCGGCACGGACCATCGCCCGTCCCTCGGCAGGTGTGAGACAGACCGGCTTCTCGCAGTAGACGTCCTTGCCCGCCTGGCAGGCGTAGATCGATACCAGCGGATGCCAGTGCGGCGGCGTTGCGACAACCACCGCGTCGATATCGCGCTGCTCGACCAGTTTGCGGAAGTCGCGATACGGTTTTGCTTTGCCGCCCGAGCGACCGACGGCCTCCTCAACACGCGACTGATACACGTCGCAGACAGCGCCGATCTCGACATCCTTGTGCTTGCCGAACCACTCCATCAGGTGACTGCCTCGACCTGCCACACCAACAAACCCGAGCACGATCTTCTCGTTCGGCGAAACGGGTCCCGCCGGTGCCGGCGCGGTACCCGACCGCGTGCTCGCGCATCCGAAGCCCAGCCCCGCTCCCACGGCCGCTCCGGACGAAACATGCAGAAACTCTCGACGACTGACCCGTTTCATTCTTCTTTCCTCCTGTGTACTGACCGCAGGCATATCCTGACTCGGACAGCGTTGCGATTCCAAGAGAACAGCTCCCAGACTCAATGCGACAACATAATGATTGCAGGTACTGATTGGCCTTGTCAACGTTGGGTGGGTTTTTCTTCTCCGTAGACAGGAGCGGATCGCAGGTTTTGCAGAACTCCTGGGCCAAGGTGGCCTGCGTCAGAGAACTGGGCTTTCCCACGCAGCCCTGCTCTGCCAGTACTATTGGAACCTTTCCGAGAGGATGGTGGATCGCAGGGCCGGAAAAACGTGAACAGCATCCCCAGGCCTTTCACGCCGCGCCTCAGCCTCGGAAGGAGGCTCAATAAACGCCGCTATCAACGTGATTTATCAACCGTACGGTGTTAGCAAGCTGGGTAGCCTCTCGAGTTCTCACGTCTGGATGATGGTACAACGTTCCTCTCTGGGCCATGGAGTGTACAGGCGACATACAATAATCAGCACGAAAAAGCAGCCTACTGCCATCACTCCCCAACCCTGAGGCAAACCCTGCACCGACTTGACCGATGCCGGAGCGATCATGTATTATTACTATGGAGGGTTAGGGTTGTTTCTGAGTTCAAGGGTGTTCTTGGTCTTTCCGCGACTCGTGCGAGCGCGGTACCTACCGAGGGTAATCGATGCTCCCACATTGGAGAACAGGTTGTGATGTCTGCACACGGAAAACGTTGGAGTAGGAGAGAATTTCTGGGAGCAGCAGCCTTGGCCGTGCCCGGTGCGAAGGCTGCGACGCTGGGTCTGACAAGCACGGTTGGGCTGGCACGCAGGATGCCAAGAGTCATTGTGCTTGGCATAGATGGTATGGATCCGCGTCTTGTCGAGAAGTACGTCAAGCAGGGCAGGATGCCAAACACGAAACGGCTGATCGGCAAAGGCGACATGAAACCGCTCGGCACAAGCACGCCGCCGCAGAGCCCCGTCGCGTGGTCAAACTTCATCTCCGGTATGAACCCCGGGGGCCACGGCATCTTCGATTTCATACACCGCGACCCGGCGACGCGCATGCCGCATCTCTCCACGTCGAGGATAAGCCCGGCAGAGAAAACCATAAGCATCGGCAGCTTGGTTGTGCCGCTCTCAGGAGGCAAAGCCGAGCTGTTGCGACGTGGCCCGACGTTCTGGAAAACTCTCGAGGAACACGACGTTGACTGTACCGTTGTGAAGATGCCTGCCAATTTTCCGCCCACACCCGTCAAGTCGAAGACCCTCTCGGGGCTTGGCGCACCGGACGTCCTGGGAACGTACGGGACGTTTTCATACTTCACAAGCGACCCCGCCGAGGTGAAAGAAGATGTCGGGGGCGGCAGGATACTGAGAGTGTATCCCAAGAACGGCAAGGTGGAGGCGAACCTGATCGGACCGCAGAACTCGTTCCGAAAGGACGCGCCCGACTGCACTGTCCCGTTCACGGTGTACTGCGACTCGACAAACGCTGTCGCGAAGATCACCGTCCAGGGAAAAGAGATCATCCTCAAGGTCGGCGAGTGGAGCGATTGGGTCACTATTCGGTTCGAGATGCTGCGTCACTTGGCGAGCATGTCCGCTGTTTGCCGGTTCTATCTGAAGAGCACACGTCCACACTTCAGACTGTACGTATCGCCCATCAACATGGATCCCGCCGATCCCGCGCTGCCTATCTGTACGCCTGACAACTACTCGAAGAAGCTCGCCGAAAGAATCGGGCCCTTTTACACCCAGGGTATGCCCGAAGACACAAAAGCCCTTTCAGCAGGGGTTCTGAGCGACGAAGAATACCTCCAGCAGGCGAAGCTTGTGCTCGAAGAGCGGCTCAGGATGTATGACTGCGAGTTGGGCAGGTTCGAAAGAGGGTTCTTCTTCTTCTATTTCTCGAGTCTCGACCTCAACAGCCACATGCTCTGGCGCGCGCTCGACCGCGGACACCCGCAATACTCGGCCAAGCTCGCGAATACTGTCGGCGACTTCATGCCGATGCTCTACGGCGAAATGGACAAGGTCATCGGAAAAGCCATGGAACACGTCGGCGACGACGATCTGCTCATGGTCATGTCTGACCACGGGTTCGCGTCGTTCCGTCGCGGGTTCAACCTGAACACGTGGCTGCTCAGGAACAAGTACGCTGCCATCATCGACCCGTTCAGCCAGGAAGACGCCGAATTCTTTATGAACACCGATTGGACCGAGACCAAAGCGTACGGGTTGGGCATCAACAGCATTTACTTCAACATAAGTGGACGCGAGCCTGGCGGCATAGTGTCGCCCGGCGATGAGGCGAGAGAACTTGCCGACGAGCTGAAACGGCGCTTGAAGGAGGTGCGCGACCCCGAGACCGGCGAACGTGCTATCCTGAACGTCTACGCGCCCAGTGATGCATACAGCGGACCGTGCACGGAGGACGCACCCGACCTTGTCGTCGGTTACAACCAGCACTACCGTGCGTCGTGGGATACGATACTCGGGGAATACCCGAAAGCTGTGTTCGAGGACAACACCGACCCGTGGAGCGGCGACCATTGCATGGACAGGACGCTCATTCCCGGCTCGTTCATCTGCAACAAACCCATCCGGGCTGAATCCCCCAATTTGTATGACCTGACCCCAACGATACTGGCCGAGTTCAACGTTCCGGTACCGCCGGAGATGATCGGCAAAGCCGTTCTCTAGTGGGGTGCTGACGTCTTCAAGTAGAGCTGTTGGTGCAGCTCTCATCATTGTGACGGTCAGGGTCCCAGGGTTCACGACGCCGAGAACCCGCTCTTCCGTTTCAGGCCCACACGACCACGTCTCCTTTGAAAGGTAGGGACAAGCGTGGTATGCTCTGTCATTGCGGAGGTATTGCTCGACGTGTGCAGGCGGGTTTCTCGGGGATGATGTCAGTGTTCGTCCTGTTAAGTTTTTGGATTGCGGCTTTCAGTTGGCAATCTTCAGCCGGGCAGATGGTGACCCAGAGTGAACGGGAGCAAGCGAAGATGACATCTTACGAGTTGGTGCTGACGAAAGGGCTCGATGCCGGCGAGGTCGCAACTTTGCTGAGCGTGCAGGGACTGGCCAACCGTGCCGCGCCGCGAGTATATCTATTGCCCGATCCGGAGGGATCGGAGAAGCATTGGGTCAATTGGTATACGCGATACGGCATGCAACCTGCAGAAACCTCGCCGGATAAGGTCATCGCGGCATGCGCGAAGGACGCCGAGGGGTATGTCGTCTACGATCCCGATCTGCCCGATACGCTCAATATCGCGATGGCATTTGCAGGCGTCAGGAACGCGGTCGTGTGCGCGCCGTCCGGTGAAGAACGTCTCCGCGGTCTTGGGTTGAAGCGTCTCGAAGATTTGAGAGAGCGATGGGCCGACAAGTTGGGAGCGTACCGCTGGGCGGTGGACACGGTGATGAAAGAGTGCGACTGCTCGGTTCTGGCCAATTACGGGCAGGGTGCGACGGTTGCTCCTCGTCCCACGATGGACTATCTGGTCGCACATCGCGGGTTTTGCATGGGGTTGTGCGTCAACGGTGCAGACTTCCCGGAAGAAGCGGCACTGTGGGACGAGGTGCAAACGGCCGCGCCAAACCACGCAATGATGCTCGGCTGGCACACCGGCAGGGACAGCGAGGCGACCCACGTTTATTTTGGCAGCCGGCACAACGTGTGGGTGTACTGTGCGGGAGCCTGGAACATGTCGTTCCACGAGCATATCGCCGCGCGGCAAGGCTATCATCAAGACCATTGCGAGAAGGCCGAATGCGACCCGAACGCGCGGTATGCAGCGATCACTCTCTCCGACGGAGATTCGTGGCATTCGATGGCGGACGTGCAGAAAAACTTCTGGCTGCACCCGCGTCGAGGCGAGGTGCCCGTCGGATGGGAGGTGGCCCCGGTGTTCGCCAAGGTGGGGCCGGCGATTCTCGAGTACTACTACAAAACATGTACCGAGAACGACTATCTGGTGTGCGGGCCGTCGGGGATAGGTTACAACTACCTGAGCGGATTCCAGGACTGGCGGGGGTTCCTGCAGCACTCAGCGGACGCCATGAAAGAGACCTCACTGCGAACCATTTGGAACATCAACCGTGTTGTCCGCCATCTTCCCGGCGGCAGGATAGAACACCGGCTGAAAGAAGGTCCCATCGCATACACGCGCGAGGAGATGGGCGCGTTCGGCGGAATCAAAGACGAAAAAGGAGCCGACTGGGTCGACCCGGAAATGGTGGAACGATATGTCCGGGGGATTCCGGATGCGCTGGGTTTTTTTCAGGGCTGGGAACGCATTCCGGGCGAAGGGCCGCGATGGGTTGACGGTAAGCTGTGGTGCCCGACAGGGGCCCTTGTCCGGCGGGACATCGACGCCGTTGTGCGCGAGTTCGAGGAAGCGGCGGCACAGCAGCCGTTGCCGGCGTTCGTGGCGGGTCATGTTAACTGTTACAAAGCGGATATGGATACCATCGTCGAGGTGGTGAGACGGCTCGAGGCTAAGGGATACCAGGTTGTCCGGCCGGACGTCTTCCTGCGGCTGGGTGAGGACGCGTTTCACAAAGGGTTGCGCGGTGACAGGGAAGAGAGCGTCGCTCAACCCGTCCCATCCGAAGTACGGAACGACACAGAATAGTCTGCATTGTAAGGAAGCTACGATGGCTAAGCTTCTGCTGCATGATGAGAAGGGAGAGTGGAATGAAGAAGACCGGGCACGCATTCGTCAATGCACCAAGCGCCATTTGTCTGTTTGGTGTCTTTGCTCTTGGGATTGTCACTGTCATGGCTAACGCTGACTCCGATAGCGAATCGGGTGCAAAGCGCGAGGCATCCTATTACCTTACCCGTGTCAATCCGGATTATATAGTGACGCCCGAAGAGGCTTATGAGTGGCATGTGGCAAAAGACGCGCAGGGGCCTACGTATTCAGGGTCTCCTTCCTGGAAAAGCTTTCTTGCGATTCTCGAATCTAAGCTCAAGGAATATGGGACCATCGATGTTGTCAGAAACGCCTGGACCTACGACCGCTGGTATACATCTGACTGGCCGGATGACACGAAATGGACACTTGTTTCCGGTGGAGACCCCGTGAAGGTCGCGCACTATGGTGCGTATTCAGGATCAACAGGCAAACAAGGGGTTAGCGCTCCGCTCGTATACTATGACGCCAAGAGTCGTCCTGAATCGATTGAGGGGAAGATAGTCGTCTTCCCCACATCACCTCTAGGCAACATTTTCAAGCAATTCGATAACGAGTATCTTTCCGATCCGGAAACGTTTCCGGACGTCGATACCGAAGTGCCTGCCAGCGAAACCGTGACCCTGGATATCTTCTGGCAACTGCTCCAGATTCGTACCCTCGTTGGTGTGCTGGAAAAGGGAAACGCCGCGGGAGCGATCGTCGTCTTCGACGCATCATACGATCGGGTTGCCGGACTGTATTCTTTCCCCGTCCCCGCTCCCTATGATGCGCCAACACTTTTTCTGGACAGAGATGCGGGACGCAAGGTGATCGAGGACGCCAAGAACGGCGAGACGGCCACGCTGACACTCTTGGCAACGGTGGAACCCACCGAGACCTATCAGCTCGTCGGGTATCTGCCGGGTAAACACTATGGTACGCCGAAAGATGAGATGATCATTCTGAGCACCCATACCGACGGTCCGTCCATATCCCAGGACAACGGTGCCTTCGGGCTTCTGGGTATCGTCCATTACTTCTCGCACATTCCACAATCGGACCGGCCCAGGACGCTGATGGTGTTCCTGGACAACAGGCATTACATGCCGGGTATGGAGAGCGCATTTGCCGACGAAGACTGGTTTGCGAGACATCCTGAGGCTCTGAAATCGATTGTGGCCCACGTGGCAACGGAACACATGGGACAGGTGGAATATCGCGAGTTGGGAAGCGTGTTTGAACCTACAGGACGGGTCGAAGCTTCGTTTCTCTACGCCACGAACAACCAGTTGCTGATCGACAACGCGATTCAGGCCGTCAAAGACAACAAGTGGCCGAGAGTGATGGTCCAATGCGTCGCAAGGCCGGGTATTCACGGCAAATCACAAGGCCCCTGGTTTGGTTTGGGAAGAAGGTGGATGGAGAAAGGTCTGCCGGGGTTTGCGTCGGGAGCGGGCCAGGGCAGGTATTGGGCGACGACCGCCCGTATTAACGCGTTTGACAAAGCGCAGTTCTGCGTGCAATTGGCTGGAATGGCCCAACTGACGGGCGAGTTGATGGTGGCTGACCTCGCTGCAATTGCATCCGTCAAATAACCTGGGGGCGGAGTAAGAAGTCAATCAGAAGATAGGAGAACGAAACAATGATGGGGCTGGTTTCGGTTCGTGACTCAAAACACCTGATAGCAGGGGTTGCACTTGCCGCGCTGCTTTTCGTGCCAAACGTAGGGGTTCAGGCGGATCCGATAAGGATCGAATCCGGGCTGATATCAGGAACGGTAGTCGACGAAGAGTCGGGCGTGCGTGCCTACAAGGGGATCCCATTTGCCGCACCGCCTGTCGGCGAGCTTCGCTGGAAACCGCCGCAGCCTGCCAACCCGTGGGAAGGGGTTCGCGCTTGCACCGAGTTTGGTCCGGCATGCTCGCAGACCGACAGGCTCGGGATGTACGGTCTAAAGCTGCCGAAAACCAGCGAAGACTGCCTCCACCTCAACGTGTGGACAGCCGCGGGAAGCGGCGATGACAAGCGTCCCGTGATGGTGTGGATCCATGGCGGAGGATATATCTCCGGCTGGAGTTCCCAGCCTTCCTACGATGGCGAGGCTTTTGCGCGCAAGGGCGTGGTACTGGTGACGATCAACTATCGGCTCGGGCCTTTCGGTTTCTTCGGCCATCCGCTCCTGTCGAAGGAGTCCGAGCAGAACGTCTCGGGCAACTACGGCATGCTCGATCAAATCGCCGCGTTGCGTTGGGTGCAAAGGAACATTGCCGCTTTCGGCGGCGACCCCGATTGCGTAACGATCTTTGGAGAGTCGGCCGGGGCGGGAAGCGTGAGCTTTCTGTGCCTCTCGCCTCTCTCGAAAGGGCTGTTCCACCGCGCCATCACCGAAAGCGGGTCGGTCATCTGGAACATGACCCACCTTCGCCGTGCTTCGCCGAGGGGCGAGAGCGTCGAAGCCACGGGCGAACGCCTGGCCGCGATGCTGGTGGGCGAGGCAGCCGGTGACGTGATCGGCGCTTTGCGTGCCATACCGTCTGATGAGCTTCTCGCGAAGGCCAACCCCGGCCTTGGGATCTCGGGCAACGAAGAAAGTATCGGGTTTGGCCCTGCGGTCGACGGATGGATTCTGCCCGATTATCCGGCAATCCTGTACCAGAAGGGCATGCAGCATGATGTGCCCCTTCTGGCGGGCACGAACGCCGATGAAGGCACGCTCTTTACGATGCAGACGCCGTACAAGACAGTCGAAGAGTACCGCGATTCGATGCGGAAGCTCTGGAGACAACACGCCGATGACATCCTGGGTCTGTACCCCGCCGAAACGCCCGACCAGATACGCAGCGCGATGAGCCGGTATATCGCCGACTCATGGTTTGTGGGGCCGACACGGGCCATGATACGCGCAATGGAGAACGTCAGTTCCAGGGCCTATCTCTATCATTTCACCCGCGTGCAGGAAACCGGTATGCTCAAAGGGTTCGGCGCTTTTCACGCCTCGGAGATAGCCTACGTATTCAACACATCCGGCAGCTTTTCCGGCAGCCCGGAACAGGCCTCGGAAACGGACAGAAGACTTGCCGATGGCATGATTACCTATTGGACGCAGTTTGCGAAGACAGGCGATCCCAACGTCAACGGTCTACCCGAATGGCCCGCGTATGAAACAGCGTCGGACAAACACCTCGAGCTGGGCGACACGATCCGTGTGGGTTCGGGCCTGCACAAAGAGGCATGCGACGAGCTTGACCGAATCATGGCCGACGCATTCACTGATCTGACGGGGCCTTAGTAGAGAGGGGTGATGAATTGAAGAGGCAGCAGTTGTTGTCTTCACGGACCAGCTGTTGCGGGCGTTTCTCGGGCAGTGGTAGAATGCAACGGAGAGAGTGGTGAGGAACTCGAACACTCCCGGAACGATGCGGGCACGCTGTCTGCGGATTGCAGCCGCAAACGTTGTCGCCGACTATAACGGTGTCGCGAATGGATCCAGATTTGCGAGCCTTGACTGTGTCAGGACGCTCTCGAAAGGTGCTCGAGTATGACCGGGTTTGCAGTCGTACTGTATTTTGATTCGGCGACTGAATCCAGGGTGAAGACCTTATGGGAATCGCTGTACAAAGAGGGCGTGAACCCGACATTGCTTACCATAGGGCCACGACCCCACATCAGCCTTGCTGTGTTCGAGAGCGTTGACCCTGCTGCGATTCGCGAGGAATTAAGGACGATTGCCGAGGACTTTTCGCCTCTGACGGTCGAGTTGAGCTCGGTCGGAACGTTTGCCGCCTCAGAAGGCGTTGTTTTCGTTGCGCCGGTTGTCACAATGGACCTGATTGAACTGCACGAAAGGTTCCACCGCCATCTCGCCGAGCTGGAGATCCCGTCCGATGAACGCTACAAGCCGGGGAACTGGGTTCCCCATTGCACCGCCGCTATCGACGTGACTGACGAGCAGCTCCCCGCGGCCATCGAGATCTGCCGCAGTAGCGACGTATTCGTAGCGGGACAACTCACCGAGATCGGTCTTGTCGAGTGTGAGCCGGTGCACGAATTGTATTCGTTTCCGATGGGATCCGACAACTAGACCGCTGACGCCCCAGCTCGCGGCGCAACCGACTCAGGCCGAGCAGGTTACGTACCCAGCCGTTGTTGGCCTTTCGAGGCTTACACCTCTTCCGGGACGATATACGGCGCGCGGTAATCGCGCGAGATGTGCGCGTTCGCCTCATCGTCGTCGATGAACCGTTCGGTCTTCGGATCGAAGTCAAGCGTTCGCCCCGTGCGATAGGCGATGTTTGCCAGATGGTTCATCGTCGACGAGTAGTGGCCTTCCCTGATCTCGGCAGTCAGGTCCGACGGTTTCCGGCTGCGGACCGACTTGATGAAGTTCTGGAAATGCGGCAGGTCCGCCATCGGGTCACGCGGATCTGCCCCGCTTGGTCCCGGCTGCCGTTCGCGGCCGAAGAACGTGTGGTAGCTGCTGTAGTCAGGAATGATCATGTAGCCTTCCGTTCCGAAGAAGATCACTCCCACGACATTTCTCTTGTCCACGAAGGGATACTCGTCGCCCATCTCGGCCTCGTGGTTTGTGTACCAGTGTCGCACCTCGAACTGTACGAGGACGTTCCTGTCGTTAAACTGAAACGCAACGACCTGAGTGTTCGGCGTCTCCTGATCGTCGTCGTGGACATACGTACCGCCCATAGACTGTACTTTGTCAGGATGGGTGTCGAGCTTCATGCCCCACCGAATCACGTCGAGTTGGTGTACTCCCTGGTTGCCGATCTCGCCGTTACCGTAATTCCACAGGTTGTGCCAGTCCCTGTGGCGCAGCCGCGCAAACGGCTTTTTCGGAGCCGGCCCCAGCCACTTGTCCCAGTCCAGCCAACTTGGCGTCGGCAGCTCTTTCAGCTTTCCGATGCCGTTCCGCACCTTGAAGGCGATACCGCGCGCCATATAGATGTCGCCGATAAGACCCTCGTGCAGCTTCCGGATTCCCTCCCGAATGAAATAGCTGCTCCGGCATTGTGTACCGTGCTGGACTATACGGTTGTACTTCCGCGCAGCCTCGACCATCTTGCGGCCTTCGAAGATGTTGTGCGAGCCGGGCTTCTCGACATAAACGTCTTTGCCCGCCTGGCACGCCCAGATGGTGCCCAGCGCATGCCAATGGTTCGGCGTGCCAAAACACACGACATCGATATCCTTGTCGTCGAACACCTGCTGCATGTCATTGAACTTCCGGACTTTGATCCCGAAGTCCTTCTCGCACTGGCCGGCCCGCTCGTTTAACGTCTTCTCATCCACATCGCACAACGCAGCGAGCTCGACGTTGTCTTTCGCCATCTGATGAAGACAACTGATATGGCTCCGGCCACGCCCGCGAACCCCCACCACCGCGGCGCGAATACGGTCGTTGGGACTCAACGCGCTTGCCGCGATACCGGGCACGCTGAGAACGGAAACTCCCGCTGCAACCGTCGCCGAACTCCTGAGAAACGAACGTCGATCCAAGTCCTTCATGGCCCTTCTCCTTTGAATTCGTATCGATTACCGCCCAAGTTCTCCCGAACAAGGGTATCCTACCACCGCCGACACGTCCAAAGTCAACACCCTCACAGGAGGGAGAAGGATGTAAGAGCCTGCATGCCTTCCGAAACAGGGACCGGGTGAGAGCGCTGACCGAAAGGAGTCTCGATGTCTCCCAAACGCTATCGACCGCCAGATAGCCGTCTGCCGTCTACTGCTGATCGGCGGTTGAATTGGCCAGGAGTTCGATGTAGAATCGCAGCATGTCTTGGGAGTCTGGAGTGGCAAAGGGAGGTGCGAGAAATGGTGAGAAGAAGACTGTTCCTTGTGATGGTGTGTGGGGTGGCCATGGCGTTGGGATCTGCGGCCGCGGCAGCGTTGGAGATTGGCGAGCAAGGGCCTGACTTCACGTTGGCGGGTATCGATGGGAAAATATACAGTCTCGGAACGTTTAAGGACGCCAAGAACATCGTGGTCGTTTTCACGTGCAACCATTGTCCCGTCGCAATAGCGTACGAGGACAGGTTGATCGAGCTGGCCAAGAGTTACAAAGACAAGGGTGTCGCGCTGGTCGCCATCAACTCGAACGATGCGGATGTCTCGCCGCAGGACAGTTTCGACAAGATGTTGAAACGCGCCAAGGACAAGAAGCTCCCATATCCGTACGTCTTCGATGCGGACCAGTCCGTTGCGAAAGGGTATGATGCGAAGTGCACGCCCCACGTGTTCGTGCTCGACAAGAACAGGAAGCTGGCGTATACGGGCGGCGTGGACGATGACCAGAAGCCCAAGCGAGTGAAGGAACGTTGGCTGGCGGATGCGCTCGACGCGTTGCTCGCCGGCAACACGCCGAAAGAACAGAAGACCGCGGCGTTTGGCTGTTCCATAAAGTGGAAACCCAAGAAGTAGGCTGGAAACACGCTGGCTTGGCCAGGTGGTACCGGCAAGAGTTTCCTGGAGGCAAGGGGGTTTGCCACCGGAAGGTTTCGGCGCCAGTCTGAGGTGCCGCCACACTGGTCCTCGTCCACGGGGAGAGGGAGAAGAAGCGTTGTATCCAGCGTTGTGAGAGAGAGGGCATGAAACGGTGACCAGGAGGAGATTGGTTGTCCGTGGAGTTATCGCGCTGGGGATAGCCGGTCTTGCCGTCTTTGTTCTTTACGCAGCAGGCCGTACCAGACAGAAGGTCCGAATGACCATGTGCGTCCACAACCTTAAGGTCATTGGGTTGCGGCTTCGACTGTATGCAGACGAGCACGATGGTGCGTTTCCGGACACGTGGTCGGCCTTGGTTACGCACCTTGAAATCACCGACCCCGACAGCCTCGACGACGTGTTTGTGTGCCCTGAACTGGGCGGATACCACTACAGGAAGCGAGGGAGGTCCCATACAGTGACCGGCCCCGACGACATAGACGAGTGCAGCAGCTACGTGTTGGTGGGTGGGCTTCACACGACCGACGACAAGGACACTATTTTGGCCTACGAGAAAGGCGACAACCACGGAGGCGTTGGGCACAGCGTTTTGTACATCGACGGGCGTGGCGGGTGGGATCCACCGGGCAACTGGCGCTAAGGCGTTCGAAGCGAACCTGGAGGAATTGGCGGTTGGTGTCTACCGATACAATCTTCTGCTCGAAAACGTTGTCTCCGTCTGCTATAATCCGGCGCGGATAGCTCCTGCAGAGGCTTTTTCGCTGCACAAATTCGGTACTGCTTCGAGATCTGAGATGCGTAAACTGACTTCTAAGCGGTTCAGAGTGACGCCGCCGTTTTGGCTGCTGGGCAACCTGTATCTCAAGCTGTTTGGCTGGAAAGTGGAAGGCGACCTTCCGCCCGATCCGAAGTACGTGCTTATAGTCGCGCCGCATACCTCGAACTGGGATTTCCCCCACCTGCTTGCAGCGTCATTCTTGTACAGAGTCCATGCCCATTGGCTGGGCAAACAGACGATCTTTTGTTGGCCGTTTGGCTGGATGCTGCGCCGTCTGGGCGGCATTCCCATCGACCGGGAGTCGCGACACGATATTGTTGAACAAGCGGTGCAAGCGTTCAGCGGACGGGACAAGTTCATCCTTGGAGTAGCCCCGGAGGGCACGCGTTCGCGAACCGACTACTGGAAGACGGGTTTCTACCATATTGCGCGAGGGGCGCAGGTGCCGATCCTGCTGGTGTCCATCGACTACGGACGCAAGACCTGCAGCGTCGGCCGGCTTATCACGCCCAGCGGCGATCTTGAAGCCGACATGGAGACAATCCGGGATTTCTACAGCACCGTCCAGGCCAGGCATCCGGAGAAACGAGGGAAGATCGAAGTTGATCCCGGCAGTGAGCCTTCCGAAATCGCCGGGCCGCCTGATGCCTGAGAAGCCGACCCGGAACGACGGGCCGTCGGAGCCGACCTCAGATTTGCTCCTTGCACAGTGCATCTTGAGGTCGGGGCGAGGTACCTGCTAGTATGATGCATGGTCGGCAACGGATGGACGGACTAGAGGGAGAGCCTAATGACTCGTCGCAATCGACTCTTCCGTGTTCTTGGTATCGGCATTCTCTGCGTCTTGATTGCACTGAGCGCGCAAGCGCAAACGGCCCGCATCCTCGTCGTGGGCGACAGTTGGACGCCGGCAATGGTATCGCGCATTCAATCGGTGCTTGACGGTCGTGGGCTCGGGGACAACCTGGTTGTAGGGGGCACGACAACCCTCTGGGGCACGCATGCTGCCCAATGGGCGACACCTGGGAATCTCTTACTCATCGAGCAGGAGTTAAGCAACAATCCCACAATAGACATCGTCCATCTCTCGATGGGCGGAAACGACTATCTGGGCGCGGTCCCTGGCACCCCGGAAGCGCTCGCTGCCTTGATCGAGCAGGTGTTTGACGATATTGATACCGTCGTGGCGCACATCCTGAGCATTCGGCCCAACGCACGAGTGGCTTTGTGCAGCTACGACTACGTTGCGGACCAGGGCCACAATGATGCGCTCGGCGTAATGGTTCAGGAGGCCATAGCGCGTACGGCGACCAATCCAAACTACTACTGCATCAACAACATCGGCCTCATGCACTACACCTATGGGTATCCGGGCGAATTCGGCCCCGGCGAAACACCGCTTCCTGGAGGGTACCCGGTTTATGATCCGCTCCTGGGAGGCGACCCGTCTCTTCCGGGTCCGCCCGAAGCGCTCGCCGATTCCATCCACCTTACGGGAGCGGCATATCTCGTGCTTGCCGAACGGTGCGTCGACGAGTTCTATGCGGACTGGCTGACGGGCGTGGAAGAGCCTGTACCTGTAGGCAGCAAAGTCCACTTCGTCCTGCTGATGGCCATGTGCACCTTGGCTGGCGTATGTCTTATTCGCCGTCGGACGCGGACAGTGACCCTTTCGATGTAAACTCTTGCGTTTATGGTCCTTCCTAGTAGTCTAAACTCGCCCGGAACCGGCGTCCATTTGACCGCACACGCTTTCTTACTCAAAGCTACCACATTCCCGATAGCTACGCGATTTCGAGCTTCTTTCCTTTCCTCTTGATGAACCCCTCTTGTCGAAGGTCGTCGAGGTTCTTTCGCACCCTTTGGGGTGCCGCCCCGAGCTCGCGCACGATCTGCGCTTCAGAGATGAGCGGCTTCGTGGTCAGCAGCCTCAGAATAGCGCCGCGAATCTGCCGGTCGGACCCCTCGAACGGAGCCTGCTTCTTGTAATGGGCGCTTCTCCTGTCCAGATTCCCGTGTTCCTTCTTGAGCATCACTCCGTAGTCCATCAGAGCGTAATACCATTCCCGAGGGGTCTCCTTGTCAAGTGTCGCTTCGACCAACGGCAGAATCTCCGCGTCCTTCACGTTGTCTCCGTTGCGAAAGAAGCAGTGGATGAAGACGGTCCGTATGTTTGTTTCGACGAAGACGGTCGGCGTGCCGAACGCGAACGCACAAATGGCCGAGGCCGTTGCTTTCCCGATTCCCGGGAACGTCATCAACGTCTCGACGTCCTGCGGTAGATGGCCGTTGAACTGGGACACGACAATCCGGGCGACCTTCTTCAGAGCGAGCGCGCGCCGGTTGTAGCCCAACCCCTGCCAGACGTTCAGCACGTCCCGCAGCGGCGCTGCATCGAGCGTGCGGAAATCAGGAAACGCCTCGATAAACTTCGTATACTTCGTCATTACGCGGGGCACTTGGGTTTGCTGAAGCATTATTTCGGAGACGAGAACGTAGTACGGGTCGGTCGTAGTGCGCCAGGGCAGGATGCGCGCGTGCGTGCAGTAATAGTCGTAGATGAGTTTCTGAAATGCTGCGATTCTTTTACGAGTCAGCCGGACCACGCCGCCCATTTGTCGCGCAATGTCTCGACCGTGCTCTTGTGCGCTTCGTTGTTTGTGAGGTTGTGTTCCTCGTAAGGATCGTTCGCGAGATCGTACAGCTCTTCGAAGGGCGGGTCGCGGCGCACGTACCGGGTGTACTTCCATCGTTCGGTCCGAACGCCTCCGGTCGCGGGAAAGAGATCTTCTCCGCCAAAATCGTGTTCGTAGAACCATTCTGTGCGCCACGCGGGCGTGTCGCCTTGTAACAGCGGGACCAGGCTGCGTCCCTCGACGGCTTCGGGAACGTCGATACCCGCAAGATCGAGCACCGTCGGTGCCAGGTCGATATTCAACGCCATCTCCTTCCGGCGCCGACCGCGCGCGGCAGCCGGCAGGCGCGGGTCGTGGACGATAAGCGGTGTGCGGATCGATTCCTCGTACATCAGCCATTTCCCCGCAAGCCCCTTTTCGCCGAGGAAAAACCCGTTGTCGGACGTGAACAGGATAACGGTGTTTCCGCTCAGACCCCGTTCTTCGATCGTGTCACGTATCCGGCCCAACGCTGCGTCGACTCCGGAGACGAGCCGGTAGTACCCTTTCACGGACTGCTGGAACTGGTCCGGTGTTGCGAACCGTCTCTCCCACCGGTGCCGTCCTTCCGTAGGTTTCAGGAACTCCGGCAGCGCATCGAAATAGCGTTCCGCGGCCGTTTTGGCGGTTGGGATGAGATCGTCCCGGTACAAGTGCTCGAACGCAGGATCGTAAAGGAACTGTCGCGGGTCGCTGTCCTGCACGTGTGGCGCTTTGAAGCTTACCGACAGGCAGAACGGCTTGTCGCGCGAACATCCTTCCAGGAACTCGACCGCCTTGTCTGCGAGCAGAGTTGTCAAATGCACTTGGGCGCCGTCTATCTCGTGAAAGTACTCTCCCTGGCCCGAGAACCCGTCGAAATAGTCGAACGCGTGCTCCGGCAGCGCGCCGCCAAGACCCCATTTGCCGACGAACCCCGTGCGGTATCCCGCGGCACGCATCAAGACCGGATAGGTTTCCGCGAACAACGCGTCCGACAGCGGCTGATCGAACCTGACAACCTTGTGCCGCCGTTTGTAGAGCCCGGTTAGAATGCTCGCACGGCTCACCATGCAAATCGAGGTGGTGCAGAAGTTGTTGAGAAAGAGGACGCCGTCGGCCGCCAGCTTGTCCATCTGCGGCGTGTGGATGATGGCGTTGCCGGCGCACCCCATCGCGTCCCAACGCTGGTCGTCGGTGACGAGCACGATGATGTTCGGCCTGCCGTCACGCGCTGGGTTGGCGGTTTCACCCGCACCCGACACGCACGACGCCGCACCAACACCTGCACCCGCCATCATTACAAACTGCCGACGCGTGAGTTCCCCAGCCATCACCTGCCCTCGCGATGCAGCCCGATAACCCGACGACACAACAGGACCCATTATAGTCATCCCCCGGCCCCGAGTCAAAACGCGACGAAGAGTAATTGAAGGTCAAACAAGAAACACGGCCACGCCGCTCCCTCTCCCGGCAGTAGAAGGAGGTTTAGAGGCATTTCTCATTCAAACTCATTGCTGCAACAAGTCAACCCCTGCCCGGGCGAGTTTGAAACTCGCCTCTACGGAGAAGTAAACTCTAAGCGTCGTGCCGAGATGCGGTGCTGGCTTATAGGGGCAGGGTACGATGGAAGAACTAGTCATCCAACGGATTTTTCGTATAGTGCTTCGGTGCCAATGGGTGGTCTTCATTCTCGCCACGTGCGTGAACGGTCTGGTCATGCGGCGACGCGCTCGCAACGATATCGCCGAACATCCGGAGCGAGCAGAAGGCTACAACAGACTTATACGTTGGTACATCTTTTGGGCGAACGTACCGTGGGGTATCATGGGGATCGGGATTACCGTTGGCAGCGTCCCGACGGTCGTGCACTACTTAGCACCGCGAGAAGGGAACCCATGGGTCACCGCGTTTTACGGATCTGTTATCGCGGTATGGGGCCTCGTATGCTGCTGGGTCTTCTTCCTTGAGGGCGCCGAGATGTTGGTAGAGCATCCGCGGTTCCTGTTTCCCAACGCGTCGAGCCCGGCGAGAGTGAAGCTGTACTCGGTGCTGCTGGGCGTCGGAATGCTGTTCTTGATTATCATGTTGTTCCTTGCCGATACCCCGGTCCCGGAGTGGCTTTCCTGACACGAGACGTGGACGGTGCGTAGCCCTTTCCCAGGCCTGCATGAGCGGCATCGATCCCTGAGGTCCGTATGCGGTGGGTCTCACTGCAGGGCCCGATACACCATCCTCGCTGCTATTACGACAGCCAACGTCACCAGGGCAAACTTGCGCTGGGAGAATGTCAGATGCTCGTTCATCCACCGGCCGAGCGGTGAGCCGGCTTGAGCTCCCAGAAAGATCAGCGGCGCGACGGCCAGACTCACCTGGCCGACCGTGCCGGGCATCGCGAGAGTTTGATCGGCACGCAGGTGCACGAACGCGCCGGCGCTACAGGTGGCGACCATTACCAGATTGGAAAGGCCCGTCACGCGCTCGTTTGTGGAAAGGCCGACCAATAGCACCAGCGGTACCAGCACGATTCCGCCGCCGATGCCCGCCATACCCGAGGCGAGACCTGTAGCCAGCCCGATTGCGAATGCCAGCACGTCCTTAGGTCGTTTTCCTGTCTCCGTTGGGGGCTTCGGCTCGGTAAGCAGCAGGCGAACGCACATGACCCCGAGCAATGCGATGAAGATCCATGTGACAGCGTTCCCGGACAGGAGGCCCGTAAACCACGCGCCGGCGTATCCCCCGAGAATGGACCCGGACGCGAGTACGCCGGCGACACGCCACGGCACCCCGCCGCTGCCCCGGTTTTGCCGCCAGGCGTTGAGCGCGGCGACGAACACAATAATAAAGAGGCTTGTTCCTTTCGCGGTGTGCGCGTCGATACCCGGCACGAACTCGCGCAGCGCAGGCACCATGACGAACCCGCCGCCGAGCCCGAGCGCGGCGTTCACCGTGCCGACAAGGCAGCCCACTACAACCATTTCGATACAGAAGACGATAGACATTACCACCGTCCTCAGGGTACCGGCTTACCGTTGAAGACGACATCAAGCCACTTGTGGGTGTCGTTAGGGACAAAACGGAGTGACACTCCGTCGGGCGCGGTTGCCGTGACATTAAGTGTCCCGTCTTCAACAGCCCACGACACCTCGACGGAGCCGTTGATGGTTGCCGAAGCGCCGTTAGCCCACGTGAGGCCGCTCAACCGAGGGCTTATGGCGAACGCCTTCCCGCCGGCTTCCTCGGGCACGATTCCGAGAATGATCCGGTTCAGGAAATGGATCGGTGCGGAAGACCACGCGTGGCAGTGGCTTCGCGTGGGAAAGCCGCCGCCGCCGGTCGTGCCCGTTGAGAAGCTCTCCCACACGGTTGTGGCCCCGGTCTCGAGCATGGGCAGGTAGCTTTCGTAGATACGCTCGATGATGCGGTCAGCGTGTCCTGCCTTCTCGAGCGCTTCGAACATGTACATTATGGCGAACGGTGAGCCGACTTTCACCATGTCGTCGGGAGGAGACAGAATGTTGTTCAGGACGTCGTTCCGGTTCTCGTCTTCTACGATGTCGTACAGCAGCGACAGGAAGCTGGTGTGTACGGACGTCCGGTCGCTGATCGTGCCGTCGCCGTGGATACTGTCCGGATAGGCTTTCTTCTGCTCGTTCCACAGCTCGTTGATCGCTGTCACAAGCTTCTCCCGATAGCTGCGCAGCCAGGTAACGCCGGCTTCGTCATCGAGCACCTCGGCACATTTCAGCGCGGCATCTATCGCGCCGACCACGAACATGCTGTTGTGCAGCACCGTGTTGTGTCCGTCGTCGATACCGCTCCAGTCGAACATGTTCCAGAACGGGCCGCTGAACAGGCCGCGCTCATCTGAAAATCGCGCCGAGCCCTCGAGATTCTGCATCACCCACGGCCAGACGCGTTCAAGAAACGGCTTGTCACCGGAGTAGTAGTAATAGTCCCAAACCGAAATCCCCCACAAGAAGCTCCATGCCGGCAACAGGGTCTCCCACGTGGAAGGGACCTGGCACAACGTGATGGGAAACTGTTCGAGCGACAGCCCGGTCAGGGTTATGCAGCGGCGCGCGAGGTCTTCTGCGCCGAACGCAGTAAACCCGAACACCGCCTCATTGCGAGCGTCGCCGACCCACAATGTCTGTTCGTAGAGCGGACAATCGGTGAAGGTGTCCTCCATGCAGAGTTTGAGGGTGCGCGCAGAGATTTCCCAGATGCGTTCGATCGCAGCGTCGCTGCACGCAAACCGGCCTCTGTACACAACGGGATAGGTGGATTCGATGAGCCGGATATTGCGAATCGTGACGGGCTTGGTCTGGTTGCGTAAGGTGACAAAGAGGTAACGGCCCGAACGGCGCACGAACGATGTGAACCGGTTCACGCCTTCTTTGCAGATGTATCGCATGCCGTTTCTGTACGCGCCCGTATGCTGCACGCGCCCGGCAGGCGTGATGTATTCCACGCCAAATATGTCCATCTGTAGCCCTTCCTCGGCGATGAGATCAAACTGGTAATAACCGCAGTTCTGCTCGCCGAAGTCGTACGCCAACTCGATGTCGCCTTCCGTGCTCGGCTGCACAACGGTCATTTCGGCATTGTCGTAGAGCAGTCCGGCAGGGTTTTCGATCAGGTCTGACGCGTCGCCAACCACCTCACGAGCCTCGAACTGCCAGTGTATGTCGTCCGTCACGTCGCCGGCAGATGACAGCGTTTGTGCTTGTCCTTCGAGCTCGCGTTTGAACGAGGCAACATCGACGATGGTCTTCAGGTACTTTCGGGTCGAGCCTTCGATCTTCCGCCGCACCTCGGTCTTCTTCTGCCCATCCATGAGCGCGAACTCGACGTCGCTACTCACGAACTTCGTGTCTTCAAACGGCACGAAACACCACGGATCTGTCGTATTGCCGTCAAGCGGGTTGTGCAGTTCAAACCCTTTGGGCTCGATGAACCGAATCTCGGTGTCTTGTTGCCAGTGACCGAAATAGCTGGTGACGGCCGCAAACATGAAATTGTCGCCGGGGTTCAATTGGAACGCACCGCGCTTGCCGCGTTTGCCGTTGATGGTAACAGTCTGGCCGGGAGCATCGATATGGAGCGTCATCTCGTCCGGGCACTCGATAACGGTCGCCACAGCGCTGGCCATCGAGATCTGGTTGTTTGATTTCACCACACCCGGATAGAGCAGTTGGGCTGTCGGAAAGCAGAAGGTCATCCAATCACCGCGTACGATGGAAGCCCCCACGAAGTTGCGCAAGGCGAACGGTTCCCGGGTCAGTAACGGACAGTCTCGCGGATTGAGGTCTTGCCAGGGGCCGTCATACGCCTCATAGAGAACTGCCGCGGGCTCGAATTGCACGGGCGACGCCCGGCGTGCGTCGTAGATCTCGAACGGCCCCATCTGCACGCACTGTTTTGGCGCTCTGGAAAACCATCCGCCGGCGTCCGCCGCCTCCCACGATCCGTCTGAGATAATCGTTACCGGTTCGCTTTCGACCGGACGCTCGTCGAGCTGTACGAGCAACCCTGCTTGTTGGGGGATTTGGTGGAACGTGCCCACACCGAAGAACTTGGCGATCACACGGAGTTCGTTTTCGCCCGTGCGCAGGTACGGTGTCACATCGAACTCATCGTACTGATAGTGTGCCGGCCAGCTTCTGCACGGCCCGTCGTTCACCCACTCGCCGTTGATGAACAACCGGTAGCGCGTGTCTGCGGTGATGATCATTCTCGCGTTGCGGATGTCGGGAAGGGAGAAGGTCTTCCGCGCAATTATGGTATCGTTGTACCGGTTGTAGTCCTGCTGCCTCTTCCAAATCCATTTCGCCGACAGGGAAGGCGCAGGCTTGCTGAGAGACGCGTTTCGCCTCGCTTCAGCTTGCGCGTGAGCGGTGAAACACGTGCCTGCCACTGCTGCGAGGACCGCCACTGAAATCACGAGTTGCACAGTTGAAGTAGTCATGGGTTTCGCCTTCCGCTCGGTTCTCACGTCCACAAGATTACGGGTCCTTCTCTCTCTAGAGTACTTCCTGGCACGCGTCGGGTCAAGCGCATTGCCTTGCTCCGGGCCGGAAAATGCAACGCGGTCACATGCTGTGATATGATCGAGCCGAGCGAAACGAAACCCTCTTGCGGGAAGCGTGCATGGACCGGAAGGGATATGGGACGGCTTGCACAAGCGTCGCCAACGGGAGACAGGTCGTCAAGATGGGATTTCGAAAGCAAGGACTTCAGATGTTTCGCATGGTTGGATTGATCGTAGCCGCGTTCCTTGTCACCGGCGCGACCGGCTTTGCCGTCCAAACGGAAGACGCGGCCCGGGACCTCATCCAGCGGGCCGGCAATGCCGATGACGACAGCGAGCGGTTGGCGCTGTTGAAAGAGCTGCGACAGCTGCCTGGTCTGGACGATTCGTTGAAGGCCGACGCGGACAAGCTCATCACCGAAATAGACCAGTGGCTCCACGAAAAACGTCTTCCGTACTTCGGGCGGCCGGTGCGCGAAGCCCTCGACTACGATTTCAAGATCGCCGAAGAATCGCCGCTCTATCCGCTGACCTACCTGTACCGCGGCCGGATGCTCGTATGGTACACACTGGAAAGCGGCGGTATCTGGAACAACCAGCCGAATCGCAGACGGTTCCTGGACAAGGCCCGTGGTTTCTTCGAGCGGGCGAGGGACGCTTTCCCCGAGAACCGGATCGCGCGGATGTATCTTGGCGAGGCGATTCCGCCGCACAAAGAGTATTCCGGGGTGGCCGGCGCGCCGGAGTGGGCTGTGTACCAAAGAGCATCGCTCGAACGGCTGGCGGACATCATCGAGTGGTGGATAGACAATCGGATGCAGCCCAACGGCGAGTATGGTGGCGGCTGGGGCGACGACTGCGAGATGTGGCGCTGGTGGGTACCGGTATTGATCGCCTTCGATGAGCCCAGAATCTCGGCGGCGCAAGCGCGCTTCTCGGAGGCGCTCATGAGCCAATCGCACATGAAGAAGGGGTACACAAGCCACGTGTACGACGTTGAGCACACGGCCGAAGACTCCTCCGACGTGATGACTCCCATGATGCACATCGACCCGGACAACGAGGTGTGGGTGCGACGCGCGCTCCGTCTCGCCGAGCTGATGGAGACGCTGTGGACCGGTGTCAACGACCGTGGGTTTCTCCAGTTCAAGAGCACGTATTTCAGCGCGGACAAAGTCGACGAGGACCCGCATCGTGCTTGCGACACGGTCTACCATCCGCGCGCGGTGCAGCCAGCTCTCCTGTACTGGCAACGCACGGGAGACGATCGGCTGGGCAGGCTTTTCACGGCCTGGCTGGACACCTGGGTGAACGCAGCCGCACGAGCCGAGCGAGGCAAGCCGGCGGGGATCATTCCGAGCGCACTCCATTGGCCTGACGGCGACATCGGCGGTGTGGGCGAGGACTGGTGGGACCCACGCAATCACGGTGAAGCGACCTTATATGAGTGGCCGAGCGCGTTAAGCCTGATGACGCACAGCTTGTTGCTTGCACACCACATGACGAAGGACCCGAAGTACATGAGACCGATCCGGTCGATGGCGGCGATCCGCCTCAAGTACCTCAAGAATCCGCCCGAAGAAACGCCCGCGCCCGGAACCGAATCCTGGTGCGCGCGACAGTTGGGGGGATTAAGGAGCGTGGTTGCCAAGTACAAGCTCCTGTGTGGAAGCGACGAATTCGACGAGTTGCTCGCGAAGGAGAGAGACCCGTATATGGGCCTTCGTATGCGTCGCGACCGGCGCGGTATCACATCGGCGCTGCAGAACACTGCAACCGCCCTGCAGTTCAATTTCGAAGGGTACACGAGCGAGGTGCGCTACACCGATCGCGTGCTCCGTTTCCCGTCGCTGTTTCGTCCAGGCGCCATGTTTCCCGAGGGCGTCGCCGGATTCTCCAGTCCCGACACGAGCCTGTTGTACTCGACTGCTACAGGCGATCCGGGCGGGGCGGGATACTGTCCTCTTAACGCCGTGCGCTGGCTCACTCCGCCGCGTAACATCGCCGCCCTGGTCACGGATTCGGGGTCGGAAACGTTTCGGGCCGAAATGTTTCATTTCGGCGAGGAGCCGCGGGCCGTGTCGGCGGAGTTCTATCTGCTCGAGCCGGGGGAGTATGTTCTCTCATTGGCGCCAGAAGGTACAACCGCCCCGGCCACACAGCAGAACTTCATCGTGACCGGTCAGCGAACCCGCGTTGACTTCAAACTGCCCCCACAAACGCTATGCGAGGTGAGCGTGCACCGTCGGCTTGAAGAGCGATAACAAGGGGCCATCTCGTGTTCCCGGAATTCGACGTTCTACAACAGGGACCTAGCTCAACGGTACTCTGACTCGTTTGAAGGCGTTGATCTTCACCGGTCCCATCAAACCAGAACGTGGGAGTGGTTCGAATCCCATAAGGCGTCGTGTCGGCGACGTCTTGTCATGAAGACCAACGCCAAAGTGGGGCTGAAGATGGTCCGGAACCGGCGGCAGTGCTTTGAGGCCTGCGACACGATTCATCAACGTGTTTGTGACCCGTATCACCAGGGAATTGGTCCCGGCTTTCACCGCATCGGTAATATCGAGGGATTGCCCGCGAATCCAGCAGACACCGACACGTTCAGCGTTTAATTCAACCTCGGCAATGTTGCCGACGTCGCCCACGGTGAGCCGCAATTGAATGTCATCCGCAACATACGAAGACGGCAGATCGAACGTGATTTCATACCGGCCCGTGCCACTGAAATGCTCTGTGCGCGGGTCCTCAGTCCACGATGTCAGCCGGGAGAGCGTAATCTCCGTTCGCGGAAACTCTCTCGCCTCCAGCGTAAGCCGCCAATCGCCGGCAATCACGTAGGGCGCGGGAACATCCTCGACGAGAACTGACTGGGTTCCCTTTCCGCCTGCCCGCATCGCAGTATGTACTCCGTTTTCGGTAGCCAGGGCTTCGATCTCGTGGTCATCAACCCTGAGAACCTCGTGAAAGTCGCTGTGAAGTACATGCTCCTTGCCGCCATCCGGCTCAAACACGATAATGGTCGATTCGTACGGCGCCAGACGCAACGGCACGACAGTCACGTCGCCTGTTTCTTCGTACTCATGCAGTCGCGACACATGGCCGTTGTATGGGTTCCATTCCCACGGCACCTTGCCGGTAACACGAAACGACAGGGGTAGATCGCTCGGACGGTCTTGGATGTTCGTGACAAAGTAGACGTCCTTGTCGGGCAGTCTGCGATGGACAAAGGTAATGCCATGGTTCTCGCGCAATCCTTCTCGCACAAGGTCGATACCGAAATCGGGCGTCAGATGTTGTCGCAACGTCTTGGCAAACGGGTCAAGCGCGCTGCTGCGCCGATCCAAGACGTCCGAACGGTCAATGACGTTCTTGATGAAATAGGTGCGGCCTTTACCGTAATTGAAAGGCGCGGTGTCATCCCGTCCTTGGGGCGACCGGAACATGTCGTTGACGATGGCGCGCACGTTCTCGTCTCGCTGTTCGTGTTCCTTGAAACCGACCGAGAATGCCGGGACCCGTTCGAGTGCGATCGCAACACCGCCCTGCCACACATACTCGCGAATGCGTTCCATACTCTCTAACGGTAGCGCCGTGATATTCGGCACGACAAGTATCTTGTATTCCAGGTCGCGCACACGAATCGAACCGTCGGCAACGGTGGAATGATTCTGCAGGATATCGTCGTTGATGAGATCGAAATCATACCCGTTCGCTATCAATAGTTTCCCCAGGCTCCCCCAATCGAAGCTCCGTGTCCACTTTCGCGGGTTCAACACGTTAAGCGTCCACTGGTTGGCGAGCGGCGAATAGACGGCAATGTCCGCAGTGAAGCTTCCCAATCGCAGCATATAAGAGCAGCGGGCCACGTAATCGCTGAGCAGGCGGTAGTGTTTCCACCACACGTTCGAATGGCTGATCAGCACCTCGGCGCTGAAACGCCGGGACGGCGCTATGTCGCGTTCCGGCGAGCAGGTATATCCGTGGTTGTAGAATTTGTTTGCGCCCGAACGCAAGAAGACGTCGCTGGCGATCTTCAGTTCTTCGAGCGTGGCGCGATACGTCTCCCAGTGGATAAAGGTGTATGCCTCGACGGTGACCACGTTGCGCCCGTAAAGGTGGGCGCCCGACGCAACATATTTCTTCGGTCCGATCCGCGTATCGAACCACGGCACGGCGTCCTTTTCGCCTGCGGTGATCTCCATCTCCGGCAGATGGGTCATGCCCGCTCCCTCGAGTATATCCGTCGTGAAACCGTACGGCTGGATACGGCCCTGGACGCCGTTGGCCTCACACCATTCAAGAAACGTCCTGAAAAACGCGTCGAGCCCGACATGGTGCAAGAACTCGTTCACATCGTACCGTATCTTGGGCGAGATGTCGTCAACCTCCCACCAAATGGCCGGAAGATAGGGCGCAAGGTCGTAACCCTTGAATCCCCGGAACTGGTCCAAAAGTCCCTCGCTCCAATAGATGCCGTTCGGAATAAGCGCCACTTCGAAGCTGTCGCAGAAGAACGAGTCCACTGTCCGTCCGAATTCTTTCCCGAAGCGGCTGCGGAATTCCCCCCCGAGATAATCACAATACCGTTGCATGGCCGCTTTGCTGAAATGGTTGACGGCATGTCCTTGGCCCGTGTACTTGAGCCAGAACGCCATCAGCCGCCACCGACCCTCGGGGACTTCCCAATGCAGTCGCCGGTCCTCTACTCTTGAAGTAAGGTCGGTCAATGAGGATTCCTGCAGTCGGTCGTCAACGATCTTGGCTGCGATGACACGCACGAGCCGGTCGCCCTCGTCGATATCGCCGGCCGCTATCTCCAGAGAGCCTCTTTCCTTCTTAGTCTTGGTGGGAAGCGAACCCGAGAACGTTTGATGTCCTTCGAGTTCGATAGAAGTTGGCACCATGTTCTTGCTGCGGTCCTCTTGAGGCACCCAGGCGCCGCCGATCACCCAGCCCGGTCCCCCGAAGTTCAATGAGAACTCCATTCCCAGCTCTTTCGCCTGACCGATCGCATGAACGATCAAATCAAAGAACGCGTCGGAAAGGTAGGGAACATTGCCCTTCTCGTAGACCTGCCCCATGGTGATCTGTTCGACCCCGCCGATCCCCTGCTCGTGCATCTGTTTCAACTGCCACGTGAGTTCCTCTTGAGTGATCGCGTTGCCCATCCACCACCAGCGCGTGTGTGGCCGACAGTCCATCGGGGGATCGAGAAAGCGCTTTGTCATTTCCTGTCGGGAAACCTGTGCGTGCGTTTTCCTGGGGACAAGTGACAAGATCACACAGCAGAGCGCGATGAAGAAGAGAGTGATTCTAACTGATTCGTGGAACGCCATCACCTTCCCTCAATCACGCAGCCATCCTGTTCATCCAACTACGCTTTTATCCATGAGCATAATGCCCGTTACTCAACCCGGTCGGTGACGTCGCTGTTCGTCCCGCATCTTCTCTCGGCAGTAGGCAATCATCGCTTCACGATGCCCGTCTCTTCGGGACGGCACATTTGGCTGAGCGATCACAGGAGCGTTCTCATTCAGGTAGATCTTCGGCAGATCGTCGAAGCTGCGCCATTCCTCGATAGCCTTGGTGAATGCCCGCACTTCTTCCCGGTAAGCGGGATCTTCATAACGGTTGGTTGTCTCAAACGGATCCTTTTCGAGGTCGTAGAAAAACGCCTTCTTCTTTGCATGAGAGATGATGAGTTTGCGGCTCTTCGACCGGGCCATCGCGTGACTGCCCCGCCGGTTCTCTGCAAACACCATTTCTCTCCGATCGAGTCCCTGGGCAAGATCGATACCGCGCATTCTTTCTCCCGGACGGCACCCTGCCTGGTTGAGGATCGTCGGGGCAAGATCGATATTGCTGACCAACACAGGGGACACCGTCCCTCTTTGGTGTCGGAAGGGATACTTGATAATCAGCGGCACTTTCACCAGCGGGTCGTACATATAATTGCCTTTCAGCAGCATGTGGTGATAGCCCATGTATTCGCCGTGATCACTGGTGTAGATGATCATCGTGCTTTCGTACAGCCCTTTCCTTTTGAGAACCGCTATCATCCTGCCTACTTGCTGGTCTATATGCTGAATCGTGGCGTAGTAGTATGCAGCAACCCGGCGCAAGCTGGACTCGGTCAGGCTCTCGTTGGGGAAGTAACCCTTGCTCAGCGCGAGATCGTGAGGCAGGCACTTGTCCGTCCAACCGGGCAACAGGGACAGTGTGTCCGGGTTGTAAATGTCGCACCACTGTTCAGCCGGGTCGAACGGGTGGTGCGGCTTGATAAACCCGACCATGAGCAGATTGCCCGACGGCCCCCACTGTTTCAGGGTCTCGACCGCCCGGTCGCCTGTCCACGTTGTGGAATGGTACTCTTCCGGAAGATTCGATGGCAGTGCGCCGAATGTTTCCCAGTAGTTGGCCGGAGCTTTCTTCCGGTATTCAGAGATTTGATCCTCGAGGTCGTTGTAATCGACGAGGCCGTGTTGGCGCAGCTCGCGGTGATAGTCGTCATCCCACCTGCCCGGGCCGTTCTGTTCCGACAAGACCAGCTC
The DNA here is from genome assembly GCA_964524145.1 of uncultured bacterium. Classification (GTDB taxonomy): domain Bacteria; phylum Hydrogenedentota. The sequence goes on along the minus strand of CAZGCA010000017.1, from coordinate 10,446 downwards.
GTCGAAGCCCAGATCGAGATAGGTGGGCGTGAAATGCATCTTGCCGACAGCCTTGGTTTTGTACCCGGCATCCCGGAGGATTGCCGGAAACGTCTCCGTGCCGGGCGGCAGAGTGGAGTGGTTGGTCCATCCCCGGTGCTCGTGCACATAGAGCCCCGAGATCAGGGAGTACCGCGACGGCGTACACACGGGATAAGGACAGAAGCTGTTCTCGAACCGCACGCCGCCCGCTGCCAATGCGTCGACGTTTGGGGTTCTTATCTCCGAGTTGCCGTAGGCGCCGAGGCAGTCCATGCGATGTTGATCGGCGTGGATCACCAGAATATTGGGTTTGCTCTCCCTGCCGGGCTCCTGTGGCGGCTCCGCTGCCGCGTCAGCCCGAGCGGGACGACCGACAACGCTGCCGGCCAGCGAGAGTGCGGCGGTAGTTGCCACGAACGTGCGGCGTGTGATTTCCTTTTTCATACGCTCTACTCCGAATTGACTCGTACGGTCCTACAATTCTCGGGCGCCGGGTGTTGACAAAGAAATCGGTCAACCCAAATCCATCCTAACGCCGCATCAGCCACTTGGACCAACCCATCTTCCTTCCGGCAGAAGGTGCTATTCTCTCCGGAAGCTACCATCACCTCCACCCAGCAGTACCGTAACGTCTCCGCTCGTAACGTGCGTGGTGATTATGTCCACTGTCCCGTCATCGTCAACATCGTAGGCACTCACGGATTCCGGGTGCTCTCCGACGGCGAAGCATAATTCCCCGCAGAAAGCCCCATCGCCGATGCCCAGAAGCGCGGAAACGTCCGCAGATCCGTAGTTGGCTGTGACGATATCCAGGATGCCGTCAGCGTTCAGGTCTGCCACGGCAACGGCTACAGGATAGTCGCCCACTCCCAGACGCTGCTCGACGGAGAACATACCATAGTCGCTCCCCAGGCACACGAGAACCTCGTCCGTCTCCGAATCCGCCGCTACCGAGTCAGCGATACCGTCACCGTTCAGATCCAGTTCAGCGATGGCAATAGCGAAATCGCCTGCCACAGACCGTGCTCTCGTAGCGGGTTTGGCAGGTTTTGCCGGCAGTGTTGGATTGATGATGTTGCCTCCGTCCTGTTCCGTTAGCGTCACTCCCGCGGGGACGGGGTTAAGCAAGCTCAGGTCGATCTCACTTCCCGCTCCGTCAGCCAGAATGGTCACGTTGTCGCCGCCCGGCGTGGGAATGCTCAGCAGACCCGAGAGGTCTATGCTCCCTCCGTTGCGAGCCACTATCGTCGCCGTCAGCAGCCAGCTCGCTACGTGAAAACTGAAACTCTGCATACCCGACACGTCCAGCACAGAACCTGCCCCGTCGGCTTCCAGTATCGTCGGGTTGACGTATTCGTTGATGTTCCACGAGTAGCTCGTCACCGACGGCAAACTCACCTGCGCACCTTCGGTCAACCTGACCCGCAGGTTCGTTATGTCCGAGAGCAGCGGCGCATCGAAGCTCCCGCTCCCCGACACCGTCAATAACTGCGCCGGTGCCGTCTGCGTGTAGCTCGTCAACGACGGCAACGACAAACTCGACCCATCGGGAACCGTCGCCGTCACCGCCGTCAACGTCGTCAGCGACGGCAGCGTCACCGACGCACTATCCTGCAGCGCAATCGTCGACGTCCCGATGCTCGCCAGTGCTCCCGCCGTTAACACGCCCGTGCCGATGACCGTGATGCTCGCTCCCGTCACGCCCGTCAGGCTCGGTGCCGTCAGGGTCCCGCCATTCTGTACCGTCAGAGAACCTCCGCTGTGCGTCGCCAGTACCGGCACCGAAAACACCTGCCCGTCGACCACGTCGAAAACCACGTCGGCCGCCGTATCCAGCATCGGCAGACTGTACGACGCTGCGTCTATAGCAAAGACCGTGTCCTGCGCACTCTCCAGGCCCGAGAGGTCTATAGCGCCTCCACTTTCCGTGAGCACCCTTACCGTGTCGCCGGCCGGTGGGGTGATCTCCTCCAGACCCGAGAGGTCTATGCTCCCTCCGTTGCGAGCCACTATCGTCGCCGTCAGC
>CAZGCA010000017.1:0-8299 GCA_964524145.1 uncultured bacterium | reverse complement strand
AGCCAGCTCGCTACGTGAAAACTGAAACTCTGCACACCGGGAAAGCCTGTTCCGCCGGAGAAGTCCAGCAAAGACCCTGCCCCGTCGGCCTCAAATATCGTCGGGTTGACATATTCGTTGATGTTCCACGAGTAGCTCGTGGCCGAGGGCAGACTGATGATGCCGCCCTCACGCGCGGCGAGGCGAGCGTTATCAATCTCTGTGGGGCCATTTGCCGTAAGAGACGCTTCGGAACCGCTTGCAAGAAGCAGCGCGTTGTTCGTTACCGTTAGCCCACCGTTGACAACGGCGTCCCCTGATACGGTGAATGTCCCGCCGGAGATTACCAGGTTATCCTCCATCTGCAGATCACCGACAGAGGCGTCTGCCGACACAGTAACGGTAATAGGTTCTCCCGGCGGGTCGACGATAGCCAATTGGGAAGGAGAGGGCACGGCTCCGGTGCTCCAATTGGCTGGATCGTTCCAGTCGCCGTCTTGCGGGCTGACCCACGTGACTTCTTGTTGGGCCGGCTCGAGGGCAGTGATCAGGCCTGTCTTTGTCACACTGTCACTCTTGCCCTTATCGGTCAATACCGAAAGGGACACGGTGTAGACACCGACTCCGGTATAAACGTGGGAAGGGTTTTGCTCGGTGCTGCTCCCGGTATCGCCAAAGTCCCAGAACCAACTGGTAATCCGCCCACTGCTCACGGTGGAGGTATCAGTGAACTGGACCGTAAGCGGCGCATCACCGAAGGTTGGTGATGCTGTGAAGTCCGCTGTAGGCTCCGCGGCAAATCCAAAATCGTCTTCTGTGACCAGAGGATCGGTACCATCGACGATAACCTCTTGTCCATCCCCTACGCCGCCTTCATCCGTGTCAAAAACATCCGGATCGGTCCCCAGATTGGCCTCGGCTAGGTCGGCAAGCCCGTCGCCATCCGCGTCGATCGGTATGCCCAGCGCCGCATTGATCACCAGTTGCACATCCAGAGCGTCCGTGGTACCTAAAGGATCGAAATTGACATTCGTGTCAAACGGGACCTCCAGGCCCAACGCACCGTTTATCACGAGCTGAACATCAATCGCGTCAACTGTCCCGTCCCCGTTCACGTCGCACGCAACCGGCTGAGCTTGCGCTGCGGTCGGAACCAGAACAGCTCCGAGGACTATCGCGCCAACCATGAAGCACCAGGAGAAATGTAGATCGCCAATTCTTGGTATCATCTCACTTATCCTCATTGTCAGTCGACCGCTTTCCAATGTTGTGGTTCGATACGGCACGATGGTAGCACCGCAAAAAGTTGATGTCAACAAGGAACGACTCTCCGGGCGGGAACCGGTTTCGGTTGTTGATCGGTCTCTCCTGATTAGGGTACCATATGCAACACAATGCAGCTGATCGTGCTGTCGTTTCTGTGACCGGTCGATTTGTGTCTATCAAAGGGAACTCATGACGGAAACCGTACAAGAACAGCCGTGGCATGCTCTTAGGACAGAGCGGGTTGCCGAGGTGTTGGCAACCGACCTCCAGGACGGGTTGAGCGAAGAGGAGGCACGGCAAAGGCTTACCGCCCACGGTCCGAACCGGCTTGTCGAGCAGGCTGGTTCGTCACCAATCAAGATTCTACTCAGCCAGTTCTCGGGTTTCATCATCTGGATCCTGATCGGGGCGGCTCTGGTATCGGGCATAATCGGCGAATGGCTGGACGCATCCGCGATACTCGTTATCGTCGTGGTCAACGCGATACTCGGGTTCGTCCAGGAATACCGTGCAGAACAGTCGTTGGCAGCGTTGCGCAAGCTGTCAAACCCGATGTCCCGCGTGGTGCGCAGCGGCGAAACGCAGGTAGTCCCCTCGGACGATATCGTACCGGGCGACCTCCTCGAGATAGAGTCCGGCGACAACATGCCGGCGGACGCGAGGATAGTGTCGTGTACCGCGAATCTCGCGTCGCAGGAAGCGGCGCTCACCGGCGAATCCTTACCGGTGCGTAAGAGCATCGCGCCGGTCGACTCCGACGATGTAGCACTGGGCGATCGTTCGTCGATGGTCTACATGGGCACGTCAGTCAGCACGGGCAAGGGCCGCGCGGTCGTCGTCGCGACGGGAATGCAGGCCGAGCTTGGCAAGATAGCCGGTCTCATTCAGGAGATCCCCCACGAGATGACCCCGCTGCAGCACAAGCTTCAGCGGTTCGGCAAATGGATAGTGTACCTGAGCATAGCGCTCGTCTGCATCATATTTGCCGTTGGCGCGATTCGCGGCTACCCGTGGCTTTCACTGTTCATGATATCGGTAAGCCTTGCGGTGGCTGCCATTCCGGAAGGGCTCCCCGCGGTCGTCACCATCGCCCTGGCTCTGGGCGTTCAACGTATGGTCCGCCGCAACGCGCTCATTCGCAAGTTGCCTTCCGTCGAGACTCTCGGATGCGCCACCGTTATTTGCAGCGACAAAACCGGTACCCTCACGCGGAACGAGATGACCGTCCAACGCGTTTGGGCCGGGAGCAGGCTTATCGAAGTGACCGGCGTCGGGTACTCCCCCGAGGGCACGTTCCAATGCGAGGGAAAACAGGTTGATCCTGCCGCCGATCCCGACCTGCGCGCGACGCTCGAGGCCGGATGCCTGTGCAACGCCGCTCAGCTTGACCCGCCCGAAGACGGCGAAGGGTGGACCATCGTCGGCGATCCGACTGAAGCGGCTCTGCTTACTGCGGCCGCCAAAGCCGGGGTTGCGTTGGAAGAGCTCGAGTCGGAGTGTCCTCTCGTTGAAGAACTTCCGTTTGACAGCGACCGCAAACGCATGACGATGGTGCGGCGCAAGGGTGACGAGCACGTCGCGTTCGTCAAGGGAGCACCCGACGTCCTGCTCGAGCTCTGCACTCACATACAGGAGAAGGGCGTGGCGCAACCTCTGACCGACACCCTTCGCGATGCGATCATGAAAGCTAACGAGCAGCTGGCTTCTGAAGCGATGCGCGTGCTTGCGACGGCGTACCGCGAGCTGCCCGTCTCGAACTGCTCGTCCAGCGCTGAAGAGGTCGAACGCGACCTCACCTTCCTCGGTCTGGTGGCAATGATAGACCCGCCACGGACAGAGGTCAAAGAGGCGATCCTGAGATGCCGGAACGCAGGTATCCGGCCGATCATGATCACCGGGGACCATCTGGCAACCGCAGTCGCCGTTGCACGCGAGATAGGAAGCTACGACGCATCCGCGAAGTCCGTCACAGGCTCGGACCTCGAGCGGATGTCCGACGAAATGCTCGATGCCGAGGTGGAGAAGATCGCGGTCTATGCGAGGGTGAGCGCCGAACACAAGCTGCGCATTGTTCGTGCATGGGAACGCAAGAACCAGATCGTCGCGATGACGGGCGACGGCGTGAACGACGCGCCCGCGCTCAAGGAAGCCGACATAGGTGTCGCGATGGGCATTACCGGGACAGACGTGACCAAGGAAGTCTCGGACATGGTGGTGACGGACGACAACTTCACTTCGATCGTCAACGCCGTCGAAGAAGGGCGGGCCATCTACGATAACATCAAAAAGTTCGTCAACTACATGCTCTCGTGCAATTTCAGCGAGGTGCTCGTATTGTTCGTTGCGATGCTTATCGGGCTGCGCGATTCGCTGGGCGAATTAGTCGCACCGCTGGTCCCGATCCAGATCCTCTGGATGAACATCGTCACCGACGGACTGCCCGCTCTCGCTCTGGGCGTGGACCCGCCTGAACCCAATATCATGGAGCGGCCGCCGCGTCCGCCCGGCGAACAGATCCTCTCGAAGAACATGGGACTCAGCATTGTGACCATCGGAACGCTGGTGTGCGCGGCGACGGTCATCGTCTTCGCGCTCGGGTTGCAGGTAAACGCTGCCAAAGCTCAGACCCTGGCGTTCACTTCGCTCGTGGCGCTCGAGATAGTGCGCATACAGATGGTTCGCAGACAGTACAATATCGGCGTGTTCTCCAACCCGCACCTTCTCGCGGCCGTGGCCAGCTCCATCGGCCTTCAACTCCTGGTGGTCTACCTGCCGGTGCTTCAGCCCATCTTCAAGACCGTTCCGCTGGGCTTGAGGGACTGGGCGGTAATTGCTCTGGCATGTGTCATGGTCTATGTGATAGGTGTCCAGGCGAGCCGTATCATCGCGCGCATCGTCCACCAGCGGGATTGATGTTTCAGAACGGGGCTAAGATGTCCCGCAGATTCGCCCGTGACGCCGTTTGCAGCTGCAAACGATATCGGGTTTGATCGCCAAGCACTACCCTGTTGGCTGAAGATGCTTGCTGGAGATGGCTATCAGGCCACAATAAAGGAGGACGCTATGAAGGAATGCACCGCAACGGTAGCAGGCCTTGGGTGCTTGGCGCTTATCCTGGCATGCGGACACCAGACGGAATGTGCAGTCAAAACGGTAACGATAGGAGAACAAACAATGGAAATCTTGCGCACGCCGGACGAACGGTTTGAGAATCTGCCCGGGTTCCCTTTCTCGCCGCACTACGCCGAGGTTGTCGGCCTGCGTATGCACTACGTGGATGAAGGTGAGGGTGATCCCATCCTTTGTCTCCATGGTGAGCCGTCCTGGAGCTATCTCTACCGCAAGATGATTCCCATCTTCACGGCCGCCGGACATCGGGTTATCGCGCCGGACCTCGTCGGTTTCGGCCGTTCCGACAAACCGGTCAAGAAAGAAGACCACACCTACCAGTTGCATGTTGACACGATTGCTGCGTTCATCGATACGCTGGACCTTCGCAACATCACGCTCGTTTGCCAGGACTGGGGCGGATTGGTCGGTTTGCGTGTCGCAGCCGAACATCCCGAACGGTTCGCGCGAATCGTGGCGGCAAACACGGGCTTGCCGACGGGCGACCGACCTTTGGGCAACGCGTTCATGCAGTGGCGTGAATTCTCCCAGACAGTGCCGACGTTTCATGTTAGCAACATTGTCGCGGGCGGATGCAGGACGGCGTTGACTCCCGAAGTCGCGGCGGCCTACGACGCGCCATTTCCCGATGACAGTTACAAGGCGGGCGCACGCATCTTTCCGGCCCTGGTCCCTATCGAGCCCGCCGACCCGGCGTCCGAGGCAAACCGCAAAGCCTGGCAGGTGTATCGCAAGTGGGAAAAGCCGTTCCTGACGGCCTTCAGTGACGGCGACCCGGTGACACGCGGTGGTGACCGCCTCTTCCGGGAACTCGTGCCGGGAGCACAAGGTCAGCCCCATACCACCATCAAAGGTGCGGGACATTTCCTTCAGGAGGACAAGGGTGAAGAACTGGCCAAGGTGGTGGTGGATTTCATCGCCGCCACGAGCGAGAACAAGTGAGTCCGCCCAGCAACTTCGACCGTCCCATCGCGACGGTCATTCGGAGTGGAGCAGTTCAAGATCACAGACCACAGGGAAGTGGTCCGATGGGTACTGGCCGTTCTCCTGGTAGGTGACCACCTCGGCGCGTTTGCACCTGAACTGCGGCGACATCAACACCCAGTCGATCCGGCGGGTGTTGTTGCTCAGTCCACGCCAGCCGTGGCCGGTCGCTACCTGTTTGCCGTCGTGCGTTTCGGCCTCGTCCCACGCGTCCAGCAGGTAGATCTGTCCTTCGTTCCGGGCGAGCATCTTCTTGTGGACAATGTTGGTCTGGGACGCGTTGAAGTCGCCGGTCACAACAACCGGACGCACAGGTTTGGTCTTGCGCAGCTCGCTCACGAGCAAGTCGGCGCTCTTCTCGCGCGCCGTCTGCACCTCGTGATCGAAATGCGTGTTCCAGTGATAGAACTCGACGCCCGTGGCCTTGTCGCGGAAGCGCACCCAGGTGACCATCCGGCGGTTGCCGTGCCCCCATGTGCGGCTGCCGATCACGTTTGGCGTGTCCGAAAGCCAGAAATGATCGTAACCCATGGGCTCGAACCGCTCGCGCTTGTAGAAGATGGCCATGAACTCGTCTTTGGACCCGCCGGCACGGCCCAGACCGATCCAGTCGTACTCAGGCAGATCCTCGTCGATATCTTTGATCTGCGAGTACAAGCCTTCCTGCGTGCCGAACAGATCGGGCTCCTCGCTCAGAATGGCGTTCTTGAGCACGTGGCGCCGGTCGCTCCACTTGTTGGTTCCCCTCTCGCTTGCATACTTGAGGTTGAACGACATGACCCTGAGCCGGAGCGGCTCAGCGGACGCAATGGCAGGCAGGAGGACGGCCCACAGAATCATTGCACAGATCCCCAGGGCGATTACCGAAACGGCTCTTACCGATAGCCCGTCGCGAATATACATTGTGTCAGACTCCTTCCGTGTGCCTCAATTCAACGGTCGACCTCTCTAAGAAACTGCCCCTCCAGCATGACAACCAGAACAGGAATTGTCAAGTGTGGTAAAGCAAGAGCTCCTTATCTTCCTCGTCGCCCTTGACAACGCCTCCTCTTCCTGCTAAAACCACCTGGGTGCTGCAGGGCAAGAGATAAGATGGACGTCGTCACACAACAGAACTGCGTAACCGAGATTACGTTCGGATCGACCACTACCTCCCCCGACCCGTACAACAAGATTGATCTTGACGTTCTTTTCAGGGGGCCGGACGGTGTGTCGCGGCGTGAGCCTGCCTATTGGACAGGGGGCAACACGTGGGCAGTGCGTTTTGCCGGGGAACAGGCAGGCGAGTATTCGTTCGAAACGGTCTGCTCGAACGTTGTCGACAAGGGACTCCACGGACGCGCGGGAACGGTCACCGTGCAGCCGTACGCTGGCAGCAACCCTCTGTTCCGCCATGGCCGTCTGCGCGTGGCCGCGGACAAGAGACATTTCACGCACGCAGACGGGACTCCGTTCTTCTGGATAGGCGACACGTGGTGGATGGGGCTGACGGAACGTATTGACTGGCCCGAAGGGTTCAAGATGTTGGCAGCCGACAGGGTCGCAAAAGGGTTCAACGTCATACAGATAATCGCCGGTCCGCTGCCCGACATGGACGCCTGGGACTTGCGCGGGCGGAACGAAGCGGGATTCCCCTTTCGTGACGGTTTCGCAGGCGTCAATCCCGCCTACTTCGAGCACGCCGACCGCAAACTCGACCACCTGGTCCAGTCCGGGCTTATGCCGTGCATCGTGGGCATGTGGGGATACTATCTCCCGCAGATCGGTGTTGAGAAGGTCAAACGGTTCTGGCGCTACCTTGTGGCGCGCTACGGCGCGTTCCCGGTGGTGTGGTGCATCGCCGGGGAGGGGACCATGCCGTACTATCTCTCGGAGGCTCGTGAAGAAGACGCGGCATTCCAGCGTCGAGGTTGGACCGAGGTGATGAGCTACGTGCGCGAAATAGACGGGTTCGGCAATCTCGTAACCATCCATCCCACACGATACGGGCGCGATATGGTAGACGATCCCGAATTGCTCGATTTCGAGATGCTCCAGACAGGACACGGCGACCTCGACAGTATTCCCGCGACGGCGGAGACGGTCATCAAATCGACCGAACGGGAGCCGCTTATGCCGGTCGTGAACGCGGAGGTCAACTACGAAGGTATAATGGGCCGCTGCTGGCAGAACGTCCAGCGCCTGTCGTTCTATGTGTCCGTATTCAACGGGACGGCGGGGCACACCTACGGCGCGAACGGCATCTGGCAAGCGAGTACCAAAGAGCACCCCTACGGCCCGTCACCCCACGGCCGCTGCTGGGGCAACACACCGTGGCAGGAAGCGGCGCAATTGCCGGGCTCGGCGCAGGTCGCACTGGGAGGACGGTTCCTGGCGCAGTTCCCGTGGTGGGAGATGGAGAAGCACCCCGAATGGATCGACCCGAAGGAAGACGAGACGCACGCCTACGCAGTCCGGTGCATCGGAATACCGAAGCGAGTCCGGCTCATCTACGTCCCGATGCTATGGGATCCCCCGATGCTCCACGAAATCGAGGCCGGCGTGCAATACCGGGCCTACTACTTCGATCCGTGCACGGGAACCACACACGATCTCGGCCATGTCACTCCCGACGCGGAAGCGAAGTGGCAGCCGTCGCTGCCCCCTGAAATGCACGACTGGCTGGTCATCCTCGAAGCAGCGAACACGTAGTCAAGAACGCGCTCGGGGCCGCAACCAAGGGCTCTTCATCGGCTCCGGCGTCACCGAAGCCGGACGGAAAACCATCAATAGAGAAACCCCCTCTTCTGACGCAGACCGTACTACATGAGCCATGTAGGCTGTGGCCGTTCTTTGGAGTGCGGTAGCTTGCTACCGCTCTTCTATTGGACAGCTTGCTGTCCAATACCTGGAGTTTGGCCTGTTCAAGCTTGTGAAGCGGGGTAGAACAGTACGGAATGAA
>CAZGCA010000016.1:31396-78947 GCA_964524145.1 uncultured bacterium | reverse complement strand
CACTCTGCTCAACTACTTCCAATATCCCTTCAATAATTATTGGGGGATGTCCTGGCAGCGATCAGGGCCTCGACCGGCGAATTGACAGTCGAGGAATTCCTTGGTATGATAGTGTCAGCAGGCAGGGGACGCGTTTCAAACGATAGCGAGCAACGCCACTCCTCAAGACTGAGCAACCCGTAAATACGGAGTCGGTGTGTGCTTGCGTTTGGACCGAGTCATGATGTGCGGTGACGCCAGAGGCTGCATGAGATAAGCTAGACGAGGGTGACAATGGCGGAACGAACAGAATCCAGCAGGACTACGGTGAGCTTTCAGCGGGACGACGGCATTTTTGCCGGGTTTCCGGTGAGCATGGTCGCGTCACATGATGATGAAACCAATGTCGAGGTTGCTTTTAAAGAAATCGGACGGGTGGTGGCGCGCGGGCGGCTGACCCGCGGCGGCTCGTCGGTAAAGACTTTGCGCATGTCGTTCCCGGAAAGTGTGTCGACGGCCGTGGATGTTGCCGCGACACTCTACGAGCGCGCGTTGCGCAATGTGCTGGGTGAGATCGAGAAGGAGCCCGTTGTGGCGGGAGCTCTTCGTCAGTGGTTGAGACGAACGCGATCGGTCACTGTCCAGATGGTACGCGGCGACCGGGCGCTCGTAGGCACCCGCGAAACCGGACGAGCGAGGCGTGCGCTCCGGTTGAACGTTGACGTGGTGAAATCATTCGGTCTGAAGCTGGATGAGTCGCGTGAACTCGTGTGTGACGATATGGAAACGCTCGCGGGACTCGAGATAGCCGCCGCGATGGCAATGGTGCACCATATGTACCGGATCGGTCGTCTTGGCGAGCGGATGTGTCTGCACAAGACCATTGGCGTGTACGAACTGTTGGGGGAGGAGCAACAGTCTCTGCTGAGACGCGCTTTGCGATCGAGCGGCATAGACAGCGGGAACGTGTTCTCGATCTTCCTCGACTCTGTGACTGATGAATCCTTGGCGAAGAAGATCGACGGGGCTGAGTTGGGTCTCTTCAGCGGCGTCGAAACCGAGACGCTGGCTGGTATCGGTGAGGAGATCGGGAACCTTGCCTCGGCGACAGGGATAACAGGGTCTCAACGGAGCGCGCGGTTCCGGAAACTGGTGGCGATGACAGGGGGCAACGCTGCGCTTCAGGCCGAGGTAAAGAATCTCCGGGGCGTTCTCGGCACGGGCAAAGGCAACGGCAGTGGCAAGTCTGCGCAAGCATTGCTCGAACGAATTGAGCGATGCGTGAAGTGGCGCGACAAGTGGGGTTCCTGGCTTGTAGGTCAGTGTCGGGTCGACCTTCCCTACGACCATCAGAAGGTGCTCGATCTTCTCGAAACCGAGTTCGAGGACATTGACGAACAGCGAGCGCTGATAAATGACGCGATGAGCTCCGACTACGATTACGCGGTCGAGGGAGATAACATCGAACGCATAAGCGATTGGGCGATCGAGAACGACGTTAAGCTGGTGTGCGGCAGGTTGAGCCGCGCGTTCGGCAACCAGGCGCATCTCCTCTCCTCAGCCCGGTATGTAGCTGACAAGACGGGACTTGCACGTGTTGCCCGGAAGCTTGCAAGGGAGTCCGCCGGGATCGTCGCGCTTCAGACGCAACTGGCGCGGATATCCAACCTGGTCGCCCAGCCCAAAGAGCTTTCGTATGCACGTATGGTTGGTGCTGTCAACCATTTCGAAGAAGCGCTGATCGGCTACCAGAAGAAGGAGATGGAACGCCTGATGGCCGAGAAGGAGGCAGGCGCTCGCCGGGTGATCGCGAAGCCCAGCGAAGGGAAGTGGGGAGACGAGTTGGAGAAGGTTTCCGATCTGATCGGCACCCTTTTTGCCCTGGTGAACGATCTCAGAGACGAGCTCTCGAAAGCGCCTCTGAGGGATGCCGCGTTTGTGGTGTTCCTGCAGCGGCTGCATCCCGCCGAGACAATCAATCTGGCAAACGCAAACGCCTGCAGGGATGTTCATCCCGGCAAAGAGGAAGACCTCCGCGACCTGACCCGGCAAGGAGGACACAACATCTATTCGAGCCAGGGCTCGGGCGTGCTGGGTTCGCGCGAGAAAGGCGATACCCACTGGATAATCAAGGCTGGCGATTGGATCGAAGCCATACCGCTATTCATAAAAGAGCGCATTGTGCGGAAGGAAGCCGAAGGTGGTGACGGCGAGTCTGTCGTCGAGGTCATAGAGACCGAGGTCGACCAGGAAGGTATGGAGGCGTTCTTCCGGTTCCACGCCGAATACTGGGTGCGGAACATAGACGCCGTGATGGACTCGGAACACGTGGCACTTGCACGCCGCCTGCTCGTCGAGAGCGAAGGTCTGCTCGCGCACAAGGTTGATATTCTGGCCGGCGGGGGTACCATGCATGAGCGCGATGAAGCGATCAGGTCGGTCCTTTCGTCGCAGCCCGAATTGGCGTCCGATGTCGGCTGTATTGCCGCCACTATCCAGCAAAGCTATAGAAACCTTGTCAACGAGGTCGCGGTCCGCATGGAGAAGGGCGGCGTAACGCGGATGCAGGCGCTCGAAGACGTGCTTGTAGGCCGGTCGCGCGCGAAGGGCAAGAAAAACCTTATCGGCAGCGCGTTAAACCGCTCGCAGCGAGCGAGTCTGGCACGGGTCTGCCGTTCGGTCGCGAAGGCGAACAGGATCGCCACGAAGATAGATGCCGAGGGCAAGCGGATTGCGCGAATCGCGTTCAAGAAACGGCGCGAAATATCGAGCCTGCACGTGCTGACGACCGAATCCGCGGGCATGACCGAAGGCTACGTCCAGACGTGGCTCGAGGAGGAGATGGCGCTTTACAACGTTGTAACGAGTCGCGGGCTCGAGTCGGAGGTTCGGGACAGGATGGCCGAGTATCGGCGCCGGCTCGAGGCTGTTGGCGAGCGGGTCATATCGCAGTTCGGTATGGGCGTCGTGGTCGAGGAGGTGATGGCCGAACAGAAGATCGATCGGCCGCGCGCAGTGGCGACCGTCATGATGTCGTACAAACCTGTTGCGGACGAGGCAGCGAAGCTGGCTGTGCTTCTGGAGCACGCCGAGCGAAACGGCAGGGAGCAAGACCTTGACGACGCATCGGACCCTGACTGGGTTGGCGAATATGTCGAGGCACATCGTGCGGAGCTTGAGGAGTCGGCTATCGAGCAGGTGGTCGAGACCAACGGGAGGGCTATCGAGGAGAGGATATCGGCCCACCGCAAAGACCATCGCGATCTCAGCCTGGACGACGCTACACGTGCAGTCATTCATGCAGATACCGGGTATCAGGAAGAGCTTGAGAGCGCGGTACTCTGCGATGCTCGACAGGCAGTGCTCAGCAGGCTGCACGACGAGAACCCGGAACTCGACCTGTTCGGCCGTGTCCGAACATGGTTGCGAACGCACACCAGCCTGGCAAAATCGAACGCACGCAAAGAGGTCATCGCCAAGCACGACCTGAACAATCTCGCGATGGACCCGCTGCACTATTATCAAGCCACAGGGGGCAACAAGAAATACAACCTGCTCTACACGCCGAGCCGGGTGAACCTGGGCGAGCATGAACGCGATTCGGTGGTGAAATGGCGGCAATGGGTTGGCGGCGCGGACAGATCGGCTGCGCGGGCCGGGTTCGACTTTTACAGCCTTGTGAACGAAGGCGGAGTCGAGGAGCGTCCGGCGCTCGCGTATGCCGAGATACAGAAGACCTCCGAGAACGCGTTGTGCGTCACACATTTTGCGGGCTCGAACGCGCTCGCGCTGCTCGTGATGGCTGTGCTCGAGGGCGACGTCGAGGATATGGCCGACCAGATGAACCTGCGCAACGACAGGATGGTGCCGGTGCCGGGCGAGGGGTACGGCGGGTACTGCGTGCCGAAGGACGGCCTGTTTCTCGCTTTTGTTCTGTCGCTCACAAACGAGGTGAAGCTGCGGCAGATAGGTATCCCGGACCACCTGCGCGAGGGTGTCATGGAGATGGCCAGAGCGGCACTGACGGCCCAGAACCAGTTCGAGTCCCATTTTGAATGGCAGTTGTGGGCCGCGAAGAAGCTTCTTGCGGTTGACGAACTCGAGAAGTACTTCGACGTGCGGGACAACATTCTCGTGTTTCACCTGACAAAGATAAGCGAAGCCATACGCGGTCTCGGACTGCCCTGGCACCGGGTGGCTTCAGGGCCGGCTCTGATAGCGAACCTCTCCGCGCGCTGGAGCGTGGACAAGATGATCGTTTCCGCGGAACAGGTCAACAGGTTCATGGTCTTTTACAAAGCGTGGCTGATCTACCAAGGGATGGCGGAAGCGAGACGGCACAATGGACACTGCCCTGCTGAATCTGCAGCCCGGATTGCCCTCTCGGCGGAATACAAACCGGTTCAAGACGTTCGGTATTCGACGGGGATGCGGTTGTTCGAGATACTTGCGGGAACGTGCGACCATCTGACGCACTCGCTCGATGAGGAAGGACAGAACCTCGTCCACCTGATGTTCCACGGGTTTGACCCGGAGACGGACGATCCGGTCGGCAAGCGCATGGTGAGGCAGGTTTACAGGTCGCTGAACATCACCGAACGCGACAGCGAGGTTATCGGCCGGCTCAAAGAGGCTTTCCCGCGGCACGACCCGCCTGCTGACATCGTAATGACCTCTGTCACGATGTCCTCGACGCAGGATATGTTGTTCTACACCACCGATACGCGGCTCGACCAGATCGCCGACAGGGTCCAGACAACGCTGAGCGACTACGCCCTGACACAGGAACAGATACCCGCAAATGCACGGGTGTACGGCGGCGACCTCAGCAGATGGGCCGGGCTGAAACAACTGCCGACCGAGACTCTTGATGCGCTCGTAAAGGAGGTGGGCGGCGACATACATGCGCTCGTGCTGAAGATGCGGGGACCCGGCAGGGATTACGAACAAGACGTCCAGGGCGTGGACGTGCTCAACACGGGCATCCCGTTCCCGGAACTGCTGGAACTCACCCAGAACGCGCCGAAGCTTGTGTCGTTGATGTTGACCGGCAACCCGAACAGCGCGCTGGTGATCGCCGACGGAGCAGCGGGACGGAAACACAGGGCGTTGACAAGCCGGGACGTGATGAGTTTCTTCGCAGCGTGTGACAAGGTGGGGAGACGCGGCGTGTATAGCGCGATAGGTCTGGGCGATAAGAACGTTGAGCGGTTGCGCGACGAGATGCAGGAGAAGCGTGCGCGCGCCCAGTCAGTCTTTGACAGAGTGGCAGCGGTAGCAGATACCAAGACGGCCGAGAAGAGACGCCGGGCAGCAACTGAGGCTGCCGAGGTATACGAGCAGGCGGTGGAAACGATTCTTGCCGAAGAGGAGGCCTCGAAGGCCGTCAGAGAAGAAGAGCGGTTGAAACGCTACGGCAAATGGAGTCCCGGCGACTATTTCGTCAGCGCTGCGCTCAACAAACTGAGCTCGCGGTTGGCGCTTTCCTCGTTGGACTTCGGTACGTGGGTCGCAGGGCTCGGCGGCATGTACGTTGTCATCGGTGAGGATAAGCACGAGATATCGGAGATGCGGGCCGTATTGCAGGCCGGTGTGAAAGCGATCGCGGCCATTGAAGACCGCAAGACCGCCAAACGGCCGACCGCGACCGCCAGACCGTTCAGCAGAGCAGAAGTCGAGTCGGTCATGGGAGCATTGGTGCTGCCCAAGTACGTGCCCGAGGTACAGCGTTTTGCGCAGGAGATGCTCGTCGAGACTTCGAGCAAGGCGGTCGAGATGGCAGCGATAGAGGCGCTCGAACGGCGCAAGGCGCTCGAGGTACGTGCTGCACGCGCGCGCGCATTCAACGAACGCGAACAAGGGTTCAAGGCCGTATTCGACAGGGGGCAATCCAGGCCATTTAACAACTACTTCGGCAAGGCGCAGAAGTCTCTCGGCCGGTTGCAGAACGAACTCGATCTGCTCTACTCCGGCTCGTCGCCGGATCCCGACCAGTCAAGAACGGTCGTCAACAAGTGTTTTGGCGAGGTGATAGCATACACTCACAATGGGTTGGGGGCCTTAATCGATAAGATGCCGGTCGGGAAGACGCGTGAAGAACGCGAGATGAAGTCAGCGGCGTTGGCCGATGTCGCGACCGTCTATACGGGTCGCGAGATCGTCTTCGAAGACTGGAAGAAGGTGGCCGGCGGGTATGAAGACATGGGCGTTATCGCGCGGATAGCCGAAGCGGCGGAAGGCGACAGAGCGAAGCTCGATCGAGTCGCGAAAGGCATCGAGCTGTTCTACACGACGTTCTGTCTTGCGCAGACGATCGAGTTCGCGCAGAGCGCGCCGGAAGACGTTGATGAACGAATGTTGTGGAAGAACCTGACGGACTTCTTCGCCGAAACGATAAACGATCATTGGTACGAGTATGCGCCGTGGGCTTATTCGCGCGGCGTGGGATTCGCAGCCATCAAGGGAGTCGAGCTCTACAAACTCGCCGTCGAGCGCCACGCGTGGTTGTACCGATACACTCGCACGCTGCTGGTTAACAGGACGGATTTACGTGACATGCCGGAGGACGAGCAGGATCTGCTACTGGGCAACTTCCTGGACGGCAAGAAGACAGCACCGATAGGGGCCGTGATACCGGACGAAACAGAGCAGGAGTGGCGCGCATACAACCAGCTTCGCGAGATATCGTTCACGCGATCGGACGGGTTCCCGCCGCCGGAGGTATTCGCAGAGCTCGATCCGGCCATCATCAGTGCCGACAAACGGTTGAACCTCGTGATGCTGTATCCCGCCGGACGCACGCACGTATCACGCGCGTTGCGCGAAGGACCGACCCTGAACCGTGAGTTGGAAGCGCAGGGCGATGTCGGAACGAACATCCTGATCGACCGGTGTGAGGGGTTGCACGAGGTGCCGGGCGCGAAGAGACGAGTGGTTCTGGTGCACGGGGCGCACCTTTACGTTTCCAGAGATGAATACACCCGTGCGCTCCGCGAGAGCAAGGGGCTCAGCGCAGAGGCCGCGAACTCCCAGGTCCGTAAACAGGAGCTTACGGGTGCGCTGACGCCCAAAGGTATCAAGATCGCCGCAAGGTTCGTCCGGGACGGCAAACCTGCACCGGTGGTAGCGGGCGCGATAATCCCGTTCCACGGTTTGCCGATGTACGAGTCAGGCGAGATGGAAGACGAAGGTCTGCCTGCGACCTGCCAATCGCTGGTGTTCTCTGATATCACGTACGACAAATCGCTCTACCCGCAAATATACGGACCGAAAAGCGGTGTCACCCTGCCGGCCGAGATCGACTGGATGGCCGAGCACAACAACGGGCTGACCGAGTCCCAGATCAAAGGCAAGATAGAGAAGGGCGACAAATCGCTTGGGTTCCCGGGCCTGCGCGCGTTCGGGGTCGAGCATCCGATAATACTGGTCAAAGGCGCTGCGGAGTCTGGTGCGCGCAATCTGAAGCTGTTCGAGATCGGGCTGGGCGCCAAGGTGGACGAAGACGTGTTGAAGGACGTGGTCCAGTTCGTCTACGACATATCGAAGAAGCAGAACGTGGTGATCCAGGACGCGGTGCTTACCTCGCCGGAGTTCTGGGCGAGCCCGCAGTTGATGGAATCGTTTGTTGACCGTCAAATACTCGAATGGAACAGGCCCGTGGGACGCGACAAGTATCCCCGGTCACAGATATACGGTTCGCTGAGGATTATCGGGTCGTCGCCCCGACCTGAACAACCCTACGACACGTCGTTTCCGATAGTACTCAATAGTCTGCAGGTGGCGACGAACGTTGGCCGCGGCGGCACGCTCGAGCCGCTGCTCGACGAGTACGTTCAGGAGCCGTATCGAAAAGACATCATCGAGGGGTTGAAAAGGCAGGTCCCGCGGGTAATGAAAGCGCTCCATAGTTACGCCAGGAAGTATGCACCCACCTTCGAAGCACACCGCAACAGGAAGGTAGGAACGGACCTGAGAGGCGTGCCCTACACGTGGCCGCCATACCTCATGCACGACTTTCTCACCACTCCCACGTTCAAGAGACCAGGCCGACTGGTGGATATCGAGCCGGACTACGACGAGACCGGCCGCCGCATTGGGTCGCGCATAATCCTCGAAGACAAAGACGGGCGGTTCGAAGGCGAGATCGCCGGCTGGCGATTCATCCACCTTGAACCCAACGTAGGCATCGGTCTGTGGGACAGATACAACCTGCGCGAGGAAGAGATCGAACGGAGCCGCGCACGGCTGAAAGACCGGGCCATGGACTGGGACAACATCGGCGTCAGCGACAGGATAGTGCTGCGCAACTTCGTAGCGATGGGCGTCGAATACATGCGGGCCAACTTCGGCCCCGGCTGTTTTGGCTAGTCGCCTCGAACTGGCGTTTCCTTAACGGGGGGAGTAGATGTCTTCAGACTCGGCATTGGTGGCGGGAGCTGTCGCAACGGCGTCCCGTAAGCTAGTCCTCAAACGCGGCCAGAACTTTGCCCGGAACGACCTAAGTGTCATCCTGAAACACTTGTTGGTTGCGAAGTTCGAGGAGACGCTTGGGCCGATCGATGATCTCCGGCGCGGCTACCGTTTGAATCCTCAAGAGACCGGCGCCAAACTTGCCGCGATTGCAGCCGGGACATTCAGATTTCCCGACGAGCTTGCCAACCGGATAGTGGAATCGGCTGGACCGATTGCATTAGTGCCGTCCGACGTTGCTTCGCTCCTCGCCGGCAGGGACTACACAAACAGGGTTATCCAGTTGGCGCTCGAGGAAGTCAGCAGCGAACGGTTGTCCCCGGAACTGAAAGTATCTCCGACGGCGAGTCGGTATGACGCGCTGACTGCGGTAGACAGGTACAACTACGCTGTCGTCTTCGAACAAGTCACCAACTTCACGAACGAGTTCTACCCTCTCGTGATCGATGCGTACGTCCATGATCTTGGTGTGCAGGGGAAGCCCGTCCTTAACGTGATCGGCGTGCATACGACGTGGCTGACCGAGTGCGGGAGAGCCCGTCGTGCGATCCTTTACGACCACGACTCCGGCGAGCTGATCGAGACGGGACTTGAGCACGAGGTGCCCGTCCACTTTGTCCATGTGCTGTGTGCCGGCCAGGAAGCCCACGCGATTGTCTCCGAAACATGCACCAGAAACTCGATCCCCGAAGCCAACCCCTACGACGCGGCTAGTCTCGCGGACGACAAGATGAGATCCTACGAACTCTGGAAGGAACGTGGTGTGCCGACCCCGGAAAGTGTTCTCGTCAGCAAGGGGTCGCGTGCTGACAAGGTTCTGGCAGGGGTGGACGAGCTGCTTCGCAAAATCGAGGCTCGTTCATCGAATGTCGGTGTGATTGTCCAGCCAAATCAAGGTACCGAAGGCATCGGCGTGCGCGCGTTTGACCTTCCCCGGGGAAGGCCGCCCGGGGCCGATGATGGTCTCGTCACGTATGCAACCGATCTGGCGGCGGAGTCCGACGTCCTTGTTCGCCAATGCATTGATGGTATTCGGTACGCGCCGGACGCGAAGACGGATGGCTTTGCCTGCGACTTGAGAGTGAACGTGGCTTACGACGGAAGCGCGTGCCGAGCCGAGAGCGGGTTTTTGCAGGTGGCAGCAACCCGTGATGACACGATTGCCTCGACCGGGGCAGGCGGCAGAATTGTCCATTTCTCGCGCGGCGCGCTCGACAACCTCGCGGTCGTAACGGCGGAAGGAGCGCTCGAACGGGTGAGACTTGGTCGTGAGGAGATGGAACTGATATCGAACGTTGCGTGCGCGGCCGCGAGCGTATTTGGAAAGGTTCTGCTCGTCGGGATAGACGTGAGGCTTACTTTGAACGAGCAGGTCGGGGGTCGGCCAACGGTTGTGCCTGTAGTCCTCGACGCCAACCCGAGGCCTGCAGGCCTTTCACACTCTGAGAAGCTTACTCTCGAGACGGGCCCCGAGCCGAGCGCAACCTATGCCATGTGGACGGCAGTCGAGCTTCGCGTACCAGGCGGTTGACTTTGGGGGATTCGTTCCTCTACACTTTTGTCAGTAATAAGAGTTTTCTGGATTGCATGAGGGCGGTGAAAGATGCCAGAAGGGGCGGGCAAGCCGGAAGCTTTTCCCGCGGACTCGATTATCAAGACTGAACTGTCTCCCGGCGTGCGAAACGGTACCGTATGGGGAGATAGGATCATGTTATCCTTTGTGGATTTCGAGCCGCACAGCGTTGTTGACGAGCATAGCCACCAACACGAACAGATGGGGGCTGTGCTCGAGGGAACGTTGGAACTTACGATAGGCGGCAAGACACACACTCTGGAGGCCGGCGACGCGTACCTGGTTCCCGCAAACGTGCGGCACGGCGCACGCAGCGGCCCTGAACCATGTCGCGTCCTTGACGTATTCAGCCCTCCGCGGGAGGAATACAAGAGGTAGGAAGCAGAAGAACACTTGTGATTTCGTGGCACCCGACCATATAATCATGAACGTGGCGGCAAACGCCAGGTAGATACGATGCTTGATAAGAACAAACGGAAATACCCGCGGGCAGAGGTGCAGCTCGAAGTCTTTGTCGCTGGTGGCGACGAAGGCAGAGAATACACTGTACAAGCGGTCAACATAAGCGCCGGCGGTGTCTGCATTTCCCTGCCCGATTTCATAGCGGCCGATACGCAAGTCGAAATGGTGGTCAAACTCCCCGATTCGGGCTCGCCGCTTGAGACAAAAGGGCGCATAGCCTGGTCGCTGGAACGGCGCAAACTTCTCAAACGCAAGGAGCCGTTGTTCGATACTGGGATCGAGTTCGTCGAACTCGCTCAGGAAGAGCGACAACGGCTCATACGGTTTACGCAGGACATCCTGTTCCGTTGAGCTCACGCCGTCGAACCTCCCGCATTCGTGCTCTGCGGTACCTCATAGAGGGTTGGACTTTCAGCTTCACGGCCGCCGCGTTTCGGCGTATGCCGTTGCGAGGGGCATTCCTGGTTGTGGCTCTCCTTTCGCGGTTAGGTTACGCAGTGAGTCTTCGCCGCCGGCGTCTCATGATGCAGAACCTGGAGTTCGCCTTTGGGACCGAGAAGACGCGGTCGGAACGCAAACGGATTGCACGGTTGTGTTTTCTCAATTTGGGATATGCTTTCGCGGAGTTCTGCAGGATCCCTCTTCTGTCCAAGGACAACCTGGCTGAATTCGTAGAGGTGGAGCATTTCGAATACGCACAGGAGGCGCTGGACGAGGGCAAAGGAGTGATCCTGCTGAGCGCGCATCTCGGCAACTGGGAGATGTTGGGGCCGTCGGGCACTCTTCTCAGTTTGCCGCTAAAGCTTGTCGTGCGACCCTTGAGGAATCCGCACGTGGACGCGATAGTAACGGGCATCCGCACGTGCCACGGCACGGACGTCATCCACAAGAAAGGTGCGGGGTTGGGCGCGGTGAGAGCGCTTAAAGCGGGCAAGGCAATTGGCATCCTCCTGGACCAGCGTGCGAGGCGAGGCGCCGTTGTCACGAAGTTCATGGGCCACGATGCGCCGACGACAATGGTGCCCGCGCTCATCGCTCTGAGCACAGGCGCGCATATTGTCCCTGTCTTCTGCATACGTGTAAGGCCGGGTGCGCACAAGCTCGTGTTCGAAAAGGCTGTGGAAATGGAAGTGACCGGCGACCGCGACTACGATGCCGCTATCAACACGCAGCGGTTGCAGGATATCATCGAGCGCTACGTCAGGACGTATCCGGAACAGTGGCTATGGCCGTATCATAGATGGAAACCACATCATCGCGCCAAGCCGATGCCTCAGCGTCCCGTGCAACCATCAGCATAAACGGCGGCAGCGGGCGGTTCTTGTGACGTAATCGCTGCGAAAAGCGGGTTTGGCGGAGCATCCCCGTCTTTTATCCGGATTTGTCCCGGTCTTCGGTAATGTGATAGAATACTTATGTAGAGCGGTAGTGGTATGGAGCTGTGGAGCTGGTTTTTGTGGAGACCGGTGGAGATGAGAAAGACTGTGTGCATTGGTGTTCTGGTAGCTGTCGGGCTCATCATTGGGTGTGCGGAACTCCATGCAAACGATGGCGCGGAGAAGGCGGAGCCCGATAAGGAGCCTGAATTCGAGACCACTGTTTCGCTGGACTCGAAGGTGGATATCAAGCTGGAGGATATCGAGATAGCCGATGCGGCTACCGCACTGACGGAGCGTACCGGCCTCAACATCGTGGCCGACTCGACGATCTCGAGACCGTTGACGCTGACGACGTCGATCAGGTTGGTGGACGTGCCGCTGCGGGACGCACTGAAAGCTGTTCTGAGGACTGTGGGGCTCGACTTTGCGGTCACCAAGAATTTCATATTCGTCTCGACCCCTGACCGGATTCGGACCATGACGTTCGAAGGGCTCGAAACGCGCGTGTACACCCTCAAAGGCGACATGGGCGAATCGCTGCCGAAGATCATCCTCATGAACCCGGCGACCGGGCCGCAGGGTCCCGGGTATTGACGCTACGCGTCCGCTGGGCCGCAGCGTGGGGAGGATCAGCCACGAGAGAGAGGTCTGGTATGATCGCTGAGTCTGTTGCGAGCCAACGTGTGCCCGGCGTTGTGGGAAGATCCCGGTCTCGGCAGGTGCTCGAGATCGGCGGAGAGGCAAGGTGCGCGTCGGCATAGACGTGTCGCCCCTGGTGCCTGGTAGGACCGGTGTCGGCAACTACGTGTATTACCTGCTCAAGTATATGCTTGAGCAGGAAGACGGTATCGAATTCAGCGGGCTGGCGGTAACCCGATCGAGGGTCGATCTGGCGGGCCTGCCAGCGGCCAACCTGCCAGTGAAACACATCCGTATGCCGACGCGGCTCATGTACGCACTATGGAACCGCAGCGCGCTGTTTCCGGTTGAACGATTGGTCGGTGACGTTGACCTCTATCACGGAACGAACTTCTATCTTCCGCCCGCGCGTTCGGCCAAGCTGGCACTTACCATACATGATCTGTCTTTCATGGTTCATCCTCAGTACAGCTCGCCGAAGATTGTGGGACCGTTCTCTAAGCGTGTCCGTCGATTCTCGCAGCGCGCCGACCTGATCCTCGTGTATTCGGAGGCGACGCGCGCGGATCTCGAGCGCCTGCTCGACGTGCCTCGGGACAAGATCGTCGCTGCCCCCATGGCGGTTGACGACTGTCTCGCACCGGTCGAACGAGACAGGGCACGCGCCGAAGTCGGCAGGCGATGGGGTTTGCAGAACCCGTATGTGCTGTTTGTCGGGATGCTCGAGCCTCGCAAGAATATCCCGTCGATCTTGCGAGCGTTCGACGCGATTCGCGACACAGTGAACCACGACTTGGTCCTGGCCGGCGACAAAGGATGGGAGTGCCGGGAGATCTTCAGACTCGTCGATGAGCTCGGGTTGCGCGACAGGGCTCGATTTATAGGGTTCGTGCCTCACACTGAGCTCGCCCCGCTTTACAGCGCGGCGGATGCTTTCGTCTTTCCCTCGTTCTACGAAGGGTTCGGGCTCCCGCCGCTCGAAGCGATGAAGTGCGGGTGTCCGGTGGTGGCTGCGGATAACTCGTCGATGCCGGAGGTGCTGGGCGACGCGGCTCTCTTGGTGTCCGCTGACGACTGGCACGCCCTGGCCTCAACCATGGAGAATGTACTGACAAACGAGCGGCTTCGTTCCGACCTCATCACGAGAGGGTTGAACCGTGTGCAGTCCTTCTCCTGGAGACGTTGTGCAGAGCAGACGATTGCGGCGTACCGCCGGATTGTTGAAGGCTGACGATGCAGATAGCGATCGACGCACTTTCCGTTACAAACAAAAGCGGTACAGGAAGTTACACGTATAAACTTGTCGAGCACCTCCTGCGGTTCGACGACGAAAACGAGTACCTGATTTTCTGGCCGGACGACGCGCCGCCCCCGGAGTTTGTTCACAAGCATAATGTCAAGGTGCTTTACGGCGCTGCCCGTACTAATCTCAACCGCGTAGGTTACGAGCAGGTCAAGCTTCCCGCGATAATTCGCAGGGAAAAGCCCGACGTCGTCCATTTCCCGGCGTCAATATCAGCCGTTCTCCCATTGGTCTCGACGATGGGCGGCGCTCGCACTGTGGTGACAGTACACGATCTCGCGTTCGCTGCCGACGCACGATTTACGACATTCGGCAAACGGTGTTACTACAGGGCTACCATGTACCGCAGCGCCCGACGTTGCGACATGGTGATTACGGACTCGGAATGCGCGAAGCGCGACATTGTGAAGCTGGTCGGCATCCCTGAAGATGGTGTCGTGGTTGTCCCGCTCGGCGTGGATGCGCAGTTCGCACCCGTGGAGGACGCCGCCGAGCTAGAGTCTGCGCTGTCCCGGTACGGTGTTCGTCGCCCCTACCTGCTTTATGTCGGCACGATCGAACCGAGGAAGAACGTGCAGCGTATTATAGAGGCATTTGACAGCGTCGCTGACCGAATTCCACACACATTGGTTATTGCGGGACGCGAGGGATGGAAGACGGGCAACATATTCCGCGCTGCAAACCGGGCTCGTCACAGCGACAGAATACTGTTTGCGGGAAGGATAGACTCGAGCGACCTCGCGGCGGTGTACGCAGGCGCCGCTGCATTCATCTGGCCTTCGCTGTACGAGGGATTCGGGCTGCCGCCGCTCGAGGCGATGGCCTGCGGGACTCCGGTCGTAACCTCGAACAGATCGTCCTTGCCCGAAGTTGTCGGCGACGCGGCGCTCAAGGTGAACCCGGAATCCGCTTCTGAGATAGCCGACGCCGTCGTTCGATGTGTCGAAGACGCAGAGCTGCGTGTCGAGCTGATTCGGCTCGGCAAGGAACGAGCGGACTCTCTGACGTGGCAAGCGACCGCGCGGGCGACGCTCGAGGTATACAAGCGGTTGGTGGAGTCGTAGGATGCGTGACGAATGAAGGTGGTCCACATTTATAAGGACTATTGCCCGCCCATCTACGGCGGCATGGAGATACATCTGGCGAACATGTGCAGGCGGCTTGATGCGTTTGCAGACGTTGAAGCGCTGGTGTGCAGCCGGCGGCTTCGTTCGCGAGTGCGGGAGGTCGACGGTGTTGTCGTGACCGAAGTCGGTGAATGGGGCAGGTTCCAGAGCGCTCCGATCTCCCCCACGTTTCCTCTGTGGCTCAGGCGCAAGAAAGCCGATATCCTCCATTTTCATCTGCCGAACCCGACAGCGGTCATCTCGTACCTTATTGCGCGGCCCAAGGCAAAGGTGGTTGTCACGTACCAGAGCGATATCGTCAGACAAGCCGTCGCGCTGAAGGTATACAAACCGTTTCTTGACGCGTTCTTGAAGCGGGCTGAGGTGGTGTTTGTTTCCTCGCCGAACTACCTCGAGATCTCGCCTTTCTTGAAAGCGGTAGCCGAAAAGTGTATAATCCGGCCATTGGGAATCGACCCCGAAGACTATCGGCTTCCGGCCGACGACGAGGCGGGCATCGAGGCGCTACGAGATCGATACGGTGGCCGCTTCATTCTTTTTGTCGGTGTGCTGCGGTACTACAAAGGGCTGCGCTATTTGGTGGACGCAATGCCCGAGATACCGTGCCCGCTCGTTATAGTCGGCGACGGACCGGAGCGGCCGACGCTCGAGAGGCTGGTGCGCGAGCGCTCACTCGAAGAGCGCGTGTTCTTTGCGGGTCGGGTGTCGGAGAAGGAGAAGTTGCGCCACCTCCACGCGTGCTCGGTCTTTGTCTACCCGGCCAGTGAACGCTCGGAGGCTTTTGGCATTGCGATGCTTGAGGCCCTGGCGTGCGGCAAGCCGGCCGTCTCTACACGGTTGGGAACCGGGGTCGAGTACGTCAACCTTGACGGTGTCACCGGGCTGACGGTTCCGCCTAAGGACCCTTCAGCGCTGGCTGGCGCTGTCTGTAAGCTGCTTGAGGACAGTACGTTGCGCGAAAAGCTGGGAGCGGCTGCGAAGAAGCGCGCGGTGGGGGAGTTCTCGCTGGACCGGACGGTTGAGTGCACACTGGAGGTGTACCGTAACCTTCTGAGCGGGGCAGCATACTGTTGACTTCCTCAAACTGACGACGGGACAAACAATGTGGTATCTGGTTTATTGCTACATATTCGCTTTGTCGCTGGGTGTGTCGATTATTCTGACAAGCCTTGCGCGGGCGGCTGCCCACAGGCTCGACATAATGGATCATCCCGCGGCCCACAAGGCACACGAACTGCCGACGCCGCTGTTGGGCGGGGTTGCCATATTCTTCACGTTCATCGGCGTGCTGGTATTCAACCTGTTGCTGCTGGCGCTTCTTCCGAACAAGTTCCCGGCAGCGGAATGGATAACAGCAAACGTCTTCACGTTTCTCACCAAGGGTGTTCGGTTGCAGGTTGTCGGGTTGTTGGCAGGCGGGGGCCTGATATTCCTTCTCGGGCTTCTCGACGACATCAGGCCTCTGAACCCGTACGCGAAGCTTGCGGGCCAGGTTGGCGCAGCGCTCGTGACGGTTCTGTCGGGCACGCGCCTGGAACTGTTCCTCGAAAACGCCTGGTTGACCGGGGCGGTGACGGTGCTGTGGATAGTGCTGATCACGAACTCGTTTAACCTGCTGGACAACATGGACGGGTTGTGTGCCGGCATAGCGACGATATGCGCGCTGATCTTCTTTCTTTCAGTGGTACCGCTCGGTCAGACGTTTACGGCGGTTGTGCTGCTAACGTTTGCGGGCGCGACGGCCGGTTTTCTGTATCACAACTTCAGTCCGGCCTCGATCTTCATGGGGGATGCCGGCAGCATGTTCTGCGGGTACGTTTTGTCAACTCTGTCGGTTGTGAGCACGTTCTACACGCAGGACAGCCCGACAAAAGGGGCAGTCATCGTGCCGATACTCGTGCTCGGCGTGCCGCTCTTCGACACGCTCAGCGTCATTTGCATACGAATGAAGAACCGCCAATCGATCGTCAAGGGCGACAAGCGCCACTTCTCGCATCGACTCGTCGAAGGGGGTATGACGGACAAACAGGCCGTGGTATTCATTTACCTGGTCTCGCTGGTGGTAGGTTTGGGGGCAACATTGCTGTCGCGGATGGGGTTAGTGGGAGCGATCACCGTCGTTGTACAGGGAATCGGGATATTTGCTATCATCATACTGTTGATGGCGACAAATAACAAAGGGGGCGAAACCACATGACCGACGGGCAGCCGTCACTCCCGAGAGCGCTCGTCAGCAAGGTCGATAGAACGCTCTCAGCGATAGGCGAAGCACCTGTCGCGTTCGGTATCGGAACGCTCTTTGTCGTGCGCCCACTCATATCCGGTCGGACGTATACGTACAGCAACACGTTGTTCCAACTGGCGATTGTAGCGATGGTGGGGTTTTGGCTGGTTCGTGCTGCTCGCAAGAAAAACCTCGAGGTCCGGCTGGACGGAGCGCTGTACTCTCTGGCAGTCTTCATTGGCCTTTGCGGCCTCACGTTCCTGGTGACGGTCGATGTCAACGCGACGTACCGGTGCTTCTTCGAGTTTGTCAGCTACCTTCTGCTCTTCATGCTGGCGGCCAACGCTGTCGAGAAGAAGAGTTCGGTCAGGAGCATACTTATTGCGGCATTGGTTTCCTCTTTGATAGTGTGTGCATACGGTTACGCCCAGCGGTTGGGGTCGTTGGAACACACGCGAGCCCAATACCTCCTCTACAAAGACTACTATGACACGACCATGATCGGCTCATACGGAGACCAGTTCATGACACGGTTGGTCTCGAACAGGATTTTTTCGTTCTTTCTCTTTCCCAACGCTTTTGCCGGCTACCTCATCCTGCTCATTCCGGTGACACTGGGATTGATGATAGGCAGCCAGAGGTGGCCCTTCCGTCTGAAATGCGCTGTCGTGCTCTTTGGATTGTGTACATGCCTGATTCTGACGTACTCTCGAGGCGCGTTTCTCGGGCTGGCGGCCGCTCTGTGCGTGCTTCTGTATTTGGTGTTCCGCGAGCGGAAAACGTTCCTGTCGGCATCCAAGGCCGGCGCGGCTGCGATACTCTTGCTCATGGTCCTCAGGGTATCGGCGGTGGGGCCGCCTTTGGAAGCACAGGCTCCTCAGCAAGCGGATCAAATCGAAGGCCAGACTCTATCGGTAAAGGATCTGGCACAAACAAACACCTTGATCATGAGGACCACATACTGGAGAGGTGCCCTCAACGCGTTTGCGAATAAGCCGCTGTTAGGTATCGGACTTGCCGGGTTCAGTCGGGCTTACCCCAAATACATGATGCTCGGGGGATATCCGGTACGGTTCGCTCATAACGATTATCTGCAGGTGCTGGCTGAAACGGGTGTGTTCGGGTTTGCAGCGTACTTGTCGTTCTGGGTGTTTGTCATCTATGGCGGCTGGCGGTGCATGCGGTCTCGCGAGTCGCGCGCGGAACGCTGGATTTGCGTGGGAATACTGTGCGCCGTCTTAGCGTTCCTGACGCATACACTGGTCGATTTCGACCTTTACATTCAGGGAATCGGTCTCTACGTCTTCGGCCTGTCAGGGCTGATGTTGAGGTTCTCCGATGCTCCCAGGAAGGAACTGCGGTTCGGGTGGCCGTCGGCAGCGGTCGCTTCGCTCGCGCTTATCGTAGTTGTCTTTCTTTCGTTCCGCCCATTCTACGCGGACCGCATCTTTGGCGACGAAAAGACCATGGGCAACAGAATATCGGTGGCCGACCACGTCTTTACGGGAAGAAACCCGACAGCAATTCTGGCAGGCTCCCTCTTTTCGACCGAAGAGATCGAGATGATGAACACTTCCGATATCACGCATGAGAAGCAGATCAGGATGACGATCGAGAAGCTCGATGACTACAGGAAAAGGGTTGAGGAGGCGATTGCGGTCTACCCACTCGAACCCATTTACCACGCGCACCTCGGATTGATGTATCAGCGGATGGCGTGGGTGAATCCGAATCCTGCGCAGTTGATCGACAAAGCGATCCGGTCGTTGCGCAAGGCCGTAGAACTCGCACCGGCCGAAGTCCAGTTCCGTACGCTGCTCTCTGAAGTGTATTTTGACCGGGGAAACAGGGGCGATAAACGGTTCTACTACGGGTTGGCGATAGACGAGCTTAAGGCGGCTACCGAGGTGTACCCTACCAGTCCGGCAGTATGGCGCCAGCTTGGTGACAAGCTCGACGCGATGGGATACAAGAAGGAGGCTCAGAAATACCTCGAAGAAGCAAGAAGACTGGAGCCGTTTTTCAAGACATGAGATGCGATTCCGGGTTAGAATGGATTGAGGAGGATATGTTATGAAGGTACTGGTCATTCACGGCCCGAACCTCTCCCTGCTTGGAGGAAGAGACCCCGACGTTTACGGTCGCACCACTCTTGGGCAGATCAACGATATGCTCGAGGAACGCGCGGCAAAGATGGGACACTCGGTCAAGCTGTTCCAATCGAACCATGAGGGTGAAATAGTCGACAGGATAATTGGCGAGGCCGACTGGGCCGAGGCGATCATAATCAACCCGGCAGCCTTCACGCACACCAGCGTGGCGATCCGCGACGCCATCGCGGCCGTCGGTATCCCAACGGTGGAAGTGCACCTTTCAAATATCCATGCGAGAGAGGAGTTCCGGCAGAAGTCGCTGATAGCGCCGGTGTCCGTGGGCCAGATAAGCGGTTTTGGGGTGCGGAGCTATCTGTTGGCGCTGGAGGCAGTGGGTAAGCTGAGTCCAAAGAAGTGAACGAGAGAGTCAGGCTGCTGCGCAAAACCCACCTGAAGAGGGGGAGTGACGGGTTTGCGAGCTTCGATCGAACCACAAACCGATACCTGTGCGGGTTCTCCGGCTCGACCTCGGCGGTGCTTGTCACCCAGAAAGCCGCCGTGTTCATCACGGATTTCCGGTATCGCGAGCAATCCGAGACGGAGGTCGAGAGCTTTGAGCGTAAGGAGACGAAACGATCCCTTGTCGTGGCTCTAGCGAAGGAGGCACAGAAACGAAACGTGCGAACACTTGCGTTCGAGCCGACGCGGCTGGTCTTCCAGACGTACCACCAGTTCCAACGCCGGTTTCCATCGCTGAAGTTCCGTTCGGCTGACGGTTGGGTCGAGAAGCTCAGGCAGGTCAAAGAGGCTCAGGAGGTAGCCGCGATCAAGAAAGCCGCCGCAATAGCCGACAGGACGTATCTTCAGATTGCGTTGAGCCTCAGAGGAGGTATGACAGAGCGGGAGGTGTCGGCTTCGATTGACCACCTGATACGCCTCAACGGAGCCTCCGGAAGCGCATTCGAGACGATCGTTCTTTTCGGCTGCCGCAGTTCGATGCCGCACGGAGCGCCGAGTGATGCCCGACTCGAGGTAGGCGATTTGGTGCTTATGGACTTCGGCGCATGCCACGACGGATACAACTCCGACTTGACACGAACGGTGATTTTCGGTAAGATCGTAAATCGTGAGGTCAGAAAGATATACAACACCGTATTGAAAGCTCAAGGAGCTGCGCTGAAGGCGGTCAAGTCAGGTGTGCGTGTTGCGGAGGTGGATCGTATAGCACGAAACACCATAGCGGCAGCAGGCTATGGCAAGTGCTTTGGGCATGCGCTCGGCCATGGCGTGGGTCTTGAGGTTCACGAGGGCCCGACTCTTTCGGCAAAAGGCAAGCACACACTCGTAGCCGGCAATGTGGTAACGATAGAGCCGGGGATTTACGTGCCGGGAGTAGGCGGTGTGAGGGTGGAGGATCTGGTTGAGGTAACGAAAGGCGGGCACAACGTGCTCTCGTCGGCTCCGAAAGGACTGACGGTGATAAATCCTCCATAGAACGGCTTGTAACGACTGGTAAGACAACGTGGATTCAGTGGTGGGAGTGCAGAAGATGGATATTGAGGAGCTGAGGGAGCTGGTAAAGCTTTTCGAAGAGTCGAACATCACTGAGATGAATATTGAGCGGGAGGGCGTTCGGGTGCATCTCAAGAAAGAGATGGATGCCACCGAAATCAACGCCTCCGCAGACAACGGCCCGGTGACACAAAGCATCCAGTGGCAGAACATTGAGGCACCTGCCGTCAACAACGAAATCGCCGTCGGGGAGAACGAAGAAGGACCGGAGATGGCGACGATTGAGTCGCCGATGGTGGGTATCTTCTACGAGGCAGGTTCTCCCGAGGCAAAACCTTTTGTGAGTCCCGGCCAGTTCGTCGAGGAAGGCGAGGTGGTCTGTATCATCGAAGCGATGAAACTCATGAACGAGATAAAGAGCGATACCTCGGGCACGGTTGTTGATGTGCTTGTCGACAACGGGCAGCCTGTGGAGTTCGGCCAACCTCTCATTGCTCTCCATCCTGGCTGATGTCGGCCCGAGCCTCTTTGTCGGCGTGAGTTATCATGGCGCGCATCTGTGGCGGGCGGTGTTTTTCCCCTGAGATGAGGTTCAGAGAGTAGGGAAGTCGTCCAAAGGAGCCTAGACAGATATGTTCAGGCGGGTGCTTATTGCAAACCGCGGCGAGATAGCGTTGCGTGTGATTCGGGCATGTCGCGAGATGGGCATTCGCACCATCGCGGTCCACTCGCAGGCGGACGCCGATTCGCTGCACGTACGCTACGCCGACGAAGCGGTGTGCATCGGACCGGCCCCCAGCCAGGACAGCTACCTCAACATCCCGAGCATCATCAGCGCCGCCGAGATAACCGACGCGCAGGCAATACACCCGGGATACGGGTTTCTTGCGGAGAGCGCGCGGTTTGCCGAGATATGCAAGGCGTGCAACATAGTATTCATCGGCCCGTCGGTGGAGGCTATCGCACTGACCGGAGACAAGTTCGCCTCGAAGCTCAAGATGCGCAAGGCGGGCATTCCGGTCGTGCCGGGCGGGGTTGACGAGATGGCCAACCAGGACGACGCCATAGGTGCTGCCAGAGAGATAGGCTACCCGGTGATGGTCAAGAGCGCGGGAGGGGGTGGCGGACGCGGGATGCGTATTGCCACGAACGACTACAGTCTTGCGAGCGCGTTTCGCACGGCGCAGGCCGAGGCCGAGGCGGCGTTCGGCGAGAGCAAAGTATACCTCGAGAAGTACTTCGAGGGGGTCCGCCACGTCGAGATACAGTTGCTGGCAGACAATTCCGGTAACGTGATTCATCTCGGCGAACGCGAATGCTCGATACAGAGACGGTACCAAAAGCTTATCGAGGAATCGCCTTCGCCCGGGATAACCCAGAAACAGCGCGAGGAGCTGGCAAGAGCGGCTGTCAAGGCAGCGAAGCTCGTCGGCTACACCAACGCTGGAACGGTGGAGTTTCTCGTGGACGGGCAGGGCAAGTTCTTCTTCATAGAATTCAATAGCAGGATACAGGTTGAACATCCCGTGACGGAATCCGTTCTGGGCATCGACTTGGTGAAGGAACAGATCCGGCTTGCCACCGGCCAGAAACTGCGTATCAAGCAGGACAAAACCAAGCCGCGCGGGGCCGCAATAGAGTGCCGCGTCTACGCCGAGGATCCCGACGACGGGTTCAGGCCGTGTGCCGGTACGATAGAGGCGTTTCACGTGCCTGGAGGGCCCGGCGTGCGGGTTGACACTCACGCCTATGCCGGCTACGAGGTGCCGCCGTACTACGACGCGATGCTGGCAAAGGTCGTAGCGTGGGGACATGACCGGAAAGAGGCAATCATGCGGGTCCGGCGCGCGCTCGATGAGATGGTTATCGAAGGCGTGAAGACCACGATACCGTTGACGTTGAGGGTACTCTCAAACGCGAGCTTCAGGCGCGGGGAGATAAACACGGAGTTTCTGGAATCGTTTGTTCGTTCGCAGTGATCGTGCGATGTCGCGATTTGCGGGCGCGACGAGAATTGCGGGTTGAGGAGGTGTAGTGATGGGTCGTGATGTTAGCACCGAGCTTGGCGAGATCGAGGTTCACGACGACGTCATCAGCGCCATCGCCAGCTACGAGACGTCGAGGATAGCAGGCGTGGTCGGTATGAACGAGGGGATCGCCGACGGGATCAAGAAGAAGCTGGGCGGCGGCGGGTCGAGCCGCGGCGTCGTGGTACGCCATGACGAGTACGGCAAGATATTCATTGATATTTCGCTCGTAGTGGTGTACGGTATCAACATCCCGGAACTGTGCCGCAGGGTACAGGAGGCTGTGTTGTCGGGCCTTCGCACGATGCTCGACGCCAGCGTGACGCAGATAAACGTGCATGTACAGGATGTGCAGTTTCCCGAAGCAGAAGGGGAAGCTAACGATGAGGAGGGATCGAAATGAAGACCATTCGTAATATAGCGCTGGCGATCTGTGTGATATTGGTTGCCGTGGGCGGGGTATTCTGCATAGTCGGTGCGGTCAGTCCGGACTTCAGCACGGGTGCAGTCCCCAACTTCCTGATCGATAACGGGACTTCAGTTCCGTTCCGTGTGGGGAGCGCGCTTGTCGGGGTCTTAGCGTTGGTGCTAAGCGTGGGCAGCGCCGTGCTCTCATTGAGACGGGGCAGCGCAGCCCGACACGTCTCGTTCTCGAGTTCGCTGGGTGAGGTTCGAGTCTCGCTCGACACGCTCGAGAACGCGCTTGCCCGCGGTAGCACCAATCTCGCCGACGTCCGGAAACTCCAGCCGCGCCTATCCTGTGCGGAAGGGAGCAAGAAGATAGACTGCGACGCGGTTGCGAGCGTATACCTCGGCCGCAACGTGCGCGAGATTTGCGAGTCGGTTTCCCAGTTTGTCGCCACGACCCTCAAGCAAATGCTTGGCGTCGAGGAGGTCGGCAAGGTTAACATCACCGTTAAAGAGGTTCAGGAAGCGGAACATATCGGACATCCTCCCGCCAGCGTGGATTGAGTCCGTAAAGCAGACGCATGAGATAGCCGAGATGGCTGACAACGATCTGGTAAGTTCTGTCAAGTTCGACCAAAACGGGCTTGTCCCCGCCATAGTACAGGATTACGAAAGCGGTGCGGTCCTCATGCTGGCGTATATGAATGAGGAATCGCTTCGCCGGACGCTCGAGACGGGGTACACGGTGTTCTGGAGCCGCTCGAGACGGGAGCTGTGGCCCAAAGGGTCCACAAGCGGACACACGCAACAGATTAAAGAGATCAGGATCGATTGCGACGCCGACACCCTCCTGTTCAAGGTGATCCAGCGTGGCCCGGCATGTCACACGGGCAGCCGGTCGTGCTTTTACCGAACCTCGGATTTCGAGGGCAACATCACCGAGCAAAAGGAGTAGATTCCGCGGCAGGTCGAGCGTGGCATCGTGCATCCCTCGGGCCGATGACGTGGAGATGAGAGACGGTGTATTTCCCATCGTTGGAGCAGTTTAGAGAGAAAGCGAAGCAGGGCAACCTTATCCCTGTATACCGCGAGATAGTCGCCGACCTGGAGACGCCGGTTTCGGCGTTTCTCAAGATAGACCGCGGTGAGCATTCTTATCTTCTCGAGAGCGTCGTTCAAGGCGAGAAGATAGGTCAGTACTCCTTTCTGGGCGCCAACCCGTCGGTAGTATTCAAGAGCAAGGGGGACAAGGTCGAGATATCCCGAAACGGCAGGACCGAAACGCGCAACACCGACGATCCCCTGAGCTCGCTCAAGGAGTTGATGGCCTCCTACAAACCCGTGGCTGTCGACGGATTGCCGCGGTTCCACGGCGGCGCGGTCGGCTATCTCGGCTACGATACGGTGAGGTTCTTCGAACGGCTGCCCGATGTTACGGTGGACGATCTCGACCTGCCCGACGCGTATTTCATCATAACGGATACCATCCTGATCTTCGACCACATCAACCATACAATCAAGGTGGTCTCAAACGCGCACGTCAGCGGCGACCCCGACGAAGCGTACAATAAGGCCGTAGAGAAGATAGACCAACTCACTGCCGCGTTGAAAGCAGCCACCCCGGTCCCGCCCTCGAAAACGTCCACGGCGCGCAAAGCGATCTCGATGCGGTCGAATTTCACGCGGCGGGATTTCGAAGGAATCGTTCGTCGCGCGAAGGAGTATATCAAGGCCGGCGACATATTCCAGGTGGTGTTGTCGCAACGGTTCTCGCGCAAGATCAAGTCGCCGCCTATAAACATATACCGGGCGCTGAGATGTGTTAACCCGTCGCCATACATGTTTTACATCAGCCTCGGGTCGCTCAAACTGGTGGGTACGTCGCCGGAACTGCTGGTGCGTGTTGAGGACGGGGTGATGACGTTGCGCCCCATCGCGGGAACTCGTCGGCGCGGCAAGACGCCGAAGGAGGATCACGAGCTCGAGATCGACCTGCTCTCGGACGAGAAGGAACTCGCCGAACATATCATGCTTGTAGACCTTGGCCGGAACGACGTCGGCCGCGTCTGCAAGTACGGCACGGTCAGGCCTACCGAGATGAAGGTGATCGAACGGTACTCCCACGTGATGCACATCGTGTCGAATGTCGAGGGCCGGCTCAGGCGTTCCGAGGACTTATACAGCGCTGTGCGAGCAGCGTTTCCAATGGGCACGGTGAGCGGCGCTCCGAAGATACGTGCCATGGAGATAATCGAAGAGCTTGAACCGACACGGCGCGGTCCTTACGGTGGCGCGGTCGGGTATGTAGGTTTTTCGGGCAACTTTGACTCCTGCATCACGATCCGTACGCTTATCATTAAGGACGACGTCGCGTATCTTCAGGCAGGCGCCGGCATAGTGGCCGACTCGGTACCTTCCCGGGAACATGTCGAGTGCAAGAACAAGGCGCAAGCGCTTGTCAAAGCAATAGAGCTGGCCGAACAGGGGTTCTTGGACAGATGATTCTGATTATTGACAACTACGATTCGTTCACCTACAACCTGGTGCAATACATCGGCGAGATTCGCCAGGACCTGCAAGTGTTTCGCAACGACAAGATAACGGTTGGCGAGATCGAAGAGATTGCCCCGGACCATATTGTCGTATCGCCCGGTCCCTGCACTCCCAACGAGGCCGGAATATCGAACGAGGTGATCGCGCGTTTTGGCCCTGAAGTGCCTGTGCTGGGGGTATGTCTCGGGCACCAATGCATCGGTCAGGTCTATGGTGGCAGAGTGGTCCGGGCAGACAGGTTGATGCACGGAAAAACCTCCATGATCTACCATTTCTCCGACCCGCTGTTTGAGGGCGTCGAGTCGCCGTTTGAGGCAACACGCTACCACTCGCTGATCGTCGAGAGGAGCTCGCTGCCGGATGTTCTCGAACTCATTGCCGAAACCAAAGAGCAGGAGATAATGGGGCTCAAGCACCGGGAACTCCCCGTTTGGGGCGTGCAGTTTCATCCGGAGAGTATTCTTACGGGGTGCGGCAAACAGATAATCAGGAACTTCCTCAGTTTCGGATAAGCGGCGTGGTCTAACCGCGGGATCAACATAACCTGCGTTGTGGTATAGACTTATTGTGGGCAACCACTTGACTTTTGATAGGGAGGTATGGTACTCTAGTGCTGTTTGTGGCGTTGGGAATGAGGGGTTGGGCGAGTAGGACTGCCGTCGGAAAGTAAGACAGATGATAGATAAGAAGCTTGAGAAGAACATTCAGGATTTGAGGCTTTTCATGGATCTGTGGGTCAGGTTCTACGACCTGCTCATGTCCGCGAAGAAGATGGAGCAGGTCGTCACGAAGGATGAAGCTGACTTTCTGGCGATAAAGAGCGAGCTGGCACGACGTCACAAGGTGCTTACCATCACACTCGGCATGGACTACGCCCTGGATCCCAACCTCATGAACATAGTCTCTCAGGCGATATCGCTCGATTCGCTCGCAAGTTCTTCCGATATTGCCGTGCGCAAGCTCGAGAACGAGTGGCATAGGGCGTATATATCTATCAACGAAACACTTGGCGGGCTTGAGAACAAGCGTGAGACCACTGCGAACAAGAGCGCGTTTTCCGCTGCGATGGAAAACTTCCAAGAGAATATTCTCGGCAACAAAGCGGTGATCGTTGTGGTGGTTATCGTCGTGATAGTGGGTGTTCTCGTGTTGCTTAACAGCATGTTCCCCGAACTGTTCTCGAGCCTAAAGGACTGGTATATGGGGATGCTGGGCAAAAGAACATGAGTCGAGACTGGTGGTGCGACACGGGGCTTGAAAGGAGTCGGCTGTGACTAAGCGCGAACTTGTCATCCAGGTGGCTGAAGAACTGGGTCTTCCACAGAACGAAGTCGCTCGCGTAGTCCAGATGGCTCTGGACAACATAAGCGAGGCGTTGGTGAGCGGCAACAGGCTCGAGATCAGAAACTTCGGGGTCTTTGAGGTGAAAACGCGCGGTAGCAGGCGAGGGCGGAACCCAAGGACCGGCGAGGAGGTTCCAATCGCTGAGAAGAGAGTCGTAACGTTCAAGGCCGGCAAATCGCTTAAGGAAAGAGTCATGGCCCCAAGTGAAGAGAGCCCGGCTGCTACAGCCGAAGAGCCTCCCAGTTCTCCTGTTTCACCCGTTTCGCCTTTCTCGCCGACGGACGGCCCAACATCCATATAAGACAATCCATACCGTTTTCCGGAGGAGCGCCCGGGCCGGTTTTCCTCGCGACATGTCTCGATTCTCTCCTTGGTCTCGCACACTGATTGCGGCAGAATGTTCGGGTGAATGCGTTGACGCAACACGTTTTCAGCCCAGGGCTCTATGTCATCACTGACAGGTCCATGTCGCGGGGCCGGACCCACGTCGAGGTAGCCGAATCGGCGCTCGCCGCCGGCGCATCCGCGATACAGTTGCGGGACAAGACAGCCGCGTTGCGGTCGCTGAGCACGGACGCGGTACGCTTGCGGGAGATCACACGCTCGGAAGGCGTGAGTTTCATCGTGAACGATTACGTCGACCTAGCGCTGGCAGTTGGTGCCGACGGGGTGCACCTTGGCCAGGACGACCTGCCGCTGCCGGCAGCGCGGCGTGTTGCAGGCACTGAGCTTATCATAGGCAAATCGACGCACACCCTCGAGCAGGCAATCGAAGCGGAGCAGGAGGGAGCGGACTATATCGCCATAGGTCCTGTCTTCGCAACCGGGACAAAGCGGGGCGTGCCGCCTGTGGGGACAGCGCTTGTCGCTGAAGTCTGCCGCCGGGTGACTGTGCCGGTTGTTGCAATCGGGGGGATTAAAGTGCATAATATTAGTGGAGTAATAGCGGCAGGTGCCGCGGGAGCGGCGGTGGTGTCGGAAGTGGTATCCGCCGACGATCCCGAGATGGTGTGCAGACGTCTCATTGCAGAGATGGAGCGCGCAAGGTGTATTGAGAAAGGCGGTAACGCAGCAGGCTCATGACACAGATTGAGAATGCCCGGGAAGGCATCATTACGGCACGTATGGAGGCCGTCGCCCGAGCGGAGGCGCGCGCGCCCGAGTATGTGCGAGGGTGTGTAAGCGCAGGCACAGTGGTCATCCTGGCGAACTCGCACCGGCCGCCGGAGTTCGGTGTTGGTGTGGGGCTTGGGCTGAGGACGAAGGTAAACGCCAACATCGGCGCTTCGCCGGACCACGTCAACGTTGACGACGAGATCGAGAAGCTGCGTGTGGCAGTGGACGCTGGTGCTGACGCGGTCATGGACCTCAGTGTCTGCGGTACCGCGACCGAGATATTGCAGACGATATTGCGCGAGTCTTCGGTCCCGGTGGGCACGGTGCCGCTGTACCAAGCGGCTGCCGACGCCGTCTCTTCCGGCAAAGCCGTCGTGGACATGACCGAAGAGGAGATACTGGCCGCGTTCGAGAGTCACGCGGAGATCGGCGTGGACTTCTTCGTGGTGCACGCGGCGATCACGCGCGAGTCGATCGCGCGCATGCGGAACGAGGGCCGGTTGACGAAGATCATCAGCCGTGGCGGCGCGTTTGCTGCCGAATGGATGGTCCGGAATGATGCGGAAAACCCGCTCTATACGCGGTTTGACGAGATACTCGGCATTGCCAAGGCTCGGGACGTGACGATCAGCCTGGGTGACGCGATGCGGCCGGGCTGTCTTGCCGACGCTACGGATAGGGGCCAGATTCAGGAACTGCTCATCCAGGGCGAGCTGGCCGATCGCGCGAGGCGTGCAGGCGTGCAGGTCATGATCGAAGGGCCGGGACACGTTCCGATCAACGAGATAGAGGCCAACGTGGTGCTCCAGAAACGTGTGTGCGGCGGCGCTCCGTTCTATGTGCTCGGGCCGCTTGTAACGGATATTGCGCCGGGATACGACCATATCACTGCTGCAATAGGCGGTGCGGTGGCTGCGGCAGCCGGCGCGGACTTTCTCTGTTACGTCACCCCGTGCGAACATTTGGCGCTGCCGGCGGCAGAGGATGTGCATGCGGGAGTGATGGCGTGCAGGATAGCGGCACACGCCGGCGATATCGCCAAAGGTGTGCCGGGTGCAACCGACTGGGACGATTCGATGGCCAGGAGCAGGCGGGCGAGGGAGTGGGCCGAGCAGATCAAGACCGCGATCGACCCCGAGCTGGCGGCAGAGTTGCGGAGCCGCGGGGCGTCCTCGGTCGCAGCGGACATCTGTACGATGTGCGGCGAGTATTGCCCCATGAAAGGTGTGGAGACGTATCTCTAGCAGGACTGGGATTGTTGCGCATTCAGTGATGCTTTTCGAGGAGGTGAATAAGGAATATGTTCGGAGGCAGACTGGGACCGTTTGAGCTGATCATCATTCTCGCAATAGTGGTGATGATCTTCGGGGCCGGACGACTGGCGGGGCTGGGCAAGTCCCTCGGTACGTCATTGCGCGAGTTCAAAGAGAGCCTGCGCGGAGAACCAAAGGAAACTCCCACGGGAGACAACGCCGAGCAGAAGTAGGCAATGCCCGATAAGAAGATGACCTTCACCGAGCACCTGGGAGAGTTGCGTGTTCGGATCATCAAAGCGTTGGTGGCCGTCGGGATATGCTTTCTCGTGTCGTTCTTCTTCAGGGACAGGATAATCGGGTTCCTGACGCGTCCGCTCGGTGAGGAAGCGAATCTCCACTACTTCGACATCATCGAGCCGTTCATGACGACTCTGAAGCTGTCGTTATACTCCGGCGTATTCTTTGCTCTGCCCGTTGTCATGTACCAGATAACGATGTTTGTCCTGCCTGCATTGAAGCCTAATGAAAGCCGGATCATGTTGTCGTCGATACTTGCCGGATACGTGCTTGCATTGACGGGCATCGGGCTCGGCTACGGCGTGATACTGCCATTGGTGTTTCCTACGCTCATGGATTTCGCCAGTGGCATGGCTGACAGCTGGCTCGGGCTACGCTTGTACGTTGATTTTGTCTGCAAGTTCTTCATCGGATTCGCGATCGCGTTTCAGTTCCCGATCCTCGTGATAGCGCTTGTACGCCTCGGCATTCTCACGCCAATGTCATTGCTCAAGAACACGAAATACGCACTCTTGTTGTGCATGGTGGCGGGTGCGTTATTTACACCGCAAGACCCCCCATCGATGCTGTATTTGGCTGCGCCGCTGTTTCTGTTGTACTTATTCAGTGTGGCAATCTCATTTGTGTTCTACAGGAAGAAGAAGGAAGCCGACCAGACGTAGGGGCCATTCGTTATGCAACTCGGCATCTGGGAAATAATCGTCTTTATTGCGATAGCCGTTGTGATTTTTGGGCCGGAGAATCTGCCTGAGGTCGTCAAGATGGTGGCCAAGGCGATGCGCGTCTTCCGGCGTTCCTAGGATTCGTTATGCAACTCGGTATCTGGGAAATAGTCGTCATTCTTGCGATAGCCCTTGTGGTTGTTGGGCCGGAGAAGCTGCCTGATGTCGCCAAGATGGTAGCCAAGGCGATGCGGGACTTCCGGCGCTACTCGGAGGATCTGCGTCGCGAGATCAACCAGGGGGTTCTGGGTGAAGCGCGGAACGCTATGAACGACTCAAAGCGCGCTATCGAGAGCGCCATCGAAGAGACGATCGAAGAGACGGTTGAAGATGCGTATCCTGATGCCTCCGACTTTCCGGGTGACGGCACTGACTACGATGATTACGGCACGGACTACTATGGCTCGGGAGAGAGTGAATTCGAAGAAGAAGCCGGTTCCGAACCGGAGCAGACAGGGGATACACCGGGTTCAGAAGACGAATCACCGGCAGGCGAGGAGGGAGAACCCGAAACGGGCGGAGATGCCGTCGAAGAAGAGTACGAGGACGATTACGGAAACGACTAGGTCGCATATCTCACCGGATGGATGGTGAAAGTTATTGAAGTATAGAGATGGCGCTACGTTACGGGTCAAGATGAGTGATTGTCCACCAAACAGCCTGTTTTCCATCTGTTGGTGGGAGCGACTCGGCCGCATGACAACCAATGGCCACATAAGCGCAACCGCACTGCCAAGTCCCGCAGGGACGGTTGAGAATAGCCCAGGAGTTCACTCCTGGGAGAGCGGTGCGCCGCCACGAGCATTCAGTCCCGTAGGGACGGCTGAAGCGGCTGTTGGGTGGAGCATCTTTCAGTCGTCCCTACGGGACTCGACTGGCTGGGCGAGGCATGCACTTGATCCCAGGAATGAATTCCTGGGCTATTATCGGTCGTCCCGTGCGGGACGGATTCAGGTAGGAAAGCTGAAGTTCTTGGCAAGTGTCTTGTTCTCGAATGTTCTTTCGTGGCGACATGCGGGCTAGATCGACGGGCCACGAATCGGCCGAGACGGTGATGACGGTGGCAGACCGGATGGAGGTGAGTGGAAATGCCGAGACGCGTATACAAGTGTGAAGCGTGCGGCAAAGTGTTCCGCGTGGCAGGCGGCGAGATGATTGGCCGAGAGTGCGGGAACTTGTTCGACGACGCCGAGGTCACCTATTGCCCATTCTGCGGCAGCGACAGGATCGAACTGTGCCCCTGATCCGAATCAAGAGGGGGTGCCGCAGAGCATCGTCTCCGAGGCAACGCAGAAGAGGACCGATTCATCAAAGGGGTGAGTTCTGATGAAGATCGACCGAAGAGAATTCATAGCTGCTGGTTCGAAGGTCGCGGCAGCGGCTGCGGTAGGGCTGGGTTTGCCCGGATGCAGTCGTGGCCCGATGGTTCTGAAGCCCTTCAAGGAGAGCAGCCTGCAGAAAGGTCTGGCGGTGGTCGGCGGCGACGATCCGGGTGGAATGGTCGAGGCGGCCATCGAGGAACTCGGCGGTATGTCGGCCCTGGTGAGCACGGGCGACGTCGTTATTGTGAAACCCAACATCGCGTGGGACAGGACGCCGGCGCAGGCCGCGTGTACCAATCCTGATGTGGTGGCTGCGCTGGTCAAGCTTTGTGTTGCGGCACAAGCCAAGGTGGTCCACGTGTTCGATTTTCCGTGCGTTGACGCCCGCAGCACGTACAGACGCAGCGGGATCGCCGAAGCCGCGGAGCAAGCCGGCGCCAAGGTGAGCTATGTGAGAGCGAAGGACGATCCCCGGTTTGTTATGACGACAATACCCGGCACCGCGTTTGCCGGACCCTGGCCTTTCCACGGCGCGCTGTACGACGCCGACGTGCTGATCAACGTGCCCGTATGCAAGCACCATAACCTGACCCGCGCCACGCTCGGCATGAAGAACCTGATGGGTCTCGCCGGCGGTGAACGCGGCGAGTGGCACACCGATCTTACCAACAGGTTGGCGGACGTGAGCGCTGCGGTAAACGTGGACCTGACCGTGCTCGATGCTTACCGCGTCATGGTGGCGAACGGCCCGACAGGCGGCAGCGTCGAGGACGTCGAGGACGTTCATAAGATAGTCGCCGGGGTGGACCGGGTTGCGGTTGACGCATATGGTGCGGGCATCCTGGGGCTCGCGCCTGAAGACGTCGGCTACATTGCGGAAGGCCATAGACGCGGGATGGGCGAGATGGACCTCGCACAGGTTGACGTTAAGAACATAACGGTATAGGTCAGGAGCGGATGCGCACGGCACGCCGAATTGTCCAGGTTGTTGCGTTTCTCCTTTTCATATACCTTCTGCTCGGAACGCGAGACCCTCTCGAGACTCTTCTACCGGCTGACTTATTCCCGAGGCTGAGCCCGTTTATCGGGCTTACCGCGAGCGTTGCGTCGCGCACAATCATCACACTGTTTGCGCCCGCCGCCGTCCTCGTCTTGTTGACGGTGCTCCTTGGGAGGTTCTTCTGCGGCTGGATTTGCCCGATGGGAACGACGATAGACGTCTCGGACAAGCTGCTGGCGAGATCGAGGCGCACGCTCACCGGGGCTAAAGGCAATCCCGCCGAGTTCTCACGCATTCACAGTACGAAGTACATCGTGCTGGTTGTCAGCATTGTCGCTTCGCTTCTTGGCGTGCAGGTTGCCGGCTGGTTCGACCCGCTCTCGATGGTGACACGCAGTTACGCGATCGTCGTCCATCCGTACCTCAACTATTTCGCCGACCGCGTGCTCCGCATTATGGTCGGATCGAGAGCGATTCAGCCAGTGGTGCTCGGTGCCGACGATTTTCTGCGAAGCACGGTAGTGTCGTTCACGCAACCGCTGTTCGTGTATCAGTGGCTGTTCATGATCGTCTTCCTGGGAATACTGCTCCTGGGGTTGCTGGAACGCCGATTCTGGTGTCGGCACCTCTGTCCGCTCGGAGCAATGCTCGACCTGCTCTCCCGGGTTCCGTTGCTGAGACGAACCGTCAAGGATGGCTGCATCGAGTGCGGCAAGTGCATTGCCGACTGCAAGATGAACGCGATACGGGGCGCAGGCAAGACCACTCTGCGCGGCGAGTGCATAGAATGTTTCGGCTGTAAGAACGTCTGCCCGAAGAGCGTCTCGACGTTCAAGTTTGCTGTCGGAGCATGGGCCGACTCCGAGAACCGCGTGAACATGAGTCGCAGGCAATTGATTGGCTCGGCGGTCGGGGGCGTGTTCGCGCTGCCTCTCTTGAAGCTGAGCCCGGACAAGAACAGAGTGAGGCTCCGACTTATTCGGCCGCCCGCCGCAGGGGACGAGTCAGAGTTTCTTGCAAAATGCGTGCGCTGCGGCGAATGTATGAAAGTGTGCCTCACAAACGGTCTGCACCCGACGCTGTTCGAGGCAGGGCTCGAAGGTATCTGGACCCCACAGCTCATTCCCCGGATCGGCTACTGCGAATACAACTGCACGCTATGCGGACAGGTATGCCCGAGCGGCGCCATCAAGGAACTGACGCTCGATGAGAAACACGAAACGGTGATCGGGACGGCACGATTCAACACGTCGCGCTGCATCCCGTGGGCCGAGAACCGCGACTGCGTGGTGTGCGAGGAGCACTGTCCGGTACCCGACAAGGCGATCGTGCTGCGTCCAACGACCGTCGTCGACAGGCTGACCGGCGAAGAGAAGATCGTGAAACGACCCTACGTGCTCGAAGACAGATGCGTCGGGTGCGGCATATGTGAATACAAATGTCCGCTGCCCGGCGAGGCGGCTGTTCGTGTCGAGCTTGCGCACGGCACTATACGCGGAATAGGAAGACAGATGCGCCGCAGAGGGCAAGGAAGGGGCGCGGATGCCCAGGGAGCCGGTCGAGGTCAAGGCGGTGGCGGCAGAGGCAGAGGGCCGGCAGCCGGACGCGGCCGGTGGCCCAACGGTGTAAGAGAAGGCGGTCCGGCGAACGCAACGTCCCCTGATGATCTCTGACGGATTGTTCTACAGGAAACGCTGTTTGCGGTCAACCTTTGGTCTCATCGTCCCGTTTAACGTCTGTGATGCGGTTTGCGCCGTGTGGAAGACTTGCTTGGTCACAACACTGGGAGTGGTTGCAGGCTGTCACTTCCGACGACTAGCAACTGACAACTAGCAACTGGCAACTAGC
Organism: uncultured bacterium; assembly: GCA_964524145.1. Classification (GTDB taxonomy): domain Bacteria; phylum Hydrogenedentota. Next base: position 44,294 of record CAZGCA010000016.1, on the reverse strand, counting down.
AATGGCTATTAGGCTTGACGAGACAGATACTGCGGTGTACGACTGGTACTACGCAGCATCGAACTCGAACACCGCGATCAGGCGCACGCTTGTTGCGTCCGTGGTGTTCCATCTCGTGATGATGGTGGTGCTGCCGCTGACGGTGCCGAAACATAGAACGGTGATCCCGCCGCCGCGGTACCATACCGTTCAGATAATACGGGAGAAGACACGGGAGAAAGAACAGCCCAAGGTCGAGAAGGAGAAGCCAAAACCTCAACCGCCGAAGAAAACGCCGGAGAAGAAACCGGAGCCGCCGCGTGTGAAGAAGCAAACGGAGCAGGCGGTCAAGACGAAGAAGCCGGTCAAGAAACCCGAACCGAAGAAACCCGCGGAGAAGCCGAAACCGCCGCCTCCGGCTCCTGCTCCGGAAGCGAGCGCGAACATAGAGGTTGACTTAAAGGTGCCGGCATGGTATTTAGACACGGTGCGGGAGAAGATATGGAACCAATGGCAAGAACCGGCCATAGTGGATGCGGTCGGAGACGAGATCAAAGTAGTGATAGTATTCACCATCTCACGGTCGGGCGAGATACTCTCTCCGAAGATAGAGAAACCGTCCGGGGACGCACGGCTCGACACCTCGGCTATGAGAGCTGTGTATGACTCGGACCCGCTGCCACCGTTACCTATGGAATATGAGGAAAGGACGCTCAGGATTCACTTTGGATTCGTGTATGAACAACAGACACCTCAAGAGTATTAGCGCGTTACTGAGCCTGCTGGCGCTCATCGGGGCGATATCCACCCCGGCACATGCAGTGGACGACGCCTACATCGATGTCCATGGCGGGCTGGGCACGCAACACAAGATAGCGTTGCCGGTGTTCGTTGCCGAACGGGGCGGGTCCGCCGCGGCAAAGATGGCGGAAGAGATCCCGAGAATTGTGGCGTGGGACCTGGATTTTTCAGGTCACTTTGCAGTGGTTGACAAGTACCGGTATCCGACGACGTTTCGCGGACTGCCCGCTGACGTTCATGATCTCGACCTTGGAGATTGGTGGGAGGCGCAGGTCCGCTACCTTCTCCACGGGACAGTCAACGTCCAGGGCGACCAGATGTCTGTCCAGTGGCGTCTGTTCGACGTCGTTTCACGTCGCCAGGTCGTCGGTATGGAGTACCGTGCCGACACGTCGCTCGTGCGTGGCGCGGCGCACCGGATGTCGAACAAGATCATCGAGCGGCTGATAGGCGGCAAGGGTATAGCGGACTCGCGGATCTGTTTTGTCTCGACCGCGACAGGACAGCGCGAACTGTATATTGCAGACTATGATGGGCAGAATCTCGAACGCCTGACGAACGATGGCGCAGAGAAGCTGACACCGGTATGGTCGCCCGACAGAAAGATGCTGGCGTTCACCTCCTATATAGACAACAACCCTGATTTGTACCTCATCCAGGTCGAGACGCGGTTTCAAAAGCGTCTTGCGGGATATCAGAACCTTAACATCGCGCCATCGTGGTCGCCGGACGGGAAGCGGCTGGCGCTCACCCTGAGCAAGGACGGCAACTCCGAGATTTATCTGATCGATGTCAACGGCGGGAATCTGAAGAGGTTGACACGTAACGCGGTAACAGATACGTCGCCGACGTTTTCGCCTGACGGCAGAGAGATAGCGTTCGTGTCAACCCGTTCGGGAAGACCGCAAATATGGATAATGAACGCCGACGGAAGGGGTACGGCGCGCCGCGTAAGTTTCCAGGGCGGTAATAGTTACGACCCAAACTGGTCGCCGGCGGGCGACAAGATAGCATATGTCTCGGAACGGTCAGGAGAGGGGCTTGAGATTTACACTGTCGAGACCAACGGCAGAAACGCGGCGCGACTGACGGACGCGATCGGTGCCAACGAGGCACCTTCCTGGTCGCCGGACGGCAAGTACCTGACATTTGCCTCTTCGAGGGAAGGATCGTGGAACATATATCTCATGCGGGCGGACGGCGGCGGGTGCAGACGGATAACGTTCATGGGAGGTGATGCGACGGGGCCGGACTGGTGGCCATAACTTGACAATTGCATTCTAAGCGGTTATGCTGTATACTACAATCTGATTTGTGGTAGTGGGTTCAAGGTATAAGGTGTTCAAGTAGATGTGAGGTGCCCGGAAGGAGGGAAAACGACTATGAGAAGAAGCGGTGCATGGAAAAAGGTGGCGCTGGTGGTTGTCGGCATGTTTGTGCTGACCGGGTGTATCGTGCTATCCGGGTGCAAATCCGCCAAGAAGGACGAGACGATAAAAACTCCCTTCGATCAAACGACAACGCGGACTACGCCAAGGACCACTCCGAGAGGACCCACTCTGAGAGAGGGAGAGTTGCCGCCGGAGCAGGAGATGCGCAACAAGGTTTTTGGTCCTTCGGGTTTGCAGACAGTCCATTTCGACTTCGACAGCTCGACGTTGGGACCGGAAGCGCGGGAAACACTCGAACGCAACGCCGAACTGCTGAAGGAGGCTTCAAGACTGCGCGCCCTGATCGAGGGTCACTGCTGTGAGATAGGCACAGAGGAGTACAACCTGGCGCTGGGTCAACGACGCGCCAACGCTGTGAGAAAGTATCTCATCGAGCTCGGCATCGATCCGAACCGCCTCAACACAATCAGTTATGGCGAGCTGCGTCCGTCAGACCCGCGCCACTTCGAGGACGCGTACAAGAAAAACAGGCGCGGCGAATTCAAGGAAGCGCTCTAAGGGCCGGGAAGCGACGTCGTCCCGGACGGTACTCCGGAGATCTCGAAGGAGAACGACGCAGAGAGCAGTGTCTCTATAGCAGCAACGCTTCCGTGGTGGTGTAGCCACGGAAGGAGGGTAGTTAGTTGCATTCACGTAAGATCGTCTTGCTGTGCGTGTTGGTTGCTGCGCCGTATTTGAGCGGTTGCGCGGTTATGTGGCGCGACGAGGGTGTGCAGCTTTACCGGAACATTTCGGACACCAATAGGGCCGTACATCGACTCGAATCCGGGCCGACATCGGTGGCGACACTCATGGACGAGAGCGTCAACTCGCGAGCGGAGTCCAACGCGCGGCTCGACGCGCTTCAGACCAAGATCGACCAACTCGACGGCAAGCTGGACGAGAACAAGTATCAAATAGAGCTTCTTGCCCGTAAGCTGGACGAGTTCCGCTACAACATATATCGCCAGATGGGTATTACCACGCCCCGGTCGGTTCGTCCGCCTGCCGCGACACCAACGCCCCCGCCAGTGACGCGGCCGCCGGTACCGCCAACAGCCACGGAGCGCCCTCCGGCAGAACCGCCTCGAGAAGAGGCTCCGACGCCTCCAAGACGGACGGGTTTGCTCGACCCGGCACAAGACTACCAGCGTGCGTACCAGGATTTCATCAAGGGTCGGTTCGAGATGGCGAAGATGGCGTTTCGGGACTACATAACGCAGTATCCCGACACGGATGATACTGACAACGCCCAGTTCTGGCTTGCGGAATGCTATTACAAGACGAGCGACTTCGAGACGGCTGCCCGCGAGTTCCAGAAGGTCTACACACTCTATCCTGACAGCAACAAGATACCGGACGCCAAGCTGAAGGAAGCGTTTGCGCTGGTTGCGCTCGAGCGCAACGACGAGGCGAGAGGGCTGCTCGAGGACGTCATTGCAAACTATCCGGGATCTTCGGCTGCCGAAAGCGCAAAGATCAAGCTTAACGCGTTGGAAGGATAGCGTGATGGCGAGAAAAAGGGCCGAGCCGGCCACCGCGCTCTACCCGGTGCCGGTGGTGCTGGTGACGTGCCAGCGTCCCGACGACACGCCGAACATCATCACGCTTGCCTGGGCCGGTACGGTATGCTCGGAACCGCCGATGGTCTCGATATCGATTCGGCCGGAGAGGTTCTCGCACGGGATAATCAAGGAGACAGGCGAGTTCGTCATCAACGTTCCGACGGCCGAGATTGTCAGGAAGGTGGACCTCTGCGGTGTGGTATCCGGCAAAGACGGAGACAAGTTCGAGAAAGCACAGCTTACGCCCGAACCTGCGTCGAAAGTCGCGCCCCCGCTGATCAAGGAGTGTCCCGTCTGTCTTGAATGTGTCGTCGAGGAGACCCTGACGCTGGGCACTCACGACCTCTTCATTGCAGAGATCGTCGCTGTCCAGTACGACGAGTCGGTTCTCGACGAACGAGGCAGGCCCGATTTCAGTTTGGCCAAACCATTCGCGTTTGCCGTCGGCGAATACCGTGAAGTAACCGGGAACATAGGTTCTTACGGGTTCTCGGAGGGGTCCCTCTAACCCTTGCAGACCGACGTGCCTACCACCGCCTACTATATGGGTATCGACGCCGGCGGAACAAAGACACATTGTCTCATCTCCGACCGTCAGGGGAGTGTTGCAGGATTTGGCCGCTCGGGTTGCGGCAACTACGAGGGCGTTGGCGCAGACGCCGCAAGAGAGAACATCGGGGCGTCGATCGACGAAGCCCTTGAACGGGCCGGCCTCACCCTGAACGATGTTGTCCGCATCGGCATGGGAGTGGCCGGGGCGGATCTGCCGGAAGACTACCCCATGCTGTCACGGGAGATATTCGACCCGTTGCTCGGCGATATCCCGTACATCCTCAAGAACGACAGTTTCGCGGCACTTCGCGGCGGCACCAAGCAACGGTTCGGTGTTGTCGTTAGCTGCGGCACGGGAGTTGTTGCGGCAGCGCGTAACCGCGACGGCAAAGAAGACCGGGTCGGCGGGCTCGGACCGTTCTTCGGTGACCAGTACTCGGCATCGCAGATAGGATTGTTGGGATTGGCTTCGGTCTTCCGCGCTGCCGACGGTGTCGGGCCCGACACGTCGCTCACCGAAACGCTTCTCGATCTTTCCGGCACCGCGAGTGTACCGGAGCTTCTGTCGAAACTCTACCACGGCGAGCTCAGCACGGAATCATTCCCGCCGCTCGCGAAACTTGTTCACGAGGCAGCCGCGACAGGGGACGGGGTGTCGCAAGAGATTCTTGTCGACGCGGGACGCGAGATGGGCCGGATGGCCAACGCCGCCGCACGAAAGGTGGGGCTGACAGGAGACGAGTTCACGGTGGTGACGGCAGGAAGCGGGTTCAAGGGAAGGTGCCCCGCCATGATCGAATCGATGAGGGAGCAGGTACATACGGAATCACCCCGGGCACGGCTTGAGTTCCCGCTCTACGAACCCGTTGTTGGGGCGCTGCTGCTCGCGATCGAAGCCGAAAACCCGCCCGCCGCGGAGACGACGTACACCAATCTCGACGCAACGCTGCCCTCTCACGGCGAGATGTACTCTTGAGGTAACGCGGACTAGATCAGTGGCCCACCGCTCTGGAGCCTCTTGATCTTATCGTTTGCAGCGGCAAGCCGCTGGCTCAAGGTTCCAACAACGTTCCAGAGCATCGTGATGGCAATGCGTTTCGTCAGCAGTTTGTGGAGCCTATCCTCGCTGAGAACGAAGAGGTTTGTTATCTCGGTGGTGACAGCGCTCGCCGACCGGCGCGCGCCTCCCATCACCGCCATCTCTCCGAACATGTCGCCCGGGCCAAGCAGCGCAACGGGGTTGCCCTCGTCTACTATTTGTACTTGACCTTCGAGGATAACGTACATCTCGGTGCCTAGTTGGCCCTTCTCGAAGATCACGGAATCCGGGTCGAGTGTTCGGGTGAGACCGTAGGACATAATCTTCACGATCTCATCGAGCCCCAACCCTTTGAACAGGTCGACGTTTCGTGCGAGATGCTCGTACTTATCCTTGAAATAGTGCATTGTGCGACCCCTTCCCACCGCGGTGATTCGGTCTTCTCTCTGACAAGCGGTTCCCGTCCTTCTCCGCCGCAAGCTGTTGTGTGAAACCTGTTGCGGGTATTTTCAACGCACAACCTCCACGATGGCGATAGCAATCAGGATGAGGCCACCGCCAACCTGTGCTGCTTCGCCAAACAGAACGCCGATTCGTTTGCCAAACTCGACACCCACGAGGCTCATTAACGCAGCGGTAATCCCGATAACCGAGCACGCCGTCAGGGTGTCGACCTCCCACGTTCCCAGCGTCAGTCCCGCACAGAAGGCGTCGATGCTCTCGGCTACCGAGACAACCAGAAGCGGCACCGCGCCGGCCAGAATATGTTCGACCTTCTGTTCCTCGCCCAGAAACACTTTCGCGATAACGTATGCTCCCAGGACCGCAAGGATGATGCCGCCGGCGGGTTCTGCAAACCGTCCGAGCAGCGGCGTGAGAATCCGGGACCCGGCGGTCCAGCCGAGAATTGGCATGAAGAACTGGAACAACCCGAACGCAGCCGCCACCCGAAGCGCGCTCTTGAGCCCGGGCCTGTACGTCCCCACAATTACTGAAACCGCGAAAGCGTCTGCGCCCAATGCGACGGCCAGGGCAGCGATACTGAACAACTAGTTTATCCTTTTTGTCCTTCTGGAAATCGTTGATGGAAGGGTGCACCTCTCGATGCGATGAGCTCGTGCAAATGTGGTAGCCGAGCATGCCAATTCACCTGGGGCGGATACCCGGTGCCGCAAACTACGGTCGTCACGCTGTGTCGGGACCGTTGCGGCTCTCGCTTCCTGTTTCCGCTCTGCGCGCAGCGAAGCATTCGTCGCAGTAGACAGGCTTGTCGAGACGTGGGGTAAACGGAACTTGCGCCTCTTTGCCACATTCCGCACACGTTATCGATGTCCGGTCTCTCTTCCCACGTCTGCGAGCCCCGCGGCATTCGGGACACCGTTTGGGATCGTTGCGGAACCCCTTCTCCGCGTAGAACTCCTGGTCTCGGATGCTGAACATGAATTCAGCGCCACAATCAACACAGGTTATACTTTTGTCCTCGAAATCCATCGCTCTCCCCCTCGCTGTTAGCCTCAGCGCTTGCCATGTGAAGCCCTGGCAGAACCACTCGGCCACCTCGCAAGGTAAACAAAACGCATTCCTAAAGCTAACCCAATCTGACAATAGTATATCACAACAACCGCGTATCGTTAAAGCCCTTAGTCGTGGAAAACGGTTTCGCAGTATGAGTCCTTGTGTTTCCGGAGCAAGTGTGGGGGTACCAAAGGGCCGCATTCAAGTGCACGCTAACTGCAGACTTCTCGCAGTCTGCACTCGCCCCGGGGCCACACAGTCCGGGCTGTCGCTTCTCAGGTGGGGCGTCCGCTACGGCTCAGGCCGTGCTTTTTCATGCGGTACTGGAGCGTCTTGTACGTGACTCCAAGCATCTCGGCAGCAGCGCGAATGTTTCCGCCGGTGCGTTCTAACGCCTCAGCAATGAAGTTGCGCTCGAGCTCATCGAGCGACACGCCGCCCGAAGGAAGCGTCAATTCACGCGACCCGTTCGAGACAGGAGACAGCGACTCGAGGATGCTGCGTGGCAGATCGGATTCGGTTATCATCTCACGCTCACGCATGATATAGAGCCGTTCGAGCGTGTTCTCGAGTTCGCGCACATTGCCCGGCCACGCGTAGTTCATGAACGCATCTATGACACCGGGCTCCATCTCCGGGAACGGTTTTTCAAACCGCGCGGTGAGCTTAGCCTTGAACTCGCTCACAAGCGGGACAATATCGTCCGTGCGCTCGCGCAGGGGCGGTATGTGGATACGAATGACGTTGAGACGGAAATAGAGGTCGTCGCGGAACGTTCCCTTCTCAACCTCGGCCTCTATATGTCTGTTGGTGGCGGCTATTACGCGCACGTCGGCGCTCAATGACTTCGAACCGCCAACGCGCTCGAACGTTCTATCCTGCAGAACGCGAAGCAGCTTCGCCTGTAGAGCCGGTTTCATCTCGGCAATCTCGTCGAGGAAGATTGTGCCGCCATCGGCGAGTTCGAACTTGCCCCGTTTCTCTTGTGTCGCCCCCGTGAACGCTCCTTTCTCGTGGCCGAACAGCTCGCTCTCAACCAGATGCTCGGGCATTGCTGCACAATTCACCACTACAAACGGTTCTTCAGCGCGCGGCCCGCCAAAATGTATGCTGCGGGCTACCAACTCTTTGCCCGTGCCGCTTTCGCCTTCGACGAGGACCGTGCTATCCACATGCATCGCCTTCTCGACGACACGAAAAACGTCCCGCATCGCCTCACTCTCGCCGACGATATTGCCGAGCCGATACTCCTTCTTCACGAGCTCGTGAAGCCACCGGTTCTCGTCCTGGAGCCGTCTGTGCTCGACGGCCTTGCGGACGACCAGGAGAAGCTCGCTCTTGTCGAAAGGCTTGGTGAGGTAGTCGGCGGCTCCTTGCTTCATCGCGGCAACTGCGTTGGAGATGGAACCGTACGCGGTCATCACGATAACCGCCACCTCCGGACAGATACGGCTTGCATGGTGGAGGAGTTCGAGCCCGTCGCCGTCGGGCATCTTCAGGTCGGTAACGACGAGATCGAACCTGCCGGCCTCGAGCGCCGCGACTGCGCTGCGAACACCCTCGGCCTGGACAGTTGTGTAGCCGTCATTCTCGAGAACGTCGCAGATGATATCTCGTTGGACCGTTTCGTCATCAACTACGAGAACACTGTAGTCGTCGCGCATCGTACGAGCCGTGCCGTCAAAATGAATGTTATTTGGTCTTTGCTGCCAGGGCCGCCTTGATAAAGGCGCGGAACAACGGGCTCGGATTCAGCGGTCTGCTCTTGAACTCAGGGTGAAACTGCGATGCCACAAACCACGGGTGATCCTTGAGCTCGATAATCTCGACAAGATCTCTGTCCACGCAGACCCCGCTGACGCGGAGACCGGCTTTCTCGAGTGTTTCCCGGTACCGGTTGTTAAATTCCCAGCGATGTCTGTGTCGTTCGCTGACGATTCGCCTCCGGTAAGCCTTTTCGGCCAGCGTGCCGGGCAACACCTTGCACTTGTATGCTCCCCGCCTGAGTGTTCCGCCGACGTCGATAATGTCCTCCTGCTCGGAGAGCAGCGATATGACGGGGTGCGGTGTCTCGGGGTCAAACTCGGTGCTGTTGGCGCCGTCGAGTTTGCAGACGTGTCGCGCAAGCTCGATCACAGCACACTGCATCCCGAGACAGATACCCAGGAACGGTTTCTTCTTCTCGCGGCAGTACTTTATGGCCTTTATCTTCCCTTCGATTCCGCGGTGCCCAAACCCCGGTGCCACAAGTATGCCCTGAGAACTGCTGAGTAGCTTTAAGCCGCCCGACTCCTCCAACTCCTCGGCATCCACCCATTGCGCCTCGACCCCTGCGTCATTTGCCACGCCCGCATGGACGATCGCCTCATTAATGCTCTTGTAAGCGTCCTTATGCTCGATGTATTTGCCGACGATGGCAACACGGACGTGTTTGGACGGGTTGGCTATCTTGTTGACCATCCGCTCCCATTGAGAGAGGTCCTGCTTCTTGCCACGCAGCCCGAGCTTGTTCATGACGATCTTGTCGAGCCCGTTGTCGCGCAACATAAGCGGCACGCGGTATTCGGGCTCGACGTCGCGCGCCTCGATGACGGCTTGCTTCTCGACGCTGCAAAAGAGGGCTATCTTGGCCTTGATCTCGTCGGAGAGCGGGAGCTCGGTACGGCACAGCAGAATGTCGGGCTGTATCCCTATATCGCGCAGCGCGCGCACGCTGTGCTGTGTTGGTTTGGTCTTTATCTCACGAGCAGCTTTGATGAAAGGCACGTAGGTGAGATGTATGAAAAGGACGTTTTCTTGGCCGAGGTGTAGCCGCATCTGGCGGATGGCCTCGAGAAACGGCTGACTCTCGATGTCGCCCACTGTTCCCCCTATCTCGACGATTGCGACGTCAACGCCGTCACCGTTCGCCGCACCGTGTATCCTGGCCCGTATCTCGTCGGTGATGTGAGGGATGACCTGGACGGTAGCACCCAGATAGTGTCCTTCCCGTTCTTTCGAGATGACAGCGTTGTAAATGGAACCGGTGGTAATGTTCTGCCTCTGGGTGAGGTTGACGGAAGTGTAGCGCTCGTAGTGACCGAGGTCGAGATCGGTTTCGGCACCGTCTTCGGTGACAAACACCTCGCCGTGTTGGTATGGGTTCATCGTTCCGGGATCGACGTTTATGTACGGGTCGAACTTTGCCAGAGATATCTTTATACCGCGGCTTTCGAGCAGCAGCCCCAACGATGCCGAGGCTATTCCTTTGCCAACCGAAGAGACAACACCGCCCGTCACGAACACAAACTTCGCCATACTCTACGCTCCCGCATTCTGCGGCAACCCACTCAAGGCTGCCCCATGATCTTTCGTGCCTTCGCCAAGTCCTCCTCGCAATCAACGCCTGTTGAGTCCAGTTCGGTCTCGACAACCATTATATCAAATCCGTTCTCGAGAGCGCGCAGCTGCTCGAGTTTTTCGAGCTTCTCGAGGGGGGTCGGTTCCATCCGTGCATAAGACAGGAGAAACGTTCTCCTGTAGACGTAGAGGCCGATATGCTTGAAGTAACACCACATCCGTGCCTTGCGGTCGGCCTCGTCCCTGATAACCGGTATGGGTGCTCGGGAGAAGTAGATCGCCTTTCCGTCGAGCCCGGTGACAACCTTGACAACGTTGGGGTTGTTTATCTCGACTTCGTCTTCGATGCGGTGTTTCAGCGTGCTCATTACCAGTTGCGGATCGTCGAGTAGGGGCTCGATCGCCTGGTCTATCATGCGCGGGTCTATCAGTACCTCGTCGCCCTGAACGTTCACTATTATCTCCGCGGTCGATTCCTGGGCGACTTCGGCTATACGGTCCGTGCCCGAACAATGATCGGCCCGAGTCATCACGACCTTTGTCCCAAACTGGCGGAGCGCTTCGACCACTCGTTCGTCGTCGGTAGCGACCACAACATCGTCGACAAGCGACGCTGCACAGGTGCGCTCGTAGACGTGTTGGACAACGGGCTTTCCGGCGACGAGCTTCAGCACCTTGCCCGGCAGTCGAGTCGAGGCGTACCGGGCCGGAATAACCGCTAGAACCGCTGTCTTGCCCTTGCGCCGCCTCTCTCCCATTCCTGCCTACACCTGAAACTGGCTGTCGTAAAGCCGTTTGTAGTGGCCGTCCCGTCCGATCAACTGTTCGTGTGTGCCTGTCTCGACGATCCGGCCCTCGTGTACCACCACTATCTTGTCAGCACGCATCACTGTCGAGAGCCTGTGCGCTATAACAAGCGTCGTGCGGCCCTCGACAAACCGTTCGAGCGCCAACTGTATTTTCTGCTCGCTCTCGCTGTCGAGCGAGCTTGTCGCCTCATCCAGTATGAGAATGGCCGGATCTTTGAGTATCGCACGCGCTATCGCAAGCCGCTGCCGCTGACCGCCGGAGAGCAACGATCCGCGGTCGCCGATGACTGTGTCGTAACCGTGAGGCAACTGTTCGATAAACTCGTGCGCATACGCCGCCTTGGCGGCCGCAACGATCCGCTCGTCAGGACAATCGGTTTGTCCGTACGCTATGTTGTTCCCCACCGTATCGTTGAACAGGACGGTCTCCTGCGTCACCACACCGATCTGGGCCCGGAGACTCTCGAGGGTCACGTCGCGCACATCGATGCCGTCAACGGTAACGCTGCCCGAACTCACGTCGTAGAACCGGATTACAAGGTTGGCGATCGAGGTCTTGCCGGCACCGCTCAGTCCGACAAGTGCGACAATCTGTCCGCGATCGACGCGCAGGTCGACATCCTCGAGCACCTTATCGGTGGGGTTGTACGAGAGGTCGACGCCGCGAAATTCTATCGCGTCCTTGAATGGGGGCAAGACGTGTGCATCGGTCTTTTCGCTCACTGTCGGCGTCGCATCGATGAACTCGAACACGCGGTCCGCGGCCGCGATACTCACCTGCATGTTGTTGTACATCTTTGACAGCTTGCGGACCGGGTCTATCATAGTGCCGAACGCACCACAGAACACGAGGAACTCCGGGAGATCCATCTTGCCGTTGAGCACGTCAAATCCGCCCACCAGAAAGAAAATCGCAATGCCGATCGTCGCGAAGACCTCCATGATGGGCGCCGAGGCCGCGTCGACCTTTACGGCCTTCATCGCGTACCGGAGCATGCGCCTGTTTGCCTCCATGAATCGTTTCACCTCGTACTTCTCCGCGACAAACGCCTTCACCACCATAATGCCCGAAACCGTCTCCTGCAGTATCGAGACGACTCGTCCTTTGCGCTCGAGCGTACGTCGTATCGCCCGCTTTATCTTGCGACCGAACTCCATCAGGCAGACGCCGATGAACGGAAACCCCACGAGACCTATGGCGGCGAGTCGAGGGTTGATGTAAACGAGTATCGCCACGGAAACAAGGATTCGGGCCGGGTCGGCAACCGCGTGGGTCAGCACAGAGGTGATCCCGCGGTTGACCATATTCACGTCGTTGCTGAACCGCGACATCGCGTTGCCGACACCGGTCTTCTCGTAGAAATCGAGCGAGAGGTCCAGTATGCTGCGGTACATCCGGTTGGAGATGTCAACAGCCATGTGCTGGGATATGAAGCCGCCGAGGTACTCGACCCAGAACCTGAATACGCCCCTGAGCAGAGTGATCACGATGATGAGAGCTGCAATCCACACAAGAGCGCGGTACCGGTCGACGAAGAGATGGTTCATGACAAACACCGATATGGTCTGCCCGAACTCGCTTTGCCAGAAGATCCCGTCGAAGAGTTCCTCCGGCGCTGTGTCAGGAGGCATGTCCTGCAACAGAAGATCGAGCATCGGCAACGCGGTCAGGACCGACCCGCCGAAACATACTCCCATTGCAATCGAGCAGAAAATCAGGACGGCAATGCGGAACTTGTACACCCGCAAGTAGCCGAGAACACGCAAGTAGGTCTTCAAACTATAGCCTCATGATGTAGGGAGATCCAGTGCGCACCACCACCGTTGTCGCGAAACGTACGGTGTCCTTGCGCGCATTGTACCACACGC
>CAZGCA010000016.1:0-31386 GCA_964524145.1 uncultured bacterium | reverse complement strand
GACGTTCCGCCGCCTGCTACTTGGCCGCATTCAGTCCGATCTGGACTGAACCGGTGGAGTTGTTCGTGATCCGCTCCGGGCCGGTGAACACGTTTTGTGCAATGACAGCGCGGGCCACCTTGGGTCCGAGCGTTATCTGAGGCGCATCTTTGCGGAAGAAACATCCGCGGACAAGCACCGTGCCGCTTTCGACCTGGATGGCCGCGCGGCCCTCTTTGTCCTTGTCCCACGCCATGAAGTTGCAGTCGCTGAACCCGACGGTGCCGGTCCCGGCGATCCGGGCGATCTGTTTGTTTGGCCCCCAGTACGAGCAGTTGACGAACCGGACGACGCCCGTGTTGGTCTTGCTGACGACGACCATTGTCGGGTCGGGTCCGCGGAACGATACGAACTCGCCGTTGGTGATGAGCAGCCCGTACGGAGCGGCCTGGTCGATCTGAATTGCGACGAGACAGTCGTCGGCGCCGATCCCGAGAAAATTGCCGTTGCAGACGCCTTTCTGTGTCTTGATGAACCGGTACCCGATCTTGTATCCATAGCAGAACGTGTTCTGTACGTAATGCCAGTCGGTCCGGCCGAAGACGAACGCCTCGCCGTTCTCCATCTGCCACTCGAACAGATCCTTCTCCATCGACCACCACGGGTTGAAATGGACGTTCTCGATCCGGCCGATATCGTAGATCTGGTCGACGAGTATGCCGCGGCGCAGCGGTTGGCCGTGGATGTTGCGTATGAGATGCCGGTGCGCGAGCCGCGCGTCGATCGCCTGGTACGGATTGAGCAGCTCGCAATCGAGGACAGCCATGTTGCTGCCGCGCATCCGTATCGTCCACGGGTACGGAGCGGGCGGCGCAACCTTGCGGTCCTGTTTCGGGTAATAGATGACGACCCCTTTGAGGGTAGTGTTGTTTGCGAGCGTAATAAACGGCGTGCCATCCTCGTCGCCTTTGCCTTCCACGGCCAGCAGCACGGTTCCATACTCGGGTGTGGGCGCGCCCTTGTCGCGCAACCCGGGATGGGACGGCGGTGCCTGCCAGATGCCCTCGAGCGCGACAGCCATCGGTACGGACAGATGTCCCGCGATCAGGTAGACGCCGCGCGGTGCGCGCACTATACCGCCTCCGGCTTTGCCGGCAGCGTCGAGCGCAGCCTGGAACGCGGCGGTGTCATCGGTCGTCCCGTCGCCTTGAGCGCCAAAGTCTCGCACGTTGTATATCGAAGACTCGGTCATCGCCGGTCCCTCCCGCATAGAGGCCTCCTCAACGGTTGCGAACGCAGCACCTCCCGAGAAGATCGCAACAGCCATAGCTACCGCACCACACACACCAGCCCGCATTGTGCTCCTCCTTTCATTTTGCATTGTCATCAGTCCGCCTCAGGTCACAGCTCTGCGCCTCTCTCTGCCGTTCGGCCACGAGCACCAGGTTTCTCAACTCCTCGGTGTTGCGAGCGTTAATGCAGCTCTGTTCGAACCCGGGTTCCTGCACGATCTGCGCTATCGACATCAGCGCCCTGAGATGGAAATTGCGTTCGTCGCGCGAGCCGCCGAGCACGAAGACAAGCTGTACGGGGGGTTGCGATTCCGAGAAGACAACACCTTTCCTGCAGCGCGCGATAAGGATGTCGAACTTATATTCGCCGTCAACGACTATGTGCGGGATGGCAAGGCCCGGCTGAACGACCGTCGATGATTGTTTCTCGCGCGCCAACAGCAGGTCGAACAGAAGGTTCTCGTCGACGCCCAGCCGCTTCGCAAACGATTCTGCGATACGCCGAAACAGCGTTTCGGCAGAGATCGGCCCGTCAATGTCGAGCACGTCGCATTCTCGTATCAGCTTGTCGAACCTGTCCTCGACAATGTTGTCGCGTTCGCGCAGTATCTGTGTCAGCTCGGTATCGAGGGTCGCCTTGCCAAGTTCGGTTGAGGCCAGGCGTTCGACAACGTGTATGAGAGCCGACTGCCGGTCGCCTCCTGTCCTGGCGTAGAGCCAGTACCATGCACCGCCCAGTGCGACGACCATGCCGGTGATTATCAGCGGTACGGCACCCATCTCGTAGATCAGGAACGCGTACACCGCAACCGCGGCAATCTGAAGCCAGGGGTACAGGGGCGCGCGAAACCGAGGCCTGTAGATCGGTATCTTGCTCTCGCGCATAACAATAAGGCTGAGGTTCACAAAGGCGAAGAGCAGCAGCTTCAATGTGGACGCCGTCTTGACGAGCTCCTCGATATCCAGAAAGAGTATGACCCCAAGCATGAACATGCTCGTGAGGAGTATCGAGACGTGTGGCGTGCCGAATCGCCGGTTCACTTTCTGGAACACGTTCGGCAGCAGTTGGTCCCGGCTCATCGCCATCGGCGACCGCGACGCCGCCAGGATGCCGGCGTTGCCGGTGGTGACAAACGCCAGAATAGCGGCGACGGCCAGCAGTATGCCCCCATAATTGCCCATGAAAGCCTTCGCCCCAAGCGATATAGGAGTGAGCGATCGTGATAGCTCGCCGCCGTCCAACACCCCTACGGTAATGGCTATGACGACGACATACACCGCGCTGATCACAATGAAGGCCAGAAACATGCCCAGCGGAACGTTGCGGCCCGGGTTCCTCACCTCCTCCGCGATAGCGGCTATCTTGGTCAAGCCGCCGTAGGAGATGAATATGAGTCCCGTTGTCGCGAAGACGGCTTGCATCCCGAACGGTGCAAGCGGCGAGTAGCGCTCGACCTCGACATGACGGAATCCGGCGACGATGTACACGGCAATCACCGCCAGCAAGCCAAGCACCATGTAGGTCTGAAACTTCCCGGTGTGCCGCACGCTGACGAGGTTAAGGGCAGTGAACAGCAGACAGAACCCCGCTGCCACCAGTTTCATCTGTGACGGCGCAACGTCGGGGAATATCAACGTGGCAAACGCGCCTATACCCACCAGCGCGAACGCGCTCTTGCAGCTTATCGAAAACCAGCTCGCAAACCCTGCCAACACGCCGGCTAACGGGCCCAACCCGCGTTCGATATAGAAGTACGTTCCGCCGGCCCTCGGCATCGCTGTCGCCAGCTCGGCTTTCGCGAACACGCTCGGCACCATCAGGATTGCCGCAAGCATGTACGCGACGATGACCGCGGGACCGGCTTTCGCGTAGGCGATCCCGGGCAGCACGAACAGCCCGGAACTGATCATCGCTCCGGAGGCGATGCAAAACACCTCGAGAACGCCCAGTTCCCGTTTCAAGCTTGTAGACTTCGGCTGTGCCACCCTTTGTGCCTCTCTCTATGTATGCGTCTCACGATGACTCCCGCCACGTCGTCAACCACACTATACAGAACAAGCCCCTACGGTTGCAACGATTCCGGGGTTCAAGGGTTTGAGGAGAAGGAACCACTAAGGGCACAAAGCGCACGAAGGGTTAAGATGACCGCCAGCTTGAGCACGACATATGAGAGGATGGCCTTGTGCTCTTCGTGTTCTTCGTGGTGGACAAAGAAGGTTGAGGACACTGCTGATCTATGGCAATTCCCATAGCCACACGCCTAACCAGATCTACCCCTGTGCGGTCGAGGCTTCTCTTTGCTTTCACATGCCGAGCGCGGCGTTGATCACGAGTTGCACGTCGCTCGCGTCGACGTGGCCTTTGCCGTCGATGTCGGAGCTAAGCCGCCTTGATGCGATTGCAACAGTTGGAGTATAATATGCACAATGATGCAAAAGCCATTGGGGCAGGCGGATGAGAATTCCGTTTGTGGAATCCGAGAACGGACCACGAGGCTAGACGTTTTGCTGCGAACGGCTGAAACTCGGAAGCAGGGGTGGGGAATACGATATGGACTTCAAGATAGAAGAGATTGACGGCTCGTCTCTTCACTTTCGTGAGGTCCTGCGTTTAGGATACTCTAATAGGAAATCCCTTGGTTTTCTGCCTGAAGGGGCTTTTCGAGAATACGCTCAAGAGCGAAGTATCCTTGTAGCAGTTGAACCATCGGGATGCTTTGCAGGCTATCTACTATATCGGATATCAAAGAGGGAGATTACACTTGTTCATCTATGCGTGAGGGATGACTACAGGCGCTTGGGTGCTGCTCAGGCCCTCGTGCAACACCTGAAAGGGATAACCAAGAGTTTTCCTGGTATTGGCCTGTGGTGCCGGCGGGACTACCTGGAGGCCTGTAAGGTTTGGGAGAAACTGGGATTCATACCAGTGGCAGAACGCAATGGCAGATCTCAGGACGGAAGTGTGTTAGAGAAGTGGTGGTTTGATCATGGACATGAATCGTTGTTCTCGTTGGCAGCAAAAGAACGGCACCAGTCCAAGCTTCCGGTTGTCATTGACTCATGTGTTTTTTTCGCTATGCACGATTCTTGCGACACCGGGCATGATGAGGCAAATGCTCTCAAGGCAGATTGGTTGACAGATGCGATCGAGCTATACATAACAGATGAAGTGCATCTTGACATACACCGGTGTCCAGAAGCACGCCAAAGACAGCAACAGCGCGCTCGCGTTTTCTCCTTCCTGCTGCCGCAAGCGGACCAAGACGACGAGCCAATCTCCGAGTGCCTGAAGGTTCTGTTTCCAGAGAAAAGCTCACAAAGCGACCTGTCTGACCTTCGACACTTGGCGAAGACTATCGCCTACGGAGCTAGGTATTTTGTCACTTGGGATAAGGACATGCTTGGAATTGGAGATAACCTCTTCGAAGTCTACGGACTTCGTGTATTGACTCCAACTGACCTGATCATTCGGTTAGACGAGTTGCGACGTGAGGACGAATATCAACCGGCCCGAGTTGCTGGCACCTACACAATTAGCCAACGCAGGGTAGCTAGTGGCAAGGAGGATCAGCTTGCCAAGCATTTCGTCTGTCACACAGAAAGCGAGAAGAAAAGTTCTTTCTTGAAGCGGCTTCGCGGTCTACTACAAAAACCGCAAGTGTGCGTGTGCTATGTTGTTGAGAAGAAAGGAGACGATGATCCAGTTGCTTTGATGGGGTATTCCACTTCCGCGTCAAACGAGCTGGAGGTTGTCCTCCTGCGAGTTTCGGATACTCGGCTTGCGCCCACGCTTGTGCGGTACCTGATATCACAGGCCGTATTTGACGCAGTACGGAAGAGACTGTGTTTCATAAGTATTACCGAACGTTACCAGTCTGATCTCATTTCAGGTGCGGCCGAGGAAGCAGGATTTCTGAGACCTGACGATCGGTGGATAAAGATAACACTAGAAAGGACTGGCACGGCGACTCAGGTATGTGAGGAGTTGCGGACTCTAGCACAAGGGCATTCAAGGTATCGAGAGATCTGCCGTCGCCTTGGCTCTGAGATTTTGAAGTCGAAAGAAGCAGACGACGTGGCAACTCTTTCTGAACTGGAACATCTCATGTGGCCGACGAAGATACTCGACGCTGGGATTCCATCGTTCATAGTCCCTATAAAGCCGTTCTGGGCGCAGCATCTTTTTGACGAAGGACTGGCCAGTCAAGATTTGTTCGGGGCTCAAGAAGACCTCGCTCTAAACAGGGAAAGCGTTTACTATCGTTCCAGAAAGAATGCTGGAACCCTGCAAGCTCCGTCTCGTATACTGTGGTACGTCAGCACCGATCCATCCATCTACGGGTCTGGCAGGATTCGAGCTTGCTCGCGACTCAATGAGATAGTAGTCGATGACCCGAAGCTTGTCTTTCGACGCTTTAAGCGTCTTGGGATATATGACTGGGGCAAAGTCAGCGAGATTGCGGAACGTGATGAGAAGAAGCAGGTTATGGCATTGAGGTTCGACGACACGGAGCTACTGCCGAATCCCCTTGTGTGGGACAAGCTGGGAGACATCCTCCGAGACGAAGGATGTTATTCCACACTACAGTCGCCGAGGGCAATAACGCCTGGGGCTTTTCAGAAAATCCACAATTTGTGTATGGAAGAGACGTGAGGTAAACCTAATGCCAAAGCAAGCCCTGCTGTTGTCCATTCGCCCAGAATTTGCACAGAAGCTCTTTGAGGGAAGGAAAACCGTGGAACTGAGGAGAGTCAGACCACACGTAAGGACAGGAGATTGGGTCTTGGTGTACGTATCCTCCCCCGTCAAAGCGTTGGTGGGTGGTTTTGAGGTGAGACAGATTGTGGGAGACGAAATTGGGAGTCTCTGGCGGAAGGTGCGGGGAGAGGCAGGAATAACGCTCGAACAGTTCAAGGCCTATTACGCCGGTGCTTCTGTCGGGTTCGGAATCTTCCTTCAAAACCCATGGGAATTTCAAGATCCGCTAGGCCTAAACATCCTCCGGAAACACTTCATTGGGTTCCATCCCCCTCAGGGCTATCAGTATCTAGGCTCTAAGCAAACCCGGGAGCTTCTGTCTCTTGTGTCGAGCCGCTAGCCGTTTGGTGGCCTCCTGAGACTTTCTGTTACGAGCTGAATGCGGGCTGGGAGCCTGCGCTACAAGTCTGGCCTGTATGCGGGCTGAAGGGGTGCGGCTCGCTCCTCACAAAGGTGGTTATGGCAGTTGATTTGGCGAATATCCCAGCGAAGCTGGGTCAGGCATCCACAATGACGGCGGGCTAGGCGAAGAGGTCGTCGGGGTCGACCAGCGGAACGCTGGATTTGCACATGGGGCAGTCGGCGGGCTGGTAGCTGCCCACTTCGATGGTCGCAAGCACGTGGAACGAGGGCTCTGAACCGAACGGATGGTCCTGGATCCGGCCGCGGAAGACGAACGCGCCGATTCCGACGACGTCGCAACCGCGCGTTTGCAGGTGTTCGACGGTCTTCCGTATCGAGCCGCCCGTGGTTACCACGTCGTCCACAACGATAGCGCGTTCGCCTTGCTCGATACGCAACCCGCGCCGCACGGCCATGGTGTCGCCGTCGTGTTCGGAAAACGCCGAACGCACACCAAGCGCTCGAGCGACTTCGTGCGCTATCGGTATCCCGCCTGTTGCCGGGCCCACGACCAAGTCAACGTTCTGGTCCCGAAACGTATCGGCGAGCGCGCCGCATAACCGGACAAGCTCTTCCGGGTACTGAATGACGCGGGCTGCCTGCAGAAAAGCGTCGCTGTGTTTGCCGCTTGCGAGCAGGAAATGGCCGCGCAACAGCGCGCCTCGTTCTTCGAATATCCGGATGACTTCGTCAGACGAGATCATGGCCGTTCACCCTTCCCGTTTTCGAGCAGCACCCAATTCCTCGACAATCTTCCGTGCAGCGTCGGCGGGGTCCGCAGCACGGGTAATGGGCCGGCCGACAACGACGTAGTCTGCACCGTCGGCTATCGCTTGCGCGGGCGTAGCGACACGGCTCTGGTCATCTTTGCTTGCCCACTCGGGCCGAACGCCCGGCGTGACGATGACGAACTCGTTGCCGAGTTGGGCTCGTATGATGCCGCACTCTCTCGGGGACGCGACAACGCCGTCCAGACCCGACTGTTTCGCCAGTACCGCAAAGTGTGTCACAGCCGTATCGACGTCGCGCGTTATACCGAGCTCCTCGTTCAGGACGTCCTCGCTGATGCTGGTGAGAACGGTCACGGCCAGGAGTATCGGCCGGGGCTCAAAAACGTGTGCTGCATCGGCGGCGGCCTCCATCATCGCACGACCGCCGGCAGCGTGTACGTTCAGCATATCCACTCGAAGTCCGCACGCAGCTTTGACAGCGCCCGCAACAGTGTTCGGAATATCGTGGAACTTGAGGTCGAGAAACACGCTGCACCCGTTCTGTTTGAGCGCGGTTACGACGTCCGGCCCGGCAGCGGTAAACAGCTCGCTGCCGACCTTGAAGAAGCTTGCGACGCCGCGAAGCGTGTCCGCCATCTCGAGGGCCCGGTCCGCGGAATCCACGTCGAGCGCGACGATCAGTTGGGAACTCGGCCTCGTCACTTTAGCTTTCCTTCAATGTGCCGACAATCTCTGAAACCGTGGCGATACCGTGCCTCGACATATACTGCTCTATGCCGTCAATGACGTTGAGCGCGGTTTCGGGTTCGGCGAACGTGGCGCTGCCGACCGCGACCGCGCTCGCGCCCGCTATAATAAACTCCAACGCGTCGCGGGCGCTTGCTATCCCGCCCATGCCTATCACGGGAATTGACACAGCTTTCGCCGCGTCCCATACCTTCTTGACGGCTATAGGTCGTATGGCCGGTCCCGTCAGGCCGCCCGTGACATTTGCGAGGGACGGGAGCCGCGTCTCGACGTCGATCGCCATCGCCGGGAAGCTGTTCACGAGCGATACCGCGTCCGCTCCGGCCTGCTCGGCAGCGTGCGCGATCGTTCCTATATGTGTCACGTCGGGTGAAAGTTTCACGATGAGCGGCAACGTTGTAGCGTCCCGCACCGTCTTCACCAGACGCGATACCGACTGTGGGTGCTGAGCGATAAGACTGTGGGCAGGTCCGCGACGGCCCACGTTCGGGCACGAAGTGTTGAGCTCGATAGCAGCCACAACCTGCTGACCATTCAGAATCTCCGCGAGCTTCGCGTAGTCCGCGACTTCCCGGCCCATTACGTTTGCTATAACAGGCACGTTGAAGTCGGCAAGAGCCGGCAGCTGCTCGGCGATCAACGCGCGCACACCGATATTCTCGACCCCGATCGCGTTGAGCATCCCCGACGGAGTTTCGGCTATACGGGGCGGCGGGTTGCCGGGCCACGGCTCGAGCGTGATGCTCTTGAGGACGATTGCTCCGAGGCGGCTTACGTCGATATGCATCGAGTACTCGAGCCCGTACCCGAACGTGCCGGAGGCAACCATCACGGGGTTCTTCATTCGGACGGTTGCGATCTGCACGGAGAGGTCAGGCTCGGTCACTTCAACACCCGTAACACGTCTTTCATGGTGCCGTGGTCCCAGTAGATGTTGTCCGCATCGAACACAGGCCCTTCAACACATGCGCGCTTGTAGACAACTTCTCCATCGTCCGATCTGGACGGCAACACGCAGCCCATACAGACTCCCACACCGCACCCCATAAGAGACTCGACGGACACCTGGCACGGAACCTGCCGTTCCAGGCACATCCGGGCGATACTCGCCAGCATCGCGTTTGGACCGCACGCATAGCACGCGGTACCCGAGTCGCGGAGCAAGGCCTTTGCAAGCGCGAATGCAGTCCCCTCGAATCCTTCGCTGCCGTCGTCTGTCGCTATGTCGGGCGAGATACCCAGTTCGCGGAAATCCCACACGCAAAGCAACTGGTCCGAGGTTCGGGCACCGATCACCACGGATACCCGCAAGGGATCTCCCGCAGAGGCCACCAGCTCCGCTGCCAGCGCGACCATCGGCGCTACGCCGATCCCACCGGCGACAATGCAGTGCCTGTCGGTCTCCTGATTGACTCGGAATCCGTTTCCCAACGGTCCAATGAGATCGACAACGTCACCGGGCTTCTTCCGGGCAAGCAACGCCGTGCCCCGGCCTCGGACGTCGAACAACATCTCGATTGACTGGTCGCCGCCGTCGCGTCGGATCATCCTGTGAAGGCTTATCGGTCGTCTGAGGAAGGGATCGTTGCCCGAACCGCACTTCACCATGAAGAATTGTCCGGAGTGAACTTCGACGGATGTGTCGGGCCACTCGACACGCAGCTTGTATCGGTCGAGACCCAGATGGCGGTTCTCTGCAACCTTCAGTGCATGTCTGGTGGGCATCTCGCGTATCGTTTCTAACGCAGTTCGAGCGACAACTGGTTGCGCAGCAGATCCAGGCCGACCCGAATGCGTTCAGCCATCACCTCGCCGACACCGTCTACGGCGACGAGCTGTTCGCGAGGCGCGCGCAGCACCGCTTGCAGGTTGCCAAACGTTGCCACCAGCCTGTCGATCACGTTTCTGGGGATCCGCTGTGTTGCGTAAAGCACCCGGTAACCGCGTGGTGTCAGGTACGTGTCAACGCTTCTCATGTTGAGCCCGTACCCGAGCGCGTTGGATATGTTGTTGAGATTGAGCAGCTCCTTGCCCGTCAGTTCGGCAATCTGTTTTCGCGCGTCGTCAGCGTCAAACCCGGACCGGGATTTGTAGTAATCGTCAATCATCAGCATGCCTTCGTCGAGATCGGCGATGTGCTCTCTCAATTGCAGCTCTATGAGTCGGCCCTCGCTTCCGAGCTCGATAATCTGCGGCCCGATTTCTTCACCGATCCTGCGCACCATCTCAGCACGCTGTATGGTTCCGCACACGTCGAAAACGGTCACCATATCCTGGAACTCCCGCACCCCGAGATCGCGCATCGCGTTGTGCAGTATCGAGGTGTATTTCTCGAGCGTTTGCAGCGCCTGGGCAGCCTTGTTGGCCAGCGTCGGTATGTTGTCCATAACGTGCTTCATCGGTCCGACGTAGAGCGTCATCGAGGCGCGCCGTTCGGAAATCGCAAGCACCACTGCGCCCGTCTGTTTCGACATTCGTTCGGCAGCCCGGTGTCTTGTACCGGTCTCGACCGACGGGATCGTCCGCGACGGTACCAGAAACACGTTGGCAGCAATGATATGTTTCGCTTCCGAGCTGAGCACTATGGCGCCGTCCATCTTGGACAACTCGTAGAGATACGTCGGCGCATACGGCCGGTCGACCTCGAACCCGCCCTCGCACAGGCCGCGAACCTTCTTCGAGTCGCCGAGCACTATTAGCCCGCCGCTCCCGCTCTGCAGTATGTAAGAGATACCTTCCCTGAGACTCGTGCCCGGTGCTATGAGTTTCAAGGCCTCGAGATACTTCTCCTGAATGCGTTCCTCTGTTCCCTTCTTCGCCACATCAGTTCTCCGCTGTTACACCCTCAAGTTGCGGCTCCCTGTACGCCAGCCGGCTCCCGGCGGTTAGCTCCCCGCACATGGGCTCAGTCCGGACTCTCCAGCGCAACCATCTCATCGTATGAAGGTCGTCTCCTGACCACCGCGAAGCTGCCACCCGAAACCAGCACCTCCGGCACAAGCGGCCGCGAGTTGTACATCGAACTCATTGCAGAACCGTACGCGCCCGCGCTCATTATTGCCAAGAGATCGCCTTGCCGTGGCGTTGGCAGTTGCCGATCCCTGGCAAGAAAATCGCCCGATTCGCAAATGCCGCCCACTACGTCCGCCACGAGCGTCTCGGCGTTCTCGGCATGGTTTGTCACCGGTTGTATGGCATGGTAGCTCCCGTAGAGAGACGGACGCGCAAGGTCGTTCATTGCGGTGTCGACCACGACGAAGTCCTTCTCTGCACCTTGTTTCACGTAGAGAACGCGAGTGAGAAGCACCCCCGCGTTGCCGACGATCGACCTGCCCGGCTCGATGAGCACCGTGCAACCGGCGCGTCGCACGTGAGGCGAGATTGCCTCGACAACCTCTTCATAAGTTGGAGGCGACTCGTTGTCGTACGTGATGCCTATACCGCCGCCAAGATCCAGGAACTCAATCCGGTGACCCGCAGCTCGCAACTCCTCGACCAAATCGGCGAGCTTCCCCACTGATTCCACAAACGGTTCGACATTGGTTATCTGCGAACCGATATGGCTGTGTACACCCACGACCTCGAGGTTAGGCAGTTCGCGGGCCAGCCCGTAGCACTCGACGGCGTTTTCGATGCTCACGCCGAACTTGCTCTTCTTGAGCCCCGTGGATATATAGGGGTGTGTGCCGGGGTCGATGTCCGGGTTGACACGCAACGCTATGGGCACGCGCCTGCCAAGCCTCCCTGCCACTTCGTTCAGCAGCCGCAGCTCTCCCGCCGAGTCGGCGTTCACCATCAGTATTCCGCTCTGCACGGCATACTCCAGCTCGGCCTCCGTTTTTCCGTTCCCGTTGAAGACTATCTTGACCGGCGTTATCCCGACCTTGAGCGCGCGAAACAGTTCGCCGCCCGATACGACCTCTGCACCGGCACCCGCGTCCGCGAGCACCTTGAGCACTCCCAGGTTGGGGTTGGACTTTACCGCGTAACAGACGAGATGCGGCAGATCGCCGAAGGCTTCGTCGAGCCGGCGAAAGTGGCGCAAAATCGTTCTCTCGCTGTAGACATAACAGGGCGTTCCGACGGCGGCAGCGACCTTGCTGAGCGCCAACTCCTCACAATGCAACATGCCGTCTCTGTAATCGAAATGGTTCACCGTTCCGTATCAGCTCCCTTGAAGATACGCTAAGACCTCGTCTGACAACCAATTAGACAATCGGCGCTGTTTGAGAGAAGTGTAGCACACACGTCTGCTCGCTGTCAAACATCGGCGCGAGATCAGGCCGCTCGCGTAAGGCACCTCTTGCCTCAGCATCGGGCAGGATGGTATCATAGCCTAAGACGATACAGCAAACGACGTTATGTTCCCGAAAAAACGGTGACAGAGAAGATGTCTCTCGAAACGAGCGAAGCGGTTGTCTTACGGACAATCGAGTATGGCGAAACGAGCCGAATCGCGTCGTTCTTGACGCCAGACCATGGCCGCATCTCGGCGATCGCGAAAGGGTTAAAACGTCCTGGAAACACGATTGGCGACGCGATCGAGCCGATGACGCACCTGGAGTTGGTGTACTACTACAAAGCCGCCCGCAACGTGCAAACGATCAAGGAAGCAGAAACTATCAACCGATTTGACGACATCAAGTCCGACTTTGCTCGCTACTCTTACGCAAGCTACTGTGTCGAGCTCGTCGGCAAAGTGGCGCCGGAAGGCGACCCGTCCGAAGAACTGTTCAGCGAACTGGTTGAAGGGCTCAGGTTCATCGGGTCGTGTAAAGGCAAGATGCAGCAGTTCTGCATCGCCTTTTGTCTGCGTGTTCTCAAGACAGCCGGCGTGGCTCCCGTGCTTGACTGTTGCGTCGTGTGCCGTGCACACCCCGACGGGAAGCGGGTTCACCTCAGTCTGCCTGCGGGCGGTCTCGCGTGCGATAAATGCACGAAAGAGCCTGCGGTCACATTGACGGGAGCGGAACTGAAGCTGTTGGCGAAGCTCGGGTCCATGGAAGACGACCTGCTCGGACGAACGCGTGTTCCGAGCGAGATATGCGCGAAGCTGTTCGATGCTATCAACCGGTTCGCATGCTACCATATCGAGAGCGATCTCAAGTCCTTGGGCTTTCTGAAGAGCGCCTCGGCAGCGCTGTGATCCCCGACCGGAGAGAGAGTTTAGTCCTGTGAGCGAAACAGAGAACATACGAAACTTCTGCATCATAGCGCATATCGATCACGGCAAATCGACGCTTGCGGACCGGATACTCGAGTTCACCGGCACCGTGCCGAAACGCGAACTCAGAGAACAGACCCTGGACTCGATGGATCTGGAACGCGAGCGAGGCATCACGATCAAATCCAAAGCCGTCAAGATAGCCTACCACGCGCAAGACGGCCGAGAGTATAGCCTCAACCTCATCGACACACCGGGCCACGTGGATTTCTCGTACGAGGTATCGCGCAGCCTCGCTGCGTGCGAGGGCGCCGTCCTGGTGGTCGACGCCGTGCAGGGCGTCGAGGCCCAGACGCTTGCCAATGCGTACCTTGCTGTCGACCACGGGCTTGACATCGTTGTCGTGATAAACAAGATAGACCTGCCGAACGCGAGAATAGACGAAGTCCAACGCCAGGTACGCGAGATCGTCGGACTGAAAGACGAGGAGATACTGATCGCCAGCGCCAAGGAAGGCACCGGCACCCAGGACATTCTCGAAGCCGTGGTCCGGGATATTCGGCCGCCGAGCGGCGATCCGGACGCCCCCCTGCGCGCGCTCATCTTCGACTCCACGTTCAGCACGTATCGCGGGGTGGTGGTGTATGTGCGTGTCTGCGACGGTTCGATGAAAGCGGGCGACCGGGTCAGGTTGATGGCGAAAGGGCAAACCCACGAGGTCGAAGAAGTGGGCGTCTTCGGGCCGAAAGCCGGGCTCGTCGAACGGTTGCAGCCGGGCGATGTCGGCTACGTGATGGCAAACATCAAGAAGCTCTCCGACGTCAGGATAGGAGACACCATAACGTCCACCGACAACGCCGCCACCGAGCCGTTGCCGGGATATGAGGAGGTGCTGCCGGTGGTGTTCTGCGGAATGTACCCTGCCGCCGCCCAGGAGTACGAAGCGATGCGCAACGCAATGGAACGGCTCGCGCTTAACGATTCGTCTTTTACCTACGAGCCGGAAGTCTCGGCGGCGCTCGGATTCGGTTTCAGGCTCGGGTTTCTCGGGCTGCTCCATATGGAGATCGTGCAGGAGCGGCTCGAACGCGAGTACGATCTGTCTATTGTTACAACTGCGCCGTCGGTCAGGTACAAGGCGCGCACAAAATCCGGCGACACAATCTACGTCGACAACCCGTCAAAGATGCCGCCGACATCCGAGATCGAATCGATCGCAGAACCGTTTATATCGGCTGACATGATCGTGCCGGCAGAATATGTCGGCAACATTCTCGAGCTGTGCGAACGGCGCCGCGGAATACACGAGAAGATCGAGTACATCGACAAAAACAAGGTGCTCGTCATTTACAAGCTCCCGCTCGCGGAAGTCGTGATGGATTTCTACGACAAGCTGAAATCCGCCACGCGCGGGTACGGATCGTTTGATTACAGGTTTATCGGGTACACCGAAGGTGACCTCGTTAGGGTCGATATGCTGCTCAACGGGGAACCGGTGGACGCGCTGTCCACGATCGTGCATCGGACGAAAGCGGAACGGACGGGGCGTGAGTTCGCGACGAAGCTGCGCACCATCATTCCGCGCCAACTGTTCGAGGTCGTTATCCAGGCTGTCATCGGCTCGAGGATAATCGTCCGGGAGTCTGTGAAACCGTTGCGCAAGAACGTGACAGCCAAGTGTTACGGTGGCGATATCACACGCAAACGGAAGTTGCTCAAGAAACAGAAGGAAGGCAAGAAACGGATGAAACGGGTTGGGCGCGTTGACGTGCCCCAGGAAGCGTTTATGGCGGTTCTCAGGACGGACTAGATGGGCAAGAAGAAGAGCAAAAGCAACCAGAAAAACAAACAGCCGAATAAGAGCACCAAACAATCGAATAATGGGCAAGTCGAACTCAAGAGAGAATACAAGTTTGAGGGTGGATTCATCGGGTTTGTCGAAAGAATTGTCGGCGGGTTCACAATGGCAAATCTGTTGGAGTGGGTGAAGTCCGCAGCGGTCGCCGTTGCCATTGCGCTTGTCATCCGGCAGTTTCTTATAGAGCCGTTCAAGATACCGAGTGGCTCGATGGAGGACACGCTCAAGATTGGAGACAAGATACTCGTTAACAAGTTCGTTTACGGTCCGAGGATACCGTTCACGGGCATCAGGTTGTGGCGCGGTAAAGAACCGCAACGAGGCCATGTCGTCGTCTTCAAGACAGTGGATCCCGCAACTCCGAAAACCTTGGGCATTTTCAAGAAGAACCTGGTCAAACGAGTTATTGGGCGTCCGGGCGAGCGTGTAAAGATCGACGGAGGCAAGATCCTTATCAACGGCGAGCCGGTGACCGACCCGCCCGAGATTGCCAATCAATACTACTACAACGATGCCAGAAGGTTCGGGGACTTTGCCACCGCAAAGGAGATCACCGTGCCCGATGATCACTACTTTGTTCTCGGTGACAACAGTGCGCAAAGCCGGGACGGCCGCAAATGGGGGTACGTGCCCTTCAAGAATATCAAGGGCAGGGCCTTCGCAAAATGGTGGCCTCCCGGGCGCATTGGTCGGCTCAGGTAGGAGTGTTCGGTATGAAATACTACGTGTGCGACGGCTGTGGCCGCAGAATGGAACGGAAGGACTTGCGCTATAAGGTCAAGATAGACGTTCGCGCCGCCTACGATACGATCGAGATATCGCTGGCCGATTTGCTGCGTGACCATAGGGCTGAACTTGAAGCATTGATAGAACGGCTCGAGGGTATGGACCCGCAACAGCTCGAGGACGATGTTTGCAAACAGTTCAAGCTCGACCTTTGTCCGCAATGTCACCATTCCTTCATCAAATCACCGTTGAGGTTCCATCCGGAAGCCGTTGTTCGCGACGAATCCGAGTTCGACGTGGACGCGTTTCTGCGTCGGCTGCTGGGCAACCAACCCGGAGGGTAGTGGACTGCCCGCAGCTAAGCGTGCAACGCATGCTTGGGCTCGATGGTCGTACCCGTGGTGGTGTCTAAGTTTGTACGAATTGTCCGATTACGATTACGAGCACGGGCACGACCGGTTGCCACCTGGAGTAGGTCTATCCGGTGCGTGCCGGCGTTCCGGGGCGTGTCACTCCCCGTAACGCGGCTGCGGCGATGATGGCCGCGGTGAGTGCGAGGAGCGAGCCGAAGGCAGCGAGGGGCGCCATCGAGTCGGGGTTGAAATCGGTCGGGTCGAGCGGGTCGGTGCCGTCCTCGACCTCGCGATAATCGTAGACGCGATCGTTGTCGTCGTCGGGGTCGACGTCGTTTCGCAACCAGTCGTTATCGGTGTCGAACGGAAACGGATCGGTACCGTCTTCGGGCAGCCCGTCGGCATCGTCGTCGTCGTCCGCGTCGTTCGGAAAGCCGTCGTTGTCGGTGTCGAGCGGGAGCGGGTCGAGCGCGTCGGTCGTCCCGTCGCCGTCGTCATCGTCATCCAGCCGGTTGGGCCACTGGTCGTCGTCGGTATCCGTATCAGGCGCGAGATACGTATCGACCGCGCCGCGATTGTCCAGTTTCTCGCGGAAGAACGATTCCCAGCTGTCGCGTATGTTGTCGAGCTTATCGAGGTCGGACTCGAGCGGAGTGGTACCCTGTCTGACGACCATGATGAACGCCTGTTTGAACACTTTCTGCGACTGGTCGGGTCCGGGCGTACGCACACCTTCGGCAGCGATCACGCTCTCGATTCCAATGTCTTTCCGGGTGCCGGTGACGGTGATGTTGACCTGCGGCTGCATGTCGCGACCCCAGCTCGGAGACGGGTTCTGGATGAGGAAAAACGGCGGTACCTCGTAGTAGTGGTTGAACCCCATCAGGTAGAGGTCGAGCGGGCCGTACCGGTCGGTCGCAGCGACAGCACTGAATGAGCCGTCGCCGTTGTCTCGCCAGTCGTGCCCTTCCATGAAGGAGGCATCGGTATCGAGAAAGAAGTTCCAGTGCGCGAGAGCGCGGCCGAGCAGATGGTCGCTGCGCTGCTCGCCGTCCATGAATCGCACAAACGCGAGCCATCGGTGGCCGGCCTCGTGACCGAGTATATCCATCGTGGTCAGGGTCGCGAGAACAGGCTGGTTGACGAGCCCCGGATACTCGTCGATCTCGTTCATGTTGAGAAAGCTCTGCAGCCTGCCGGCGCTGCCGAACGATGCCGTGTGGTCGTATATATCGTCGCCGGGACCGTCGCCGAGCTGGTCGCCGAGGCCGAGCACGTCGTTCCGCATCGTCAGCTCGTAGGCGAACGCGCCGTCGAGATCGTAGGAGAAGTCCGTGAACATAATCAGGTAGTCGTAGATGTCGGGATGCGTTTCGTAGAACTTCATCGCGACAGCGTGAATGTCTATCTCGCCCAACGGCATCGTGCCGGTGGCGAACCGTTCGAATATGGCGCCCACGAGGCCGGTCGTCGGCACGTCATCGGTGTAGTCGACGGAGTTTACGGCGGCCAGCAGCGTGCCGGGTGTCGTCCCGATGAACGCTTCCTCGGCAGCCAGGCCGTTGTAGACGAGCTCGATTGTCCCGTCGTCGAACAGCCTGACCTGCACCGTGTTCGAGTTGGGTGGCGGATCGGTCGGAACGCCCGGGTACGCGGTGTACTCGGTGACGGCGTCCCATGTCACGACAAACCTGTCGGCGAACTGTTCGGCACGGACCGTACCGGCGTTCGAGGGGTCAAGATCGTCGAAGAAGACGCCGATCCGCGGTTGGCGGCGTAGGAATCCCCGCAGGGACCAACTGAAGAACTCGTTCTCGGCGGAGTCGAACGTGAGATGGCCGTTCGAATGGACGTAGACGGCGTCGTAGGTGGTGCCGTAGAACGGGAACGTGAACCCGCCCGTGAAGGTCACGAGCTCGCCCGTGTCGTCGCCGAGCGGGAGGTCCGTTCCGCCGGGCGTCGTGAAGCTGAAACCGATTTCCGAGACGTCGAACCCGTCCGTACCGGCAGGCGTGAACCGGAACGTCTTGTTGTCCATGTCGAACGGGTTGTTGATGTTATCGACAACAAGTGTGCCGTCGTCCTCGATGACGGCTATCTGGCCCCAGTCGTAGTCTGCGGTGGGCGCGCGCGGCATCTTCTGTTTGGCAAGGAGTCGCAGCCGCTGTTTGCGAAGGGCGAGCTCGTCGAGCAGCCTGCCGGGATACGTGCCGTCTACAAACTCGGTATCGTCCTTGGCGCGCGGGTCGGCCATACGGGCAAGGGCATCGGTCGGCGCAATGAGCAGCAGAAGCAACGCGGCCACGAGCGCGCTGACCAGGAACCTGCTCTGCCGGGCTAGACCTTTTTGTATTTCCATTTGCCCCGTCTGAAACATACAGCGGCGAGGATCATGCCGACGCAATCGCCGACGAGAAACGATATCCACACGCCTTCGAGCCCGATGGTCGCCGATAAGCCAACCGCTACACATACGTGTATTATAGCGCTGACAACAGCTATTTTCAACGGGGTGACGGTATCTCCCGCCCCGCTCAGCGACCGGCTGAACCCGATCCAGACGCCGCTGAAGACCAGTGCGAGCGCCGTGAACCGCAGGAAGCTCGTGCCGATCTCGACGACGTTGGGGTCGTTGTTGAACGTCGCAACGAGCAGGGGCGCGAAGACAAACGCTATCAGGGCCATGACAAACATCACCGCCGTACACCATGCGGCGCCGAGGTAGCCGCTTCTCTCGGCCCTGTCAGGTTTGTTCGCGCCGAGGTTTTGCCCGACCAGGGTACCCGCTGCGATGGCGAGCCCGAACGTCGGCATCCAGGCGAGACTGTGGATGCGCATCCCGATTCCGTACCCGGCCATGGCGTGTGTGCCGAAATATCTCGAGACGATGACTATCATTATCAGGCCGATAACCTGGTGCAACACCACCATGACGGACGTTGGCAGCCCGATTCTGACCATGCGCATCATGAGTTGCGGGTCGAGTCTCGGCAGGATCGTGCGTATCCTTATTGCCGGCCGGCCGCGCAGGAGCAGCAGGAGGCCTATCACACCGGCGCCGCCCCGGGTGAAGACGGTGGACCACGCGGCACCCGTGACGCCGAGTTTCGGGAAGACGACACCGAATATCAGCATCGGGTCGATGAAGAAGTTGGCGATCGCTGCGCCAACGACAAGTTTCATGGGTGTCGACGCGTCGCCGGCACCCTGCATTATCGCGGAAACCATGTAGAGGGCGACGAGCGTGAAAATGCCGACGAACATCACGCGCATGTACCCCGTGCCGAGCTCGAGCGTTTCCGCATCCGTAGTGAGCTGGCTCAGGATATGAGGCGCGAACACGAACCCAAGTATGCCCATAAGAGCCGCGATGATGAAGGTGAGCAGCAGAGCCTGCTCGGCAGCGCGCGACGCTGCGACCCTGTCTTTCGCGCCGACAGCGCGCGCAACCAGCACCATGGTGCCCGTTGAGACGCCCGCCAGCACCGTCATGAGCAGGAAGATGATGTGACCGCTCATCGTCAGGGCCGCTACGGCGCTCGGACTCAGCTTTCCGACCCAGAACGTGTCGACCAGCCCGAAGCTTGTTTGTACGGCGTGCGACAGCATCAGAGGCGGGGCGAGCAGAAGCAACGACCTCGAGACGGGTCCCGCGGTAAGGTCGCGATGGCCTTTGGCTAACGGGATAGGTCGCGCGTCGCCGGCGGACTCCGGTGTCGAGGCGCTATCGTTGGTGGAATCAGATTGTTCGTAACCGTCCAAGATACATTCGTCCGCCCGCTAGTCCATGGGAAATTAAGTGCCGCAACCCAATTATACCCGCTGCCGGGTATGGTTTCAAATGCGGGGTGGAAAGGGACATACGGCGTGTGTGCGGGCGTGGTCGTTAGTGCGTAGGTTCGCGTCCAGCAAAGCACGCGTTCCGTGCTCGCACCGTGGTCAAAGCCCCGGGTTCCTCTTAAGTCGTCACCCGGGGCTTTATTCCGTCGCCTCTTCGGGGGCTGAGACGCGGCGTGAAAGACTTCAGGATGCTGCTCACCTTTTTGTGGCCGTGCGATCTACCATCTTTTCGGGAAGGCTCGAATAGTAGTGGCAGAACAGGGCCGCGTAGAGAAAGCCCCTTTTCTGATGCAGGCCTGATACTGTTGACGGCTTGGATTGCCAGCGCATATAATGGCGGACGACAAATAAAGGAATGTGACATGGTTGGTCCGATACAACTCATAACAGATCTCGTTCGGTACAGAGAGCTGCTCTACAGCCTCACGGTCAAAGAGCTCAAGGTGCGGTACAAGAACGCCGTGCTCGGGTTCCTGTGGGCGATACTGACGCCGTTGCTCATGATGGTTGTGCTCACTGTCGTGTTTAGATACATCGGGCCGCGAGGCTTCACCGCGGGTATCGAACACCCGTTCTCCATCTTTCTCCTGTGCGCGCTCATACCGTGGACGTTCTTTGCCCACTCATTGTCAAGCTGCACGGGCGTGCTTATAGGCAACGCCGACCTCATCAAGAAGGTGTACTTCCCCCGCGAGGTGATACCTGCCTCGACGGTCCTGGCCGCGTTCATCAACTATCTGTTATCGCTTATCGTTCTGTTCGCCTTCTTGATAGGGTTCCGCCAGTGGCCGACGCTGTGGGTCCTGGCGCTGCCGCTGATCGTTCTCGTTCAGGCGATCTTCGTTCTCGGGATATGTCTGATGGTGTCGAGCCTGAACGCGTTCTATCGCGACGTGGCCTACATCGCCGAGACCTCGCTAATGGTATGGTTCTACGCGACACCCATATTCTACCCGCACACCATGGTGGCCGAAAACACCGGGTCTTTGTTCTTTCGGCTCTACATGCTCAACCCCATGGCAGCCATCGTGATCTCGATGAGGAATGTCCTGCTCGACGGGCGTTGTCCCGACATTCTTGTCATATTGCCGGCGGTTCTCATCTCCATCGCGTTCTTCGTCGCCGGCGCAATAATCTTCCGCAAGCAAGAACCCCTGCTCGCCGATCATCTCTGATACACTATGGCTGGCGCGCCAACAGAAGCCGTGCATCTCACTAAAGCCAGTGTCAACCGGTACAGGAGCACCAAGTGGCGCCTTTCGGAAAAACGCCGGCTCCGTACCCGCGCGGCGGCGGCACGGTTCATAGACGATGTCGGGCTCTGTCTTCTCTTCGCCTGCGATTACATAGACCTGCCGAAGCTGTATCGGTCGGCGCACAGAACCGCCGACTGGTGGCCGTGGAAAGACCAGCTTCAGGCTGCGGGCAAGTGCTACAGCGGGCGTGTGGTCCGCCGCAAAGCGACGCTCATCTCGATGCGGTTGCTACCGTACTTTCTCAGCCTCTACTTCGACTCGGGCGGGTACGAGGTTTACGACGAGGAGCATTTTTACGGCAGGCTCAGTGAGTCTGCCAAACGGATCTGCGACTTCCTGGCCGAGCACGGTCCTACTCCTACTGACGAGTTGCGAGCGGCGCTCGCGATACCAGGCAAGAAAGGGACCCGCACGTTTCATGCCGCACTGCTCGAGCTCCAGCTCAAGTTCAAAATCGTCACCGTCGGACTCAAAGACAAGAGCTGGGGTGTGCGCGTGCTCGACCTCTTCTCGAACTGGGTGCCGCAGCCCGTGCTCGATGCGGCTCGGCAATGCCAGCCACAACGCGCGATGGCAGAGATCGCACTCGCTTACGTGCGTACCGCCGGAATTGCCGACACAGAGACCATGTACCGCATATTCGGGTGGGAAAAAGACCGTTTTGCCGACGTTGCCGAGCAATTGGTGACCAGCGGCACGCTCCGAACCGGTACGCTCCCGCGCGACACGAGAACCTTCCTCGCCAGCCCGCAACTGACCGGGAAGAAGTAAGGCACCTCCCCGTTTTTTGACTCACGTCCCGCGGAGTGCTATA
The DNA here is from genome assembly GCA_964524145.1 of uncultured bacterium. Lineage (GTDB taxonomy): Bacteria > Hydrogenedentota. The sequence continues at coordinate 9,465 of CAZGCA010000016.1, read as the reverse complement.
CTTCTTCATGATATACCCGGCTTTTTGGACTACTTTTCAGGTGGCGGTGGCCGGCCCGCCACCGTCGGATGGATGATGAACGTCGAGAGTCTGCGACCTTACGGTTTTGAGATAGCGCTGACCATTGCGCCACCGCGATCGTTCAGCGGCGAGAAGTGCCGCGAACTACTTAACGAGCTCTCCTCGATACGCGAGTTCCAGTCGTTCAACCTGCTGCCGTCCGGTGGCGCGAGAATGATCGCTACCGTGAAGAACTCGAGCGAACGTCTCGAATGTATCGTCGAGCCGGCAAGGGTTGCACTCCACTGTGCTCACCCCGAGTTCGATTCAGGGCATTTTCTGGATATGCTCGCAGAACCAACCATCAAGAGCTGCTTCTCGGTGTTGCAGGTGCCCGTCGCCGTTACCCAGCACTACGTCGTGCGCAAGCTCGCCTCGGCGGCAACCCCCGATCGGGACGCGCGCCGGTTCCTGGCAGAGGCAGTCGCGAGCCTTGACCCGGAGCATCTCAAAACGCTGGGCCGGCCCCTCCAGGGGTTCGGATTCAGGTTGTTCTTTCCGCTGACACCCGACCAGCCGTTCCACTGCGACGTCAAGGTGGAATCGCTGATACGTGACCCCAAAACCATATTCCTCGAAAACAAGGCAACCTTCGCCATGCCGGTGCAACAAAACCAGTTGAAGCTGATCAGGGAAAACCTGCTGAAGACCGAACGGTTCCTTACGGAAAATGTCGTTGGATTCTTTGCACAGTGCAACCCGGGCTCGGAGACGTCTCAGGAAGCGTCCTGACCATCGCGCCCTGTAGAATCGCCGGTTGTTTCGGAGAGGCACGTTTCGATGGCCGCCTTGATCTCACCGAGCTGGAAAGGTTTGCCGATCCAGGGGTTGCCGGTTTCCTCCAGAAAGACGGCCGTATCGAGCGACGCCGTATCGCCGGTGATAAACACAATCCTTCCCTTCAGGTGTGGGAACCGTTCACAGACATACTGATACAGCGTGTTGCCCGTTGCGGTGGGCATTTTGATGTCAGCCAGAACAAGGTCGTAGGTGTTGACATCCAAGAGCCGCATGGCCGCTGCACCGGTCTCGGCCGTATCGACCGCACATCCCTCTGAACGAAGAACTCTGGTGAGAAGCTCTCGCAAATCCTCCTCGTCCTCGGCAACGAGTAGTCGCAACCCCGAAAGATCGAAATGGACGGCTGCTGCTTCGGCCCGTGCTGTAGCGATCTCTTCGCCGGTTGACGGCAGGTCAACTGTCATAGTTGTTCCCGTCCCGGGCTCGCTCTCTGCGCGGATCTCGCCGTCATGGCGACGCACTATCCCGTAACATATGCTCAGGCCCAATCCCGTACCCTTACCGTGGTCCTTTGTCGAGAAGAACGGGTCGAATACTTGGTCAATCAGGCTCTCGGGTATACCGGTTCCCGTATCGGATATCTCCAAGCGAACCTTGTCATCGTTCAAAGACGTCCGAATCGTCAGGAGGCGTTCGCGCTCCGAATTCGCCATAGCGTCGATCGCGTTGTTGATGATGTTCGAGCAAACCTCGCCCAATTGATACGGGTCCACACAGACCGCTGGGAGACCCTCTGCAAAATCCGTTTCAACACGTACGGAATGTTGCGACAGCCTGTCGCTGACGAATCGCAGCGCCTCCTCGACTATCTCCGCCATATGTACGTTGGTCTTCACGGGCGGCTGTGATCGCGCGAAGTCGAGCAATCCTTTTACAGCCCTCCTGCAGCGCCATGCCGCACGATCGATCTTCTCGAGATCCCGCTTCAGCGACTCGTCTTCCACAGTCCCCACGAGGTGTTCGGCATAAGCACACACCGTTGCCAGCGGATTGTTAAGCTCGTGCGCTATCCCGGCGACGAGCCTCCCCACTGCGGCCAGCTTCTCCGATTGGGCCAGCTCTCTCTGAACCCGTTCATACTGTTCCGAGGACTGGATCGAGGCCGCCAACTGAGGTGTCAGCGTCCGCACAAACCGTACGTCCTCGGGCAGAAACCCCGGTCCCTTGTTTGCGCAATGGACAACGCCAAACAGCTTGCCGGCTATCCTGATCGGTACGGAAAGAAGGTTTTCAACGCCCAACCGAAGAGCGAGCTCCCCCATCTCGCCGGGCAGTGTTGACGGCTCGTTGGTGACAAGAGGCACCAAACCGTCCTGGATAACACGCAACGGGTAGGCGTACGGCTTGGGAGCCTCGGGTGGAGAGATGCTCCCATCGTGCACCACAACACTGTCGGTTCGTGGATCGAGCAGCATGATCACCACCCATTCACAGTCCAGCGCGCGGGACAATGCCTTGGCGGCAACAGCAACGATTTCATCGATAGTGGCCGCCTCGCCCACCGTTCGGGAAAATTCTCTGATGCGTGCCAGCTCTTCGTCGGTGGCTTCAAGAGCTTCGGCCAACGCCTCGCGACGCCTGCGGGTCCTCTCGGCCAGCGTACCCAGAAAACTCCCCATGAGCAGTATCACCAGAAACCTCAGGAGTAGCAGCTCCGACGGTACCGAGAGACCGATACGAACCGCCTCGACGACGATCACTCCGAGATAAGACAGAACGCACACCATCGAGTACACCAATGTTGAGCGAAGGTCTTGTCGCCAGAACGCAATCGCTGCGATCAGCAGGAGATAGATCATGTAGAGCTCGCTGCTGTCGGCTCCGGTAAGGTAGATCACAAACGTAAACAGTACCAGGTTGACGATCATGTCTATACCGCGAAACCACGATGACACCTTGCGCACCGTCGAGAGCAGTTGCACGAACGCCGTGTAACCGACGACCGGTATGATGGCGAGCAGATAGCCGCGTTGTCCAGCGGCGACCTCGTCAAGGTAGTAGAAGGTCAGACCAGCGACTATTATCCACCGAAGCGCGAGATTGAGCGGCTCGAACCGATCTCCCGTTTCCTCCCGCTTCACATTAGTTGACATTGCGCCTTTCCTTGAACCTGTCATACCTGGAGACACAACTGAACAGTCGATGTGGTGGTATGGTACCCCCCGCACTTCATCGTTGTCAACCGAAGCTCCGGAGCTGGCCTCAACATCTTGACATGGGCTATGCGGTCTAGTATAATGGATTTTGGACGGAAGGGGTGTAACAAAAACCGCGGCAGCAACGCGGGAGTAACTCAGTGGTAGAGTGCAACCTTGCCAAGGTTGACGTCGCGGGTTCAAATCCCGTCTCCCGCTCCATATAGTAAACGAACATTGCTCCCCGGCCAGGAGACCGAGGGCGGGGTGTTTTTGTGTTGGAACTCTCTTGCGCCCGTAGCTCAGCTGGATAGAGCGTCGGACTTCGAATCCGCAGGTCGCAGGTTCGAATCCTGCCGGGCGCGCATTCGAGGCTCGGTGGGCCGTTAGCTCAACTAGGCAGAGCAGCTGACTCTTAATCAGGAGGTTGCAGGTTCGATTCCTGCACGGCCCACCATGTGTTGACGATGGTGCTCGGGCGGGTGGCGGAACTGGCAGACGCGCTGGATTTAGGATCCAGTACCGAAAGGTGTGCGGGTTCAACTCCCGCCTCGCCCAATAGCGATGGATACGAGAAAACAGTAAGAGAAGGTTGAAATCGGTGGAAGGTCTGAAAGTCAACATCGAGGAGAAGGAAGACTGTCTCCGGTTGTTCGATATCGAGGTGCCCGCAGAAGAGGTTGAGAAGGAGAAAGAGAAGGTCCTCTCCGAGATAGCCAAGGAAGCGACGATTCCCGGGTTCCGCCGCGGCAGGGCTCCCCGGAAACTCATTGATAAACGGTTTGCCAAGGAGGCCAAAGAAGAGGCCGTCAATCGAACGGTAGCCGCGAGTGTCCAAGAGGCGATCAAATCCAACGACCTCGAGCCGGTACTCGAGCCGGAAGTAAGCGATATCGAACACGAGGACGGGTCGCCCTTGACGTTCAAGGTTGCTCTGGAAGTCCGACCGATCGTCGAGGTCGGAGAATACAAGGGACTCAAGCTTGAGAAACCGGTTCGCCGCGTGACAGAGGAAGACATCGACAAAACCGTCCAGGAAGTGTTGCGTGCCAACGTGGCGTACGTCCCCAGGAATGACGGTGGTGCCGAAGAGGGCGACGAGGTCATCCTGAGCTTCGAGGCGACCATAGACGGCGAGCCGTTCAAGGGCAGCGAAGCCGAGAACGTGCCGGTATACATAGGCAGAGGATACTTCTTCGAGGAGGTCGAGAGCGCGTTGGTCGGAGCTTCTGCCGGCGATGAAAAGGAAGTAGAGGCGACGTTCCCCGACGACTACAGGCAAAAAGAGATAGCCGGGAAGACAGCGCTTTTCAAGATAAAGGTCAACGAGATCAAGCGACCTGAAGTGCCCGAGATGGATGACGAGCTTGCCCAACAGTTGGGGGCAGAGTCGGCGGAGGATTACCGCAACAAATTGCGCGAAAGGATCGAGAGTTCGGCCGTAGACAATGCCGAATCGGCGCTCCGTGCTGGGGCGATGGACCAGGTGATCGAGGCCTCCAAGTTCGAGGTGCCGGGCTCGTTTGTGCGCGCTCACACACAGGAGGTCTTTGATGAGGAACTGAGAAGGCTGCTGCGTGCGGGTGTGCCTCGGGAGGAGATTGTCAAGGAGCAGGAACAGCTTCTCAGAGCATGTCAGGAACGCGCAGTACACCAACTCAAAACGTTCTGTGCGCTGGAAGAGATCGCCAGGAAAGAAAACGTAGAGATAACGGATGAGATGATGTCTGAAGAGAAGACGAAACTCTCCGAACAACCCGGTGTGACGCCCGAGCAAGTCGAGAAGTACTTCAGCAGCGGCGACGCCGAATCGGCCTACAAGGCGCGGTGGCGACGCGGGGAGGCGATGAAGGCGATCATTGACTCTGCAACGATCACCGAGGTGGAAGTAAAGGAGCAATAGATGGCGACTATCTGGGTCCCCAGGGTTGTGGAACAGACAAGCCGGGGCGAACGAGACCAAGACATATACTCGCGCTTGCTGAAGGACAGGATTATATTCATCGGACAAGATATTGGTGCCGAACTGGCCAACGTGCTGATAGCGCAGTTGCTGGTCCTCGAATCGGAGGACAGCGACAAAGACATCCACCTCTATATCAACAGTCCGGGCGGATCGATAACCGCCGGCCTGGCGGTGTACGACACAATGCAGTTTGTCAAGGCCCCGGTCTCGACCATCTGTCTCGGTCAGGCCTTCAGCATGGGCGCGGTGCTGCTTGCGGCAGGCGGGAAAGGCAAACGGTACGCACTACCCTACTCGCGGATTCTCATCCACCAGCCGTGGGCTGGGTCCCGCCGTCTGCTGAAGGCCACCGACATAGATGTGCAGGCGAAAGAGACATTGCTGATGCGCGACATGCTCAACGAGATACTTGCAGAGCACAGCAATCAGGATCTTGAGACGATAGCGCGGGATACCGAACGCGACTTCTTCATGTCGGCCCAGGAGGCCCTCGAGTACGGCCTCATAGACGAGGTCTTGGACCGGTCCAAGGAGAACAAGGAGTAACCCGGCAACTATGCCCAGCTACGACGAGGATAAACACAACAAACGGTGTTCCATCTGTGGCCGGTCGGCCGGCGAAGCAGACCGGCTCATAGCGGCCGGGCCCGAGGTGACGATATGCGACCAGTGCGTTGCACTGTGCAACGACATACTCGCCGAGGACAGGGCCCGGACGGGACAACGCGTAAGGCGCAAGCTTGCCGTACCCAAACCTGCCGAGATCAAAGCTGTGCTCGACGAGTACGTCATCGGTCAGGAACGCGCGAAGAAGATTGTGTCGGTGGCTGTCCACAACCATTACAAGCGTGTGAATACTGGAACGGGTGAGGACGGTCTCGAAATATTCAAATCCAACGTGATGCTCATCGGACCCTCCGGCTCGGGCAAAACCCTTATCGCGCAGACCCTGGCCAAATTTCTCGACGTACCCTTCGCGGTGTGTGACGCGACCACGCTGACCGAGGCGGGCTACGTCGGCGAGGACGTCGAGAATATTCTTCTCAAGCTGTTGCAGTACTGCGACTTCGACGTTGACCAGGCAGAGCTCGGTATCGTGTACATCGACGAGATCGACAAGATCGCCAAGAAAACCGAGAACATATCGATAACGCGGGATGTATCCGGGGAAGGGGTGCAGCAGGCACTGTTGAAGATCATCGAAGGGACGGTTGCGAGCGTGCCTCCCCAGGGAGGCAGGAAACACCCGCAGCAGGAATGTATCAGCATTGACACGTCGAAGATCCTGTTCATCTGCGCCGGCGCGTTCATCGGGTTGGAGAAGATGATTCAGAGCCGGACCCAGAAGGCTGCCGTCGGGTTCACCGCCCCGATGCGTTCCAAGGGCGAGCGGCGGCTCGGAGAGATTCTGTCTCTCGTTCAGCCCGAAGACCTGATCAAGTACGGGATGATACCAGAGTTCGTTGGCCGGGTGCCGGTCGTGGCGCCGCTGCACGAACTCACTGTTGACGATCTCGTGCAAATACTTACCGAGCCGAAGAACGCGCTCGTCAGACAGTACAAGAAGCTGTTTGAGATCGAAGGGGTCCAGCTCGAGTTCGCCGACGGCGCGTTGCACGCTGTCGCAGAGAAATCTCTCGAGAAAGAAACCGGTGCGCGAGGGCTCCGCTCTATTCTCGAAGAGGTGATGCTCGATATCATGTACGAGTTGCCTTCACGCCGCGATATCGCAGAATGTGTCATTACGAAAGAAGTCATAGCGGGGCGGGACACCCCGACGCTCATATACGAGAAGGAGCAAAGAACCGCCTGAACGCGAGGACCAGACAAACGAGCACGCCGTGTCGGGGTGCGTTGTCCGGGGGAGCGAAAGGCCAATCCGCTTTCCCTGAACGCCGTTGACGGCACGAGCCCACCAACTTATGGCCAAGAAAAAGAAAACTAAGAAAGCGACAACCGGCAAGACCCGATCCAAACAACAAGACCCGGAAGCGTACGTGGTCCCGCTCGTACCGCTCAGGGAGCTGGTGCTTTTCCCCGGCATGGTCGTGCCGCTTCTTGTCGGTCGCCCACGGTCGATCGCCGCGCTCGAATCGGCAATGAGACAGGACCAGATCATAGCCGTTGCGGCACAAAAGGACGGCGACCAGGAAAGCCCCATCATCTCGGACATACACAGCGTTGGTGTGATAGGCGAGGTGCTGCAACTGCTTAGGGTGCCCGACGGCAGTTTCAAGATAGTCATCGAGGGTCACGCGAGAGTGTCCATTGTCGGCCGCACCAGAAAGAGGTCTTTCCACGAAGTCATCGCCGAGCCCATACCGTCCGTCGAGCCCAGGGGACGCGAGACCCTCGCATTGTGCCGGGCCGTGATCTCGCAGTTCGAGGACTACGCCAAGCTCAACCAACACGTCCCGCCGGAGATTACCATGGCGATTACCAACAGCGATAGGCCGAGCGAGCTCTCGGACCTCATCGCTGCATACATGGCGCTCAAAGTCGATCAGAAGCAGGAACTGCTCGAGACCGTTGACGTGAGAACACGGCTCGAGAAGATTGCCGGACACCTTGTCCGCGAGCTCGAGATACTCGAGATGGAACAGAAACTCAAAGATCGCATTCGCAAGCAGATGGAGAAGACGCAACGCGAGTACTATCTCAGCGAGCAGCTTAAGGCCATTAACCTCGAGCTCGGACGCAAAGGCGACGCCACGGACGAGGTCGGCGAGCTGCGCGCAGAGGTTGAGAAGGCCAAGATGGGCAAGGAGGCAACCGCCAAGGCGTTGAAAGAGGTCGATAGGCTCGAGAGGATGCCTTCCGTTTCGCCCGAAGCGGCCGTCATCCGCAACTATCTTGACTGGCTCGTGTGTTTGCCCTGGAGCAAGCGTACAAAGGACAAGCTCGACATCGCGACCGTGAAACGTGTGCTTGACGAAGACCATTACGGACTGAAAAAGATCAAGGAACGGATCCTCGAGTTTCTCGCTGTACGCAAGCTCAAGAGAAACGCCAAAGGACCCATACTCTGCTTTGTGGGGCCGCCCGGAGTGGGCAAGACGTCGCTGGGCCGGTCCATAGCGCGATCGATGAACCGCAAGTTCGTGCGCATATCGCTCGGCGGCGTGCGTGACGAAGCCGAGATACGTGGTCACCGCCGCACCTACATCGGCGCAATGCCCGGCAGGATAGTCCAGTCGATGCGGAAAGCAGGCAGCAAGAACCCAGTCTTTCTGCTCGACGAAGTCGACAAGATGAGCGTGGACTTCCGGGGCGACCCGTCCTCGGCGCTGCTCGAAGTGCTCGACCCCGAGCAGAACAAGAACTTCAGCGACCACTACCTCGAGGTCGAGTTCGATCTTGAGGAGGTCTTCTTTATCACCACGGCGAACGTCGACCACTCAATACCGCCGGCGCTGCACGATCGGATGGAGATAATCAGGTTGCCCGGGTACACCGAGTTCGAGAAGGTGAAGATCGCTGAGCTGTTCCTCGTGCCGAAACAGATAACCGAGAACGGGCTCAACCCCGATATGGTCACTTTCTCGCACGGCGTCCTTGCATCGATCATACGCGACTATACCCGCGAGGCAGGCGTCAGAAACCTTGAACGCGAGATAGCCAACATTTGCCGTAAGGTTGCTCGCAAGGCCGTTGCCGCCTCGAAGAAGAACAAGAAACCGTTCAAGGTGACCGCCCAAAATCTGCGCAAGCTGCTTGGCCCGCCGAGATTCCTCGAGCCCGAGGCCGAAGCCAAACCGCGCGTCGGGGTCGCTGTAGGTCTCGCCTGGACCGAAGCGGGTGGCGAAATACTCAATGTCGAGTCCTCCATAATGTCCGGCAGAGGCGAGGTGATACTCACCGGCCAGATGGGCGACATCATGCAGGAGTCCGCGCGGGCCAGTCTGAGCTTTCTGCGGGCCGAGGCGAAACGGTTCGGTCTCCGCCCCGATTTCGCCAAGAACAAGGACATACATATTCACGTCCCCCAGGGCGCGATACCCAAGGACGGTCCGTCGGCTGGTTCCGCAATGGTCGTATCGCTCCTCTCGGCCGCACGCAAGAAACCATGCAACGGTGGCATCGCAATGACCGGCGAGATAACCCTGCGCGGCCGAATGCTCCCCGTCGGCGGCGTCAAGGAGAAGGTTCTCGCAGCGCACAGGGCTCGCATGAAGACCGTCATCCTCCCTTACGAGAACAGGAAAGACATCGAGGAGATCCCGCCCAGGGTACGCAAAGACCTCGACATGAAGTTCGTCAGGTCCATGGACGATGTGATCGGGCTGGCATTCCCTTCAGCGTGAAGACACCGGCCGCCCTCCGGGCACACCATATCGACCCTAATCGTTCAGCAATTTAACGAAAGCCCACTAGTAAAGCCCTACAAATAGCAACAAACATAACAAGTAGGCTTTCACCCACCCCGTGCTCCGACCCGCAACAACACGTCCAAGTCCCGCAGGGACGATTGAGAATAGCCCAGGAGTTCACTCCTGGGATTCG
>CAZGCA010000015.1:0-84183 GCA_964524145.1 uncultured bacterium | reverse complement strand
ACACTTACCGAAAACACCCCCTGCGAAAAATCCATAAAGCGGAAACTCAGGCTAGTCTGAGAATGCCTCGCGCAGTCGTTGTGCGAGCTTGGTGTAGCGGCGCGCGACCTCGTCGTTCGAGACAGCGATCGATACCGCCTTGGGGCTGCCCACAAGAACGAACAGCTCGCGGGCGCGTGTGACCGCCGTGTAAAGCAGGTTGCGTTTGAGCAGCACGAAGTGCTGTGTCAGGATGGGCATGACGACGACGGGATACTCGCTGCCCTGCGACTTGTGCACGGATATGGCGTATGCCGTGATGAACTCGTTGGCCTTGTCAAAATCGTACACAACGTCTCTGCCGTCATACTCGACGGTTACGGCCCGCCTGATGGTGTCGACCCGCTGGACAAATCCGATGTCGCCGTTGAACACTTCGAGATCGTAGTTGTTGCGCGTTTGCATTACCTTGTCCCCGACCCGAAGCGCCTTGCCGCCATGGTACGTTGTCTCGCCGTGCGGGTTGAGCAGCTTCTGCAGCTCGTCGTTGAGCCGCGACACGCCCGCCTCGCCTTTGTGCATCGGCGAGATGACCTGGATGTCGCCGATCGGGTCGTAAGAGAATCTGCGCGGTATCCGTTCTGCGACAAGCTCGAGCACCGTTGCGAGCACCTCGCCCGGATCATCCCGTTTCACGAAGAAGAAGTCGGCGTACTCCGCCGCAGTCCCCTCCGCCGCGCGCGGCATCTCGCCGCGGTTGATCCTGTGCGCGTTGAGAACTATCTCGCTCTCGGCCTCCTGACGGAATATTTGGGTCAGCCACTGCACCGCCGGAACGCCCGAGTCCATTATGTCGCGCAGCACTGAGCCCGGCCCGACCGACGGCAGCTGGTCGACGTCGCCCACGAGTATGAGCCGCGCGTCACGAGGCACCGCCCTGAGCAGGTTTCGCATGAGCGCGGTGTCGATCATCGATGTCTCGTCGACTATCAGCATATCGGTGTCAAGCGGGTTCGAGCTGTCGCGCAGGAACCGCCGCGTGCGGCCGTTGTACTCGAGCATCCGGTGGATGGTCTTCGCCTCGCGACCCGTGGATTCCGCCAGCCGTTTGGCGGCCCGGCCCGTGGGTGCCGCAAGCAACACGTCGAGCTCCTTCTTGCTGTAGATGTCGATGATGCTCTTTACCAGGGTGGTCTTGCCCGTGCCGGGCCCGCCGGTGACGACCACGAGCTTTGATTCGGCGGTTTTTCTTATGGCGTCGTGCTGTTCGTCGCTCAGCTCGACGCGGGCGCGTTGTTCCGCCCACTCGATCGCCTTCTCGATCTTGATCGTCAGGGGTTTAGACTCGGACCGGACGAACTCGTGCAGGTACGCGGCCACGTCCATTTCAGCTTCATACAGCCGTCTATCGTAGACGTCGTCTTCCTCGATTACCACCCCGCCCGTCTCGCCCAGGCGCACGACGGCCTCCGTTATAAGGTCGCGGGGCACGCCCAGTATCTGGGCCGCTTTGTTCACCAGCTCGCCGCACGGACAATAGACGTGGCCGTCCTCGGTCAGTTGGCGCAACGTGTAGAGAACGCCGGCTTCGACGCGGACCGGCGCGGTCTTCTCAATCCCGACGTTTGCGGCGGTCTTGTCGGCGATCTTGAACCCGATACCGAAGATATCCTCGGCAAGCCGGTACGGGTTTGAACGAACCACTTCGATAGACTCCTCACCGTACGTCTTGTACACCTTTGCAGCGTAGGCAGGCGTTATCCCGTTCTCCTGGAGGAATATCATTATGTTGCGTACCTCACGCTGTTCCTGCCACGCTTCGCGAATCATCTCGAGCCGTTTGCGGCCGATACCCTCGACTCCGAGAAGCTTGGTGGGAGATTCATCGATGATTCTGAGCGTGTCCGCGCCGAACTCGCGCACCATCCGGCCGGCCATCACCGGCCCGATGCCGCGCACGAGCCCCGAGCCGAGATACTTCTCGATCCCCGGAAGCGTTGCCGGAACGACCGAATGGTAGGTCTCGACTTCAAACTGGCGGCCGAACTTCTTGTTCACCTTCCACGAGCCCGTCACGCGGATGGTTTCGCCGGGGCTGATAGCGATCATGTTGCCCACCACGGTCACGAGGATCCCGTCAGGTCGCTCGAGCCGGACAACGGTGTATCCGGTATCGGGGTTGGCGAAGACGATTCGTTCGACAACACCCTCGAAGCTGTTCTCAGCGCGAACGCCTTCCGGCACGTCCTGATAGTCAAAGAGATCGGCCATTTGCCCTTATGATATACCAGCATAACGCGCCGCGCAACGTTTCGGTTTGTCGTTCCGCCTTCAGGCGGTTTTTTCTCCGCTCCCATACTGGCTCAGCGCTGGCTGAAGCCGGAACTACGAACTTCTCCTGTGTCTGCGTATGCGATTTCGACGTTCAACCCTTTCAGGGTTGGGGTCTTTGTTTGGCCCATCCCGCAGGTTGCACCTGCGGCTATTCAAATTGCTCCCCTTTGGGGAGCTGTCCCTCCGTGGCTTGGGCATCTTGCCCAAGAACCATACCGCGCGTGCACAAGCACGGGTAGGTACCTCCGGCCCTCCAGGGCGGACACGTTCGTTCATTTCGGTCCTGGGGTTCCGCTTCGCTATACCCCAGGTTACATGCCTTCGTCCCGAGCGGGACGCAACTTCTTCGTGGCTTGGGCATCTTGCCCAAGATCGAGACCCCCCCGAGGAGGGACGATGGAAACGAGGGTTCGCAGTTCCGTCTTCAGGCGGCTGCGGCCTCCCCTACCCCATTCTCCGCCTGATGGCGGCGCCGGCGTGGAGGACCGCCTAAAGGCGGAACTACAAACAGGTGGTCTCGCGTTGACAGGCCGGGCCGGGTTGCCTATACTCGTCTCTATCAGGAGGATCGCGAAAACGGACCAGGCGGACGGAGGTGACAAGTCATGAAATGCTTTGCTGCGGAGAAACTGGGTGCACCCATTCTTGCGCACTTCACAAAAGGCGATCTTTTGCTCGAAGGAATCGAGGAGATAGCGCGCAACGAGAAGATTCGGTCGGGCGCGGTTATCTCCGGGATCGGCACGTTTGACAAGTGCGTGCTGCACATGATCACCACCACGGATTATCCGTCACAAGACAAGATTGTGACGTTGCGGGGTCCGATCGAGCTGCTCAGTATTCAAGGGCTCATCGCGGACGGGAACCCGCATCTGCACGTCACGGTGTCCGACACGAAACAGGCGTACGGCGGCCACCTTGAACCCGGGTCGAGCGTGCTGTATCTGGCCGAGGTCTGCATTGTGCCGTTCGAAGGGATCAACCTTACCCGCGTCCCGCACCCTCAGACGGGCGTGATGGAACTGGGCTGCCACGAGTAAGCAAGGACAGCCCGAGTCCGCGGCCGATTCGGCCTATTGCCTTTTCCTCTTTCGAGGTTGCTCGGATCGCTTCCCTTCGGGTTTCCCGGCGGACGACGCCTTCTTAGCGTCGCCCCTCATCTCGACCACCGTTTTCACCTTCACTCGCGCCGCTCCTCTCGTCGAGTGTTCGCCGAGCGGCTTCTCCTTGGCCAGACGTGACTTCGCCTTCGGAATCTCCTTCTTGTACTGCGGCAGCCACTGCGCCTGCGCCACGAGCATCTCGTCCGTCAACTGCCATATCTCCGGCGGGTTGCACACCGCCGCCGTGAGCGGATCGTGCAGCATCGCCTGTTTCAGCAGCTTCACATCGCCGTGGACCGCGGCCTCCATCGCCATCCGCTGCACCTGCACGCTCGTGTTGCAGGTTGCCGCACACGCGAGCGGCAACTCTCCGACGACCGGGATGTTGATTCCTGTGCGGTCCACGTACCCCGGCACTTCCACGATGCAGTCCGCGGGCAGGTTCGTTACGCAGTTGCCGTTCACGACGTTGAAGTATCCGCGATAGGTCCGCCCCGTTTCCAGGGCTTCGATGACGTGGCTGCCGTGCTCCGGCGAACGGTTCTCCGGCTTGAACTCCGGAGACGGTTCTTCGAGCCATCTCGGGAAATCGGTCTCGAACTCGTTGCGCTGTTCGGTACAGGTGCGGAGATAGCCGCCGGTTTCGCCGTCGATCCATGACCCGAGCGTGACCCATTCCTTGATTTCCCGCGGTCGCTTGCGGTACCACGGCACGTACTCCGAGACGTGCCCGCTGCTTTCAGTCGTGTAATACCCGAACCGGCGAAGTATGTCGATGCGAATCTTCTCAGTCTTGCTGTAACGCGGATGTTTCTCGAACGCCCGAAGAAGCTTGCCGGTTAACTCCTCGCCGTTGAGCTTGACCGAAAGGAACCACGTCTGGTGGTTGATTCCGGCGCAGATGACATACAGATCCTTCGACTCGACACCGAGCACTTCCGCGATCTGGTAGATACTGCCTTGCACCCCGTGGCACAGCCCGAGCATCCGGGCGCCGCCGTGCTTATTGCAAGCCCACGTGTTCATGGCCATCGGGTTCGAGTAGTTCATGAATAGGACGTCTTTTGACGACACTTCCCGCATGTCCTTGCAGAACGCGAGCAGCTCGGGGATCGTGCGTTGGGCGTACATGATGCCGCCCGCGCACAACGTATCGCCGACGCACTGGTCAACGCCATACTTCAGAGGAATGTCGATATCCGTCTGGAAACCTTCAAGCCCGCCCACGCGAACCAAAGAGAAGACGTAGTCCGCGCCATCGAGCGCCCTGCGCCGATCGAGGGTGGCTGTCACCTTCGCGGGCAGATTGTTGGCCTTGATATCCCGCTTGACCAGTTGGTCGACCATCTCCAGGTTCCGCTCATTGATGTCCGTGAACGCAAATTCCGTGTCCTGAAGCTCGGGAACAGTCAGAATGTCTTGGACGAGCTTGCGCGTGAACGTTATGCTTCCCGCGCCGATCATTGTTACCTTTACCGCCATGGCGAATCTCCTCGGGCACGCGCTCACAAACAGCAGTCAAGCTATGAACCATCGAACATGGTTTCGGGATAGTGTACATAGCCGACCGCATGGATGTAAAGGCCCGGTCGAGCCGATTTGAGACAGTTTCGGCCGGCGCGGCCTTGACGGAGAGTCTGCGTGCGCTTCGGGGGCTCTGTTCGATTACGAGTACGAGCACGGGCACGAGCACGACAATCGTCACCCGGAACTGCGGCTCTGGGATGTGGTGACCTGTCCACGCGTGGCATGGGCGTCCCGCCCGCATCCTCTGGTTCGACCGCTGCTGCCGAGACTCTTGAGATGAGTGCTGCTCTCTTGTAGACTGAGAAGCACAGTTTGCGAAAGAGAGAGCAATCCCTGAAAAGAGGTCTCTTGGCCCTCGAGCAATGATCGCTGGGACACAAAGTTCCAAGACGTCTTCCCCGCTGCAAGCTGAGGTGATATGGCCAAGATAGTCGAAGTCGACAGAAGATCGACTGTTTTGAAACGCCCCACGTTGCCGTGTCTTTCGCGGTATCATACCATCAATCTGACGGCCGGATGCCTTTTTGATTGCCGGTACTGTTACGCGCAAAGCTTTCGCTCGCACCCTGGTCGGGGCAGAGTCAGATTCTATGCGAACACTCTGGAGTTGCTCAAGAAAGAGCTGCCTCGCAAACGCGAGAGACCGGCACTTGTCTACTTCAGCACTGCATGCGAACCGTTCTTGCCGGATAAACGTATCTTGGATGCACTGTACGGCACCATGGAACTGTTGCTCGAACACTCGGTTTTCGTTCTTATCTCGACCAAGTCCGAAGTACCGGACCGGTTTCTGCAGCTTTTTGAGCGGCATTTGGGCCTGGTTCATGTCCAGGTCGGACTGACCACGGTCGATGACTCCGTAAGGCGGGTATTTGAGCCAAACGCTCCTCCAGTCGAGCAACGGCTCGAAACGTTGCAGCGTCTGGTTGAACACGATGTCGTCACAGAGGCGCGTATGGACCCGCTCATACCGGAACTCTCTGACACCCAGGACTCGTTCGCTGCATTGTGCGAGGAGATTAGGCATCGCGGTATACGACGGGCTGTTGCCTCATACTTGTTTCTGCGCCGCGCCAACTATCATAGACTTGCCGTGAAGATCGGCGACTGGTCTTTTCACGAAATGGCACACCGTCTCTACACGCATAAAATCGAGAAATACTGCGGCGGGGCAGCTGTCAGTATCCCTGCAACGGACTACCGCCTCGCAAAGTACAACTTGTTGGAAAAGATTGCTGCGGAACATTGCATCTCGTTGGGCCTCTGCAAATGCAAGAACCCCGACGTAACCGCCGACTGTTGCCATCCCCAGCCGTCTTTAACCGGCTCCGACGCGGCACAAGGCACATTGTTCTGACAAACAAAGGGAGTGAATCCTATGTATGAGAATCTACCACTTGATAGCCTTGTTCCAAACCCTCAGAATGCGAACCGGATCTCGCGGATGTTTGCCAAGAAGCTTAAACACAACATCGAACAGCTAGGCATGTATGAAACGCTGACGGTTCGCTCTCACAGAGGCAAGGCGGGGAAATTTGAAGTTCTCAACGGACATGCCCGACTTGAAGCACTTCGCGCACTGGGAATTCGGACCGCCAGATGTGACATATGGCAGTTAGATGAGCCCCAAGCCGAGTTGGCTCTCGCAATTCTGAATAAGCTCAGGGGATCGGACGTGCCCGAGCTGCGTATGAACCTGCTTCTTAAGCTTCTTCAAAGTCATTCCAAGGACGAACTGGCAGCTCACGTTCCCGAAACCGCCGGCTATCTTACGAACCTCCAGAAGCTCGCCGAAGGCCAGGAGGAAGGCACACGGGAGGAGCCTCTGGAAAAGGCGGACGTCATCATCGTCGACTTCTATCTCAGTTCGCATCAGCACCAAGTGGTCTGCAGAGCTCTTGACGATATCACTCGCAAATGCTGCCTATCAGATTCCAGCCAAGCGTTAGCGAAAATGGCGGAGCTGTATCTTACAAAGCCCAGGGCAACTAAGCGAAAACCGACGAAACGCAAATAGGGCGGCTCGGACCTAAAGAAAACGGTATGTCGAGATGGGCGACGCCAGCTAGAAG
Organism: uncultured bacterium; assembly: GCA_964524145.1. GTDB lineage: Bacteria > Hydrogenedentota. The sequence continues at coordinate 77,168 of CAZGCA010000015.1, read as the reverse complement.
TGGCTCGCAACGACGGCGGGCGCGGAGGACGAAGCATCTCGGTTCCGGCAAAGGACTTCGGTCTTGACTGAGATTCTGCGGGCCCTTCGGGGGCTCTGTTCGATTACGAGTACGAGCACGGGCACGAGCACGACAATGGGAAGACGGAACAGCGGTTCGGGGACGTAGTCACCTGTCCACGCGTGGCACGGGCGTCCCGCCCGTGTGTTTCTTGGGCAAGATGCCCAAGCCACGGCTCGCTGAAGGACAGCAATTTGAACAGCCGCTCTGTCAGCCGGGCCAACCGCATCTGTCACAATTTGTCCGCTTGTGGCTCTACCTCTATGAGACGAGTTGGAAAAGGGGTGGGCCGGATCGTATCATGTCTCCGGAGGCACTATGGACGCTGACCGGGAACTCGACCTTGTAAAGCGAGCGCAGACGGGCGACCGCGACTCGTACGGGCGGTTGGTGGACCTGTACGGGGGAGCCGTCTTCGCCATCGCTTACAGCCGGGTCGGGAACTACGCGACTGCCGAGGATGTTGCGCAGGACGCGTTTCTGCTGGGGTTCGAACAGCTCGTTAAGCTCCGCCACCCGCGCCGGTTCGGATCGTGGCTGAAAACCATCACGGCGAACCTCTGCAACCGGTGGCACAGGTCGCAATCGTACCGGGACAGGCTGTGCGACGATTCGGCTGCGGTTCGCGAACGTCTCGGATACGTCCAGGCCCCTGGAACAGAGGAAACCATGGATCAGCAAGAGATACACCGCCTCCTTGATGAAGCATTGAGAAACCTGCCGGTGCGCGACAGGGAATCGATCGTCTTGTACTACTTCGAGGGCAAATCGCTCGACGACGCGGCGAAAGCGTTCGGCATCTCTCCCGCAGCAATGAGAAAACGGCTCGAACGGGCGAGAGGCCGGTTGCGCGACGAACTCAGCGCGCACGTCGAATCCGGGCTTGTCGCAGCAGCCAGGGGACGACGCAAGATGTCGGCACGAGCTCTCGCAGCACTGCCTGCGGGCGCATCCTTCGCCAAGATTGCGCCGGCGGCCTCTGTCCTGCCTTCTGCGCCTCTGCTCCACCTCACGGGGACGCTGTCAACAATGGGAGGAACCGTCATGGGACTCAACAAGGCTGCCATTATCGGCGCGATATGCGCCGCAGCCATCATTGCCGGTGGCGGTCTATACATGACACGAGGGACTACGCCACCCGAGGAACCGCCCGCAGAACCGACCGATCTCGCACAATCCGTTTCTGCCCAGGAAGAACCGCCAGACCCAACCGAGCAACCGCAACCACAAGACTCGGAACCCGCTGAGCTGTCGCCAACGGCGGGGACCGCCGCCGTGACAACAGCGTTGCAGGGTGCCTCGATCTCGGGCACCGTGACGGCTTCGGATACGGGCGCACCAATACCTGGTGCAGAGATCTACATCAGGGGGCCGGAACGACGAAGTGTTTTCTCAGAGTCGGACGGAACATACACGTGCGGGCCGCTTCAAGCGGGAGAGTATGACCTCCGGTCAAACGTTGCCGAGGATGTCGTGAGTAACCGGTCTCCTCACAAGAAGGTATCACTTTCGCACGATGAGCAGCTGACTGACATAGATTTCACCTTCGAGCGAGGCACATCAATATCCGGCCGCGTGACTGATCGTGCCATGAGCGGCATTGCGAGAGCCAAAGTGAGTGCCGTCTCTTTTGCCCGCGGAACAGACTACATGAGCAAGGGTGAGTCGGATAAGCAAGGAAACTACCTCCTCAATGGTATCGCTCGAAACTCCATGTACGAGATGATCGTTTCGGCAAAAGGATACGGGAGGCTCTCTTGGGGCCACGTTCATGTGCCGGGAACAGGGGAGGTAACCGGAGTGGACTTCGTACTCGACGCTGGGGCAATCGTCTCCGGTCGTGTCGTAGATACCCAGGGACACCCTGTCCCGAATGTTCGGCTCGGAATGAAAGAGGAACAGGTACACCCCACGCTTATGGTGGCAGCACCGCTCTGGCAGGCAGATGGGAAAGGCAAGTTTGAAATCACTGATGTGGGGCCTGGAACCTACGTCTTTTCTGTCGACTACGGCGACCGGATGGAAAGGTGTGAGAACGGGCCGATCGTGGTGGCGGCAGGTGAAAGGATTACGGGCATTGAGATTGTTACCCCATTCAAGGGCAGAGGGGCTATCGAAGGCAGTGTCCGCGACCAGAAAGGCAATCCGGTTCGCGGTGTCTATGTAAGCGCAATGGGCAGAACAGGCAGAAGCGAAGATGCAGAAACAGACGATTTGGGCCATTATCGCGTTGAAGCCCTCACGGATGACACGGTCCAAATCCGGTTCTTTCATCAGAGTTACGGCACTGTTTTCCTCGACGACGTCTCTGTAGGCACCACGGATGCTGACGTCGTCATGGCGCCCAGGGGCAGCATATCAGGGACTGTGATGGATGCCGCCACCGGGGACCCGGTACGTGAGTACAGGATTACCGTCGAAGTGGAGACACAACGTGGTACGTATGGACCGGGTGCCGGTGAAACCTTCCTGTCGGAGACGGGAGAGTTCGTTGTAGAGAACATCGAATTGGGCACAGCCACGATAACGGTGTTGGCGGAGGGATATGCACCGCAAGAGCTCTCAGATATACCCGTGGAGAGTGGGCGGGAAACGAGCGGCCACGAGTTCCATCTCTCACAGGGAAACGTTCTCCGTGGTTTGGTGATTGCGACGTCTGACTCAGGTCCCGTATCCGGGGCGGGGATTTACTTGGGCCTTCTTCCTCGATATCCATGGGAGGAACAGAGGGGTTTGAAGGCGGTAACGGCAGATGATGGGTCATTTCTGCTTCGGGATCTTGCGGCGGGAGAACACGCTCTATGGGTGAAACACCCGGATTTCGCCCCAACCTCTCTGGGCGTGACGGTGCAAGAGGACCGAGAGACGCTGGTCACCGTCGGCCTTGGGGCAGGCGGGACGATTGCGGGCTATGTTATTGAGGACAGTCTCGCGGCCTCGGGCGCGCAGGTTGTATTGCGTGGCGAGGACGAGTTTCACAGGTTCACGTCGACCGATGCAGATGGATACTACGAGTTGGTGAAACTCCCTCCCGGCACGTATCAGGTGTCTGCAACTCCGGCTTGGGTTAAAGAAGCAGGAGCCTATGCACCGAGGCACAGTGCAAGCGTAGAGGTGGAAAAGGATTGCGTCACGGAGAAGGATTTTGAGTTCAGGAGCGGGACCGGTGTCATCCAGGGGTATGTGGCGTTAAACGGTGAACGAGTAAGAGGAGGTTCTGTCACCGCATCCTCCTTTTCTGATCCCGGACAAACGGCAGGAACTTCACGTGTGGGCGAAGCTGGCTTTTACACGATTGATGGACTTCCGCCCGATTCGTATAAGGTCTTTGCGTACTCACGAGACACACCGGCAGATTGCCCATTAAAGGGCACCGCCTCAGTTCAGCTCGGTGATGGCGAGACGGCGCTCGTCGACATCGAGATCAGCCGGGGCTCAGAATCTGGGGGATAGACGCGGCTGGTCGTCTCTGGTGCGGGTATTCGGCAGGCATCCCCACTCCCTGTTTGTAGGCGACGCGCAGGTAGCGACGAAAGAGTACACCTGTCACCATTTCTCGCCTCATGACTCTACCTTGGTGGAATAGTTGGAACAAGGTTGGGTCGGGTTGTATCATTGAGCTGGAGGCAATGATGGACGCAGACCGGGAACTCGATCTGGTAAAACGCGCGCAGATGGGCGACCGCGACTCCTACGGACGCCTAATTGACCATTACGGCGGGGTTGTGCTCGCCATCGCCTACAGCCGGGTCGGGAACTACACAGTTGCTCAAGATATTGCTCAGGACGCGTTTCTGCTGGGTCTGGAGCATCTTGTGAGCCTTCGCAAACCGCACCGGTTCGGATCGTGGCTGAAAACCATCACCGCGAACCTCTGCAACAGGTGGCACAAGTCGCAAGCGTACCGGGAACGACTGATGGCGGATTCGGCCATAGTGCGCAAGGGACTCGGCTATGCCGGAGCGTCCGAAGCAGAGGAAAAGATGGAGCGGAAAGAGATACACAGACTTCTCGATGAAACCTTGGAAAACGTGCCTGTGCGTGACCGCGAGTCCATCATGCTGTACTACTTCGAGGGTAAATCAATCGATGACGCAGCCAGTGCGCTCGGCATATCTCGCGCGGCAATGAAGAAGCGGCTCGAACGGGCGAGAGGCCGGTTGCGCGACGAACTCAATGCCCACGTCGAATCGGGGCTCGTCGAAGCGGCCAGGGGACGACGGAGGATGTCGGCACGAGCTCTCGCGGCACTACCTGCGGGCGCATCGTTCGCCAAAGTAGCGCCGACGGCCTCAGTCCTGCCTTCTGCGCCTCTGCTCCATCTTACGGGGATGCTGTCAACAATGGGAGGAACCGTCATGGGAGTCAACAAGGCAGCAATCATCGGTGCGATATGCGCCGCGGCCATCATTGCCGGTAGCGCTCTATATATGACGCGAGGGGCTACGCCATCCGAAGAACCGCCTGCGGAACCGGTCAGGCTGGGGCAATCACTCTCCCAGGAGGAACCGGATCCAGAACCTGCCGCACCGGAGACCGCACAACAGTCGGAACCGTCTGCAGAGCAGGTGGTCGCGGCGACCGAGGAGACAGAAGAACCTGCCGCACCCCCACCGAAGCGCGAAAATGGCGACTGCGTGCTGTACGGCACGGTGACCGATCCGGATGGCGACCCGGGACGCAACGTGCGGATACTCGTTGCGCGGACGCATTACCTTGAGGGGGAAGAGGACCAGGACAAACCTGCCATAGAGACGGAAACGCTCTACGACGGCTCCTACCGGGCAGAGAGTCTTCCGGAAGGACGCTACGTCGTCTACGCGCTCGCGCCGGGTGCGAGCGGTGTCGAACTTGTGTTCGTGAGCCGGGACGGATCTCTTGAGACAAGGCAGGACATACAGATGAGCCCGTCGTTTGCGACGAGCGGCACGGTGCGGAACGCCGAGGACGAGCGGGTTCCGGATGCAACAGTTGTGTTGCTTGCACGCAAAGACGTCTCGGTCGACCCTGCCGTATTCAAACCCATGGCGGTTAAGACGGACGAGAACGGGAGATACGTTCTCGACTACATTTGGGAGGGAAGCTATACCATCGAGGCGAGTGCGGAAGGTTACGCGCCATCGGTACTCAGCGGCGTGAGAGCGGGGACAGAACGCAATAACGTCGTCCTGTCTTCCGGCGTGAGCGTTTCCGGCAAGGTGACATTCAAGAATACTGGTGAACCTGCGCCGGGAGTACTTGTCACAGCCCGAAACGTGGAAGGTGGCACGGGCCGAGGGACCCACACCGATACGGCAGGGATGTACTTGGTCGAAAACCTGTCACGCGATACGAAGTACACCATAACTGTGGAAGACGAGAGCTATGTAGCCGTCGAAAAGCGAACTGTGAGCCTTGGAGACGAAAAGCGTGTCACTGGTGTGGACATCGTCTTGTCGGCGGGCGCATCGATCTCGGGCACGGTGACAGCCTCGGATACAGGCGAACCTCTACCAGGCGCAAATATCAATGTCAGCGGGCCAAAACGCCGGGAAACCAGCTCGAACGCGGACGGGACTTATCTGTGCAGTGGGCTTCTGCCCGGTCGGTACCAGGTGTGGTGCGAACCTCCTGAAGGAGTCGGCCGCACATACGATCCGCCTAGGCAGATGTCCGTCGGGCGTGATGAGCAACTGACAGGGATAGACTTTAGCTTCGAACGCGGCGCAACAATATCAGGTCGCGTTACCGACGCCACCATGAACGGCATCGAGGGCGCGATATTGCAGGGTTACGCTCAAGCCAAAGGAAGATACTCACTGAGTGAAGCCAGGACGGACACTCACGGTAACTACCGATTGACCGGTGTATTGCGGAACTCGAAGTGCCGTATATTTGTCAAGTCCGACCAACACGGCATCGCCTACTCGGACGTTACCCCCGTGCCGACAGAAGGGGAAGTGACGGGGATAGACTTTGTGCTTGGACCGGGTGCAAGTGTCTCGGGTCGCGTTGTAGACACCAACGGGCGCTACATGCACAACGCTTGGCTCAAACTCACAGGGGCTGATAGGACGTCCCGACTTTGGGAGACGGCACCATATGAGACCGACGAGGCAGGCCGGTTTGAGATGAGCGGCATCGGTCCCGGCACGTACCAATTCGAGGTAGGGTTCGGGTCACGTGGGCACTATCGCAAGACGTTGAGCGACCCGGTCACAGTGACAGCTGAGGAAAGGATAACCGGGGTGGAGGTAGTTGTCGAGGCCGTGGGGCAAGGGGTTGTTGCAGGGCGCGTGAGGGACGATAGCGGAAACGGTGTTTATGGCGTCCAGGTGGATGTTCGGATTGCCACAGGCAGTCGTCCGGGCACCCAGACGGACGCCTCGGGGCACTATCGTTTCGAGAATCTTGCGGATGGAAAGGTCAGACTCGACTTCAGCCATGAGAATTACGTCAGCGAATCCATCAAAGACGTTCCTGTGGGCACTATGGATGCTGACGTTGTAATGACGCGGCGAGGGAGTGTGGCGGGAGTCGTGAGGGACGCGGCAACACGCGTCCCCATAACCGATTTCAGCGTGGAGACCGGGCGTCACGGGTACTGGTTAGGTTTTGCGAAAGGCTTCCAGTCGGAAGTTGGCGAATTCCTAATGGAGAACGTTAGCCCGGGTGAAGTGACGCTGAAGGCGTCCGCAGCCGGCTACGCGCCTCAGGAGATTCCCGATATCCTTGTCCAGAGCGGCCAGACAACGACCGGGATAGAGTTCTACCTCTGCAAAGGGGACATCGTTCGAGGCATGGTGGTTGCAGCGTCCGATGCACGTCCGGTCGCAGGAGCGAACATCTACCTGGGCGGCATCCCGGAAGATCCGTTAGTGCGAGAGCGAAACGCGATTGCTGTAACAAGTGCAGACGGATCGTTTGTGCTGAAAGATCTTGCGGCTGGTGAGCAGACTGTAGGAGTAAGACACCCCGAGTTCGCGACAGCGACGGCTGTTGTAACGGTACGGGAGGGGGAAGAGAATCAGGTGACCATCCGCCTGGGACCTGCCGGCATTGTAGCGGGCCACGTGAGCGAGAACGACGTTGCTGTCTCTGGAGCAACGCTTTTTCTTAACGGCTCCGGCACCGACCATCGATACCATGACCGCGGCAGGACAGATATAGACGGCTATTACAGATTCCAGGGGCTTGCAGCGGGAACGTACAGGGTGTCGGCATACCTTCCGACACCCGTAACAGGAGAATTAGGGCAAACGCAGGGGGCAACGGTCGAAGTCCAAGAGGGAAGCGTTACCGAGAAGAGCTTTGAATTCAGGAGCGGTACGGGCGTTATCGAAGGCTTCGTTGTGCGTCACGGCGAACCAGTTGGCGGGTGCAGTGGTCGCGTCCACGTTTCGTATGCTTGGGATATTGGGCAATTGTCAGGACGTGCCTCGGTGGACAGGGATGGCTTCTATCGGATTGAAGGGCTGGCCAATGACTCGTATACCGCCATCTCCCGGGTCACTGATCCTGAAACAGGTCGCAGTATGGTGAGACACGCCTCGGTTCACCTTGATGACGGAGAGACGGTGCGCCTGGACATCGAGATTGGTGGGTCTGCATCCACAAAGGGCACGGTATCGTCGCCAGGCGGGTATCCCATGACGGAGGTGGGCGTGCGAGAGCCTTCAGTTGCTGAACCGATCACTGCGGAAAACATGTCGTCGAGGTGGCGGCTTGCGTTGGGAATGACAGTCTGCGAGCCGGACGGCAGTTATGAGATCTTGGATCTGGAGGCAGGTACCTATAACGTGACCGCGGTCTCTTTTGGGGAGAGAACCATCACGCCAAGGAGGATCTGGCAGGCTTCCCAAATCGTCACCCTCGAGGAAGGGCAGACGTTGGAGCTGGATTTCGCGCTATAGAGGAGATCAGACGCCACCGGGGCGCCCGTGCCACGCTTGAAGAGGTCGAGCAGTTCACCGGAAGCACCTAATCCGGTGCGGTATCGACGAGCCCAACGCATCGTTCCCATCGGGCCGGCCACACGAGGTCCGCCTAAGGCTGCTCGGACGTTGCGGCTGTTGTGTCGTCGAGTCTATAATAAACAAGATGTTTGGTCGCAACCGACCAGCTTTCGACAAGGAGCGCTACCACACGGCACCGGGACGTGATCACGTTAGAGGAGTCCGAGAGGAAGAGGGAGGCTCGGTCATGAGAGGGGTGGCGAACATGATCTTCACACTAGCTGTGGCCTTCATGCTCGCGGTATGCCTCAGCACTGCGGTTGCGTGTGCAGCAGACGACGCACTGCTCAGCGAGAGAAGCCAATCTGAGACTTGGCATATCCTGCGGCAATGGAACTCCGGACCCCTTTTTGCAGGGCTGCCGCGGCAATTGCACAAGGTCATGGCCAGTTCGAGACGAGGTGACCCAGTGTGGACGGGCATCGAGGATGGCGGCCGTGTGAAGCTTGATATCGCTGCGGAAGATGGTGTGTTCGCGCAGGTCATTGTTGGCTTCTTCAGCGACGCGACCTGGTCGGCCGAGCCCGTGCAGGTCCGCACATTCCCAATCCCCGGAGAATATACAGTGAGCAATCTTCTGCCCGGAACGTTCGTAATCGGGGCTATGACCGGGACGGCAACCAAGCCGAACTCGCTGGGCGTTCACAGGTCGTGGCCTGCACCCATAGAGATAGAGGCCGGAGCAACGACTTCGGTCAGCGTGCTTCTATCACCCCGGCTGAAGGACGGCCAGACATACTACAACACAGGGTTCAGGGGCGCATTGGCGTGGTCTAAGGGAGGGTTGGACAAGAGCAACTTGCTTGAGGGGCGGGTGACCGGCCCCGAAGGGAAACCAATCCCGCATGCTATCGTTCAGATTCGAGGGTATGATCCGGGTGCAAACGTAATCGCGCCCCCTGACACCGGGACCGATGAGAACGGCCAGTTCTATTTCTGTCAGATGGCATGGCCCTACCAGGTCGGCGTGTGGTGGCACGAACCATTGCCTTCTGTTCTAGGTTATCGACACCAGTACTTGCGCTGTAGCCGCGTCCTTGAAGGGTCCCAGACAGTCAACTTCCAGTTTGACCCGTTTCCTGAGGGCACTGCAACGATGACGGGACGCGTGGTCGATCAGCACGGGGAGCCTGTACAAGAGTATTGCCTTGACGCGAGCACGGCGCTCAACTGGGATGGGTCAATGGGAGATAATCGAGGCCGAGCAGGATATCGCATACCGTTTACCTCCGGCGACGGCAGCTTCACGCTCGACGGCTTGCCATCTGGCGCCTTCACGGTCAATGCCTTGCCGTTCGAAGGCATGAAGTACGAGTTCAGTCGTGGCCGTGTTGTGGTGCTTGCGGACGGCGAGACGACGGACACAGTGGTCGAACTCGCCATAAAGAACGTTCTCTACGGGCGTGTTCTGTTCGAGGATGGTACTCCGGCTGTGATAGACCCACCGACCTGGCCGGGGGCGAAAATCCGCGTGAACATCCGCAAGCGTGCTCGGGGCACTGTGGGCGTAGTTGTCTCCCCGCTCGATAGCGAGGGTTACTTCTCTGTATACGTGCGGGATGCTGACCTCGACAAGTTCAAGGGGAAGACAGTGGAACTCTCGATACGCTGTCCGACACCAGGTTCCGGAGGGCCTCATGCCCCACTCCAAGATCTTGGCAGATACTCCACTGTCTTGTCCCTGGACCGAAGCAAAGCGAACGTGATTACCGTACCTCGGCCGTATGCGCGACCTCCGAGATAAGGGGAGCCCGTGGTGAGGTGCGGCATGGGCATCTTGCCCCTCGAGCAATCATCGCTGGGACAAAAAGTCGCAAGACGCTTTTCCACTGCAAGCTGAGGTGATATGGCCAGGATAGTCGAAGCCGACAGAAAATCGACTGTTCTGAAACGCCCCACGTTGCCGTGTCTTTCGCGGTATCATACCATCAACCTGACCGCCGGATGCCTTTTTGAGTGCCGGTACTGTTACGCGCAAAGCTTTCGCTCGCACCCTGGTCGGGGCAGAGTCAGATTCTATGCGAACACTCTGGAGTTGCTCAAGAAAGAGCTGCCTCGCAAACGCGAGAGACCGGCACTTGTCTACTTCAGCACTGCATGCGAACCGTTCTTGCCGGATAAACGTATCTTGGATGCACTGTACGGCACCATGGAACTGTTGCTCGAACACTCGGTTTTCGTTCTTATCTCGACCAAGTCCGAAGTACCGGACCGGTTTCTGCAGCTTTTTGAGCGGCATTTGGGCCTGGTTCATGTCCAGGTCGGACTGACCACGGTCGATGACTCCGTAAGGCGGGTATTTGAGCCAAACGCTCCTCCAGTCGAGCAACGGCTCGAAACGTTGCAGCGTCTGGTTGAACACGATGTCGTCACAGAGGCGCGTATGGACCCGCTCATACCGGAACTCTCTGACACCCAGGACTCGTTCGCTGCATTGTGCGAGGAGATTAGGCATCGCGGTATACGACGGGCTGTTGCCTCATACTTGTTTCTGCGCCGCGCCAACTATCATAGACTTGCCGTGAAGATCGGCGACTGGTCTTTTCACGAAATGGCACACCGTCTCTACACGCATAAAATCGAGAAATACTGCGGCGGGGCAGCTGTCAGTATCCCTGCAACGGACTACCGCCTCGCAAAGTACAACTTGTTGGAAAAGATTGCTGCGGAACATTGCATCTCGTTGGGCCTCTGCAAATGCAAGAACCCCGACGTAACCGCCGACTGTTGCCATCCGCAGCCGCCTTTAACCGGCTCCGACGTGGCACAGGGCACCTTGTTCTGACAAACAAAGGGAGTGAATCCTATGTATGAGACACTGACGGTTCGCCCTCATGGAGGCGGCGCAGGTGAAAGTAACCGCTTGTGCGCTAATCCGGTTCGGGACGTGGTCGTTTGTCCACGCGTGGCACGGGCGTCCCGCCCGTGCGGTTCTTGGGCAAGATGCCCAAGCCACGTTTTGGGTGCGACGAACGAGGACTGTTGTCGTCTCGACACTCCCGTCATCGCGAGCCCCGCTCGAGCGGGGCGTGGCGATCTCATCACTGGCAAGGACCTCAGGTCTGTCGAGATTGCCACGTCGCTCGCAAGCTCGCGTCTCGCAACGACGGTGGCCGCGGTGGAGGCGGGATCTCGGTTTCGGCACAGGACTGCGGCCTTGAAGGAGATTCTGTGTGCGCTTCGGGGGTTCAGTTCGATTACGAGTACGAGCACGGGCACGAGCACGACAAAGAAGTCGCTTACCTGAACGGTACTGGGGTCAATCCGGCTCGATACGGTGTCCCTGCTCGCGGAAGCGGCGGAGCTTGTAGGTGAGAGCGCGCCGGCTGATGCCGAGTTCGCGGGCCGTCTCGGTACGGTTGTAGTTGTGTTCGCGCAGGGTCTGCAGAATGACGGCTCTCTCGACCTCTTCCATGCGTTTGCCCGAGGACGCTCCGGCTTCCTCGTCCGTATCGATGCCCGCGTTCTGAACCCGTTTGGGCAGGTGTTCGGGCAGGATAAGCTCGCCGCGAGCGATAAGCGTGGCGCGTTCCATCGCGTTGCGCAGCTCACGCACGTTGCCGGGCCACCCGTAAAGTTCTAGACACGTGATCGCGGACGCCGAACATCGCGGTCTGGCTCCCGAGAACTCGGCAGCGAAACGTTTGGCCAGCGGCACGATGTCGGCCTGGCGCTCGCGTAACGGCGGCACGTAAACCTCCATCACGTTCAGCCGAAAAAACAGATCCTCGCGAAAACGTCCTTCTTTGACTTCTTTTTCGAGGTTGCGGTTGGTCGACGCGAGCACACGCGCGTTTGTTGCACGTTCCTTGTTCGAACCCACCCTCTGGAACGTCCCGTCCTGCGTGATCCTCAGCAGCTTGGCCTGCAGGCCGGGCGACATCTCGGCGATCTCGTCGAGAAGAATCGTTCCCCCGTCCGCCTGCTCGAACCGGCCTACACGCTGCGCGGTTGCGCCGGTGAACGCACCTTTCTCGTGGCCGAACAGCTCACTCTCGAGCAGCGTCTCGGGAATGGCGGCGCAGTTGACCTTGACCAGCGGCCCGGACTCCCGCGGGCTCCACGCATGGATCAGGTCCGCCACCACCTCTTTGCCCACGCCGCTCTCGCCCGTGATGAGCACGCGGGTTTCCGAAGGTGCCACGAGCGCTGCCTCGCGGAACACTTCGCGCATCTGCGGGCTTTGCGCAACCACGTGCTCGGGCAGTTCCATCCCTTCCGAAACGCTTGCCTGAACGGGCACATCCATTCCGATGGACTGCCGAACAGACGAAAGCAGCTCATCGAGGTCTATCGGCTTCTCGAGGTAGTTGACCGCGCCGTCGCGCATGGCGCCGACTGCGTCGCGAACGTCGGCGTAAGCCGTCACCAGCAGCACGGGCAGTACCGAGCTTTTCTGACGCGCCTGCCGCAGCGTCTCGAGACCGGAAATGCCGGGCATCCGCACGTCCGAAATCATCATGCTGACTTCCTGGGAGTCGAGAACGGAGAGCGCCTCCTCACCCGAGGCAGCAGTGACTATGTCAAACCCCTGGCCGGCGAGAAACGACTCGAGCAGGCTGCGCTGGCTCGCATCATCGTCCACGACCAAAATGCGTGCCCGGCTCAAATCAGTGTCATGTGAGTTTGCCGGCATGTCGATGGAACCGCCTTCTACGTCAGTTTCAGACCAGTTACACGGAATCTCGCGCCGGCGTCAGCCTGGTCCCTCATATGCCGCATACGCAACGTGTCGTCAGGCCGCGACATATTGCACCAGCGCCTCCTTTACAACATGGTCCCTGATGTGTCGGCTCAAGAACTGAGGCGTGTTTAAATCCACCTTCTGTCCGAGAATCTCGGAAAGCTCGTTCTCCATCGCGAAGAAAGCCAAACCCGGCACGTGACCTGTCTCGAACTCAACCAGCACGTCCAGGTCGCTATCCGGACCGAAATCGTCCCGCAGCACCGAGCCAAACAACGCCAGTTTGCGAATATGATGTTTCCGGCAGAATACGGCAACTTGTTCTTGATCAACTTGAACAGACAAACTCATCAGACCACACCCTCACATCCTCAGACTGTATCTAAGATTCTAGTTGTCCTGTCAGAGGAGAGTCAAGGGAACCTGCTTGAGGTTGCATATACCAAACGAAACAATACCTCTGGTTGGACAGTCTTATTCTCCAGCATCTCATACCGCGGCACCCACACCGGCATATCGATGGAACCGCCTTCTACGTCACTCTCAGGCCAGTTACACGGAATCGCGCGCCGCCGTCGTCTCGAGGGATATAGGCGATCTCCCATTGGTGCGCCAGCACGAGCTGACGCACAACCGCCAGCCCGAGCCCTGTGCCCTCCTCGGAGGTGGTGAAGTATGGGCGGAACACCTCCTCCCTCGCGTGATCGGGCACGCCCGGACCGTTATCGCGGACCTCGATGCTCGCCTCGTCCGGTCCGGCTTTCTCGAGAAGCACTTCTATACTGCCTTCACGGTCCACAGCCTGGATGGAATTCAGCAACAGGTTGAAGATGACCTGTCGCAGGAGCGACTCGTCCGCTTCGACGGTCAGTTCCGGTCCGGTCAGCTCGAACTGAATCTCTTTGTCCTCTATGTCGGTTTCCAAAGCGTTTGCCACGTCGCCGACAACCGCTTTGATGTTGGTGGGTGCAGGCCTGACCTCGGGCGGTCTCGAATAATCGATAAACTGGTTCAGCCGTCCTGTCACGCGGTCCACTTCCTCGGTTATCTCGCGCGACCTGTCGCGAATCTCGACCGAGACGTCCGCATGCTTCGAGATCATCTGGGCGAGCCCCCTGATGGTGTTTAACGGGTTCCTAGTCTCGTGGGCGAGCCCTGCCGCGGCCACGTTCATCTCCTGCAGGTGGATATTCATCTCGCTGGCTCTGAGCAGGCGCATCTGCAACGCCGCCGACCGTTCCAGGCTGTGCCACGCGACACCCACACCGATTGCGGCCACCAGTGCGATCACCGTCAAACCGATCCGCGGCCACAAGTCCCGGGCGCATGCGGCGCGAAACGCCTCGGTTGACATGGTGAGCACGAAGGCGTGCACGCCCTGTTGCTGGACCAGTTCCTGGTATCGCTCCTCGTTCATCCCAGGCGGCCGCCGGAAAAACGATCGACCGCGTCGACCGCGGCCGCGTTCGCCTCTTCGTCCGGGCCCAAACAGCTCCCTGATGTCCCTCCGGTCCCTTTCATCCAACTCACCGTCTTCCATCATAACGCGCAACCGCTCAAGTTTCTGTTCATCAAGAAGCTCGCTCGGGATCATCGAGCGCAACGCCTCCATCTTCTCCTCATCCAGCGCGTCGCCCCTGACAATAGCCCGAATGGTGTCGAACTTTTTCTCGTCCAACGGAAAGAACGGCGGAGGCGGAGGTCCTGGCTCGGGAGGAGGGCCGTCAGCGCCAGCGTCATGACCCGAACCCGGTGGTGTCAACACGATAGTGGCGGAAGGCGTTCCCTCGTCCTGTTGTGCGCCCGGGCCAAGGTCGACCAGGTTGCCGACAGTCACCGTGTTCCTGGCCCAACGCTCGCCTCGTTCGAGAAGGTTCTCGATGTCCAACTCGATCGGGTCGCCGGCGGAAGCTGTGACTTCGCCTGCAGAGTTAAGGAGCGCGACCGACCGCAACTCGTTCGATTCAGTCAACTCCTCGAGGGCAGCCTCAAGTCGCGGCTGTTCAACGAAACCACCGAAGCGTCTCTGAGACCGAATCACCACGCCGACGGAGTTCGAGATGTCGCGGGCGCGGTTGCGCAGCGCCGCACGCGCCAAGTCCCGTGTGCGGCTGTGTTCAAGAGCCTGCCACGTGGCGATGAGCGTCCACACGACCGTCAACAGCACATACGCAGTTGCGCTTCTCTTCGTAAGCACAGGCTTAACTGTCTCCTCCTGAACGCAGTCTAGCAGGGTCCGGCTCGGCTTTTCAACCAGACTAGTCGTCCATATCGCCGATATACTTGTCCATCACCTTATCCGAGAAAACCTCGTTCGCAAGCTCGCTGTTCTTCTTCTCCAATGACGACAGACGCCGCAGTTCCGAAGGCCCTTCAACCACGTGTGGAGTGAGGAAGATGAGCAGCTCGGTTTTCGTCTTCGACTTAATGGTGCGCCGAAACGGAATGCCGAGCAGCGGGATGTCGCCCAGAATAGGAATCTTGCGAACCGATTCGGTTTCGCTGTCTTCCATCAGCCCGCCGATCACGACGGTGCTTCCATCGGGCACCACGACCCGCGTCTGGGCCGATCGCTTCGCGAACACAGGGGAGTCAATCGTGTCGGAGATCGGCACCGTCTCGCCCGTCAGCGTGGATATTTCGGGCGCGACCTCCATCTCGACCAGCCTGTCGGAAGTGATGTGTGGCGTGACCTCGAGAATGATCCCGATATCCTCATACTCGACGGTATTGATGGTCTGCCCGTCCTGGGTAATGCGCGAGTTGCGCACAAACGGGACTTCCTGGCCGACCGTAATGGTCGCCTGCTGGTTGTTGCGGGCGAGAATCGAGGGCCGGGAAAGCACCTCGAGGTTGGCGACGTTGGCGATGGCCCGCATCGTTACTTCCAGGTCCTGGTCGATGATTCGGAAAAACCCGCCGTCGGTCTGGGACGCGAGACCGAACAGGCTCTCAATCGAGTCGAAGTCGCCGCCTTTCGTACCTTCAAAGGAGCTTCCCGTAGTCGTTGTGATGGTGGTGCTTCCGGCCGTGGCGCTCGAGCTTGTGGTGGTTGACGAACTGGTCGCCGTCTCGGCCATACCGTCCCACTCGAAGAGTGCCTCGACACCGATATCGGATCCCTTGGTGTGGGTTACCTCGAGAAAGAGCACCTTGATCAGGACCTGTGGCACGGGCCGGTCCAGCCTCTGAATAACCTCCTGTATATGTTGGTTTGTCTCCTCGTCGGTGATGACGATGAGCGACCCCGTTTCCTGGTCGTACTCGATGATCACCTCTTCCGCCAGCTTCGATCCGTAAGAGTCTCTCGCGGACCGTTGCCCGAAACCGCCCGACGAGGGCATCTGGGCCAACAGGTCGGTTGTCGCCAACAAGCAGGCCCCCACAAGTACCGCCACCACAATGCCTATCCGCGTATGTTGTCTCATTCTCAACACCTCATCTTTCTCTGTGTGCCCGCCGGCCCACTATCGACCGCCGAACCGCGACTGGCTCGACCTGGCGGACGAGGAGGTCTGGCCTCCCTGACCGAAAACGGATTGCCGTGTTGAACTCGTGCTCCTGCCGGTGCGGCTTGTGCCGCCTCTGGTTGTCCCACGTTCCTCAAACATGTTCTCGAGGATTTCCGCCACCGTCTCGGCATCCGCGTTCTCGAGCGAATAGATGAACACCTTCTGGTCTTTCGCGGGGTCCTCGTCAAGTTCCTTGACCATTTGTGCGACCTGGGTCATCGTCTCGCTTGCCGCGGTGACAACGACCGAGTTGGTCCGGGTATCCGCCACGGCCACCACCTTGCTCTCCTCCGCTTGGCGTTGGCTCGTCTGCTGTTGCTGCGAGGACCCGCCTCTACCGCCCCGCATGAAGAAGGAGCGGCCGCCGAAACGCGATCCTGACTGCGATTGGCCGGACTGGCTGTCTTCTTCGAACACATCGGTGATGATTTCGGCCATCTCCTCGGCGTCTGCAAACCGGAGCGGGAACACGCGCACCTCCGTAAGCTCCTCGGTCACGTCGTCGATCTCGTTGACAAGTGCTTCTATGAGCGACATCAGCTCCTCCGGGGCGCTCACGACGAGCGAGTTGGTTCGCTCATCGGCGACGGCAAGCACACGTGACGCTGCCTGGCGCGCTTCACTCGTCCCGCTACGCCGGCGGTCCTGTGCAACAGCGCCTTGGTTCGCGAGCATGAGAATCAACACCACGACGAGCGTCGTTACGACTACCAGCTTCTTCATGATCCTTATCCCTCCTTTGTCAAGTCCAACTATGAGCGAAAATATCCATCGTACAAACCTCGCTTATCTACCGGACGAACGTCCGCGCATAAAATCAAGAAACGGAGGCATACCGCCGCCGCCGCCGCCGCGCATCCGCGAGAAGAATTCACGTATCTGACTTCCCCGATCCGTACTCCCACCACCGCCGCTGCTGGTACGCGATTCGAACAGCTGGTTGATGAGGTCTGCAAGCTCTTTTGCGTCGGCATGCTTGAGGGCGAAGACTCGCAAGGTTGAAACCTCGGAAATGGATGTGTCGAGCGCCTGGATGATCTCCGTCATACGGCGTATGTTCGCCTGCGTGTCGGTCAGCACAACGGCGTTGCTGCTCTCGTTGGCCGTGAGCGTGGCGTACGACGGAAGCAGCGGCTCGAGATCGTCGACCAATTGGACGGCGTCGGTGTATCGAACGGGTATGATCTGCGTCACCATCTCGTCGGTCTTGGGCATCTCCTCCGGATCATTGCCCTTTCTTACGGGGATAACACGTTGCTTGGCCTCGTCGCGGTCGACGATGGTCAGCGTTCTCCCGTTGCGGATCGCTGCGTACCCTTTCTCGTTGAGAATCGTGTTGAGCAGGTCGATCCCCTCGTCCTTGCTCAGCGGTTGATGACTCCAGACGTCCACGCGACCGCTGACCTCCGTGTTGCGGACGATGATGAATCCCGCCTCTTTGCTCAGGTAGTCCAGGACCGTCTCGAGCGGTACGCCCCGGAAATTAAAACGCAACCCTTCTTCGACCTGTCCCTCAGCTTCGACCTGTCCCTCAGCTTCGGCCTGGGTCTCCGTTTCGGCAGCAATCTCGGCTTCGACGACAGCTTCCGCCGGGTCGACCACGTCGGGCGCGGCCGCAGGCGCGACTTCGGTTTGTGCGGGAACCGGCTGGGCGCCGAACGAGAGCGCGGCGCACGCAACAACACAGAGCAGCCATGAATAGCGAAATCTGTTGATCATTTTCCCATCTCCTGTTTCCGTCGTTCCTTCAGTCTCCTAAGTATGTTATTGGTTGAATTGCCGGTTGAGTTCGTTTCGGTCGAGGCTTCGGTCACGCCGGTCTCTCCGGAGAACGACGTCGACTCTGAACCGGAGAAAGACAACCCCTCGGATGAAAGTTCCCATTCCCCGTCATCGTGTTTGACCAGGCTCGATCCGACGGGAAGCTCCGTTTGTCGCCCGTCTCGTGTCAATGTCAGGTAGTCGGTTCGGATTCCTGCGACCTGGAAGCCGGCGACCGTGTCCCCCTGTTTCGCATCCACGCTGTATTCCTGCTTCGTGCCTTCAAAGAAGGCGATCGCGGCATCTTCTGAAATGAGCACCCCTCTCAGAGCGACGTGATCGGCAGGAGGCGCCTCCGGAACAAAGGATCTCTCCAGCCTCGGCGGTTGACGGGTGGGATCGAAGATGTTGCGTTCGAACACGATGCTGAACGACTCGAACCCCGACACGGAGGACAACTCGTCTTCCGCACCCGTCACGCCCGGCACCAGCACGACCGTCAACACAAATGCCGCGAGTAACGCACACTTCCTGCTTCGTACTTCGTACTTCATCCTTCATCCTTTATCACGAGCCCGGAGAACCGCACGCTGAGCGAGAGTCTGCCGCCGCGCTCGTCACGCGCTGCGATCTCAATATCTTCGATTTTCAGGGGAAGCGGGTCTCTCTCAAGCTCGTAAACGAACCGCGCTATCGATTCGATGTTCCCTTCAGCAGCAGCCCGGAACTCGATCTTTCTGAAGTCGTCCTCGTCGCGCAACCATCGCGGTTTCAGGGAGGTCACGCCGAGACGGCTGTCACGGGCCCACCGCCCAACGGACTTGAGCACCTGATCCTCCGCAAGCGACATGTCAACAGGCAGGCTGCGCTCTTTCATCTCCTGCCACCGGTCCTTCATCGTCTCCTCGCGTTCGGCGAGCACACGCCCTTTACCAAGCGATTTCTCCAGGTCAGCAACCCGCTCCGTCCGCGCCTTCCAAAAGTCTAGGAGCGGTGTCAGGA
This sequence comes from uncultured bacterium, assembly GCA_964524145.1. Lineage (GTDB taxonomy): Bacteria > Hydrogenedentota. Next base: position 58,155 of record CAZGCA010000015.1, on the reverse strand, counting down.
TCACTCTGTCCCCTGCCACTGCTCCCACAGCGACAATGGCAGCGACCATCAGGACTCGTCTGCGCCGATCAGGACCCATCGGACTCTCCCGCGTTCCAGCGAAAACTCATCGTGAACTGCACCGGGGAACCGCCCTGCACCTGCGACACCTGCAAGTCCTCGACGCCCGGTGTGTCTCTAACTCTGTCCAGCATCTTAAGCCAGTCCCGGTTGGTCTGCGCGTAGCCCGAACACGAGGTCTGCGACAGGTCTTTGATACCGAGTGTCTTCGCCCAGACCGCGCCTTCCTTGGGAAACGCTTCCGTGAGTTTCTTGAGAATCACCATGGTCGCGGGCGACTCGTCGAACCAGGGCCGGAACGTCCGCACCTTCTGCTGGAGCGCTTCTGTCTCATTGGCGATGGGCTCGATGGTCTCCCACTCCTTTTCGAGGCTCGACAAGCGCCAGTGCTGCACGAAGAAGGCGGCCCCCAGCCCAAGCACAATCGCGGCCGTAACGCCCGCCAACCACAGGGTGCTGCGCGACGATATCCGTCCGGCGACGGATTTGAACCGGCTCGTCCGAGGTGGCAGGAACTCCAAATCGCACGGCTGTTCCGAGAGACGTTTGGCCGCCACGGCAATTGCGCTCGGCGACACGCGCTTGGCCGCGGCAGATGCCGCGCCATGCACCTCGATGTCGACAACACCCGTCTCGACCGACATTCCCATTCGGGTGAGCGGGTCCCGCAATTCGTCGAGGACGGGCTCAACCGCATCGGTGGGACCGTAAACCTTTACGCTGTGAACAAGCTCTCTCAGGTCTTGCGGCAACTGGCCCAAGGTAATTCGGATCTGCCTGAGCACCATGTCGGGATCGATCGCCTTGCCCTCGGGGTCGGCGGCAACGTTTTCTTCCAAAGACCTCAGCGCCACCACGCCGCCGCCCGCGAAGATCGCCAGGTCGACGTCGTCGTTTCTCACCAGAACAGCGACCGTCCCTTGTTCGATACGCGGATCCACCAGGGATGTTGTCCCGATCGTAACGCTGAGAGGTCGAAGGTTTGCCGCTCTGAGCGCCTTCTCGAGAACGGTCAGATGATTTGCGGGAATGGCCACAATCGTGGCGTACTCGGACCCGCCGGCAACCCCATACCGTGAGACCGACAGCGATAGGTCGTCCGGCGCAAACGGGAACTCTCGTTCGGCCTGGATGCGCAGAAAACTGTCCGTATCCGACCCCGACAGTTCCGGCAGTTCGGTCTGTTGAGTGAGCGCCAGCTTCGGCGGCACGGACACAACGCACCGGTTTCCGTGTACGCTTGCGGCATCCAGATGGTTCCTGATCTCTCTGCCGACAAGTTCCGGGTCGTCGGTGAACGGGTCGAGCGTCAATGAGGCCTGGAACACCTTGGTGAGCTGGAGTCGATCGCCTGCACGAGAGACCGCAGCGACAGTCATCCGCTTGCCCTCGATCGCAATCCCCAGCACCGTTGCGCGTCTTGAGAATATCATTGGTATAACCTTCGTTCCTCAATCAATGAAGCGAGTTCTTCGCGAATTTCGATGCCGAGCGGCCATCCGAGTCGCGTCCGGTCCCGCCGGCATACGATCGCCGGCGTGTCGCCGCTCGTGTCGAAGATAAACAAGGTTCGCCGGAATCCTCGCCCCTGGTGTCCGGCCGCAGCCACGTCGGCCGCAAACTGGTACGTTCTCGTCGTGAGATAAGGCCCGGCCTCTTTGGCGTTCTCTTCTTCGAGCACCTCGGCCACCCATGCCACGGTTTCGAGATCGTCGCTCGTCTTACCCAGCCGGTACGAGACGAGCTGGTCGGCGTATTCTTCGCCGATGCCCGGCAGGCATGCGAGCACCTCGGCGCTTGCCGTGTTGACGTTAACCAGTCCTTCGAGGAACTCGTCGTCCGACACGGTCAGCGCGTCATGGACTTCGGAAAACTCTTCCGGCGTCATCCCGGTACAAATGTAGCATTCGAGCACACTCTGCATATCGGTCGCCGATTTTCCGTCCCGGCTCAAGCTTTCCAGCGCCGCCTGTTGCATCTGGCTCGCTCTTTCCTGTCCGAACGTCTCCTGCAGCAATTGCAGTATCTGTTGCACACCATTGCTGTTCGTCATGTTCAGCCGGTCCGAGCCGTCATCGCGCGTGTTGGGCTCCCGGCTGTATACGGTTAGGTACTCGAGCAGTCCCGGGTCCAGCACACCGTCCCGGTTATCTTCAGGCAGGGTCTCGTCGCCGTCATCCTCGTTCGGGTCTCGCACGCCGTTGCAGTTGATGTCCTCGCCGTAGAGCACGTCCCAGTCTGCCCCGATCAAGAGGCGCAGTTCCTCGACCGTTTCAAAACGCGAGTCTTTACAGTTGTACTTCGGATCCTGCAACAGATACGTCTCGGATTCCGCACCGTCCGGCGAGACTTCGTTGTCCGTGTCGCGCCAGTCGATGATTGCCGCGGCAAGTTCTATCGGCATGCCCGGCAACACTTCGAGCATCTCGGCCGTCGCAGTGTTGAGGTTGAGCTTCGACGCTTCGGACACCAGGCCAAACACCGGCAGCTCGTCCGATTCGTCTTCGTTCGGCCGGCCGACCAACCAGAATGTCGCGTCGCCCACGTCGACCAGTTCGGACTCGTAGGTGTCGATATCGGGCATATACCCGGGCTCTTCCAGATTCTCGAGCACGAAAGAGACGTACCGGCGCGCGCCGTCGATCGCCTGGGCAGCCTCGAGTCCCGCGGCACCGTTATCCGCCGCGCGGTACTCGAACATCATCGTGTGCCCGAAATACAGCGCTATGCTCACCAGCCCGAGCGCAATCCACATGACGACGATCAAGACCGTCCCGCGCTCGTGGCCGCGTCGCACAAAGGGCAGGTGGGAGGAGCAGAGGCTCGTCGTCATCATACCATCCCGCCCTGCTGCTGCTCGGTTTCGACTGCTTCCGTGACGACCTCGCAGACCAGCTCGATAGGACGCGACTGCCGTTCGCCCTCTTCGGACGGCAGGAAGTCTATACGCATCATTACGGCGACAGGCGTCTCGTCGTCCTGCGTGGTCGAATCCCAGACGTCCTGCCAGTACTCGCCGTCGTAATAGGCGAACTCGAGCGACTGGACGCGGTTGAGAAGCCGTTCCTCTTCCGGGTCTTCGGTGGTGGAAGCGAGCAGGTTCCGCGTCACAGCGCGCACAAAGCTGTATCCCTCCGGTTCACCCCATTCCTCCGAGTCCACGAGATAATACTCGATCTTCTGAATGTTCCCCCACGGATCGTAATCGTTGACAATCCCGGAGCCCGTGTGGAACTCGAGACTGTCGAGACGTTGTTCCCCGTCCTCCTCGTTTTCGCCGATCATCGGTCCCGCCAGGATGCCGACCGGCGGGACAATGCTCGTCAGGTCCCGCTTAACAATCGTGGCGATGTAGTCTTTCGGCAGGGCTGCTTCGGTTACCTCGAACGTGCGTTCCCTCAACCTGAGGGCTCCGTAGAACACCGAATACAGCGCGCCCACCAGCACCGTGAAGATGGCCATGGCCAACAACACCTCGATCAGCGTGAACCCGCGAGGCGCTCCGGCATGAAGGTATCGCTGTGCTCGGTCACTCATTTGATTCGGCTTCTTCCTGTTCTTCTTCGGCCAGGGTGCTCAGACGTACCGAGTATTCCCTGTCCTGAACGTCGTACAGCACCTCGACCCGGACAAGTCTCATCGCGTCCTCTTCCCACGCCTCGGTGTCGAGAATCCATCGATATCCCGGCCACTCTTCCTCGAAGTCCCCTTCCTGGGCCCCGTATCGCCACGACTCGGTCACGACGGTCTCCGTCAACAGCGTGTCGGCCAACTGTGCCGCGACCCGCGTGCGTTCGGCCACCACACCGGCGCGGTTGGCGAGCATCACGCCTCGAACGGCCACCGGGATCACGATGGCCATGAAAAGCATCGCCGCCAGCGTCTCGACCAGCGTGAACCCCCGGCTGTCCTTGCGCGTAGTGCTGATCATAGTGTTATCTCGTTCCAGTCGATGTTCTGAGTCCAGGACTCGTCATCTTCCGTGTCCACGATCATGTATCTCAGCCCGTAATCGGCCTGCACGATAAGAACCGGTTCCTCTTCGTTCTGTCGTATGAGCAGGTATTCAAGACTTTCCTCGTCTATCGATCCGTCGGGCCAGAACAGGATTTTCGCCAACCCGTTCTCGTCGATCTCTTTGACGTCTACATCGAAACTCAATCGGTCCGCCAGTCTGAACTCGACCCGTTTGCTGTCGTCGACCCCGTATCCGGCGTGCGGGCTCAGACCGTACAACCCGGTTTCAGGCTCGATCCAAAGCTCCATCAGTTCGGACTGCGAGATCGCCTCGCTGCGCGCGTACCGTGTGAGCGCCAGAAACCGGCGCGCCTCTTCGTCGAGCTCGCGGCCTCTGACGAACCGGGACAGTGTGGGCGTGGAGATCGCCATCACCGTCGCCAGCAACCCCATGACCACGATAAGCTCGATCAGCGTCAGTCCTCGACTCTGTGCCGCAGGCTTCCAACCTGCACTTGCAGACAAGATGCCTGCGCTGCGACACCGGTTCATCTGCGCTCCTGTGTCCAGTTGGTGATATCGTCGTCGCCGCCGCTGCGTCCGTCCGGCCCCATCGACATCAGGTCGTACCCCCGCTCGTGTTGTTTGCCGGGATACTCGTAGATGTACTCTTTACCCCACGGGTCGAGAGGAATCTCCTTGAGATACGGTCCCTTCCAGTCATTCGCGTCTTTGGGCTGCTCTATGAGCAGCGTCAATCCGTCGTCGCCTTGCGGGTAGTAGCCGTTGTCTACCTCGAAAGCGTCGAGCGCGGTCTCGAAACTCGATATCTGTGTCTGTGCCGCCGTCACCTTTGCCTGCTCGCTGCGTCCGGCAAACTTCGGCACCACGATAGCAGCCAGCGCGGCAAGAATCACCAGCACCAGCAGCAGCTCGACCAGGGTGAAGCCGTCTCGCGCCGGGATGGTGAGTGGAACGTTTCGTCTACCTGAAAACATGCGTGTACCTCCTTTGTTGTGTCACTTGATGTACTCTTGAATCGAGAAAATCGGGAGCACCATCCCGATGAATATCAGTCCAATGAGACCGGCTATCAAGAACAGCAGCAGCGGTTCCGCCAGCGCCACAGAGGTACGCAACCGGCGGTCGAGGTCCTGGTCCGTCACGGTCGCCACCCGTACCAGCTCTTTGTCGAGCCTGCCGGTCTCTTCGGCCACGGCAATCATCTCGAGCACCGACTTCGGGAACAGTATTTCGCAGTCCGAGAGACTGGCCGCGAGCGGGCTCCCTTGTTTGACCCGCTCGATCGAGACGGTCACCGCGTCTATCAGCGTCTGGTTCCCTATCGACTCGCGGGACACGCGCAACGCCTGGATCAACGGGACGCCGGCTCCCTGCAGCGTGCCGAGCATGCGGCAGAACCGGGTCATCGCGAACCGTGCGTTAAGCGATCCGACCACGGGAATTCGCAGCACGAGCTGTTGCCATTTCCGTCGTCCGCGGTCGGTCTGCAACCATCGGCGAAGCAGGAAGAACGCCAGACCCAACCCCGCCGCGACAAAGACGCCGTACTTCGTGACCAGCTTGCTGGCCGCCACAATGAACTGCGTCAACATCGGCAGCGACCCGCCGAAATCCTTGAAGATCGCCTGGAACCTCGGGATGAAGAAAACCAGCAGAAACACCAGCACCCCTATGGCCAGCGTCATCAGCACCGTCGGATAGATGAGCGCCGACATGATCTTGGACCGCAACTCCTTCTCGCGAGCCTGGAACTCGGCGATCTGGCTCAGCACCAGGTCCAGGAACCCGCCGGTCTCGCCTGCCTGGACCATCGCCACATAGACGCGCGGAAACGTTTCGGGCGACTGCGCCATGGCGTCGGCGAGCGACATGCCGTCGATTACGAGGCTGTGAATCTCTTTCCATTTCTCTCCGGCCGCGGGCGTCGACGCTTCACCGCTGAGGATTTGCAGCGCTTTGCTCAGCGGCACGCCCGCCGCCAACAGACTGGACAGTTGGCGGGTGAAGGCTTCCAACGCACTAAACGTAACCTTCTTGCCTCTCCATCCCAGGCGAAATGCGCGACCATCACCCGTGCCAGATGCAGTAGTCTCCGTCAGACTGATCGGGTTCAGCCCGCGCCCTTCCAACCGGCGATAGGCCTCCTGGCGTCCGCCGGCGTCGAGCCGTCCTTCGGCTATCGTGCCGTCGGCCTGCAGTGCGCGATAGTGATACGCAGCCATTCCTGCGGCCTCCCGTGCCTATGCCCCTTTAGTGCCCGTTGACGAAAGAGAACCCGTTCAGACGCTGGTCCTTTGTTACCCGGAGCACTTCGCCGACGGTCGTCACGCCTTCGCCAAGCAGGCGCCAGCCGTCTTCACTTAGCGAACGCAAACCATACCGCCGCGCGGTCTCTCTTACCTCGCCGGTCGAGCGCGACGTGAGGATCAGTTCGCGGATCTCTTCACTCATGCCCATCATTTCGAATACGGCACGCCGTCCGTGAAACCCCGTCTGGCGGCACGCCTCGCAGCCGACGGCACGATACAGCGGTTGATCGGCGGGCAGACCGACATCTTGCTTGAACGCAAGCGCCGCGGGCGAGGTGTCCTCCTGTTTGCACTGTTCGCAGAGCACGCGCACGAGCCGCTGGGCGAGCGCCATCTCGAGCGAGGACGCCACCAGGTACGGCTCGACGCCCATGTCCACCAGCCTCGTGAGCGCGCCCGGCGCGTCGTTGGTGTGCAGCGTCGAGAATACCAGGTGGCCCGTCAGCGACGCCTGCACGGCGATCTGCGCCGTCTCGGGGTCGCGAATCTCGCCGACAAGGATGACGTCCGGGTCGTGCCGCAGAATCGAGCGCAGCGCGCGCGCGAACGTCAGCCCTGCCTTCTCGGAAACCTGGATCTGGTTGACGCCCCTCATCTGGTACTCGATCGGGTCCTCGACGGTGATGATCTTGCGTTCGGAATCGTTGATCTCGTTGAGTGCCGCGTAGAGCGTGGTGGTCTTCCCGCTGCCCGTCGGGCCGGTGACCAGCACGATCCCGTGCGGCAATCCCAGCATCTGCTGAAACAGCCCGTGCTCGCGTTCGGCCATCTGCAACTCGCCAAGACTCATCAGCGCCGCGTCCTGGCGCAGCAGCCGCAGAACAACCGCCTCGCCGTTGAGCATGGGGATAACGGACACGCGCACGTCTATCTCGTGATCCTCGATGCGTAGTTTGATCCGGCCGTCCTGCGGCAGACGTTTCTCGGCGATATCGAGATGGCTCAGGATCTTGACCCGCGATACGATAGCAGGCTGGTAGCGTTTGATCTGGGTCGATACGGGAACGTCCTGCAGCACGCCGTCGATGCGGTAACGTATCCGCATCTCGTCTTCGAAGGGTTCGAGATGGATGTCCGTCGCCCGCAGCGCGATCGCGTCTCTCAGCACCTGGTTGACGAACCGTATGATCGACGCGTCTTCGGCGGCGTCCAGGTCGACATCCTCGTCATCGTCCTCGTGAATGACCTGGAGCGCTCCCTCTTCTTCCAATGAATCGAGCGTGTCCGCGCCGACGCCCAGCCGTTTCTTCATCTCGCGGCGGATCGCCTCGCTCGGCGCCAGCACCGGCGTGAGCCTCATTCCCGTCAGCGTGCGGAGCGTGTCCAGCCCTTCGGTGGCAAAGAGGCGGCTGATAGCCACCTCGACCGATCCGCCGACGCGTCTGAGCGGCAGCATCTCGTGCTTGAGCAACACGCGGGCGGGAAAAAGCGACAGCAGTTGCCGGTCGGGTTCGATGTCCTCGAGGTCGGTGTACGGCAACTCGTACTCGTTCGCGAGCCATCTCAGGACGTCTTCCTCCGACTGGACTATCGTCTCCCCCAGCCGGTCGCACTGCTGCTGCAACAGCTTCGCGTCCGCAGGCGACAGATGTTTCGATTCGACCATGTCGCTGAGCAACGCGTTCATAACGCCCGATTCCCGCGTAGCGGAGCCGAATTCTCGATCCCGTGCGTCCGCCATTCGTTTAGTCCAGGATGCCCATCAACACGAGCCCGGCTTCCTGCCGAATCGTGACCACCTCGCGCAACTCTTCGCGGGCCTTCTTGAGCGCCGCTTCCTTCTTCTTCACCGAGTCCCGGTATGCCTTCAACTTGGCCTCAATATCGGCCTTTGGCGTGTCCTCGGACTCTATAGCCGTTCTCAAAGCGGCTGCCTCGGAATCCGATGGGGCTCCAGGACCTCGGGGACCCCCAAAGCCCATGAATCCCCTCATGCGGGCGCCGGCCTGAGCCTCCACAACCTTCTGCACACGAGGGCCGATCACTTCCCATTCCTCATCGGTGCAGCCCAAACCCTGTTTGAGGCGTTGATCCATCATCTCACGCATTCGTGCCGGATCCATCTGGCCTCTCGGAGCACCACGGAATCCCCGGCCTCGCTCGCCTTCTCCTCTCAATTCACCGCGCGGTCGTCGACCTCGCTCGCCGCCAGGTTGCTGATCCTGGGCTTCCGAAACCAGAGTCCCGGCAAGCAGCACCGTCGCCGCAATGACCGCCGTCACCACATGACGCACCAGCTTCCTCATCGTCTGTCCCTCCTTCTCCGGGTTGAATCATGAACAGGCAGGCCCACTGCTTGAGCCATACCACCTGCTCATCCAGAGGTACAATGGGCAATCGGCATGCCAACCCCTCAAAGGCAGAGAAATCGCGCATCACGGCCCCGAGGCGGGCAAATTGTACGCAGATGACAGTCCTGCGGATGCGCAATATTTGCGCACTCGCACAGAAGAGAACTTCCGTACGGCCTGTGCAACAGCCTCATGCTGACTTTCAAGACTGAATTGTACAGGATGCTCCCGCGTAGCTCTAAGCCGATCAAGGGCCTCATCAATCCACACGCCACGACTATGCTCCCAAACTCGTCGCCGATTCTCTTGCTCCTCCCCCAAACCTATTGTTGCTCCCGATACTGCAGAGCCGGATCTGCTTAGATTCGTTTGACAGCAAGATGCTTTTGTGATAGAATTTATAGGGAGATTGGGGCGAAGGATGGCTCGGTAGGCGCTTATCCTTTCTTGCTAGTTGCAAGGGAGAGGTGAAGGACGCCATGAAATGTCCGCTTCATCCCCGAAGGGATGTAGTTGGGTATTGTGCTGAGTGCGGTAGGCTGGGATGTGCAGATTGTATTGGCCGTCTTGGCGACCGCACGTTGTGTGTTCGCTGCTACAAGAAGCAGCAGGACGAGGTGTACGGAGAGCGTGAACGCGAAGAGCGCAAGAGGCATAAGCAGAAACTGGTGGTTAGATTTGCGTCAGGCAGGATTTTGAAAGGTACATCTTACACGCTTGATCCCAGCACGCCGGGCTTCTATCTCGACGCCATAGACCAACCGGAAACCGAACGCTCGATGTTCATACGGTTCGAAGACCTCAAGGCCGTCTTCTTTGTAAAGGACTTCGAAGGGAAGTTCGACGAGAATCTGGAGTATTCCGACTGGGCGGCCGAGGGAGAGGAGGTAATCGTAACGTTTCCGGACGGTGAGGTGCTCGAGGGTCACACCCTGACCGACTATGACGATCGCGCCCCGCGATTTCACGTCCTTCCGAACGACGATTCCGGAAACAACATATCTGTGCTTGTAGAACGCGCCAACACCGCCAACGTCCAGGTAGGCGTCGGGGCCGGTGGGTTGGGAACCAAGCCGTCAGTCGCCGAACCCATCGAATACACCCAGGCGCCCGTCGGCCAAGATGAAGCGCTCGGTGACCTCTATTTCGAGTCGAGAAACTACAGCGCGGCGCTGGCCGAATATGAGAAGGCGCTGCGTCAGCATCCCAGATCCAGACGATTGCGGCGCAAGGTGCTGGTTGGCAACTACAACATGGGTGTACATTGCATCAAGGCGAAAAGTTACGCCGAAGCGAAGAAGTATTTTGAGTTGGTTCTTAAAGAAGACCCCAAACACGAGAAAGCACTCAAGAACTCCCTGAAGCTCAAACGTATGCTCGAACGAAAGCGGGAAGTAGCATCCGAAACCGGCGCAGGGTAGTTCTCCGGTGAGCGTGTACCGAGAAGGAGTTGTTGAAGTAGACAAATGAAAATAGGCATCATAGCTGACGTTCACGCCAACCTCGAGGCGTTTCAGGCGGTACTTAACGCGTTCGATAAGCACGGCGTGGACAGTATAGTACATTTGGGCGACATTGCAGGCTACAATGCGAATCCCAACGAATGCATCGACCTAATGCGGGCTCGCGGAATTGAATCGGTTCTCGGCAACCACGACGCCGCGGCGTGCGGTCTCGAAGACCCCTGGTTCTTCAGGTCAGCGGCCAAGAAGGCGGTGGAATGGACTTCTGAACGGCTGACGGAGGAGAACAGGTGCTACCTGTGCTCGTTGCCGGAAGAGCTGTTGTTCAACTGCCGGTGTCTGGGTGTCCACGGATCGCCGACGAGTCGCGACGACTATATTATCGACTGGCTCGACGCGATGCGGCAACTCGAATACCTTAACGGGCGCGAGGTCTCGATATGTTTCTTCGGCCACAGCCACAAGCCGGCGTTGTTCTCCGAGAAAGGCGCGCTCCACAGGCTCGAGGTATCACAGTCTCACACGCTTGAACAGGCTAACCGGTACTTCATCAACCCGGGAGCCGTCGGCCAGCCTCGCGACAAGGACTGGCGCGCGTGCTACGGCATTCTCGACGTCGACGCGTTACGGATAGACTTTTACCGCGTCGAGTACGACATAGATACGGCGTGTCGCAAGGTGCTCGAAGGCGGTCTGCCGGAAGACAACGCGAAGCGTCTCCGAAGAGGGAAGTAACTGTTCGGAACCCTTACGGCAATCCCTCTCCCAGGGTAGGAGTGTGGTCTAAGCGTCGTCCAATCAGACAGAGGACTCTAGTCCTTTGTCTAAGCCGAGCCCGGGTAGTTCGGGGAGTAGAGCATGCGTTTCGGCCGTCGAACGAGCTGCCCGTTGCGCACAAACTGTTCTCCGCGTTCCGAGAGGTGCTCGACGAGCCGCTGACGCCACATCCTGAGCGTTCGCGAGTGGTCCGGATCCCGTGCGAGATCGTATAGCTCGTCCGGGTCGTTCTTCATGTCGAAAAGCTGCTCGCTACCGTCGAACGCGTGATAGATGTACTTCCAGCGCCCGTCGGTCAACGCGTTCCAGTGATTCCGCGGACTGTAGCACTGGTCGTGTTCGAGATCGATGAACGGCCGCCACCCGTCGGTCTCGCCGCGAATGAGCCGGAGCATGCTCTTCCCGTCAAGATGTTCGGGTGTTTCCGCTCCGGCAGCGTCCAGGAACGTGGGCAGGATGTCTCGCAGCTCGACCGGCTGGGAGAGTGTGCGACCCCGCTCGACGTCGAGCCGCATGCTTTCCGGCCAGCGAACCAGCATCGGTATCCGCGCAGAGGCTTCGTACGCGTAGGACTTGCGCCACAGGTGGTGGTCGCCGGTCATATCGCCGTGGTCGGCGCAGAAGATGATGAGCGTGTTCTCGATCATGCCGCGCTGCTCGAGCGCGTGAAGGATTCGACCTATCTGCTCGTCAATGAAGCTGACCGAACCGTAGTAACCGCGTCGTGAGCGACGTGCCTGCTCTACGCCGAGATCCCCGTGCCAGAGCGAATAGGAGATCTCTTTCCCTATGTCCGCATACTTCTCCGCCCACTCGCCAACTACGGGAGCGGGCATCTCGTCTTCGGCGTACATCTCCATGAACCGGGCCGGCGGATCGTACGGACTGTGCGGCCGTGCAAACGACACTTTCAGCAGGAACGGCTCGGGCCTGTCGTACTTCTCGATGAACTCGACTGCCGTCTGGCCCGTCCAGTGCGTGGGATGAAGCTCCTCCGGCAGTACATATACCCCGGCACGATAGTCGTTCCAGCCGATACCGGTTGCGTCCGGGTCGAGGTCCGGAGCCTGTTGCTTGAACCATTTTCGGTAGTCGCTCACGAATCCCTCGGTCTCTGATCGCCCGGACTCGTCCACAAGCGTCCCGTGAAACCCGTGGAGCGACTTCTGCGGAAACCAGTGCATCTTGCCGATGCCGAACGTGTAGTACCCCGCGTCACGCAGCGCCTGCGGCAGCTCGAACCTGTACCGTCCCGCCACACGACCGTACCCGAGCATCCCATGATGCCAGGGAGAAAGCCCTGTCAACAGAGCGCTTCGTGCCGGAGTGCAGGTAGGCGTCGAACTGTATGCGCGCGAGAAACGCGCGCCCTCCCGCGCAATCCGGTCGAAGTTGGGCGTTCGAATAACGCGATTACCGTCGCATCCAAGGCAGTCGCCGCGATGCTGATCGGCCATCATGTAAAGGATGTTCGGCCGTCGCGCGTTCCGGGTGCTGTCTTGCATGGCACCTACGGAAACCGTTCTCGACAACACGGCACCTCCTGCTGCCAGTTCGATGAATTCCCGCCTGTCAATCCTGCCCATGTGAACCCATCCTCCACCAAAGCCGCTACCGCGTTCGGACGAATCCGGTAAGGTTCGGGCGTAGTATACCTCTCAACAGGGGCTCGAATCCAGCAGTGCCGCCTCGCGCAGATGCACTGTTCAAATGCGAGTCTTACTTTCCGGTATCCAACACGGACGCAATCGCCTGCGCAAGTTACCGTCGTTCCCACGCTCCCCCGTGGGAACGCCTACTTGCAGTGCGCAATGAACTGTTGGATGTCTGCCTGGACTGGTAGGGCGATATACATTCCCACGGAGGACCGTGGGAACGAGAACAAAGACCAACGCTTGGAAGCCCATTCAACAGCGACCGCTTCGGGACCCGAGCCTGAGTTTCCTAATAGATAGGCGGCGATGCGGCCTAGATAGCGCGGGTGGTTATTGACGAGATGGCGTCACAGGCGGGGGCGTAGATGGTGATGGATGGAGCCAGATGTAGTATAACATGTTGCGCTCTGGAATGGCTGCCGCAAGATAGTACTGGGACATGGTCTCTGGAATTTCGTAGACGATCTTTCCGCGTTCCGGGATGCCGGACGCTAAATGGCGTACGTTCAAATGGTCTTCGAGCGTTAATATCGAATCATCATAAGTTTCATACTGTCGTGGTCCAGGTTCAACAAGCGTCAATACGTGATCAGGAAAAAAGGTCGTTGTTCGGTGCCCGGTGTTGGATACGGTCATGTCAATAAGAACGAATTTCGCGCCGGTGCGCGATGCCTTGGTGCTATACGTACCTTGGAGGACGTGGCGTTCCTCGACACCGTGTACGGTGATAGCCAACCCAGGCAACGGGACGGGTTGTCCCAGCGATTTTTCAATGACCGTGACTTCTTCTGGCTCCAGTTCAGCGGCTTGGACTGTAGGGGCAAGACGGGTTTCGGGTAGTGGCGCTTGTGCCGCAGGCGGTTCGGCACTGGTGAACGCAGCGACGAGGATGACGAGCAGGATAAAGCACACGAGGCAAGCGGTAGACGCGCCGAAAATGATGGCAAGCCATTTCCAGGTGTTTGACGGTTCAGGCGATTCGTTCATGAAACGCCTCCTTTCCACTACAAGTATAGCAGCGATTGTGAACGGTTTATTCCAAGGGCGGGCGGGGCGAATTGAGAATCTTTTCGACCTCGCGCCAAGCGCCAACTGGGTCGCGTTTGAAATGGGGCAAAAGTTGTTCTTCGTAGAAGCTGTAAGGAGCTAGGAAATGGTTATGTTCAGTGAGCTCGATGGCGGCATACCGGAGAAGATCATTAGTCCACAGCCCCCTTTTCGGGTATATGTATGTACCATATTCCTTGACAGGATCAAACTCGACTTGGGAGCGCAACTTGGGCTTGCTTTGCGGGTTGTCGGGGGCGGGCTTAGCCGGTTCGGGCGTGTTTTGCTGAGTCTTGGCTGGGACCGGGCGGGCTGCAGGCATCGTCGGTTGGACTTGCGGCTGTTTCGCTGGCCGCGTTGGCGTTTCGGTTATGCCCATAATCTGTCTATATTGGGCGTCAGTGCCACGGTTTTGCGCTTGCAATACGGCAAACACCAGCAGGAGCAAGACTATGGGGCCGATAGCCACAGCCACCATGCCAGCGCAGATAGCGAATCTGCGTGGTATTTTAGGCCAGCAGACAGGGACCAACGGTTTGTGAATGGTGAGTTTGCGGCCACACTGAACGCAGATGCCTTTGATACCGTCAGCCCAGTCGGGCGCCTCCATGTATTGGCCGCATCGGCATTTGACGACAATCACGGTCGAGTCTCCGGTTCAGTAGTACACGACGACGGTACGCCAGCCGAGCCAGGGGTCGAACACCGAGACGGTTCTCGCGACCGGCCGATAGTATCCGTAGGCGCACGGTCTGTAGCGTCTGTGCCTGTATCGGTATCTCGGCGTGTACGCTGGTCGGTGGTACCGTCGCGTGCGCGGCCTGTAGGAACTACGCCGTTGTCCAGGCAAGGTGATCCGGGAGACGGTCGTTTGCGACTGGCCGTAGTTGGCGAGATGGCCGAAGTTCCGTTGGTAGTCGGCACGAGCAGGTCTCGGTGCCAGACAGAGCGCAACACCTACGGCGACGATGGCAACGAACAGTTTGGTGTTCATGACACCCCCTCCTATCCAGTTTGAGTATAACACAAGATGGCGATAAGGTCAAGGAAAAACCGAGAATAGTGAATCGAGACGTGTCAAAGGTATGGCAATCCCGCCACCCCTCTCGCACGCCTAGCAAGATGTGGCGGTTTATCTCCCCCTGTCCGCCTCCCCGCGCATCGCGCCCACCTTCTCGAGTGCCTCACGTTGTAGCGGTAGCAGCTCCTCTCCGGAACCCGTCCAAGTCCTCCGGGTCAACCTCGCGCGTGTTTCCGCACACAGGACACTTGCCCTCCGGGCCTAGCTCCGGTATACCGTCTGATGTATTCGTTAATGCATGGCTTTTCCCTATTCACTTAATCAGATGACGGGATCGTATGTGCCGAAAGGAACGCTCTTTCTGCACCGATGCACACGCGATACCGTCATCCCGAACCCTCTTACAATCCCGTATCTCTGCACGGCAAGGATGGAGTACTCAGAGCAACTTGGCCGATACCTGCAATGAATGTGCTTTCTTATGAGTGGGCGACCGGCGACCTGGTACAAGCGCACAGTCTCTACGTATAGACGTGCAGTGATCTGGTTTGCCGGATTGCGGCACGTATCGAAGAATGCGAGAGCCAGCAGAACGCATAGGAGTGCGATCCAGAAATGCGGCTTCCTCAGGTATTCCCGCAATGCGGACACGTTGCGCTCACTTCGAGACGTTTGTTGTGGCAATGCGGACACTGGACAAGCTTGCCTTCGGGTCTTGCGAGAATGTAGATTACAAGCCCAATAACACCTGTGACCAAGACGAAAACCATCCATAGAGCGGCGCTGTCGATGTTGCGCGCTTTCGCGTCCCGCGCTACCCACACGAGGAACACGAAGCCGATCACGAACCACATGACAGCAACGATAGGCGACAATGCGATACACCCTTCGCAGGCTAGGCAGGAGTATGCGCAGGCTTCGCCCACGGCTTCGTCACGGTTATACTCCTGACGGGCGCTCGACTGAGGTCTTTCGACCGGTTCTTCGGGTTGCGAGTGTGGGATCGCCCCTCCAACAATCTGTTGAGGCCCACTTCTCGAGGGAGGCCTGCCGACATGGTCCGGCGCCCCGTGACTTTCCAGCTCGAGCTTGCGTTCCTGCGCCGGCGGTTGTGGCGTCTGGGGTTTCTTTGCTGGCAGGGCAACCCTCCTCCCGGAGCTTTCTTTCTCTTCCTGTTCTCCACCGCGTTTCTCTACGGCACGAGTACCTTCGGCGGGTTTTCCTGCAAACAACCATGGTGGTGTAGGCTCGGCGTCGGACCATAATCCCCGCTTGGTGGCCCGGGCTTCTCTCTCGATTCGCTCTATGGTCTTGTCTCTTGAATGTCTGAGGTAGTACCAAGCGAGCCCGGCCCTGGCCAATTCATGGCTGAGAAGCTTACCATCGGCGCAATAGACATCCCCGACGAGCTCTCCATATTGGTGCTTGTCGAATACGTCTACCGTAACGCCCTTTCCCAAGACAAGGGATGACGTAAACTGTCTCGCATTGTCGCCGTAAGATTGATCGTGCCCGGGACAATCAATCCCCCTCAGCCGTACCCGAACCGGCCTCCCTTCGCACAAGACTTCGATGGTGTCCCCTTCCGGCACAGATACCACCTCTCCATAGAAGCCCTCTGCATCCGAAGGCAAGGCAGTCAGGAGAAGAGCAGCGAATGAGACAACTAGTCGCGGCAGAATACGTCTATTGATCAATAAGAAACATTCAGAAAACCCAACCATGGTACATAGCTGCTTTCTCTCCCCCTTCCGGCCAGGCTAGTCCTTACGAGACTGCGCTACTTCTCCTGTTCGGCAAGGATACTTTTCGCCTCTTTCAAGTCAATCTTCGCTTTATGGCCGTGCTTCTCCAGAAGATGCAACAGGTTGCTGCCGTTTAGCAGGGTTATAGGTTTGCCTTTGGCGAATTCGTAGGCGTCTGGACCGTAATTGGCCGTAGTAACAAGGATGCCCTTTGTTGCACCCTCGTTAACGAGCGTACCGTATAGATCGCGAACCGCAGCAACACCAACTACGTTTGTGTAGCGCTTGGCTTGAATCACAATCTTTCCGCCACGTATCGGGTCGGGGTCAAAAACCACGGCATCGACCCCACCATCGCGGCTCGCTTGTGTTACTTTGACTTCTCCGCCGCTTTGACTGAATTCCTTCTCAAATAGCTCGCGAATCAGATGCTCAAAGTCCTCCCAATCCATCGCAGCCAAGTTCTCTGACTCATCAAGCGAATCGGCAACTGCATACGACGACACAAATCTCGTGTCCTTCCTGTCGATCTTCATGATCGGTGCTATTGGCGAAAGACCATGAAGCTTGCTGCTGCCGACACCTTTCAGCTTCTTGAAGCATACTTTCGCATCAACTTGAGCCAGGTTTATGGATAGGAATTCATCTCGTCCTGCTTGGACTGAGAGAATGCAGGCTGTCACTTCTTGCCCCGTCGCCTTGTCGATGGATCGCACCCATCCGTTGAAGACGATCGCATCCAGCGCATGAACAGCATCCGCTTGATAGAGTTCGTGTAATGAGCGCAAGGCCATCTTGTAAAGGAGGTCATCATACATCTTGTTTAGGGCCGACGCTGACAAATGGGATTCCCTGAGTTCATCGCTTGATACTACGTAGTTCACTTCCTTGAGTGTTGGGATAGCTTCAATCAGGGGAAGGAAGTATTCGACAATGAGTACCTTTGTGTCGGGAATGTAGTCGAGGTCGTATTCACGCGGAAATGACTCCGGGTATGGCGAGTTGGTTAAGACCGTGTCACAGTAGTCTCTGACCGCATCAGGCGCACAATTGAAGTACTCGTCGCGTTTGGCGTCCACCACCTGGTTCAGTACTTTCTGTTGCTCTATATGTTTCTGTCTTTCGAGCTGCCAGGTGTGTAGGGCTTCCTGGAACCTTTGCCGGTTCGTCCGGTTTGTCTGGCCAGCAACTTGCACCGACTTCTGCCAGTTGCCGTAATCCCTGTTGAATTCCTCCCTTATCCTTTGGATCTTCCTCTGTTTGCGCGAAGTGAAAAGCCTATCCAGAATGTCCCAACGTGCCTGATACTTCGCATCGCTAGCTTGAGGCTCTTGCGGAATGGGAACGGGAGGAAGCTCGGAAGGTTGGGGTTCACTGAACTCAGAGAAATCCTTCAATGCTTCCCAATCAACAGTTGCATCTCGCTCAAGAGCGAGAGAAAGTGTTTCCTCAATTGCGGACAGAGCGTCCTGTGCCTGCTCTGTCAGTGTAGCTGCTAATTGCTTCTTGGCTTCTTTGTCCTGTGCCGCCTTTTCTCGCTTCTGTTTTTTCTCCCACATCTCCTCCCATTCGAGCAGTTTTGCCTGGGCCTTTTGCTCAACTGCGTGTAGGTCGGTTCCGCTAATCTCCTGATACTTGTGTAGACCTTCGTGTTTGAGTTTGGCTACATACTTAACTCCCCTGCTGGTATACCTTTCCTCAACCATGAGATCTTTTCGCTTGGTCATCGTTGCCTCCCGGTTGAAGCTGGCGGCCCCCACTCGGACATTTCACAGCCGGCACGCAGTAGACACAGAACGGTCAAGGCACATGGCAGGAAAGTTCTGAAGCGGAAGGTGCTACGACCTGCTACCACGGCACAGATCCCCTTTCTCCCTGCCTTCCCCGCGGACTAGTCTACGAGATGCGGGCGGGATTGTCAATGGCCATTTGCCTCCCGGCGCATCGCGTCCACTTTCTTTGCTGTCTTCGACGGCGAAGCCCTGAATTCAGACTTCTCACCTCCTCACAATAGTAGACGCAACACCCCGTCGATTTCTTTCAACTTTTTTTAAAGCACCGCCCCACAGGCACACCGGGAGTGTCAAGCAGCAGTCACCGGATTCTGAGTGTCGGAATTGACCCGAATTTGTCCCGAATGGCTTTTATCCCAACACGGACGCAATCGCCTGGGCAAGTTCTTCGGGTCGCTGCGATCCGATGAGTAGATGCCTGCCGGTTGAATAGTCCAGGCGGACGCCAAGATCACCGCTCACGTTGTACGCTTTGCCTTTCCAGGCGAACCTGATACCCCACCCTCCGTATTCTCTGATGGGCCTGTAGTGTCGAGCTTCGCATTGTTCCAGGTTTTCGAGCGGTATCTTGTGGAAAGAGAGGTGAAAGGGAACGAACCGAACGAACAACCCATCCTTGCGAACTTCGGTTATCAGTTTTGCCGACAGGAACAGGGCCAGCATACCGATGCCGAAAAGGATCGAGAGCGTGCCCACGATGGCCAGCGCGGTGTCCGACATCGGTCTGTCTCCCCACGGTTGGCCCAGAACAAGCTGTTTCACCATACCGTAGCCGAACGGACCGACGAGCAGCAACGGAAGCGCAATGATCAGCAGCCAGACCCAGAACTGGTGGAACCGCTGTACCTCGCGGAAGATCGGGTCCGACTCGCTGTCCACGTGCTGCTCCTTTGCCGCAGTCGTCCTTGGCAGGTTATTCGATGACGACGGCGGTGCCGTACGCGAGTATTTCAGCGGCGCCCTGCATCGTGCTGGTCGTCGTGAACCGCATGGCGATGACCGCGTTGCCGCCCAACCGTTCGGCCTCTTCGGTCATGCGGTCGATCGACTGCTCGCGCGACTCGGCCATCATCTTGGTGTATTCCTCTATCTCGCCGCCGGCGATGTTTTTCAGGCCCGCAAGTATGTCCTTGCCTATGTGCCGGGCGCGAATGGTGTTCCCTTTCACGAGACCCAGCACCTTGACGACCTTCTTGCCCGGGACGGTTTCGCTGGTCGCAACAATCATCTTTGGATCTCCTTGTACTTGTCGGTCTTCCTGAGATGAGCCTTCTCGCGAATCACCGAGATTAACAGAGCGAGAATCCCTATGACCGGCGCGGCAATAATGATCTTCACTATCGCTTCGGTTGCCGGGTCGGTGACGAACGCGTACACGCCGAACGCCACGAGCACCACGGCGCCGATGACAAAGATCAGCCAGCCGGCACCGCGCTCTATCCGGTTGTACACACCCTCCCAATAGTGCTCCCACGCTTCCTGTGGCGGATCCTTGAACTTCACCATATCGGCCACCTCCACCATCTCCTTGTACGTCTCGAACTCGGTCGCGCACGCCGGACACTCGGCTATATGCCGTTCGACACGAGCCCGGTCCCCGCCGTTCAACTCGCCGTCAATATATCCTGAAAAGAGCGCTTGAACTTCTTGACATTCTGTTGACATCTTCTCCTACTTCCTATTACACGTGTGGTGCGATCTTATTCTTCAAAACTCTGCGCGCTGCGTGGAGCCGGGACATCACCGTGCCTTGCGGACACCCGAGCGCTTGAGCTATTTCAGCATACGACATCTGGTGGAAATGTCTCAGCATGATGATCTCGCGATGGTCCGGCTTGAGCGTCTCTATCGCCTCCATCAGTCTCCTGCTGAGTTCTCTCCGGCTCGCAACTTCTGCGGGGCCTGACTCCGCGGATGCTACATCGTGACCGGATTCGCGCAGGCTCTCGAGCGAGACCTGGTTCTCGACCCGTTGCCGGCGTAAGTGGTTGAGACAACTGTTCTTAACTATCCTGTACAGCCACGGGTAGAAGTCGTACCGTGTGTCGAACCGGCGCAACGACTTGAACGCTTTCACGAACGAATCCTGCGACAGGTCGAGCGCGTCCTCGTGGTTGCGCACATACCCAAGTGCCACGAAGTAAGCCTTCTGTTTGTAACGGTTTACGAGCTTGCCGAATGACTCGACATCGCCTTGCCTGGCTTTCGTGACAAGCTCGCGATCGGCATCTTCAACCGGTTTCGGTGAATTCTTCTCCATAACTGATTACACCGTGCCGCACGTTTTATTCGTGTTGCTGCGTTCGTTCATTCAAAGATGTAGTAAGAAACCGTACACTCAACGGATACCGTCAGGTCCCTGACGCTCGACGATCGCGGAATGTGCGGCGAGAACCCGGGGTAGCGTGCGAGAAACGTGTCAAACATGCTCGTCGGCCGCACCTCGACACTGTCGACCGCGCCGATCCGCACTCCAAGCGACGCGGCGATCCCTCGGGCCATCGGCACCGCCTTCTCGAGGGCGTTTTTCGCAGCCTGCTGCCTCGATTCCGCGCTATCGTGAAGCTCGAACAGCACCCCGCCGCGTTCAACATCGACTTCGAGCCCTGCCGAGACAAGTTTGGCCAGTAGTTCGGCCGTCTTCCTGCTGACGTCCTCATCGCCATCGTCGGTGAAATAGAGATCCATCAGGTACACGGTGAAGCTGTTGTGCACCGCAACCGTCTTCTCGTCGGGACTCTTTCGAATTGGTGCCGAACCGAAGTCTATGCCCGACTCGATATACTCGTCACTGCCTATCTTGAGCTCCTTCAACACTTTCTCGAACGCTCGAGCCTTCTGTTTGCACGACACGACGGCCTCGGCGGTCGATGTCCCTGTCGCTGTCAGCGTACCCCTGATAACGGCGACGTCGGGCAAGGCGCGCACCGAGCCCGGAACGTTCACCGATATCGTGCGCTCCGGCCGTGCTGCAGCCAATGCGCATCTTGCCGGAACGAACAGAACCGCTATCGTCACCATTGGAAGAAACACTCGCATGGTTCGTGTCATGATCCAACACCCTCCTTGTTGCGTTACCGATCTCTGCACGGCATGTGGACTCGACACGAGATCATACACACCGTAACAACATATCGCCTGGTTACTGCACCCCGACCTTCTCGAGCAACTCCTGGGCGTCCTGGTGCTGCGGATCGATTATCAGGAGCGTTCGCAACCGCTCGCGTGCCTCACCGATCTTGCCCCGGCTGAACAGCACGCCGGCAAGCACGAAAAGCATGTCCGCCTTCGCAGGATAGTACGAAACGTAGTCGGTGAGATGTTTCTCGGCCACCGGCAACAAGTCCAACTCATACGCGCACTGGACAAGATTGGCCAAAGCGGCGAGGTTCTCGAAGTTGATGTCGAGAGCGCGAGCGAAGAAGTCCATCGCCTCCTTCTTCTGGCCCATCGCCCAGAACGAAGCGCCAATACCGCATAGTGCCGCGTCGCTGTTTGAGTTCATTGCAGCCGCTTCTTCGAACGCCCGTTTGGCCTTATCGAACCGTTCCATTAACAGATAGGTCGCGCCGAGACCGACGTGTGCCCGGTCGTAGCGGGGGCTTTTTTCTATTGCCTCGCAGTAGCATCGTTCGGCGTCGTCCAGTTGCTGCAGTTTTGCCCGGCAGTTTCCCTCCAACGCCAGAAGTTCCGCCTGCTTTTCGGGAGCCAGACTGTCCATGGTGCCTTTAGCTTCTTCAACGTCTTCGAGCGCTTCGCGGACATTACCACGCGAAACGAGTTTGGCAGCTTTGGCAAGCGGATCATCGCTCTTCTTGGAGGCGGTGATGATGTGCTGGAAGACGAAGAGATCCCTGAACTCGTCCGCGGAGAGTCCCGTCAGCGTGACCCGTCCGAACGAGAAGGTCCCGTCAGCGCCGAGCTTCGTACGCGAGTACTCCGCGCTCACGTTCGCACTTCGGGATATGATCTCGTAACCGGCGTCCTCGAGCATCTTCGTCGCTTCCTGAAGCGTGAAGAACCGGAGATGGGTGCGGTCGAGAATACCCTCGTCGGTATACGTCCACGCTCCCTCGACAAGGTTGTTTATGACCCCCCAGAACCGCACGTTCGGCAGGCTGACGACGATGGTCCCATCGTCTGCGAGCAGACGACGCATGGTCCGCAGAATGGTTTCGGGCTCCACCAGGTGTTCGAGCACGTCTGCGAAAATGATCGTGTCGAAATAGCCGTCAGAATACGGAAGGCCGACCGTCACGATGTCGCCCGTATGCACCTCGTCGTAGACTTCACGCGCAACCGCGGCCGCCGCGGCATCTTTCTCGACACCTATCACCTCGGCAAACCCCAGCTCTTTCAGCCGCCGCCCAACCTCGCCCGCGGCACAGCCAACGTCGAGAATGCGGCGCGAGTTCTGGGGCACGAGCGAAACGATCTCGAGCCTGTCGCGCCTGCTGTAGCTGCCCGACGCAATGGCGGTATGGCAGGCGAGCGGCGAGCGGAACACCTCATCGAGCAACGTCTCGGCGCGGTGGGCATACGTGTGCTTTGCAAGAACCTCTTGTCGCCCGTATGCGGCTATCCTTTCGCGCTCCGCCTCGTGCTCGAGGTAGTATAAAGCCTTCTCTGCCGGTTGGTCGTCATCGTAAACCGCGAGATGCTCGCCGTCCTTGAAAAACCCGTCCAGTCCGCTTCCCGGCGCCTGGTCGGTCAACAACAGCGACCCGCATGACAACGCCTCGAAAACGCGCATGTTGAGGTCGTTCTTGACAGCGTTGTTGAATACAATGGCAGACTGGCTGAGCACCTTCGCCATATCGCTGAGAAAACACCGGTCGACATGCACGTCAACTTTCGCCGCCAACCTGTCGAGCAACTGCCTGCGTCGCGGGTTTACCGAGGTTACACTTCCGACAAACCCCACCTGGTACTGCTTCGGCAGGTCGTACTTGCGGTGTATCTCCGGGTCGCACGCAAGAGGCAGCCACCGGACGTGTGCACACCCGGCACCCTCGAATTGCGGTATGTACTCTCTCTGGGCGACAAATACGAAGTCGAAGTGTACGGCCCATTCGAGCTGCCAGCCCAGGCTGAGATGCGAGTCTATGAAGTAGGCGGCCTTGAGGCACTCGATCCGGTCGATGTCCGTCGGCATGAAGTTGACGCCCGATTCGACCCAAACGAAAAGGTCCGGTCGGAACTCCTCCGGAAGGCGTTTCACTACAGCCCCGATGCTGAGATCGTCGGAGAGCGGTATGTTGTGAGGGGAGACCTTGTCCCGGACGGCCGTCATATCCCACATGTTGAGCACTTCATCGGATATCGTGGGTCCGCAGGAGATGACTTCATGCCGTTTGCGCAGTGCGCGCTCGAGGTACGCGCCGGTGGTTGTGGGGTTGGCT
The DNA here is from genome assembly GCA_964524145.1 of uncultured bacterium. GTDB lineage: Bacteria > Hydrogenedentota. The sequence goes on along the minus strand of CAZGCA010000015.1, from coordinate 34,611 downwards.
GTGTATGCAATCAGTATCTTGCGCGGTTCGTTCTTCGAGTACGACACCGCCTGTTGAGCGGGGGCGTGCGGCTTTGGCTTGGCGACGGCGGCCTGTATCTCGTCGCGCCACCGCGCAACGAACGCGTCGACCGGGAACTTCTCGGCAACGGTGCGGCGACCAGCCTCGCCCAGCTTCCTTGCCAGCTTTGCGTCGTCGAGCAGCTGTTCTATCCTCTTATGCAGGTCGTTGAAGTCATTCGAGACATACCCATCCTTACCGTCCGTCAGGGGAGAGGTCGAATTGAATGTCGATACGACAGGCATCCCGGTGGCCATCGCTTCGAGCATGGCAAGATTGTACCCGTCTTCTTTGCCGTCCACGGTGGTGTTAAGGTAGACCCTATGGCTTCGATAGTGTTCGCGGAGATCGTCGAAGCCGTCGGAAAGCATCGAGCCGGGAATCGAAGGGTTCCACCCCAGAACCGTGGCAGGAATACCTCGCAGTATCTGTTCCTGATGGGAGTATCCCATCATTAGGTCCCGCTCCTTTAACAGGTTGCCGATTGTCAACACTTTTGGAACGTCGCCTCGATACCCGCCGTACGTGCTGATGTCTATCCCCGGGGGTATGACCGTCGCCGGCAGGTCCCAGTCGGCTTTCTTCGATTCCGAGATCGCCACGAACCGAAGCTCCGGGAACTTCTCAAACAGCGGGTCGAGCGAGCGCCGGTACTCCTGCGGCGTCTGCTCGAGGTCGCCCAGCGCCAGAGACGTGGTCAGCTTGTTGTGGAAGACAAGTATCTTCGGTATCGGGGAACTTGCGACTGCCGGCAGGTCCGTCATGTTATGGCATAGTGCAAGGTCGTATGCTCCGGACTCGAGGTCGTGTTCCCAGACGTTGTCCGGCACTATGGTGACGTTCTCGGGCACGGAACGCATTCGGGTGTCCCAGCGCCGCCTGCCGCCGGCATGATCGGGCTCGACGACGAATATCCTGTAGCCGGTGTAGGCCAGCAAGCAGATGTACGGCTCGTGCCAGTTGAACGTGAGGATCTTCAGATTGCGATTTGAGGTCATACTGTTACAGGAACTCAGGACAATGTACGCTGCGCCAAGTCTTTCAGACAAGCAACGATCTTCAGTTCTGTCCTTATTCGTGGTGCCAGCTCGTGTTCGAGAAGGTCGGCCAGCAACACGTAGTCCTCACTTTCGAGCGCGGAGGTTGCTTTGCCGAGTTCCTCATTCAGTGCTTCGTGCAGAGAGTTTACCGGTTGGCCGTTCACCTCGATCGACGAGAAATCAGCGCCAAGTATCGAGCCAAGCGTGCGTTCGGTCTCGACTGCCGCAAGCCATACGTCGAGCACTCGCGGCAGGACCTTTATGGCATGTTCCGTATCGCCCTGCTGGAACGTGGCAGACAGTTCGGTGATGGTTCTGCTGAGGTCGGGCAAGCTCGTCTCGAGCTGACCAATCGCCCCCTGCGTTATTTCTTGAACGGGCTGGCTGCCAATCTCTATCCTCTCAACCGAACTCACGTCGCGAGGTTGGTACTCGGAGAGACGATCAGCCGGAAGCTGCTCCCCGTCGATTCTAATAGAGACTATCATTCGGCTCGCCTGGCTGAGTTGCTCGTCGGCAAGGTGCAACACGTCGGCGACAGTCGCGCCCTCAGGAACGGAAACAGGGTTTAATTCGCCATCAACGATCAATTCCATATGCCTACATCCTCCTGGCGTGCGTTCATCCGGTACCCGTAACACCGCTACCGCCCGATCTGTTCCCGGCCGGTTTGACGGTGGAAGCTTCGCTGTTGAGGCGATACACGAACGCGAGAACTTCGGCTACCGCACGATATAGCTCGACTGGTATCTCGCGATCAATATCGAGTTTCGACAAGAACTGCACCAGGTCCGGGTCCTCATAGATGGGGACGCCGTGTTCCTCGGCGATCTTGATTATCTTCTCTGCTATGTACCCGCTGCCCCTTGCCGTTACTCTCGGCGCACCATCTTCTTCCTGGTCGTACTCGAGAGCAACGGCCCATTTCCTGAGTGCGTCACGCTGTTTGTCGGTGAGGTTGTCTTCCATCGTTACGCCTTCAGATCCACACGCGACGATGCAGGCGGTTTAGCCGGTTCGACCGGTGCGTCCGGTCGTTCCTGCGTAGCCCGCGTCCGACAGCTTATGTCCGAAACGACGAACGCTGTCTTCTCGAAAGCCTCTTTCAACTCGCCCGCACGCGCGTTGACCATATCACTCACCTCATCCCGGCCCGCAGAGAACTGGCAACTCAAAATGCCGTTGACAACGGTGAGCAGGCTGTTGAGTGCGCCGAGCCGCGACGTGTTGACACGGATGGCGACCGTGACGTTCTTCGGGTCAACCGGCTCTCCACTCCGGCGCCGTTTGAAGAAGAACTCCACACGCGCTTTCTCAAGGCCGGTCTCTTCAGGCAACGGGAGCTCGAAGAAGAGGTATGTTTCGTGCGGAAACCTGAGATTCTGTATCTGCTGGCCCGTTATCATATCGAGGATGGTCTGGTTGCGTTCTTGGAACTCTGATAATTGTCCAGTTTCGGTCAGCAGCGCCCGCAGCGCCGAGTTCTCTCTCATCTCGCCCCGCAACTTCAACATCAACCATTTCAGGTCGCGCGCGAGTATCGTTTCCAGCGCTCCTTCCGAGCCTCTCCCCAGGAGCGCTGCCAGCTTTGCCTCTGCAAAGATGCCCGAATCGCGCAGGTACGACGCTATCTCGTTCGCGAGCGCCTCGACATCCGAGCCGAGCAGCACCTGTGCAAGTTGCACAGGGAACCGCTCGAGCACACGGGCAGCGTAATCCTTGCCGAGATCGCCAACGAGACCCGCCAGCAGGGATGCCAGTTGGCCCATCTGCTCGCCAAGCGAGGACGTGCCGTACAAAAGCATCGCCAACCCGTTCACCGTCTCGGCCGTTACCGGTATGCCGGCCTTCACAAGCTCTGTGGCGGCGGCCAGCGTCTGAGGCGTCATTTCCACGCCAAGGTTCCGAAGCGTCGCGCCGAGGTTCTCACCCACACCCTGTTGGCCCGGCAGCGCCGCCGAGTCCGAACCGGAGGTCGCCGACGGCAGCAGCTTCAACAGCAACTCGTCCCCGTTTTGAATAACCTCGGCGATAACCGATTCGCCTGCCTGCGCCGATACGTTACCTGACACGATGACGCTTGTGCCTCGGAAATTCACTACTACGCCGCTCGAGTCGGCTTTTACGACGTGCCCCTCGACAATGTCGCCCGGGGAAAGCTTACCGAGGAATTTCACACCATGCGAGTCGCTCTGTAGAGGAATGGACGGACCGACGGGGCCGATCTCAGACAAGGTTCAGGCCCCCTTGCGAAGGCTCAAGATCAGTTTGATTTCGCCTTTGCCGATGCTCATCTGCTGCGCGATACGATGAATACTCATACCGCTATCGGCCAGCTCGTAAACGCGGCGGATCTTCTCTTCGCTCGCGAGCTCTCGCAACCCCTGCGAACCCGCAGGTGCAGGTGACCTGAGGACACCAAGCAACGCCTCCCTTTCTTCTCGCGCTCGAGCGGTGGTAGCGGGGCCGGACTCCCTGTCGGTCCCCTCGGTTTGGAGCACGGACACCTGCGGCTTCACACGCTCTCGCGGGGAGTGTTGTTCCAGCATCTCGATCTTCTTGTCCGCATCACGCAACAGACGTCTTACCTCGATGGTCTTCTTCTCGAGCACTTCCGTCAGGTGACGGCTCAACTCGCGTTGCTCACCGATGAGTTCACGCAAAACGGAAACGAGCTGTTCGGTGTTCTCAGAGTGCACGGACACGTCTGTCGCAGGCGTGGGCAGGGCGTCCTCTTCGTCGAACGAGAGCGGTCGCCTTTCGTAGGCTGAGCGCAACACGCGGTACATCACGTAAAAGATGATCGCTATTGCGCAGACAATGCTAATTCCCAACACAATTCTTAAGGTCGCAGCATTTATTATCGGCATGTTATGGCTCTCAGATTGTCACGTCCAGATGCTGTCCTTCGCCCGTTTCGGAACCGCGCTGCTTCCCCTCTTCGCTCTCGGGAAGCGAGCTGTCTTCCGGCTCCTCACCTTTCCCCTTACGTCTCTTGCGCCTTCGTCGGCGACCGCCGTACGGCTCGCGCCGTTGCATCTCGCGGATTCGTTCATTCTCGGTCTGCTTCGTGTCGGCGACATGCGACTCGCCTTTTGTACTTTCGTCTTCACCTGCAACGGCGGTCCTCTGCTGATTGAGCAACATCTGCTGATCGTGAAGCCGCTGTATGCGTTCGGCGGTTAGCAGCCTGCCCGCGATCGACTGTATGTCAGTAGGTTGTGGCGACACCGCCCGGCATCCTCCAGGGCCGTCTCACACCATGACCTGCTTCAAGCTCTTGACAGCTTCCTTGTGTATCTGACAAATCCGGGATTCCGAGACCCCCAGAACGGCCCCGATCTCTTTGAGGGTGAGCTCCTCGTAGTAGTAAAGGTGTATGACCTTGCGCTGTGACTCAGGCAAATCGGCAATAGCACTGCTCATCTTTTCTACGACTTCAGCCTTGACAACTGTGTCGAACGGGGACGATACCCCAGAATCCGCTGCAAGGTCGCCGGTGCGGTACTCGTCACCGTCCTCGGTTCGATGTGCCTCGTCCAATGAAACGAGGGACGCCTCCTTGGCTTGCGCGAGTATCTTGCTCAACTGCTCGATTGTAATGTCTGCCCTTCTCGCCACTTGTTCCTGACTAGGTTCTCTGCCGAATTCCCGTCTGAGATCGCTTGCGGCCGCTTCGACTTCCCTCATTCTATGGCGAAGCGACCGAGGTGCCCAGTCCAATGACCGAATCTCGTCCAGCATCGAGCCTTTGACCCTGAACGAAGCGTACGTTCGGAACTTTATCTTCTGTGAAGGATCGTACTTATCCACCGCGTCGAGCAATCCCAGAACACCCCATCCTATCAGATCGTCCTCTGCCACCGTCGAAGGGACGTGAATGGCCATCCGGCCCGCAAGGTACTTCACCAGGTCGAGGTTCTGGACGAGCAGCAGTTCCCTGGCTTGTTCGTCCCCGTACCGCTTGTACCGCTCCCAAAGAGTCTCCTCGGATACCCTCTCCGGACTCTTTACTTTGGTGCCAGAAGCCAACTCTCTTGACCTTTGCGGAATCCTGGTTGCCAGGCCGTCTTCCTACTTCAGAAGCTCGATTCGTTCCTGCGTGCTCACAACCTCGGTTATGCGGACACCGAACTTCTCATCGACTACGACGACTTCTCCACGCGCTACAAGTTTGTCGTTGACGAGCAGATCTATAGGCTCGTCGACAGGCCTATCCATCTCGATTATCGAACCGGGCGTGAGTGATAGTATCTGTCCGAGTTGCATCTCGACACCACCCAGCAGGGCCGCCGCTGTCAGCTCGAGATCGAGGACAACGTCCAGGTTCTCCGTGCCGCGCTGCGATCTGTCCGGGCTTGGCGTCTCAGTCTCCGGCACCTGCTCCGCATCCGTCATCAATGGTTCTTCCTGCTGACCTGTTTCTTGGTCCTCTGCTGCCTGAACGGGTGTTTCGGGTTCTTCGCTCATAAGTTCGGGCTCTTCGCTCATGACTATGTCACATTCCTTCTTGGTGCAAACTCACCCTTTACGGATCAGACGGCTCATCCAACATGTCCCACAATCTGCACTGCGCTTTTGTTGCCGACTTTGCCGGGTTTGCCCAGAAACTTTGGCATGTTGCCCACTCGCACTTCCACATGATCACGCACACTTGTATCGAGCTGCAGTATGTCGCCAACCTGTAGCTCCATCAGGTCTCGAACGGAGATCACAGCGCTGCCAATGCACGCATCCACGCCCACGCTGACGTTGTGGACGGCCTCCCTGAGTCTCAGAGCCGCCCTCTCGGCAGCCTGCCCTTTTGGACGTACAACACCGTACTTCCCCTGGGCACCGATCTTGTCGAGAACCGCCGAGATCGTCAGCAGCGGTACGCACAGATTAAGCGTGCCCGTCACCTCGGCCACGTGAAGCTCGAAGGTCACCAGAATAACCATCTCGCTCCCACCCACGATCTGCACAATCAAAGGGTCGCTTTCCTGAGCCACGACCTTCAGTTCGAGGCTGATCAGCTGCCGCCATGCTCTGGCAAGACAGTCTATCACGAGGTGGATGATCCTCAGGACAAGCCGCTCCTCTATCTCGGTGAGCGGACGCGGTTCTGAGATCTGTATGCCGCGACCGCCGAGAAGCCTGTCAACTATCGGAAAGACGAGAGACGGACCGATCTCCAGTAACGCGTTGCCCTCCATCGGAGCCATCGAAATGACGCTCAATGCGGTCGGGCGTGCTACGGAGAGAACAAACATATCGTACGTCAGTTGGTCGATAGAACTCAGCTCGACCCGCGTCGCTGTTCGAAGATACCCGGGCAGTGCAACACCCAACTCGCGCGCAAACGCCTCAAAGATTCCCTGCAGCCCGCGCAACTGTTCCTTGGACACACGTTCAGGACGCCGGAAATCGTGGGCCGTGACGTGCTCAAAGGCGGGTGCCTCCTCCTCCTCTCCTACCTCAGCCCCCTCCTCCGAGACAGCGCTTAATAGAAGATCAACTTCGTCCTGGCTTAGTATGTCGGCCATAGTCCCGCCTCCCAGCAAAAGGCACGTTTCACCACCGCAATATTATCATATCTGTAACGTGAAATCAAGCCGTTTCGGCTCTCTGGAGGATGTACGGTACGGGAAAGGGGTGTTGTATGTCTTGCGGAGTGCGTCTCGTGTTGCAGGTGCCCGTGGGAGTCGAGGATTGACGTTGCGCGATTGATCCCTGGTATAATGTCCGAACAGCGTCTCTGAGATTCATATTCACCTCATCTCGGGTGGCAACAGCGGGGCAATGACAGTGTTGAGGAAAAGATCTCTTTTCGTTCCGGTTCTCGGTGTTTGCCTGCTTCTATCCCTGTCGCACGGATCAGCCGCTTCGGACGACCGCCCGGTGGGCGTCATGAGCGCGCTCGTCAAGGAGATCGCACTGCTTGAAGCGGAAATGAAGATCGAAAAGAGCGAGGTTCGGTCCGGCGTGGGGTTCCGTGTCGGAGAGCTTGGCGGGAAGAAGGTCGTCATATGCCACAGCGACGTGGGCAAGGTGAACGCGGCCATGACCGCAATGCACCTCATCCATACCTACCATGTCTCTGCCATCATCTTCACCGGCATAGCAGGCAGTCTCGATCCCGAACTCGGCATTGGTGACATCGTGATCGCTACAGAGGCGACCGAACATGATTTTGGCACCTTCTTCGCCGGCCGTTCTGCTATCCAGCCGCGCGGGATACCGGTTCGGGTTGACGGGATACGCGAACGGCGCAGATGGTTTCGGGCGGACGAGCAGCTCGTCGGCATCGCACGGAACGCTGCTGACAAAGTCGATCTGCCCGAAGTCCCCACCGTGCCGCCGCGCAAGCCAAGGGTTGTGCTTGGCAGGATAGTGAGCGGCGACCAGTTCGTGGCGAGCTCCGAGAAGAGGGACGAGCTCCGGAGCACGTTCTCGGCACACTGCGTCGAGATGGAGGGCGGAGCCGTCGCCCACGTCTGCGAAGTCCACGGGGTGCCGTGGGTGTTGATCCGCGCCAACTCTGACCTTGCCAACGAAGACGCGCGTGTCGACGCCCAGACGTTCGGGGATTACGCCGCAGCCGTCTCCAACCTTATCGTCAAGAAGATGCTCGAACTCTACTGAATCCGGTCTGCGGAAGGGTGACTCGACAGGATTGAGCGGGCAAGCACCAGGATGAGAACCATGAGGACGCAGAAACTCGCCTGGACAGCGGCGCCGGCTCGCGGGCCGAGCAGCATCTCTCCCAGGCGGTGTTCGGGATAGCGGTTCCAGGCCGCGACAAAGTGTTTGATGAGGGAGAAGACTGTCTGGGAAACCACCAGCAGATAGAAGAGTCTCAACCGGGGTCGGGCCTGCTCACCTGATTCAACTTCGTCAATGTTGCGGCGCCACACAAGCGAGATCGCAGTGGCCGCCACGGCGATGATCGCTGCGAGAAGCAGTCCCCCACCCTCGGACGCGGATGCCATGGATACGAGAACGATCCCCATCAACCACGGCCATACTCGGCCCGCCACCAACCCAGCCAATGGTATCACCCCGACGGCAAAGGAAGACCCGACAAACCTCCGCAACACGTGGATACCGAATCCGGCGCTCGCAAGGAGACATATCCACGCGACCACGCTGATCCATTCCAACCGAATGTTGGGTTTCGAACGTGCCGCGTCCTCACTGGTTCGCACTCCGGCCCGGCACGACCACAGTGCGCCCACCACGAGGAACGCGCCGGCAATGAAGCCAAAGCTCATCTCCATTACCTTCCACCAATCAATCCACGGCTGCAGTGTCGCTCCGAACGGCGTGTATTTGTACCCCGCCGCCTGGAACATCTGCCCGATGCTGAACCCAAGCGCGCCCCCGGCTATCCCGAACAATCCGAGCCCGAACGTTGCCGTGTCCTTCTTGACCAGCCGCGTGTATATGAGAAGAGCCAACAACCCCATCCATAAGCCTCCCCAGGACTCCGTTCTCGGGGGATCGTTGGGGTCCGCAGGATGGTGGAAGTTTGAGAAATAGACTCGCGGAAGAGTTTCGGGCGGGTCCATCGGCCGGTTCAGGAGCTGGACACCCACTATTCCGACAACCACCATGACGAGTATCAATGCCCCGACTTCGAGAGTCCTGTACCGCTCGCGGTTCAGCGAGATTCCGAGCAAGGCGCCCGCAATCCCTATCCAGACGCCGCCTTTGACCGCAACGCCCAGTATACCCCACCAGTAGTGCAGCTCACGCACGTTCGGGTTCTGAGTCAATCCCAGAGTCTGGCCGTAGGTCATGCCTCCGCCGAACGACATCGCGATCGCGCCTACCGCAGCCAATCGGAGTACTTCCATCTCGTCACGGGCCCGTCCTGCCGCATAGGCGACACACAACCCGGCAAACGCGCCCGGCACCATGGCCCCGAGTCCCCCGCCGAACGTGCCACGGATACCCCAGCCGAGCGAGACGCTCAACGCGCCGAGGAGCACCAGAAGAGCCGCGGATTTCGCAGGCCAGCAGAAGGGTTTATTGTGGTTGTTCATGAACGGTCCTCCCTGAACGGACAAGGGAACAGCCGGGCTCGCGCCCGGCCGCTCCCGATTCTGCAATTCCGAAACGACTCTATACTTTCTCCGGGACGACAAACGGTGCTCTGTAGTTGCGAGTGAGCATCGCGTTGGCTTCGGCGTCGCCAGGGATCGTCTCGGTCGCCGGGTCGAACTCGATCGTCCGGTTAAGACGGTACCCAACGTTCGCCAAATGGCAGAGCGCCGCGGACAGGTGGCCCTCCTCAATCTCGGCGTTAAGATCCTCGGCTTTCCGGCTCCTTACGGCCCCGATGAAGTTCGCGTAGTGATCGCCGCCCGCGTTCCGGCTCGGACCGGGCTCGCGTTTCCTGCCGAGGAACGTCCTGTACCCTGAATAGCTCGGGATAACCATGTACCCCTCTGACCCGTAGAACAGCACTCCCACGGTGTTGTCTTCGCCTTGCCCGATATCGCCCTCATGGTTGGTGATCCAGTGTCTCACCTCAAACATGAGCATCTTGCCGTGATCGCCCTCATCCGGGTAGAAGAACGAGGCTATCATCGTATTCGCCGTTTCCCAGTCGTCGTCAAACATGAAGTGAGCGCCCATTGACTGGAACGACGTGGGCAGCCCGACTCCGAGACCCCACCGCGCAATGTCCATCTGATGGACGCCCTGGTTGCCGATGTCGCCGTTGCCGTAGTCCCAATGCCAATGCCAGTTGTAGTGGAACCGGTTTTGGGTGAACGGTCTGGTCGGAGCGGGACCCAGCCAGAGATCGTAATGGACGCCCGGAGGAGGCGGCTCTTCCTTCGCTCGGCCGATGCTTCCACGCCACTTATAGCAGAGCCCCTTGGCCATGTACACGTCGCCGATCACGCCATTGCGCAACTGTTCGACCGCTTCATGCAGGCCCGCCGACGAACGACTTTGCGTGCCGTGCTGGACGATACGGTTGTACTTGCGGGCGGCTTCGACGAGCTTGCGCCCTTCGTAAACGTTGTGCGAACAGGGTTTTTCGACGTAGACATCTTTTCCGGCCTGGCAAGCCCATATCGAGCCGAGCGCGTGCCAGTGGTTCGGCGTGGCAAACGAGACGACATCGATCTCCTTGTCGTCGAAAACCTCATGCATATCGACGTAACCCTTGGGTTTCTTGCCGGTTTTCGTCTCTATTTCCTGCGTCCGTCTCGCGATCTCTCTCTCGTCAACATCGCAGATACCGGCCACTTCCACGTTCTGCAACCTCGAGAACCCGTCTATATGGCTCCCACCGCGGCCGTGCACGCCAACCACGCACACGCGGATCGTCTCGTTCGCGCCGACAACACCCTTGCTCACTGTTGCCGCGGTCGCCACACCTGCCTTGGCCGTCCTGGTAGGAGTCGTCGCGCACCCCGCCGCGCTGCCGCCCAACACAACGCCAGCCGTCCCAGTGGCCGACTTGCCAAGAAACTCCCTCCGACTGAGCCTGCTTTTTTTCATTGCGTAATCCTCCTAAGACATGCCGTGAACACGACGTATTCTATACCTTCCTGCGCACATTTTTCAACCGGCGGCCTCCCGAAGCGTGGGTCAGGTACGTAGCTCTTCACGCTATTGTCCGTGTCTCTGCGGTTGAGATGCCGGCAACGGTTACCTGCCGCGATTGATTTGGCGGAGGCGGGCCAGCACATCGAGATCGGTTGGCGCAAGGGCGGCAGCAGCGCGAATAAACTCCTCGGCCTGTTCCCGGTCTCCTTCGGCATAATAAACGTCGGCCAGCCCAACCATAGCGTTGGCGTTTATCGGGTCAAGCTGTCGTGCCTGCTCAAACGCTTCGCGGGCCGCATCAAAGTTGCCGGCTGCAATCTCGATGTTGCCGAGCACGTTGAAGTTCTCGGGATTCGCGCGGTCGAGCTGCATGGCGCTCGCGATCGCCTCCCGCGCTCCGCCGAGGTCGCCGGTTTGCGTAAGCGCCCGCGCGAGACCGCGCCGTGCCTCGACGTTCTCGGGCCGGCGGGCTATCCCCTCGCGAAACGCTTCCACCGCGCCCGCAGCGTCCCCCGCCCTCAACAACGCGTCGCCGAGCTGGTTGTAACCGCGAATGTCGCCGGGGTTCTGGCGGGTAGACTCGCGGAAGTCGGCTATGGCCAAGTCAAGGAAATCGCGGTTTCCGGTCTGCTGAAACCGCTCAACGTAGCTGCCGCCGCGGTTGATGAACAGATCCGCCGCCGCACGATTGCCGTCCACCGACAGGCTGAGCGTATCGCGCTGTATCGCCCCGATACCATCGCCGACAACGAGCCCCCCGCCGCTCGTTGACTGAAGCGCAGCAACGGTGTTCTGCAAGAAACGTATGCCGTCTACGGATCTCAGACCCATGAGATCTTACCCCTTCTTAACAGATACTACCCGCTCCCCGGACAAATGTCAAGCGAAAAACCTTGCACCGGCAGCACCGCAATTCTGCAGAGCCCGCCTCGAGACCGATAGAGGAAGACGGGTATGCCGCGGCACTGCTGGGCATTGACAATTCGGGAGGGATTTCGTAAGCTGGTGTGCGAAGGAAGTGAAGGGAGGTACTGTGTGGCCGGAGGAGAACGATCCTGCGGAAGCTTGTCATGTGGTGTTGGGTTTGATGGTTTTGTGTGCTTTCGGCGTCCAGGTCGCGAGGCGAGCCTCAAGGCGTGTCGGCAGAGGTGTTGATAAGGCGTATAGTGGTGGCGGACCGGAAAGGGGGATCGCATGAAATATAAGGCAAGGATCTGCCCGTTCATGGCGATTGCAGCGTCGAAGGAGAAAAGCTCGAGCCAGGCGAGCAGGTGCAAGGAGATGTGCGTCTTTTACAGCGACGATGAGACGGAAAACTGTCTGTTGAGGGAGTACGTGGAGCTGAAAGTAAAGGAAGTGAAGAAGAGAAGGTACCCGAGGCGGGCGGTTCAGCGCGATGCGAAGTGACGGTGCGGGGCTTGGCAGGGAACAAGCACGGCAAGGAGAAGAGACCCAAGCTCGGGATTGACACCACTAACAGACCGATTGTAAGATCATACTTGAAATAGCGGCACGATTAAGGGCGGTGCGGCGCAACGGTTCCTCCCCCGAACTTCCATCCTGCAATGGGATGGCGTCGCAGCGTTCTTCGAGGGCGTGCCGCTTCTTTTCTTGACATCCGGCGGGCCGCATTCACGTTTGAACGACCCGCACGGTTTGGGTGCCGGCTGTCTGTAGGACAGACCCTTACATCCGCGTCGGACGATGTCGTACAGACAAATCAGACTTTCTCCGATTTACAGAGATCCGCGTCTGTGGTAGTGTTTAGGTGAACAGTTGATCCGAAGGAGGGTGAATAGACAGGTAACCGGACGAATAACTGGACCAGACGCACTAAGAGATAGGCGGCACGGACGGACGTCGCAGCGAATCGGTTCCTCCCCCCGAGCTTATATCCTGCAATGGGATGACGTTGCGGCAAGCCTCGAGGGCGTGCCGCCTTCTTTTTGCCTCGGCATCTGAGACGCCACATTCCCCCAAGCCGCCCTTTTTCGTGCTGGATACACTCCGGAATACCTGATACCCGCAGGTTACGGGATAGTATGCAGGCGCGTCGTGTTGCTTTTCTCTCCCCCACGGTTCACGTCGAAGTCCCCACTGATTACGGCCGTTCCAGGGTTGCTGCGACAGATCTACTCTCTGCTGCCCGCTGCTTTAGTTGCTCGTACAACGCTCCAAACATGCACCACCCAACCGGAACAGTAAGAAAGATTCCCACTATGCAGACAAAAGCACCGGCACCGGCTACGAGGTGCGCTACGAATAGGATGAAGAAGCCATCCCACCAGTGACCCTTAGATAGTGCAAGGCTCTTCTTGAATGCCGTAAGCGCAGAGTTGCCGTGGTGGTTCTCTGCCACCACGAACAACGCAAAACCCAGCCTCGTCATGATTGCCGACTCGACACACACAAAAATGAGGAGAAAAACGAGCATCGTCGGAGCAATCTCGTCATGCACCGTAGATGACAGATGGAGTGAGAGGACCACCCTTTGAAGAGCCGTGTTACTGAGCAAGAGCATTGCGCTAAGCAACCAGGACACTTTGGCGAACTGCCAGTATTTAGGGAGACCTCTGAGGATATCGTCCATGTGGGCTCGATCGTCCTTGAGCAGGTTAAGGGTGAGAACAGCGATACCACCTGCCAGCGGTGGCAAAACGAAGGCATGAAAGAGAATGTTCTCGATCCCCCATTCGAAAAAGGAGAATAGCCTCGTTACGCCAAACCGGATGACTATCCAGGCAAAACCTCCCACAATCGCTGGTCCAGGGTTCGCTGTGACCGCTTTGCAGGCCCGCTTCAAGCACGGCCAGGCGGATAGTGAGGTGTCCTGCATTCGATTTCAACCCCTTCCGGCTTCCCCACGACGTAGTCTACGAGATGCCGGGCGGGATTGTCAACGGGCAAATCGAAAAGGGGACTACGTGCATTCTTGCACGCCGGCCGGGGGCGAAGGCGGGTAGCCTGGGGTAGAGCGCAGCGAAACCCCAGGATTGAGGCCCATATTCATTGCCGTCCCGGAGGGCCGGAGCTGCCTCTCGAGTCGTGCCGACCAGCTCAGAGACGCCGCCTCCGCTCCGCTGGAGCGGGCATGTTTTTCGGGTTCCCGCACCTGGGGTTGCGCGATCTGCAACTCCGTTGCAGGTTCGCTCCACCCCAGGCTACATGCCTGTGCTCCTTCGGAGCAGGCGCAGCATATGATTCCTGCGTCCGCCAACCTGAGTAGCTTCTTCGCGGACGGAACCTCTTCCACCTTGACAGAAGAGGTCTTTCGGGATACCATGATGACGGGTTGAGAACCGACAACTGTAAAGGGAGACATCTGTTGGGGGATGACCCGGTAAAGAGGAGCATCTTCTCGAAAGCCTTGTCCCCGCGGTACACCATCGCTCTTGCCGTGCTGTGCCTGTCCGCTGCCGCGATACTGGGCGGCGTGTACGTGGCCTACCAGCGGGAGATGCAGAAACCCGAAATACCTGCGGACACGCCCGCCGAGGTTAGGGAACAGATCGAACGACTGTTTTCAGCCGACCGGGAAGAACGGCGCGATGCCGCGCGGAATTTGGGAGAGATGGGCGAGAAGGCAGCCCCGGCGGTACCCGCTCTCATAGAGATGCTTGATGACGAACCGGAACCGAGCCTTTTGCGAAATGTCCTTGAATGGGCCAACATACGACATCCCGATTTCAGCCGCAGAGTGGCTTGTTGGGAGGCATCGAATGCGCTGGCAAGTATCGGCGAGCCCGCAGTGGAGCCACTGATTGCCGCACTCTCAGACACCGATTCGCGTGTGCGAGATTGGGCAGCTTACGCCCTCGGCCGAATAGGAGACCCGCGTGCAGTGGAGCCGCTGATTGCGGTGCTTTCGGACACTGATAAATTCGCACGAGCGAGCGCAGCACTAGCCCTTGGCCGAATAGGAGACCCTCGTGGGGTGGAGCCTCTAATCGCTGTCCTTTCGGACACTGACTGGTATGTTCGATCGATCGCGGCTGAAGCGCTTGGCAGAACAGGGGATCCTCGTGCTGTCGAGCCACTGCTTCCCACGCTCAGGTGGGAGAAGTATTTCAATCCCGCAGGCGACGGGCTGGCGGCATTGGGTGAACTATCACTAGAGCCGCTCCTGGCTGCACTGGAGGACGACGACCCGATTGTACGGCGGAATGCTGCGTACGCCTTGGGAAGGATGGGGCATGGCCGCGCTGTGAAACCGCTGATACGTTTACTTGATGATGAGGAGTCCCGTGTGCGGGCTAACGCGACAACAGCGTTAGGGAGAACAGGCGACGGCCAGGGTATCGAGCCGCTGGCCGCTGCACTCAAAGACACAGACAGCCGTGTGCGCGCCTGCGCGGCAACAGCGTTGGGAGAGATACACGACGTTCGGGTGGTCGAACCGCTGGCCGCAGCGCTCAAGGACACAGACAGCCGTGTGCGCGCGTCCGCGGCAGCAGCGTTGGGAGAGATACACGACGTTCGGGTGGTCGAACCACTCGCCGGTGCGCTCGAAGACGAGAATCCAAGTGTCCGGGTGGGAGCGGCGGTAGCGCTCGCGGAAAGAAGAGACGTTCGCGCGGTGGAACTCCTTATAGACGCACTTGCGCGTGATTTCTACGATGTGGAGTCTCCGGACGGGACGCCAGGTTTAACAGGCCGGCTCATGAGAAGAGATGCAACGAGGTGGAAGCGGGAAGAGGTCGCAAAAGCCTTGAAGAACACGACCGGCCAGGACTTTGGACCCGACCAGGCGAAATGGCGGGAGTGGTGGGAGGAGAACAGGGACACGTTTCTAGATAAGGGGGTTGATGCTCCTTCTGACGCAGGAGATGCTCTGGTGGACGCGACTAATGGAATAGGGGAGGCGGAATGAAACGTAGGAAGCTCTCATTTCTAGGACTGGTTGTTGCTGCAGCCATACTTATCGGCGTCGTCATCCTGCGTACGCCAGGTACCGAGAAGGAGGGAACAACGTCACATATCCTGCCCGAGGTCGAAGAGCAGGTTGAACCGCTGGCCTTGAAGGAACCGGTAGAACACGAAGACGTTGCGCACAAGGTCGGTGAAACTGACGAGGTCTCGGTTCGGGAAGAGGCTACGGAAGAAGAACAGGTCGAGATCGAGAGACTGATCAAGAGGTTGAACTCGCCGAGTTGGGTGGAACGAAGCGATGCGGCGCAGAAGTTGGGTTATATGCGAGAGAAGGCAACTGCGGCAGTTCCGTACTTGGTGGATATGCTGGATGATGAACCTGGTATGGTGCGGAGAGTGTACTTAAGGACAAGGATGCGCCTTACTGATGAACGCTGGATGCTCAATGAGCTTCATTCTCCTCCCGCCGATCGCGCGGCGTTTGCGCTTGGCATGATCGGTGAGGCAGCCGTGGAACCGTTGCTTGCTGCGCTCGAAGATCCTGCACCGACCATCCGGGCGCGTGCGGCAAAAGGGCTGGGTCTCACAAAGGATAGACGTGCGGTAGAACCTCTGCTCGCTGCTCTAGAGGACGGAGATTTGGAAGTCTGGGCAAACGCGGCCCAGGCGCTGGGACAGATAGGAGATCCGCGTGCCGTCGACCCGCTCATCGGCATGCTTCAACAAGAGAACAGGGGTGTCCGCATCTTCGCGGCCCGGGCATTGGGAGAGATCGGAGACGAACGCGCCGTGGGACCTCTGATTGTTGCGCTCGAAGATGAGGATCCGTTCGTTCAATTTGGTGCGGCACAGGCACTGGGAGAGATAGGTGATAGCCGTGCGGTCGAGCCGCTGATGGCCGCGCTTGAGAGGAAACAGGAGGAGGGGCAACGGGACGGTGAGCCACTTCCTGATTCTATGACAGCGCAGGTAATCCCCATGGCACAGGAGCAAATGTTGTACGCATTGGGAGAGATCGGCGATGACCGGGCTGTGGATCTGCTCGCAGCCTTTCTGGACGACGAGAACGCGCGATTGCGAAGGGCTGCGGCGGTTGGGTTGGGAGAGATTGGTGACGATCGAGCGTTGGAGCCGCTGATCGCCACACTCCAGGACGGTGATCCGTCTGTTCGGAAAGGGGCAGCGCGCGCGTTGGGAGAGATGCGAAACGTGCGCGCTGTGGAGCCGCTCGTGGCCGCTCTTGGAGATGTGGATGAGGGCGTACGCTCCAGCGCGGGTTGGACGCTGGTGAGAGCATTGCAGATCCTTGCTGGGTGGCCGGAAACTGACAGCCCAGACAACCAGCTGAAGGAGGTGCAACGCGGCATCGGGGTGGTGGATGTGCTGGTAGGGAGCGAAGTTGTCGACGCCTTGCTTGGCAGACTCGAGGATCCGGACGCGGATGTCCGGTCAGACGCAGCGCAGGCACTGGGATTGATAGGGGATCACCGCGCAATCGAGCCGCTGATCGATGCCATGGAAAAGTACGCCGCCGAGTCCGGGTCGTCATATCCGTCGGTAGACCAGCTACTGGACGACGAGGACTTCCAGGCCGCAATCTCAGCGGCAGTCGCTCTGACAATGATGACAGGCGAAGACTTCGGCAGAGACCCGGCGAAATGGCGCGCGTGGTGGGAGGAGAACAGGGACACGTTTCTTGAGAAGGGGGCTGAGGCCGAGGCAACCGACGCTGCGGGAACACGGGAGCAATGAAGGAGCGGACAATGACGTGGACAGCGGGATTGACCAGCGCATTCAGGAGGCCGGGGCCGGTGATGCCCGCAACGTTATGAACGCTGAGGAATGAGAATCGTGTCCTGGTTCAGTTGCCCAAAGTGTGGACACCACTTCAACTGGCTGGCGCGGTGGAAATTCGGTCGCTGGGGTGGTCTAGCTCGTCGTACAGTACAGTGCCCGACTTGTGGAACCAGACTGGTCTGGAGCAAGTGGCCTTGGCGGGCTTCAATGGCTGGCACGTGTGTACTCATTTCCGTAAGTCTGTTAAACCTTCTCCAACTCTCCCGCCCATCCGGTCTGACTTTGGACCTGTCCGCTGCCGGTCTTGCTGTGGCGCTAGTACTCGGTGTTGTAGCATTGATGTGGTTAAGAATCGTGGTGGAAGATCCGGACAAGGGAGATGCCTAAGCCAGCGTGGAATCGACACTCCTGTCGTTTTCCCTCCTATCCCATCGCAGCTGTATCGAAAACCACGACTTGTCGTGAGTTCGCCGGTGAGCGGCGGGGTTTGCGACATCGGGGAGAGAATGCCATGAGGTCGACTTTCACATGCGTGGTTGCGAGCGTGGTAGTTGTGTGCCTGATGACGGGGTGTCCCTCGGAAGAGCGGTCCCAGGAACAAACAGTGGGGGAAACGCGCGAGTGGGTGCGCGACGTTGCCCAGAAGACGCTCGACCGTTCCCAGAAGAACAGTTGTAGGGCCAACCTGGTAAGGATAATGACCGGGATTAAGGTATACGCGGGTCAGCATGGGGGAGAATTCCCCGAGACGTTAGGCGGACTTTACCGTTCCTTGCCTGACGACGACAAGGACGTCGACATCTTCGTTTGTCCGGGCACAGGGCACGAGCCGGGAAACCCGGACAACATCGAACAATGGAGCGACTACGTCTATGTTGGAGGACAACGGTGGGCCGAAGAAGGGGAGACCCCGATACTCATATTGTATGACGGACCCGGTAACCACCCAGACGGGCGTCATGAGTTATACACGGACGGCACTGTGAAATGGGTGCCGAACCCGTTATCGGGGCTTCGAGCATTTCCGGCGGCGCCACAACTACCAACCGAGAAGTATCAAGAGGTGCTAGAGGTAGATGTAAAGGTACCGCCGCAAGGTGACCTCTGGCTTCCGGGCGAATATCAGCGTATGCTGGAAGAGAAGATCCGGGAAATGCAGGAAAAGGAGGGTACCTAACCACTCGCTGCACCAGACGGGCTGATGCCCGCTGAGCTTCCGTCGCCCCCGTTCGGGGGCTTATGTGGTTCGCGGACGCCTTACCCCCGGGTTCCTCCTTCGTCGTCACCCGGGGCTATATTCCGTCGCCTCCTCCGGGGGCTCAGAAGCTCTTGCCTTGAGAACGGTCCACCTGGAAACAGAACGGTTGCGCGCCTTGTCACCAAATAGGTACAGATGGTCCACCGTGTTCTTGAGGATCTGCATTACGTGGATGCGACCGTCAGCGGTAGGTTTCCAGGGCGGCCGTATCTCCCATCTGCGCGAGCAGTTTCTTCAGGCCTTCGAGGTTCTCGCTGAGGCTCTTTTCGGCGTCGGTCTGCTCGCGATGGTCGAGGATGCCGATCGGGCCGCGGTAGCCGCTTGCCAGAACGGTCTGCATCATGGCCTTCTCATGTTGCCCTTCGCCCAACGGCAGGATCTTCGGCTTCGCCCCGTCGTTCATCCCGTTGAGGTTGAGACAGAACAGGTACGGTTTCATCAACGCGAAGACCTCGGCAAAGTCGTTGATATGCTCATGGCCGTGGTGGAAGTTGTAGACGATGCCGACGTGTCCGCCATCGGCGTTCTGTTGGAGCCATTCGCAGACGGCGACCATGTTCCGCGGTTCGCCGCCCCAGCCGCCGTGGTTGTAGAGCCCGAGCTTGCACCCGAGCTGCCGCGTCCGATCGACGAGCGGCAGGAGCCGTCTCGCAACGGCCTCGACTTTCTCCTCCTGCGTGCCGCTCGCCGGGCTCGGGACCGTCTGCCACACCTGAGGCCTGATCCCGTGTTTCTCGAAGAGTCGGAACATCTCTTCGTGCTCTCCCCAGAACGCGAAGAACTCGATCCCGTGCTCTTTCAGCACGACGATCTCCCGCTCGAACGTGGGAACATGCTCCTCGCGCCAGTCGTATGCAAGCTTGTTGATACCGAGCCGGTTGAGCATCTCCGCTCGTTCGGCGGGCCCTCGCTTCTTCGCGTCGAACGGAACGATGCACCATGCCACGATGTTGTCCTTCGCGAAGACGCTCTCTTTGGCTGGTTGTGGGTTAGACATGGTTGACCTCGTTGTTACCATCAACAGACCGAGTAGAAACACCGCCCGGCAAGCGGGTCCCAGGTTTGCTCTGACGGCCCTCTTTGTCTCGCCTGCCGGCCATGCCGTGTCGACCCGCAGGTCACGGACGGAATCTCGTCTGCCGATGCCTCTCATGATGCCTCCAATCGTTTGTAGCCCTCGATTATCGAATATAGACTACGCCCCCGCACATGTCAACAACTCGGGCGCATCGGGAATGCGAGACGTTCAGGGGCCGTCGCGAGACAGAAGAAACCCCGACGCGAGAGATACACAGGCGTCGGGGTTGTGATAAGCTACGCCGGTGGGTTCGAGGTGATCCAGTCGCAGATTGCCTGCAGGAGCGCCATGATCCACGCTATGAATGGATCGACCAACGCCCCGATCTCTGCGCACAGCCAATCAAGAATCGCCATAGTATCGTCCTCCTTTCTGTGAGAAATCTCGGTACGTATTATACACCGTAACTGGGGAATATGTCAAGTGAGAAGTGCGCGACTGTATTGGTTTCAGCATTATTTACAGCTGCCGGGGTGTGGCTCGATTAGGACCTGACCCCAGCGCTCACGAATCGGTGTTGACTTCTTCGGAGAAGCGGACTAGAATCACTGAAGAGCAGCCTGCGGCAGTCGCAGGCTGGACGATATGGGGAATCTCGGTTGCTACTAACCGCAGCGGCGCTTCATAGGCCGCGCCGACGCGTGAGGAAGGAGAATACCATGATTACAGGACCGTTCCTGGCCAAGGCGGGTGTTTTGCTGTTAACGGTGGCGGCGTGGACATTGTCAGCGCGTGCTGACGACCTCCGGATAGGGATGATCGGGCTGGACACGTCTCACGTGACCGCGTTTACGCAACTGTTGAACGATCCCCGCCACAAACAGCACGTGCCCGGCGGGAAGGTGGTCGCCGCGTACAAAGGCGGCAGCGCAGATTTGGAGAGCAGCTACACGCGTGTCGACGAGTACACCAGCCAGTTGCAGCAGAAGTTCGGGGTCGAGATCGTCGATTCGATCGAGGAGCTTTGCACCAAGGTGGACGCTATCATGCTGACAAGCGTAGACGGTCGGCCGCACCTCGAACAGGTCAAACCGGTGTTCGCGGCCGGGAAGCCCGTCTTCATCGACAAGCCCGTCGCGGGCTCGCTGCGTGACGCAATCGAGATCTACCGGCTCGCCGAGGAACATGGTGTCCCGTGTTTCAGCTCATCGTCGTATCGTTACTATGAAAGCCTGACGGCGCTCAAGAAGAAAGACGTCGGCGAGGTCCGCGGAGCGATCTCCTATGGGCCGTGCCACCTCGAACCGCATCATCCCGACCTTTTCTGGTACGGCGTGCACCCGGTCGAAGCGCTGTTTGCCGTTCTCGGCACCGGCTGCGAAAGCGTGGTGCGCACGACGACACCGGACACCGACGTCGTCACGGGCGTCTGGTCGGGCGGTCGCGTCGGCACGTTGCGCGGTCTGCGCAACGCGGCCACGCCGCACAAGGTTATCGTCTTCGGCTCGAAGTCCGTCGCCGAACAGCGAGGCGGCGGCGACTACGCGCCGCTGGTCGTCGAGACAATCAAGTTCTTCCGGACCGGCGTGCCTCCCGTATCCGCCAAGGAGACTATCGAACTATTCGCCTTCATGGAGGCGGCCGACGAAAGCAAGCGCCGCGGCGGCCTGCCCGTCACGCTGGCCGAGGTAATCGAAAAGGCCCGCTGATTTGTGTGTTTCTTGGGGTCAGGCCTAAGGAATAGCTTAGTGTTTCGTAGCGCCAGCATCTTGCTGGCAGTCGTGAGGGCGTCCCGCCCTCATCTGTACGGGAGCGAGACGCTCCCGAGACTGCCGGCGAGGACGCCAGCGCTACGTTAGAAGCGTGGTACATTAGCAATGCAAGCGTCAATAATCGCAGGAATGAAAGGAGACGTCTCGTGAGAAGAAGAGCAATCCTGGCGGTCTTGGCGGTCCTCGCAGGCTTCACGGTGTCGGTATACGCGGCGGATACAGGTGGCGCTGCTGCACCCGGCAAGGTGAGCATTCAAGACGTCGAGCATGTCGTCGTCTACAAAGATCCGAATCTGGCCCACGCATGCAACCAGGTCAGTATCGTGCTTCTGCAGAACGGCGATCTCTTCCTGGGATTCAACGAGGAGCGATACCCTGTCCATGCCGACAGCGGCCAATCCTGCTTCATCAAATCGAGGGATGGCGGGAAGACCTGGGACCCCGCCACCAAACAGGTGATCTGGCCTTACACCGAGAACAAGGGCAATTGGGATTGCGCCGTTTCGCAAACGTCGGATGGGACCATCCTGATGCACACCCGTGTCTGCAGTTTCATCGCGCCCAGAGGCATCCATTACGAAGGCGACCAGGTGCTGCAAATCCCGCCGCCCGGAATGCCGGAACGGCTCAAGAGGCAAACGGGCTATGCGCTGCTCAAATCCAAGGATAACGGCGCCACCTGGTCGGATCCTATCGAGGTCAACACGAGCCCGATCGCCAGCACGTCGCTGAGCTGGTATGCCTGCGGCGGTTCCGGCGCGGGACATATCATCGAACTGCCTGACGGCGGGTTGCTCATGCCGCTGCACGGAACTATATCGGTGCAAATGCATGACGAGGGCGGCGAGGAGACAGAACGTTGTTTTCTGTTGCGGTCTGATGACGGCGGCGACAACTGGGAGCATTGGGCTACGGTGGCCTACGACCCGGCCAGCATTATCAGCTTTTCGGAGCCGGGCATGACGCGGCTCAAAGACGGCAAGCTCGTGTGCCTGATGCGGACCCATCAGAAACCCAATCGGATGGACAATATGTGGTTCACGTGGTCGGGTGACGACGGCGCTTCCTGGGCTCCGCCGAAGCGGACCTCCCTCTGGGGCTACCCGGCCGACGTCATCCAGTTGAACGACGGTCGCGTACTGGCGGTCTACGGCTACCGGAAAGGCGCGTTCGGCGTGCGGGGCTGCGTCTCGGAAGACGGCCTGACCTGGGACATCGAGAACGAGTTCATCATCCGAGAAGGCGGTGTGCCGTTGCCGTTGATGGGCAAAGGCGCCCGCGTTCTTTTGGACGCGTTGATTCTCCAGCAGTACTGGCACACCGGATACCCGAGCGTGACCCAGATCGAGGACGGGACCGTGGTCGTAGCCTACCACGAGTACAGCGACGACGAGCACCCCATCCACTACGTGATGTGCACCCGGTTCAAACTGTAGGTTTCGAGACAGCGGTTCAGGTGTCATGGAGGAGCAGGAACCTTATGTGGGGCGTGGGGCCACTGGAGACTATAAGGCCGCAACGGTATGATGTATAATCGAGATGATATGAAACGCGAGGACGCCCCGGCACCCCTCGCCGCGCAACGATGACGGACAACGGAAAGAAGGAGCCACACAATGGGAGACAAAGGCAAGAAGGATAAGCAGAAGGGTCAGAAACAGAAGGCAAAGAAACAGGAACAGAAGTCAAAAAGGAAGCTGGATAGGCAGCAGAAAAAAGTCCCATAGAGCCGGACACTTCGCGCGGCTCACGCAGAACTTTGTGCTCTCATAGCAGTTGGAGTGAGAACGCGGAGGGTTTACTTTGAAACGACGTGACTTCATGAAGGCGGTGGGGGTCTCGACTCTCGGTGCAGGAATGCGGTCCGCAGCGGGTGAACCCCAAGCCGGCCCGGACGACGCAGGCAGTTCGCACGGCGAACACGAGATAACGTGGACGCGTAAGGTTCCCGTCCGTTATACAGCAGACGTGGCCGTGATTGGCGGGGGTATTGCGGGAGTCTCCGCGGCCTGCGCCGCAGCGAAGTCCGGAGCCAGGGTGATCCTGGTTGAGCGTTTTGCAGTTACCGGCGGCATGCTGACGACCGGCGGTGTGGCGAATTTCTGCGGACAGATGAGCGGCCAGGGGGAAGTATTCGATCAGATTGTCAGCGACCTCAAGAGATGGCACGCCATCGGGTACGGCAAAGATACATGTTTTCACTACGAAATTCTCGCCATCATTCTGCAGGAACTGCTCCTGAACCGGAAGGTGAAGCTGCTGCTCCACACGCGGTTTGTCGGCGTGCGGGTAGACGACACCGGGCGGATCGACGAATGCATTGTCTGCGGTAAGAGCGGCATCGAGGCGATACGTGCCAGGCAGTACATCGATTGCACGGGCGATGGTGACGTGGCCCGGTATGCCGGATTCGAGACGGTCAAGGGTGGCCCAAGCGGGTATCAACTGCCGATGTCGATGATGTATTTCGTCCGTCACGTAGACCAAGAGCACGCCACACCACATCTTCCCGAAGGCGTGTTCAACCCTGTGCGCAATGAGGCCGATCTGCCCATGACAAGCATCTGGCCGGATGGACCGGGCAGCAACGCAATCAAGATCAAGATCCCCATGTTCGATTCGACGGACACCGAGAGTCTCACCAGGGCCGAAATAGCCGCTCGTCGCCGTATGATGGAGGTGCTCGACTATTACCAGCGCGTAGAAAGAGACCCATGGCTTCTGGACCACTGCAGCCCGATCATCGGCATTCGTGAAGGATCGAGAATCGTCGGAGACTACGTCCTGACGGTCGATGATCTGCGTGCGGGTCGCGCGTTCGATGACGGTGTTGCTCGCGGGACCTACTATCTCGACGGACACAAGCCGGACGATGATAAGCGCACGTACATCCTGCCGAAGGACGAACTGGAGGTCCCGCCTTATCAGATCCCGTTGCGCAGTCTGATCGCCAAAGACGGCACCAATCTCATGATGGCCGGCCGCTGCTTCTCGGCCGACCAGCTTGCTTTGTCCTCGGCACGTGTGAGTACGACCGGTTCGATGATGGGGCAGGCCGTGGGCATCGCGGCGGCGCTTTGCGTCCGGCACCGGTGCGACCCGCGGGACGTCGAACCAGGGGAGGTCAAGCGTGTTGTCGTCGCGCGGGACGGTCAACTGGAGGTATAGAGACGGCGCCTCTGCCGGCCAACTTTGGCGAGAAGGAATACGGGCTATGTGCGTGGTGTTCTTGGGGTCAGGTCTTGCAATACGACATTCTCCTGGCTCGGGCGCTAGTTGCGCGGCTAATAGTCGCGATTCGCAAGGCGCGAAACGCAACATCGCACGAGCTTTTCGACCTCAACCGGTGCCGCTTAGTCGGAATCTCGGCCGCACAAATGTCGTATTGCAAGACCTGACCCCAGCGCCCCAGCGCCCACCCAGGTTGACCTCTCTGGCCTTGAAAGTATATAATGAGAGGGCTGAAAACGATCTGTGGTAGTGGTCTCGCCGAAATCGACTCGAACCGACCGACAACCGCGTTGACCTGAGAAACCAATCACATGGAGCTTTGTATAGAGTATGCTATGTCCTGGAATATCGCACGATGGGCCTCCGTCCGGCCTGGTACGCTACTGGATTGGCCGGCTGTGGATGGGCTTGTTTCGTTGGAAAGTCGCAGGAGAGATTCCGGCAGGTGGAAAGTTCGTGCTCATTGCCGCACCGCACACCAGCAATTGGGATTTGCCTTTCATGCTGGCCGCAGCCTGTATCTTGCGCATAAAAGTCTCGTGGATGGGGAAAGACACCCTGTTCAGGAAACCGTTCGGCGGGTTTATGCGTTGGCTCGGAGGGATTGCCATCAATCGGGCCAAGAACCACGGAGTAGTCGATCAGGTTGCAGAGCAGTTCGGGCAACCGGGTCCGCTCGTCGTGGCCGTACCGGTCTCGGGCACACGCAAGAAGACAGACTACTGGAAATCGGGTTTCTACTGGATCGCCCACACGGCACAAGTCCCCATCGTGTGCGGGTATCTGGATTACCATCGTAAAGCAGCAGGCCTTGGCCTCTCTTTTGTGCCGACGGGTGACGTCAAGGCCGACATGGACCGAATCCGTGAGTTCTACGAAGGTATCCAGGGCAAGTACCCCGCGTTGACGGCAACGATCAGGCTCCGTGATGAACAAGCCCAACAGGTGGTTGTTGGGGTCGGGTCCTGAATCACGGCGCTCTCCCGGCTCGGGCAGTTGTTGCACGGCTGCTAGTCGCGATTCCGATAGACCAAATCTCGACCGCAAGAATACCGCATTGCAAAACCTGACCCCAGCGGCCCGCGTTGTTGACATGGGTTGGGGTGCGGCATATACTCTGTGAGAGGAGTTACGGGGGTATGTTCAGGGAGTCGTAAGGCGGGAGACAGGGAGAAAAGGCACACTGTTCGGGAGCTGTTCCGCTCACGAAATGAAGGACAGAGTATGATTAGAGAATGTTTGACCAACAATCACACTCTACATGCAACCAATCGGATTTCACCAGTCATTCGCTGCATAATCATTGCGGCATTTTGCTTTGCAGCAGACAGTCTGGCACAAGCCGCAGAGAAGAATCTACCCATCAAAGGAGAGGTGTTCACAATAAAGGACCGAACGGCTTTCCTGATCCTTCCGGAAAAGACCAACTCCGGCAATCTCATCCCATGGGTCTGGTATGCACCGACACTAAGTGGGTTCCCGGGCAAGGAAGAGAAGTGGATGTTCGACAAGTTTCTGGAGAATGGCATCGCCGTTGCCGGAGTGGACGTGGGCGAGTCGTATGGCAGCCCCAAGGGCAGAGCCATCTATTCCGCGCTGTATAAAGAGCTTGTCGAGAAACGTGGGCTTGCAAACCAGGCATGCTTGTTGGCGCGGAGCCGTGGTGGACTTATGTTGTATAACTGGGCAGCGGAGAATCCCAACTCCGTGGCGTGCTTAGCCGGTATCTACCCTGTCTGCAATCTCAGCAGTTACCCTGGCCTGGACCGCGCCTGCGGAGCATACGGCATGACTGAAGAGCAGCTTGCGGCGAACCTTACCAAACACAACCCCATTGATCGCCTTGCTCCGCTCGCCAAAGTAAAGGTGCCCATCTTCCATATTCACGGAGACAGTGACAGACTAGTCCCCCTGGACAAGAACTCGAGTGAGCTGAAAAAGAGATACGTACAGCTGGGGGGCAAGATGACACTTGAGATAGTTGAGGGACAGGGCCACAATATGTGGCCTGGCTGGTTTCATAGTCAGGAACTGGTCGACTTCGTGATCGCTCACGCAAGAGAAGATAAGGCGAACAAAGCCATCGGCAGCGACAAGAAATAGCCGCGATTCGCACGGCCATTTCTTGCGTGTCATGGCATACGTTGGGTATGAATGTATGTAATTAGAAACAAGAGAATTGGAGCATTCGCCCATGAAGATTCTGTTTAGAACGTTAACTATCGGACTCCTCTTAGGGGTAAGCTCCTTGAGCTTTGGTCAGGAGGCCAACTCTCATCGTGTTCTGTTCCTCGGCAATAGCGTATTCTACTACAGAGGCGGTTTATACCAATCTTTCGAAGGATTCTGCAAAGCGGCCGGTCTCGATTACCAGGCAGTCAGCCAACTAAACGCTCCCGCCAACCCTCACGGCATCGAGTTCCTTGGTTTTGGGCGCATCCCCTTAAACCTCCCGGAAATTGCGGCCAAGGATGAAATCCATTCACTAATTCGCTCTGGTAAGTTTGATTACGTTATCCTGGAGGCTAGACGTCCGGGATACCTTCTGCCCGCTTGGGTTGAGCTTCCTGACTCCTTTGGCCGGCATATTCCTTACGAGCAGAACCTGGCAGCTTTAGGCGAACTTCACCGCACTATTGTCGAGTCCGGCGCTCAGACAGTTTTATATATGCATCCCGGGAATCACCTGTTTCCTGATATCAAGCATCCGGTGGCTCAACTCTACCTGAGGCTCCACGCTGATCTAGAGAAGATGGAAATTAAGGGTGAGCGGCATGACGTAACCCTGGTTCCTGCAAGCCTCCTGTGGCTCGATCCCCTGAAAAAATACGGAATTGAGGGTTGGTACGCGGATCCTGCTCACGGGAACCCGCTTGCCCGTTATACAAGCGGCTGCATGCTGTATACTTACCTGACCGGTAAGGATCCTCGTCAGAACCCTTTCAGGGAGCTGCCGCGTACGTGGACGACCTCACCCGAGGAGCCTTCCGTGTATGTAAGCGAGGAGGATGCCAAGTGGATCAAGGATCAAGTTTGGCTCTATTACTCGACGAGGCCTCAATGATAGGCCAGTGCTCGACGTGAAACTCAATTGTGCCCTGATGAGCATCAAAAACCCAACAAATGGATTGCAGCAATGGGTACTCATCGCTCAGCGCGGTAGCGCAGGGAAGAACGGAGGAGATAATGCTACAGGGAACAGTTAGCCGAACGGCTGTTGGCACGGCGGTCGGCAGGGCCATTGTGTCGTTAGTTATCGTGCTCAGTGTCGCCTCGTGCGGTACAACGCAGAGGGCAAACGTTGGTGAGACCGACGGGCCGGGGTTCATACCGATCTTCGACGGCAAGACGCTGACCGGCTGGAAAGCGGCTGACATGAGCTTCTGGACGGTCGAGGAGGGCGCGATCACGGCAAAGATTACGCGCCGGCATCCAACCAAACGTAACCATTACCTCGTCTGGCAAGGCGGCAAGCTGGGCGATTTCGAGTTACGACTCCGCCATCGCATCCTCAGCCCGCACGACGTTAACGGCGGGTTCCAGTTTCGCAGCGAGATGTTCGACGGGGAAATAGCGGACGACTGCCGGGGCTACCAGGTAGACAACAATACCGGTACGGATTGGTTGGTGCGGTTATACGACGAGTTTGGCCGTCACACGCTGGCGTGGCGTGGGGAGAGGACAGTGTTCGGTCCAACCGGCGAGAAAACAACGACGAGACTCGACGCTGCTACCGGTCCGGCCGGGTTCAAGCTCGAGGACTGGCACGACTATCACCTCATTTGCCGGGGTCCGCAGATCACCTTGAAGGTCAATGGTCGCACTGTCGCCGAGGTGGTGGACAACGACCCGGACCAGCAGGACTTTTCCGGCATCCTTGCCTTACAGCTACACAGCGGCCCGCCGATGACCGTCCAGTTCAAAGACATCCGCCTGAAACGCCTCGATGACGGTCCTTCCGGTTAGGACGGGGTGATCTCTAGTGTCGAGTCACGCTTGAAACGTCGCACGCAGAAGCATATTTGGACAGGATTCACAGGAGTAACAAGATGTACGGAATACTACGTGAGAGGCGCGTAGCCCCATTGCATCCTGTCAATCAAGGCATTTGCGCTGTGGCTGTTTTGGAGTGCGGTAGCTTGCTACCGCTGTTCTGTTGGACAGCTTGCTGTCCAATAAGCCGGACTCAAGCAAGCTTGGTCCTGATAGAAGCGCAAGCAAGCTTGCGCACTCCACATCTGCGTGGCGGTCAATTCGACACTTCAGTCGTCCGAGAACACAATATCACGACGAGTTACCCATATCTTTGGGGATGCAGGGCGGTCGAAATACTACCCCGTAGGGGTTGAAGAAGGCGGGGCAGCAGAGGCCGCGTCACAGCGGCGACGGTTGAGATGTGTAACCCCTCCGGGGTACAGGTTTCTGGCTGATCTCTCCCACGGGTAGCGCCGGAACGCAACCCGAGGCTAGTCGTGTACAACCGCTGCCGCGGTACACACCATTGACTGCTGTATAAAGAATGTCCCGTTGGATACTCTGGCAATGAGGGGTCTGCGATGCTTTGATACGACATCGGTTGTGCCGGTCCCAATACTCGTTTACAGCCGCTACCGTGCTACTCACTAATGCGCGGTTGACGTTTCTGTCCCGGTTTGGTTGAGTTTGTGCCACGAGGTTCTGAACGGGTACCGCACGAGCGGTTAACCATCAATAGCCTCGGGTTGGGTCGCGCAAGCGGCCCTACCCGTGGACCTTTAGGTCATAAAGGTTCAACCCCGTTAGGGGTTGAAGAAGGCGGGGCAGCAGAGGCCGCGTCACAGCGGCGACGGTTGAGATGTGTAACCCCTCCGGGGTACAGGTTTCTGGCTGATCTCTCCCACGGGTAGCGCCGGAACGCAACCCGAGGCTAGTCGTGTACAACCGCTGCCGCGGTACACACCATTGACTGCTGTATAAAGAATGTCCCGTTGGATACTCTGGCAATGAGGGGTCTGCGATGCTTTGATACGACATCGGTTGTGCCGGTCCCAATACTCGTTTACAGCCGCTACCGTGCTACTCACTAATGCGCGGTTGACGTTTCTGTCCCGGTTTGGTTGAGTCTGTGCCACGAGGTTCTGAACGGGTACCGGACGAGCGGTTACACAACACTAGCCTCGGGTTGGGTCGCGTAACAAGAGTGTCCGATTCCTCCCGCCGCCGTGCTCGTTCTCGTAATCGACTCTGTTTCTACCGCGGAAGCGGTTAACCATCAATAGCCTCGGGTTGGGTCGCGTAAGCGGCCCTACCCGTGGACCTTTAAGTCATAAAGGTTCAACCCCGTGAGGGGTTGAAGAAGCGGGAGGCACGGTGCGGCGAGCTGTGCAACCCCTACGGGGTAGCTGCGTTTGGCGCATCCTCTCCCACGGGTAGCGCCGGAACGCAACCCGTGGCTAGTCGTGTGTAACCGCTACCGCGGTACACGCTATTGACTGCTGTATAAGGAACGTCCCGTTGGACACGCTCGCAATGAGGGGCTTGCGATGCTCTGACAAGACATCGGTTGTGCCGGCCCCAATAATCGTCGCGGGTGAGAAGGCGCGCGACGCAGTACCGCACGAGGCTTTCGACCTCAACCGGTGCTGTTTAGTCGGAATCTCGGTCGCAAGAATGTCGCATTGCAAGACCTGACCCCAGCGACCACCGTAAGAGTAACGCGCCAGCTAGCACCCCCAGACAGACCATCGCAGTGCCGAGTAGTGATAGTGTTGGCACAGATAGCGGTTCGCCCACCAGCACGAAGATGGTGAAGTGGGTGGCTGTAAAGACTAGCGTATTGGTGTCCGCATCGAGCGAGACCAGCGTCAGCCCCTCGCTGCTATATTCTGTCCCAGTCCAATACAGCGGTGTGAGAGTCGTCTCGTCAACACCGTTCAGATCCGCGCTGTCGTAGCCAACCGTTACCGTGACTTCAGGGTCGAACGCGGCACCAGATGGCTCAAGCGCCAATATCACACTGGTTAAATCAAGGCCTTCGGGGACAACGCCTACCGGTGCAGTGCCGGGAAGGGTTATGTCAGCAAGGATGGACGCTGATGAAAGGCAGCCAGCGGGGAAGTCGACCCGGATCCCGGCGCCGTTGTCGGCAACACCGCCTGTAGCGTCATAGATGCGAAGGCTTTCGGGACGGGCCGGATCCGAGCCAAAGACGTATTCTTCAGCGTCTGTCAATCCGTCACCGTCGCTGTCAGGCAGGTTCGGATCCGAACCGAGGACGTATTCCTGACTATTGGAGAGCCCGTCTCCATCTGCGTCGCCTTCACCGTCGCTTTGGTCGGTCGGGTCGTACCCCCAGTCGAGTTCCACGTTATCAGGGATTAGGTCGTCGTCCGTGTCGTTATCTGTGGGATCCGTTCCGTGTGTATTGACTTCGTCACCATCATTCAACCCGTCGCCGTCCGTATCGTCGTCGTTGGGATCGGTGTTGTTCAGAAACTCTTGGAGGTTGGTCAAACCATCAGGTTCGGCGTCAACGTCTGCGTCGTCGGGGTCGGTCGGATCGAGCCCGTGGTCAAGTTCCCATTCGTTGGACATACCGTCCCCGTCGTCATCCTGAAGACACTCGAAAAAGATGGTTGCGTTGTCGATGAACACGATGTCGCTCCCCCAGAAGACAAGTTTCCTAATGCCCGGGCCAGTGAACGTTACGTGGTGACCAGGGAGGAGCAACCCACTTCTGCTCCATGAATCCATTACAGTGTCTGCGGCGTCCCGGACCTCGCAGTGGAAGTCTAACAGTGCAAGCGGGCCGAAAGACAGTCGCCTCACGAGATTCTCAAATACGACCTCAACCGCAGAGGAGGAGGAATTGCCCAGGACGTAGCCCCCCCACTCGGTACCGATAGAAACCACTCTGGCATTGGTGAAACTCACCCATGGATCGCTACTGGTCTCCGGCGTCTCAAAATCCAGAAAGATGACCATATCGCGCGCAGGGACATCCGTTTCGTCTTGAGGATCTGTACACGCATCAACCTCTGCCCCGTCCAAGGCACCATCATTGTCCGTGTCCGCATCATTAGGGTCGGTGTTATGGAGGTTCACTTCCTCACTGTCTGTCAGGCCATCATCGTCCGTGTCATCGTCGTTGGGATCAGTACCATAGATGTTGACCTCAGCGCCATCGGTTAGCTCGTCATCATCCGAATCCGCGTCATTGGGGTCCGTGCTGTGAGTATTTACTTCCGCACCGTCGGTCAATCCTTCGTCGTCCGTATCGTCGTCGTTCGGATCGGTATCCTGTTGATACTCCTCCAGGTTGGTCAGCCCGTCCGGCTCCGCATCATCGTCGGCATCGGTCGGGTCTTCCGGATCGAGCCCGTGGTTAAGTTCCCACTCGTTGGGTATACCGTCCCCGTCGTCATCCTGAAGACACTCGAAAAAGATGGTCACGTTGTCGATGAGCACTTCCCGGCTCCCCACCGCCCCCCAAAAGACAAGTTTCCTAATCCCCGGACCACTGAACGTTACATAGCCTAGTGGGCCGTATCCGCTCCCGTCCCAGGAATCCAGCACTGCTTCACCCGCGTCGCGCACCTCGCAGTGGAAGTCTCCCAGTGCTAGCGCCTGGAAAGACAGTGGCCCCACGACATTCTCAAATATGACTTCAACCACAGATGGGGAGGAATTGGCCAGGGCGTACCCCCACACGATATCTATCACCACTCCATTGGTAAAACTCACCCATGGCACAGCATCGAGATCGCTCCCGGTATCCCGAGTCTCGAAATCGAGATAGAGAGGGTTAACCGGCTTAGTCAATTCGTTCGAGGGAGTCATAACCAGTCCCCACTTGCCATAGACTCCGGAATCCACGGCATCCGCAGGTGGCGTCTCCGCCAGAGCGCGCGACGAAACAGCCATCCCCGTCATGATGCATAGTGCCAGCGCAAGAACAAAGCGGTGTCTTTTCATCGGATCGCTCCTCCGTTCGGCGCGGCGCGATCCCCCAGGTTCCCGTCGCGAAGAAGTTGCCGACGCCATTCTCCCACCCACCTTAACGCCCTCCAGTGCATCTCTCTACCGAACCAGCCTCGAATGAGAAGTCGAACCAAAGCTGGCGCGAACTTGGCGGCACTACCTTCATACTCCCAATAGTATGGTAGTGGATATAGGGCCATTTGTCAAGCCTTCGAATTGCATCATAATAAAAGTATCCGAAAGGGTATCGTTGCCTCAGAAGGAGGAAGGAATTCTTGGGAATTCTTGGGGTCAGGTCTTGCAATACGACATTCTCTTGGCTTGGGCGCCTATTGCACGATTAATGGTCGCGATTCCGAAGGCGCGCAACGCACTATCGCACAAGGCTTTCTACATTCTTGGGGTCAGGTCCTGGCGATACCCCACCACTCTCCCAGTGCTCAGTCAACATTTTTCCCGCAGTGTGGGCAGATATGCTTCCCTTCCCGCCGTTTGCGGATTTCCTCGCTGAAACCGGAAGCAAGTATGCCTGCCGGTAATGCAAACATGCCAACTCCGAGAACCGCTATAAGCGCACCGGAAAACTTCCCCATGGGAGTGATGGGATAGACATCTCCGTAGCCGACCGTGGTCAACGTTGCCACACCCCACCACATGGCGGCTGGGATGCTCGAAAAGGCGTCCGGTTGCGCTTCGTGCTCGAAGTAGTACATTAGACTCGATACCAACACCAGGATTATCAATACCACAAACGCCGTTAAGACCAGTTGCTCTTTCTTTGCTGCAAGCACGTTTCCGAAAACCTGTGCCGCGTCTGAGTACCTGCCCATCTTCAACAAGCGGAACAGCCGAAATAGGCGTACAGCCCTCACAAACCTCAGATCTATGGGCAAAACCATCGGCAAGTAAAATGGCAATATGGCAATCAAGTCTATCACTGCGAAAGGAGTAAGCGCGAATCGGATTCTACCTCCAACAGGGCTGCGGAATCGGTCGCTGACGGTACAGCTCCACAACCGCAGGATGTACTCCACTGTGAAGACGATGATCGAGAACACCTCGAACGTTCTGAAGGGAACCATGTACCGGGAAGAAAGGCCCTCTACCGTTTCCATGATCACCGCGACGACGTTCAACGAAATCAGGGTCATTACGAAGACATCGAAAACCTTACTGGGCAGGTCGCCCGCTTCTGCTCTCTCCAGGATCTCGTAGGCGCGTTTTCTCAGCTTCCCATCCATCTCGCGTCTATGATACGCGCGGTCTCCGGTACGGTCAAGGGAAAGATGGGGTTCGATGCCACGGTTCGGTGAGATACGGCGTTGCAGATTGTCAATCCGGACAGCTTTTCGTTGTCGATGGTGGGCGAGGAGGGATTCGAACCCTCAAGGCTCGAGAGCCGACGGATTTTAAGTCCGTCGTGTATGCCGTTCCACCACTCGCCCGCGCGAGCGCTTGTCGTTCCCCTGGTGTTCGAGAATGGAGGCGGCACCCGGACTCGAACCGGGGATAGAGGTTTTGCAGACCTCCGCCTTAGCCACTTGGCTATGCCGCCTACCGGGAAAGATTCTACCGAACGCGCGGCGCAGTTGTCAAATGGCCCGGCGTGTTGGTGGTGACCGTAGTCGTTGGTGCGTCGCTCTATCGTTTTTCCCAAGATGGCGGGAATCAAGGATGCGGACATCATCTGTTCTTTCTTGTCTGGATTCCCGCTTTCGCGGGAACGACGAGAGGGGGGGCCACGTGTTGTTGTGGGAAGATGATTCAAAGCGGTTCGGACTGACCCCCAACGGATGTGGAGTGCGCAAGCTTGCTTGCGCTCTTATCAGGACCAAGCTTGCTTGAGTCCGGCGTATTGGACAGCAAGCTGTCCAATAGAACAGCGGTAGCAAGCTACCGCACTCCAGAGAACAGCCACAACGCGAACGTTTGTGCCGGTCTGAAAGCCATTTGCGCTGCTGGTAAATGTTGTTATGGGAGGATGATGCAAAGGGGTTCCGACTGAGCCCCAACGGATGTGGAGTGCGCAAGCTTGCTTGCGCTCTTATCAGGACCAAGCTT
>CAZGCA010000014.1:0-84839 GCA_964524145.1 uncultured bacterium | reverse complement strand
TGGGGGTTGTAGTCACTGCCGGAATCGGTATCGGCGTTGATGTTGAGCGCCGTCCCTACCGTCCATGTGGCACCGTTGTCCGTCGAGCGCGATACCAGGATATCGACGTCCACGCCGATAGTGCCATAGGAGTACCATACGACGACCCAGTTGCCCACACCGTCTGTCGTCACCTGAGGATACTCGTCATCGGCCGAGTCGGTAGCGGCGTTGCTGTCCAACGCCACCGGGGTCGTCCATGTCGCACCGTTATCCGTCGAGCGCGATACCACGATGTCGCGGTCCGGCCCGATGGTGCCGCCAAGGTTCTCATTCGAGTCCCAGACGGCGACCCACGCACCCGCACTGTCCGTCGTCACCTGGGGATTGTAGTCATCGTCCGAATCGGTAGCGGCGTTCGTGTTCAATGGAACGGGACCCGTCCATGTCGCACCGTTATCTGTCGAACGCGACACCAGGATATCCCAGTCTGAGCCGATGACGCCGTCAACATCCTCCCAGGACGTCCACACGGCTACCAAGTTGCCCGATCCGTCCGTCGCCACCTGAGGATAGTAGTCATCGCCCGAGTCGGCAGCGGCGTTGGCGTTCAGTGCTGCGGGAGCCGTCCAGAGCGCCACCGCACGCTGCGCGGGAAGGACCAACACGAGAGCGGTACCGGCTGCCGCCAGCAGTAGCCTTCTGTAAGAACCGGCACCCCTCTTGTCAGTCGCGGAACGTCGACCCATTTACGCCTCCACTCTTTATGACCGTGCGATACTCTACCCCAGCGGCGAAAACAAGTTTTCGTGAAACGTGATCGGTTTCCCCTGATGGATGACGAACCGCACACCACCACCCTGGAACTTGTGAGACACGCGCGCTCTGCCATTTGGTCGGCAACAACAACCTCCCGCCATTTGCCGATGGCCGAAAACCCCTGGGTTCTTACCTGCCATACTATGCCCACCTACCCGGTTCTGTCAAGAAATTTTTTACCCCGAGAGATTTGCGCCGCGGCAAGCTACTGGAGTGCGGTAAATTGCTGCCGTTGTTCTGTTGGGCACCTACTGTCCAAAGACGCTCCGTCATCACCATACGGGTCGAACCCGTTGTCCGTTCCGTCCTCTCATGGCACGCTCCTTTCTGTAGACATTCCAATCAAAAGGTCTACTCTATAAGTCGCATAACTGCATTGAGATGGGGTGTCAAGTCTCAAATCTACTATTTGACTTTGGGGGACGGAACAGCTGGACAGCGTTGCCAACGTCACCCTTGACGATGTATACTACGGAAGAAAGGAGGAGATACTCGAAGCACGATGGAAACTGAAGGCTCAAACGTTAGTTCGAAGGAAGGCCGGTAACCTGGGAACGAAGCCGAATCTCTACCCTTATTTGAGCCGGCCAGTGTGCCAAATGTTCTGAAAACGTACAATCGGACAGCATGGCAGGGTCAAATGCATTTTGAGAATGCTCATCACCATGATCGGGTGCTAAAGTGAAGCCTATTATACTATAGTGGCCATTCTCCTGACCGAGCTCCTTAGCTCACATCAATTTCCTGGAGCCGTCTATCAAGCTGGCTCTTTCCGGTCCACTGCAACAGTTCTTCTCGACATTCAACATAAACAAGCCCAATGGGATCAGGCGCACAAGAGTTCGGCACAAACTCCCACAGCTCGAGTGGATATCCATACAACTCCGTCACGACAATGCTCATTGCCACTTCCCCCAAGACATATTTAACCTCCCACCGAGACCGCGCTTCAGTCCGCCGTTTCATGAACCGCACGAGTGATGCATCGACGAATCTATCTACCTCAGCAGTGAACTTTCCTCCTTTCTGGTAAAGGTCCAAGACCCTTTCATGGACGTTAAGATAAGTATCGGTATTAGTCACATCATCCCAGCGCTTAATCGATAGACAATCATCATAGTTCAAAATCTTCCGAAGATTGCAGAGCATACGTGAAGCCGAAAAACCTCTTCTATGGGCTTTCGCCAAGGCCTCGTTATACGACGGGCATCTGTCCCATATCATGAGGTTGTAGGCATAGATTGTGTCACACACAAGCACGAATGCCGGACGGGAAGGATTTACGTACTTCTCAAGGATTCGCCTGGTTGTGTCCTTCCTTGAAAATAGGCTTGTCTCATAGAAACACACAGGAATAAAACATGGTAGGTCCACTTGCTAGTCGCGTCCTTTCCAAACAGGATAAATGTCGAAGAAGACAAGGAACCAAGGAGTCGTCTCATAGCGCGGATGAAGCTTGATGAGTATGTCCAGGAAGCCGTTCGCTAGTTTCCACAAGGAATAGATAGCCTGAAGTGCCAAAGCCAGAACCGCGAAGTATATGGCGATATCAGAAGAACTAATCTTAATCCATGCGTCTCTTGAGATTTCAAGTATCACCGCAACAGCGTACAAGGGCATGGGTATAAGCCCCAGAGCCCTTATGATTCGAACATCACGAAAGAATACACGAAGTATGTCTCCCAAGCGATAATCGTCATCCACGGTTATTTGCAGAAGTTCGGATAGTAATGGGGAACTAGGGACATTACTCAATCTAATTGTGAGGAAGTCTTCGAACTGTGACGAACCAGTCTTAACGCATTGAAGAAACAACAACACAGAGTGTATGACAAATGGAAGAAGCAAGGTCATGTAAAACACCATCAGGCGTGCTCCTTAGCGTCAGAGACCTTTGCGCAGATGAAGCCGACGACCATACAGATAACACCGAATGCGGTGGCCAAAGGGCTATTGAGTTGTACAACCGCGAGAAGGTTCATTTTGCTGCCTGAGTAAGAAATGACGAAGGCCAGGACTATTCCTCCCCAAAGCGAGACCAACGCGGCCCCTTTCATCCATTTGGACGCGAGCGTGTGCGGAGGAAGAATTATCGAAGCGATTATGGCAGGTGCCACGATAATGAC
Source organism: uncultured bacterium (assembly GCA_964524145.1). Lineage (GTDB taxonomy): Bacteria > Hydrogenedentota. The sequence continues at coordinate 81,915 of CAZGCA010000014.1, read as the reverse complement.
CAGACTGAATATGGTAAACAACCAAGGCATCAGGTCGAACTTCAAAACGCGAAATACAACAAAGTAGAGTACCAAAGTGAGGGTCAAGAGAAGTACTGACACAGCAGCGGCGGACAACCGACTCCAGTCTATAGATCCTGGCTTCTTCCTGCGCCTGACCAAGATTTGTACCAGAGGTAGAAGAGCACTATCCGCAGTGCTCAGAAGTGCCGCTAGGCACGCAGACAGGAAAAGTGGAAACACAACATATGATCCGATTAGACCGCCCTGTTCGGCAAGGATGATGAGTATTCCATTCAAAGACATGTCAGCTTGACCGCTTTGAGGGAATGCTGACTTGAAGAACCATATACCAATAAGAGTAAACCCGAGCGTGAGTGCCGCCGTCAGGCCGACGCCAATCATAACGCCACGGCGGGCCTCTCTGACATTGCTCGAAGCTGCTGTCATTTGCCACGTTCTCAAGAGCGACGGCAAAAGACAGAAATTGACGACCAATGTATTGACCAGGAGGGGATAAGGCAGCAAGAATCCAGCAGACAACGGCGGGGGATGGGGAAAGAAGTCTGCCGCGCCAGGAATTCCTTCGCGTCCGACGCGCAGGACAAGCCACGCAAGAAAGACGCCGCTTGCAAGTAACATGAGAAGAAGCTGGAAGGTATCCGTCTTTATTACGCCATACAACCCGCCGAGCGTTGTGTAACAGAAAACCAGTAGCGCAATAAACACGAGAGCAAAGTCTACATAACCTGGCTTCATGTAGATTGAGAATATTGTTACCCCGACAAATAGCTCAATGAGAAGTATTGATAGTAGACCTATAGAAGCTATAATGGTTACCGAGATGGCGACTGCGGAACTCTGATAGCGTTCCGCAAGGTAGGCCCCCAAAGTCACCCTCGCATCCAAAATTTCACCGACTGCCTCCGGTTCTTTCTCTTGTTCGGTTGTATCGCGCAAATATCCATGGCTAGCTAGACGCGGAAGCAGAACGATCGCGAAAAAGAGAGCTCCTACAAGGTAAGTTAAAGGGGACCAGAGAATGAAAAGGCCATGTGGCACCCCTAAGAATACGAAGTAGTAAAGAACCGTTGCGAGCGATGTTGATGCCGCCGCAAAGGAGTAGGAATACTCTCCACTTCGAAGGTCCCGTTTGTACAAGAAGTATGAGAGGTAGTCCGTGCTTTTTCGCACTTGAGCAGCGCCGTATACGAACATGACTACAGCCACGCCTGTGGCTGCCAGAAAACCGACAAGATAAGGGTCCATTTCTCATCTCCTTCAGACGTGGTCCCGGTGAGCTCAAGCTTGGAAACTCACCGTTCGCCTCTTCCAATGTCCGTTGCGGCTCATAAAGTGCCAGACACAAGCAGGTGTGTAAATGACCTTAGAGAATTCTTCAATCCGTCGCGTCGCCAAACGGGAGGGCTCACTCTTGCCATTCTGCCAGCGGTTGACTGTGCCGAAAGTGACGCAGAGTTTTGCGGTAAACGGTTCCTGCGTTAGTCCCAGCTAGGCACGCAACTCCTTCATCTTGCTCACCAATCCGGACTCATCGTTTGTCAACACAGCGCCCTTCCCAGCATCCATCGCTTCGCTGACCTATGCGAGAGTCCTTGCAAATAGTATAGCACATGATATGCCATCGTTCCGAAGAATTCAAGCGGGATTTCTGAGCTCAAGGGAATTGAGCGAGCAATTGAGAGTATCTGTACGTGTTCAGAACATTTGGGACAGTTGGGCGCCTAAAGTGAAAGTGGTGGAGACCTTCGGCTTCGTTCCGAGGCTAAACGGCCTTCCCTCGGTCCAGAATTCGAGCGATGCAGACTTCTTGAGCGAGAGCTGAAGAAGTTCTAACATCGTCCAGTGCGGGGACCCAGTTGCCCACGCTGTCCGTCGTCACCTGGGGGTGCTACTCACTGCCGCAATCGGTACCGGCGTTGGCGTTCAGTGCAGCGGGGCCGTCCACAGCGCCAGCGCACGCTGCGCAGGAAGGACCAACACGAGAAATGGTGTCACAGCACTGCGTCTCAGGGCCGGCGATTGCATTCTGCTTGCTTGCAAATGCCACGCGGTTGGGGTATTGTTGTGATACAAACCGAATATCGGAGGGTTAGAAACTTGGAATCTAACAAACGCAGTCGGCCACGACAAATCGTCTTCAAATGGGATAACGACAAGCCCTTTGACGTCTCGTTCCTGATGAAGGACCCAAAGGCTCCCCTCCCGGTCCATACGACCAGCCTCGGGGCGCTCTATTCGGCAGACTGCTTGCGGATCTTGCCGCTTATCCGCGATGAGGTCATTGATACTGTCTTCGCTGACCCACCGTTTAACCTTGGCAAGCAGTACGGCAAACGTACTGACGACCGGAAACCGGAAGATCGATACCTCGCTTGGTGTAAAGAATGGCTATCTGAATGTGTGCGTGTTCTGAAGCCGCAAGGTTCAGTCTTCGTATATAATTTGCCAAAATGGAACACACTTCTGGGCGCTTTCTTGGCAACCGAACTAGGTGTCGATTTTCGACACTGGATAGCGATTGAAATCAGTGCAGGTCTTCCGATACCGGGAAGACTGTATCCGAGCCATTACAGCCTGATTTACTACTCAAAAGGAAAGCCGAAGACTTTCCATAGAATCAGAACCCCAATCCAACAATGCCGACATTGTGGAAAAGAGATTAAGGACTATGGCGGCCACCGGCATGCCATGAATCCCAAAGGTGTGAGCCTGAAAGACGTTTGGACCGATATCCCGCCTGTGCGGCACTGGAAGTTCAAGTCGAAAAGCCGCCGTGCGAATGCCTTATCCACAAGAATACTTGATAGGGTTATTGAAATGTCGACAGACCCAGGTGATTTGGTGCTCGATCCCTTTGGGGGAAGCGGAACAACTTACGCTGTTTGTGAGAACAAGAGGCGGCGTTGGATCGGCATGGAGATTGACTTTGCGCAGGAGATAATCGAACGGCTCGAATACGACCATATCCAGCCGCACGGCAATACTGACTACGTTGAGAGGTAGTATTCAGTCCACGTCATCCTAGTGCGCGTCCGTCGGTGCCCTTGGGGATGCGCGGCACATTGGTGCTAACCGCGTCGTGCTCAATCACCACTATTTCTAGCACCCCTGATTCACAAGGTATCGACTGCCAAAGCTCTAGATAAGGCTCTAGCTCTGCAAAGTTACCGACCCTGTCCGTGAGATACTGATATAACTCACGTGAGGGAACAACCAGAATACCAGCTATAAGGACTTTCTTCTTGAGTCCCAAAGCCATTTTATTGAGAGCTCGGTGGCTCGACGAGATATTGCCTGTTTCCCACTCCACACCCGCTTTCCCATACGGCGTGTCCAGTACTGCATCCAGTTTGCCTAGTCTTCGCACAGTAGCAATATCCAGCGGCACCTCTAGCCCCCATCCGTATGAACCAAGTGTCTCCATGAAACCATCTTTTATGGGTTTGACACCATTTCCCTCCGCCCGCTTCTTGCCAGATTCTGGATAGATAGTGAATGCCCCGCTTCCGCGGGGCCAGTCTACTGCCCTGATCGCGTCATGGATCTTAGAGCGTGTATCTCGCCAGAATGCTGAGCTAGGGAAGTCGCCGGATGATATCAAAGTAACATTCTTGACGACCTTCATGAGTTCCCGTCTTTGAGATTCCTCAACAGCCGAGCGGGGTCGATTCCAATGGCCTGTGCGATCTCGAGGAATTCGACTACGTCGAGACGTCGTTCCCCGCGCTCATATTTCGATACGAAAGACTGTGGGCGAGAAAGCTTCTTGGCTACCTGGCCTTGTGTCAAACCAGCAGAGCGCCGAGCTTCAACCAGCAGTTGCCGGAAACGCTCGTACTTGCCGGAGAAAACGGACTTGGTCACGGGGTTCTCACGCACACACCATAGACGGAATCCCTGTCATTTCCGATAGACATGTTTACACAAAGATGGCGCATATCCCAAATCGGGTTTTCGCTGACGCCCCGATAGTCTTTGTTAGGTCCGCCCACTCTCTCGATTCTTGGGATGGCAAGGCGTTTGGGATCATCTTGCCTCGTTAAACGGGGAGCTCACAATGTTCTTCCAACTCTCTGGAATATAGAAAACGCTTGACACCTAGTCATTTGTATAGTATACTTGTTTCAGGGTACATACTGGTTCGCTGAAGGAGGGACTGGACGTGAGACTCACAAAAAGGCAGGAGGAGATACTCGGTTATATCACCGGTTACGTTGCTGCCCACCGTTATCCGCCGAGCTTGCGCGAGATAGCCCGTCATTTTGGTATATACCTGCGGGCGGTGCAGGACCATCTCGCGGCCCTGGTGCGAAAAGGGTATATCGAGCAGACTCGAAACGTGTCGCGAGGATTGACGGTAACCGCGCAAGGCTGGGATTTCGCCCATTTCCGGCAGGTTCCCGTCATTGGCCAGGTGGTGGCAGGGTCGCCGGTGATCTCGGAGGAGAACGTTGAGTCCAGACTGCCCATCAGCCGCGAATGGCTGGGCGGTGGAGAATATTTTCTTCTGCGCGCTACGGGAGACAGTATGTGGCCGCTGATATTCGACGGCGATCTCATCCTCGTGCGGCATCAACGCGAGGCGAACGATAACGACGTCGTCATCGCTCTGCTCAACGACGAGACGACGGTGAAACGGTTGCGCAAGCGCCGAGACAGAATCGTGCTGGAAGCCGACAACCCTGCTTACGAAAAGATAACGGTGAAGAAGGGGGATTCTTTCCAGATCATCGGCAAGGTCGAGCGTATATTTCGTGAGGTGTGAGGAAACCATGAACGACACCATCGTGCTTGTGGAGAACGTGCTCGAACCTATTCTGGGGTTCCGGCAGTCCACGGACCGTTCGCCGCGCATAGGTCTCGTGCGCGGCGGGAACACCGTTCTGCGTGCCGGCTGTCTGCTGGCCGCATACGCAGCGCACAAGGGGCTCAAACCGTTCGTTGTGGATGGAGGCAACCGGTTCGACCCGTTTGCAGTCTCCCTCTACGCGCGCCGTCACGGGCTCGATGAGCGGGCGCTTTTGCAGAACATCATGGTATCGCGCGGGTTCACGTGTTACCAGGTCGCCAACCTCGTCACGGAGAAGCTTGCGCGCGTGGGAGAGCCGGACAGCGTGGTGCTGGTGCTGTCACCGTGCGCGACGTTCTTCGACGAGAGCGTGACGACGCGGGAGGCAACGATGTTGTTTGACCGGACCGTCAAAGGTCTGCGGCATCTATCGCGGCGGTTCCCTTTCGTGTTGCTTCAACCGTTGCCGTGCCCCAACCCGCGGCGAAGATACCTGTTGACGCGGTTGCACCGTGCGTGCGATACGAGCTTGGTGCTCCATGGTGGAAGAATCAAGGTAGAGAAACCAAAAGACCGTTGCCGGAACGCGATTCGCGACCGGAGTTACGAATCGGAGCGCTGAGCATGGGCCGAACGCTGCCGACGTTTACCGGGCTGATAGATCACATTTACAACGATTGGAAACAGTTCCGTCGCGGGCTGCGAAAAGAGGACCAGCGCACGTTCGACCGTCTTTTCGAGTCCGCTCACAAACACGTTCAAGCCTCGGCGTACGCGTCGCGTCCATGGCCCCTGGAATCTGTCTTCATGTCGATCCTGCTCGAACACGAGAAGAAGCTGGCGGAGTTGCAGGAACGGCTCCGCCGGCTCGAAGAAAGTGTGCTGATCGGTGAACCGGACGATTGACGGCTGGCTGCTCGATGTCTATCCCGCTCGCCGGACCATGGTCGTCTGGATAGCCACTGCGGCAGGAGAGGTGCTCCGGTTCGAGGACCCGTTCCGGCCGTCGATCTACGCGCAGGGCAGACGGCGCGACCTGGAGGCGATGGCCGAACGGTTCGTCGAAAACCGATTCTGCGACAGCGCTGTATGGACCGAGAAGAAAGAGTTCTGGAGCGACAAGCCGCTGGAAGTGATGGAGCTGCGCGTGTCCGATTACGGCCGGATATGGCGGCTGCTCGACCGGCTCACGACGTTGGAGGGGCGGTTCACCTTTTACAACTGCGATATCCCGCTCCCACAGTATTATCTGTACGTGCGCGGGCTGGTGCCGATGGTGCGATGCCGGGCGGAGTGCCGTGGCGATCGAGTTGTGTCTATCCGCTCGACGGCTTCTCCGTGGGACGACAAACCGGAGATCCCGCCTCTGCGACGGATGGAGATGAGCATCACGGGCGATCCCCACCTTCCTCTCGGACGAAACAACGGGTTGCGCGTACGTGCCGACGAAACTGAGATAGAGTATGACGCGGCTTCCGGCACCGAGATGCTCGAACACCTGAACCGCCTCATCTCGTGTTACGACCCGGACCTTATAGTTACTGCACACGGCGATTCCTGCATCGTGCCGAGCCTGTTGAGGTTGTCCCGCAAGTTGGGCGTGCCGCTTGTGCTCGATCGAGACCCGGCGCCGGTGCTCCGAAAGATCACCACGCGGGGGAAAAGCTTTTTCAGCTACGGGAGAATCCTCTACAAGGGGCCGTCTTATCCACTCTACGGCCGGTTGCATATCGACCGCCACAACTCGTTCATCTACAAGGAGGCCGGACTGGACGGCGTGTTGGAGTTCAGCCGATTGGGAAAGATGCCGGTGCAGTATGCGGCTCGGACGTCGCCGGGAACGGCCATCTCCTCGATGCAGGTTGCTTACGCCGTGGAACACGATATCCTGGTCCCCTGGCGAAAGGGCGAGCCGGAACAGTTCAAAAGCGCCTGGCACCTGCTCAAGACCGATAAGGGAGGGCTCACATTCCGCCCGCCGATCGGTCTTCACCGGGACGTTGCGGAACTTGATTTCGCGTCGATGTACCCGTCGATCATGGTGCGGCACAACATCTCGCCGGAGACCGTGTTGTGTTCGTGTTGTCCCGAACCGCGTGTGCCCGAGATCGGGTACAACGTGTGCCGTCGCCGGCGCGGGATGGTGCCCCAGGTGCTCGAGCCGATCCTGGCACGTCGTGAACGGTTCAAGTCGCTGGCTGCGTCGAGCGATGACCCGGCAGAGTCCGCACTGTACGACAAGCTGCAAACGTCGTTGAAATGGGTACTGGTAACATGTTTTGGGTACCTGGGCTACAAGAACGCCCGGTTCGGCAGGATCGAGGCTCACGAGGCCGTGACTGCTTTCGGCCGGGAGATGCTGCTCAAGGCAAAAGAGCTTTGTGAGCGCCGTGGGTTCCGGGTTCTTCACGGCATGACCGACTCGCTGTGGATTCAAAAACCGGGAATCAGCAGGCAGGAACTGGAGCCGTTGCAGCAGATTATTTCCCGGGACGCCGGGGTCGAGATCAGGCTGGAGGGGGTATATAGGTTCATCGTTTTTCTACCATCGAAAACGTCCCGGACACGGCCGGTGCCCAACAGGTTGTTCGGTATCTTCGACGACGGCACGATAAAGGTTCGCGGTCTCGCTTGTCGCAAGAGAGACACGCCCCCTTTCATACGGGAAATGCAAGGGCGTATGCTGGCGCGGCTGGCCGGAGCGGAATTGGGGGACCGGCTCGCCGACGAACTGGGGGCTATCGAGCAGATAGTATGCGAATCCGCCGAGCAGTTGCTCGAAGGGAACGTTGACAAGACGGATCTTATCATCACGCGACGGCCGTTGCGGGAAGCGGGCACGTACAAAAACGCCAACCGGACAGCGCTGGCTATGGATCAGCTTCTTCGGGCCGGCATACGGCTGGCTCCCGGCGAGAAGCTCGGCTACCTGCTCTGTGACGCACATGCGACGGTCAAGGAGGATCGTGTTAGGCCGGCACAACTTTTGGGTCCCGAGGACGGGTACGATAGTGACGAGTACCTGCGACTCCTGCTCGACGCCGCCGAGGAGGTACTCCTCTTCTTCGGCTACGACCGCGCACAGCTCGAAGAAAAGATAAGACCGCGCGATGATAGCCGCTTGCCGAAGGTGCAGGAACTGGACTTCGCACGATCGGCTGTGTCATAATCTTGCAGCTATTATCGCTCGGCGTCGATCATTATGCCTGTGAATGTTCGGCTGAAACATGCCTTGAATCGACTGAGGAGGAACAACAGCTATGAATGCGAAAGCGATCGAAACACAGTTGTTGACATTGGAAAAGGAATTCGGCACAGAGAGCGTGCAAGCCGCAATTGACGCCGTGAAACGGTTCGAGATCGAGGTGCCGACTTGGGCATTTGGCTCGTTCGGTGGCGGTCGTTTTGGCGAGTACACGCCGCCGGGTGCAGCACGCACCATTGAAGAGAAGCTCGATGATGCAGCCATGGTACACAAACTCACGGGTGCGACACCGCGTGTAGCGGCGCATATTCTGTGGGATATGTCCGAAGACGGCTCGACCGGCTCGTTCGATGCGGCAACACGTCTGAAGGACGAGGCCGCAAAGAGAGGGCTCGGGTTTGGCGCGGTGAGTCCGACGTATTTCCTCGAGGGGTCGTACCGCGGCAGCCTGTCGAGCAACGAAAAGGCGACGCGTGACCGCTACATCGAGCAGACGCTGCTCGGCGCGAAGATAGCGAGGGAACTGGGCAACGGCTTGCTCACCCCTTGGTTCCCGGACGGTTCCGCGTATCCGGGACAGATCCAGCTACGCCGCGCCTATGACAACATGTTGGGCGCGTTGAAGGAGATCCGTGCCGGGACCCCCGATGATGTGCGTATACTGATCGAGTACAAGGTGTTCGAACCGGGCACGTACAGTACGACCATTCCCGATTGGGGAACCGCGGCACAGATGGCGCGCAGAGTGGGCGGCAACACGGGTGTGCTCGTTGACCTCGGCCATCATCATCACGGCACCAATATCGAGCAGATAGTCGCAATGCTGATTGCGGACGACGTGCCGGCGGGGTTTCATTTCAACACGCGATACGCTGCCGACGATGATCACGCCGTCGAGCCAAACGCCGAGCTCGCGCGCATCTTCTACGAACTGGTGATCGCCGACGTTGTCTCCGGCGCGAACGAAGACCGCAACTGGGCGTTCATGATCGACCAGTGCAGCAGCCGCGAAAACAGAATGCATGCGACGCTGCACACTGTCGACTCGCTTCAGGTGGCCCTGGCTAAGGCGATGCTTGTCGATACCAAGGAGTTGGCGCGGCTTCAGAAGGCCGACGAGGTAATCCTAGCGAACAGGCTTTTCAATGATGTGCTGCTTCTTGCGGACGTCAGGCCGATAGTGTGTAAAGCTCGGCTGGACAAAGGCTTGAATCCGGATCCTGTGCAGGCGTATGTCGATTCCGGTTACGGCAAGAAGATTGAATCCGAACGGACCTGAACCTCGATAACGGAGCTTGCTTGAGACAGAGCGCTCAAGCGGGGCGCTCAGTTCGAGCGGCTACCGTTTTTCAATAAGATCCAGCTTTAACCCAATGTCATAGGTGCTGTTGCATTCGGGACATATGAGGAAGACATCGAAGGTGCCGCTCTCTTTGCGGACAGGTCTCCGGAACATCAGGTGGAACCCGTTCTCGTAGTCGCAACTGGGACATTTACGGAACTCCTTCATTATGCGCCATCGCTTGATTTCCAGTTCGTTTTCGGCCATTATTTGGTGCTCCTTTCTGGTTCCGTCAACTCACCTTCGGCCTTGCCCTCACGAGTCCGGGAAGCATGTTCCAGTCTAGCGATCAACCGGCGGAATGTCAAGTTTGTGTTGACCATGTGCATGCGAACGTCCTCAAAACAAAGCCCAAAAGCAAGTCTGGCCCTGCCACCCAGCCTATTGTTGACGCCGCGAAGCCAAGTCTTTGATCGCCAGGGGCCGGCTCTCGTATAATCTGAGTGAGTGGACGAGAAACGTCCGACCGAGGGGGCCGTCTCATGAAGAGATCGATTGCACGATGGCTTATCATCTTCGCCGTTGTGGTGGGGTTTGCTGTTGCATGCCATGTCTCGTTTGACCAGGTGACGGGACGAAAGCTCGCCGTTCATCTCGCCCGGGTACAAAAGCCCGGAGCGATGGATGCGTATGAGAAACTCTTTTACGAGCTGACTCGAGACGATTCCAGGAAACCAGCTTCCGAAGCTGTCTTCCAGAGCACGCAATTCGATGGGTTCCCGGACGACGCAGCGGACATCATTGCGGGATACGACCGTCTCTTTGACCATTTGGCTGCCAAGGAAGATTCTGCCCGCCAACAGATCTGGAGTGACGCGGGGAGATCCGAGGTGGTGGCGTTCCTGCTCACAAACCAGGATCTGGTGCGCGAGATTCGCCAGATGGCGGACCGCGGCGGGCCGGTCTATCCGATCGATTTTTCGAAGAGACCAACAACCCAGTTGCCACACTTAACGAATCTGCGGTCATGTGCTTGGCTGCTCCGGGCGGATGCTGTCGTCAAAGCTGGGAACGGCAATAAGTCCGAAGCCGTTGAGAACATCATTGCGGGAATGAAACTCGGTGACGCGTTGGTGCCCGAACCCGTTCTTGTCAGCCAATTCGCGCGCATATCGATATACTGGCTCATGTACGACGCCCTACAGAGATCTCTGCACGGAAGGGACATTTCCGAAGAACTCACCCGCAGGCTGATGAGGCAAGTCGCCGGAGCGGACCACCGACGCGCGTTCGCCGAGTCGTTGGCCGGTGAGCAACAGGTTGGAATCCAGGTGTTTTCGGACGTTCGGGCGGGCGAACGCGTTGTGTGGGATATGGACGGATTAACAGAAGCTAGTCCGCCCCCCGTGATGCGGGGGATAAGGAACGCTCGAATGCGGCGATTAGACAACATTGCTGAGTCGGCCTTCTTGAACCTGTACTACGGCAGTTTCGGGGGCCCCTGGATGAATCTTGATGAGGCAACCTTTGTTGAGAGCGTGACACGTCTCGTCGGGGCAGCCGGAAAGCCATATTACAGGGCCGTCCCGGAACTCAACCAATTGGAGATGGAACTAAACGACTTGCCGCCCACCAAGATCTTCTCGAGAAGAATCCTGCCTGTGTTGTTGCGCCGCTTCGAGGCTCAAGCCCGCCACGAAGCCGTACTCGATCTGATGCAAATGGGTATCCTGCTCGAACAGTACCGGGCACGCAACGGGTCGTTTCCGGACTCCCTCGAGGCTATCGCCCCGGAGCTCGGTGGTTCGCTGCCCGTCGATCCCTTTATCGGCAGCATATACCACTACCGGCTGTCCGGCGACAGCTTTGTTCTCTACAGCTACGGTCGCAACCTCGTCGACGACGGCGGCAGACACAGTCTGTGGAATGGCGACATTGTCTGGCGCGGCGAGGAAGAATAGCCGACGAAGGACACACTCAACGCCTCGTCTCAGTCGACCTTGAACTCAATTCCGTTATCCACTTCGCAAACTCTAGTCTCTGCTGGGAGCATTTGGCAATTGCCCGAATAAAGGAGTATAATGGTTTCGAGATAATCCGGCACGGTTCAGCTTGCCTTGTGGTCACAGAATCGGTACCCGGTATATGCCGGCAAACGGTTCGGCCCACGCACCTGCCGGATGTGAGGAGAACGAACAATGAAGTTTCGCGACTGCTTGAGGGAAGAGAGAACGAGTATCCAGATTAAGGCTCGCACGAAGGCTGAAGCCATCCGGGAGCTGGCGGAGGTGGTGAAAGGCGCCGACGAGGTCATTGATTTTGACGGATTCGTGCGCGACGTCTTCGAACGGGAGAAGGTCGAATCGACCGGCATCGGCAACCGTGTCGCTGCGCCGCATGCCCGAACAGACACAGTAAACAAGTTTGTCATAGCGATTGGCAAGTCCGAGGAAGGCATAGAGTTCGACTCTATTGACGATGAACCGGTGAAGGTTGTCTTCCTGATGGGCACCCCCAAGAGCCCGCTTGGCGATTACTTGAAGATTCTGGCCCACCTCATGCGAGTGCTCAAGGAGCGCGGATTCGTTGACGATCTCATCAATGCTCAAAGTGCCGAGCAAGTGATCGAGCGTTTCTGCGAGGTCGAGAAGTAGGACCTGGGCGGCTCGCACGCCGCTCGATTACGAGCACGAATCGTAGAGAGGCGGCTCTTCGCCTCAAAAGAAAAGTTGAATATTCCCTCCCGTCAAGTGTATAATAACTGAGGAGAGTGGAGTATGAAGTGTGAGTGGTCGACAATGAGAAGGAGGGGTCGACGATGATTGAGTTGCTTGTTGGACTTGCGGTCGTAGTGGCGTTGTTGTTCGCCGTCGTTGTCGCGTTCAAGATGCTCGTCCTGGGGGGCAAGGTGTTGTTCCACGTCTTCGCGTTCTCCTTCAAGGCGGTGTTCTTCGTCATTGCGCTTCTCTGCGGACTCGTGCTCCTGACCATTCTTGCCCCATTCCTGATTGCAGGCGCTATCCCGCTCTTGTTCCTGGTGTTTGCGGCGCTGCTGGTTGCGGGTTTCCTGCTGTTTGCCTTTTGCCTCTTCCTGTACGGGGTGGGAAAAGCCGTTCTCGCCCTGGTCTGAGCCGACGTTGCGACATTGCACATGGCCTGTTCTGGCCGCAGCTTGTCCCTTTGTACTGTGTCAAGAAAGAGTACAGAACCGTCTATGGCCGGCCGCGACTGCCGCGGAAATGACGGGTTGCGAGTCCGAGTGCAAGAAGAATTGCCAACGTCGAGACTGATATGGCTGCGCCAAGCCGGAAGCTCAGCGGCCTGTAAAGAAACGTCACCTCGTGATCTCCGGAGGGTACGGGTACGGCGCGGAACATGAAGTTTGCACGGTAGATGGGCGCTTCGGCACCGTCTAAAAGCGCCTTCCAGCCCGGAAAGAACAGGTCGGAAAGAACAACAAACCCGCCGGCAGCTGTCCGGACATCGATCGCTACCCGCTCCGGTTCGTATTCTCGTATCGTGGCTGTCCCGCCGGACCCGCCGTCGCCGGGCTTTACCACAAAGTCCGGCTGCTTCTCGAAAATCACCGTCTCCCGAGGTTCAAAGCCTGGCCGGATCAGCTCGCCAAGGATGGTTGCAGGATTGCCGATCACATCATAGTCTGACGCGACATACACCCGAGGGAGCGCCTCGAGGTTCTCGTATGTTTTTGTCGACCCGGTTTCATGGACAAGCTTGTACCGTGCCGTGTCTATTCGCGTCTCAATCTCACCGGTGCCGTCTCCCACTCGGAAGAATCCCGCCTTCGGGCCGACCACAATATACTTTACGGCCAGATAGTCGAGCAGCCGGATGTGGTTCGAGTTGCCGGAGAACATCACGTTGCCCATGGAAGGCACTGCCGCACGATACTCTCGGGCTTGTGCCGATTCGGGCAGTGGCGTTATGGGCTCGACGAAGTCGGCGAACCGGGCCGGACACAACGGGTCGCGCCCGTTCAGTGCAAAGATCCCGTTCATGAGCCCGATGGTAGGAGTTCCCCGGGCTTGCCCGAAGCGTTTAAACTCGAAGTATGTCCGGTACGTTCCCGCGTTTTCGCGCACGAACTCGACGATCCCGGGTTCGCCTTTGACAGCTCGCGGATAGTGATGGTGCGGCAGCGCTTCGGTTGTGGCAACTGCCCGCCAGGTGTCGAAGATGATCAGAAGACACAACAGAGTTTGTGCCGCGTACCGTACCCCTGCGCGCTTTGACACCAGCAATGCGCACAACGATAGGGCAGATATGAGGACTACGATCTGCCCCGCCCACAGACCGTGTTCCGGGATATTCCTAACCGCAGGTGTCCATCCGGTGTCGAGTGCGGCTATCGCCCCGACAGTTTCGCCGCGCATAAGATAGACGAGCGACACTGCTACCAGCACCACGCCTGCGCACGCCGATGCACGCATCGCTGAACGTGGCCTTTCCAGGGACAGTCCCGTAACGTAGTCTGCGGCAAACGCCACGGATACGGGCGCGGCAAACGCGAAAAACACCAGCAGACGCGATGGCAGTCGAAACCAGCTACCGGTCGGAAGGTGGTAGTAGACGGAGGCGAGGAAGGTCGCGGTCCCCAATGAGAGCAAGAACCCCAGAACGGCTACAGCAACGAAAAAGATCGCGATCGGCCTTCGCCTGAAACACAGCGGCGAAAACAACAATAGAATCAACCCGACCAGCCCTATCGAGGCACTCCGGAACAGCCCGGTGGTTTTCATCGCGCCGAGCAGGTTCAACACCTGTACCGCGAACGATGGGGCCGGGAACCAGACGTACTCGGGCGGCATGGCACCCGGGGGCCTCGTGCTCAAGTTCACAAGCTCGCGTGTAGGAACCCATTGGATCGCTGTCAGCCCGAGGCAAATCAGGTAGGCCGCGGCAATCGCCGCAACAGTCGCGCAGGCACTTCGCCATCGAGAGTTTCCCGTCGCCGGTTGCGCCGCGAGCCGGCACAATATGTACGGACCGAGTATCATTGATGTCCGAACGAAGATCTCGACCTCGCCGGACAACATGAGCAGGCTCAGGACAACTCCAAGGCAAAAGACGCGCACGAACGACCTGCGCCGGACCACGCCTTCAGCACAAAGAAAGACCAACGGCATCAGTGCCGTCGCGCGCAGCTCGTCCGGAAAGAACTCGGCGCGCACCACAGTCCAACTGCAGAACATGAAGATGAGCGCAGCCACTGCCGCACCGAAGATGCCGATCTTGAGCGCACGACAGAACGCAAACATGCACACGCCCGCGAGCGCGCTGTGCAACAGTCCTGCCAGGAACCATGCAGTGCCGGGGCTCATAATGAGGTACAGCAGGTTCGGCGGATACCATCCCCCGAACTGCATGGTCGCCGTCAGTGGAAGACCCGCCATCTCGTATGGGTTCCACAACGGGACGTTTCCGCGGCGCAGCTCGGTGGCGGCATAGTCCGTCAGCGGCATGTAGTACGTCAGGAGGTCCGAGCTACGCGCTAACGACGGCTCTTTTCCGGCGGGCAGTATCCGGGACAGCCAGAACGCGGCTGCTGCCGCGATTAGAAGCAAGATGAGGAGTAGCTCCCACCGTTTGATACGAGTCAACGTGGACAATCCTTGTTCCCCGTCCCGCACACATCGCTGCCCCGGATGCTGTTAGCGTTTGCGACACATTCTACCAGACGGCCCCGAGCCGCTTCAACAGAACATTGGTCAGCGACCCAGCTACAAACGGTGCCACGACGCTATGGCACTAGCGGGATGTTCTCAAGAGACAGCCTTCTGTACTCGCGACTTCAGAAAGACGAATCGTACGAATACGAGTGCAACCAGAATCACGAACGTCAGCACTGATATGGCCGCGCCAATGGTGAAACTCCGCGGTTTGTACTCGAAGACAACCTCACTCTCGCCCTGTTCAACAGGCACTGCCCTGAACGTATAGTTTGCTCTGAGGATCTCGGTCGTTCGCCCGTTGACACGCGCCTGCCAGCCGGGATCGTAGTTATCGGTGAGGACCAGGTATCCTCCTGATGGACACGTCGCCCGGACAACAACCCTGGAGGGAGAGTATTCGACGAACTCTGCCTCCTGATAAAAGGGCTCGTCTATCTCAACCGTGACCGGCTCCTCGATCACGACCTCTTCTCTGGGATCGAACTCCTCTGAAACCAGGAAGGGCAGAATCTCTTCGTCGCCGAGAACCTTCGCGTTTCCGACGGCGTATGCACGAGGCAGTGCGGCGGTGTTTTCAAAGAACGTAATCCCCTTTGCCTTGTGGACGACCGGGTAGTGTTTGGCCGCGCTTTCGAGATTATAGATCTCACTATGACTGAGTTCCTGGTAGAAGTCCCGGCCCGGCCCCTGGGCGATGTACCGGGCGCTCATCAGGTTTAGAAGTGTGGGATTGACGATGGTATAGGTAACGAACCATTCGCCGAAGAAGGGGGCATCTTTGACGCAGTTCTCCTTCCCGCAAACCATATATGAGTAGAAAGCTCCGAACCGTTTGAGTGGCAGAGGCTCGTAGTCGTTCGTGACGTAAGTCTTTGTCAACATTCCGGCTTTTGCGATCAGGGCCCAGTCCTCGGACATTCGCAGCATGTGAGTCCGGTAGAGTGTGTTCTTGTCTCGCACGAAATCGAGCGTCTGTTCCTGGTTTCTAAACAGCTCGCTGCTTGTCTCGGGGCGTGCCATCAGAGTGGTCACGCTGAGAAACATATCGCAGAGAACAAGCAGGACGAGCGCAGCCCCACAGACGTGCAGGACTATTCTGCGGGTCGCGAAGATGGTGACGGCGCCGATGACGAGGATGGCAATGGCGTACAACCGTCCCAGAGAAGGTGCGACAACCACTATCCCACCACACGCGATCACAAGGGCGATTGACCGGGCTATCATGCTTGTTCTTGGGGATACGCCGTCCTTACGGGGCCCGACCAGGAGGTCGGTCCCCCACCCCGCAAGTATTGCAAGCGCAAATCCCCACAGATATCTGAACCGTGCCGGGTTCTGGAACCAGTCCCCGGTCGGTAGTCTGTGGTACAAGCGAAATGTCGGCCAATTGCCCAGGGACAAGACACCGAAGAGCACCGCCATTGCAGCGAAAAACCAGGCGTATTTGCGGTTTCTCGTGTTAAGGATGGCAAGAAAACCGAGGATCAATGTCGTGATGCCGACATACGCCTGCCTTGGTCGGGTTGCTGGTCCAGGACTGAGGAAATCGCGTGCGAACAGACGCAACGTTTCATGCTCGTGGAACCTTATGATCTGATCGATTGAAAGGCCGCCCGGAGGGCGCGGGCTCAGCAGCGAGAGGCCTGTTGACGGGACGATCTGAGCTGAGGCAAGACCCAGGCCGAAGACACAGCCGAGGAGAAGCAGAGCGATGGGTACAATCAACCGTTGAGCGCTCTTTTCTCTCATGTAGCTCCATACTAGATCGGCGCAGGTAAATAGTGCCGACATGTAGAATGCGTACATCACGATCTGCATCCAGCCCGTGGTAAGAAGCATCCATACGGACACGGCCAGGAGCAGCGCGTCGACAAGGCGGTGCCGTTGGATGATACGGTGAATCGCTGTCAGTACAAGAGGCAGCCATATGGCGCTGCCGAGTATGCTTGTTTGGAAGGTCCTCACCATGATGGGTCCGCCAAACATGAATAATATCCCCGCTACGATGGCCCCGACTCTGGATGCGCCGACCGTGCGCATAAAGATGAAGGTGAAAACGCCTGCAAGAAAGACGTGAAGGACCGCGAAGGCGCCCATTGCAATGTGCACCGGCAAGAACAGGTAGACGATATTCAATGGATAGAGCGCCTGCGCCTGGGCGGTTGCCAGCAGCGGGTTTCCACAACCCTGGTACGGGTTCCACAGGGGAATCTGGCCGTGACGCCACATCTCGAAGGTCACCTTGTGCTGTGCAGGGAAGTATATGAACAGATCCTCGTTGCTGAAGGGCATTATCCTCGTGTCGACTGGGATAACCACTTTGAGCAGCCAGTAGACAGCTACAAGCGCGAGGAAACCTGCAACCGTAATGGCATCGACGCCCCATCCGTTATGTTTCTTGAGAACTGGTTGCGTGGTCACACTGGAGTCCTGTTACCGAAGCCGGAAAACCTCGGCGGCCAAACGCGGGTATGCACGCGGATCGAAAAGCATATTGACCGGTATCAAACACTCGAATGAACAATAACACTCGTTGTTCTTTATGCTGTCAATTATGTTCACTGCCTTTTCAGATTTCATGAGCGCAGGTAGGTCGAAATCAAAATCCCGGAGGTTCCCCATAGGTTCCTCGATCAGTTCACATGCGAGCACATCTCCGGTGCTTGTAACCTTGACGGCACGTGTTCCAGCGCGGCACGGATACGTCATCCGCTTATTGCGCAGAGACTTGATCGACTCCCGGGTGGTCATGTTCTGAAGGGCCGCGAGGGCAGCAGCTTTCAGCCCTCGCCGACGCGTCTTGCCCTTCCGCACGTCCTCGAACTCGCGGACAATCTCCTCGTACTCCTCGAGCCCAACACCGGCGACGGCAGGATCACGCGGGGTGCCCCGAACGAGAGCGAGAATGTGTTCATCAACGTCGAGGCTCTCGACGAAGTCGCATGTGCGCGAGAAGTTTCGCTTGTTGAGTTGCGATATCGTCGTGGTAACCTCTATCGAGAATCCCGGAAACTGCTTCTTCAGTTCTTTGAGTTGCCGGACAGTCTCGCGCAGTTTCCCCTCGCAATCCGGTACCCCGCGCATTCTGTCCATCGCCTCACCCGTATCGTCGGCAGGCAGACACACCCGCCAGTGGACGTCGGGACACGCGTCCATGCATCCACGAAACACCTCGACCGTTCGTTTCGAGTTGACACCGTTCGTGTGCAGGTTTGCCACGTGAAGGTCGTTGTTGCGAGCGAACGTCCTGCACATCTGCGGCAGGTCGTCTCTCAGTGTCGGCTCGCCGCCCGTTAGTGATAGATACTTCACGTGCCTCATGCTGCGTGACAGCCGCTCTATCTCTCCAAGCGTCAATTCGGCAGAAGGGTCGGCACTGTCCTGACGTTTCCAGTTGAAGCAATGGCGGCATCTGCTGTCGCACCGCGCTGTGGGTTCAAGCAAAAGGTAGACAGGGGAGCCCCGCTGGAGCAGAAACTTGAACTCACGTACGGGGTTTTTCATCTTCATGTTGCCTTCCGATGATAGAAGAGGCAAAACCCATGACGCCGCCGGCAGCCATCGAGAGAAACACGAGGTAGTCCATCCCAAGGCAAGCGAGGGTGAAACGCAAACCGCGTTCGCGTTTCACGAAGTTCCAAAACCTGACATTGAGCGCAAACCAGGCCACAACACATACTGCCGTCACCACCAGCGACCTTGTCAGCAGGCACAGGACGGGGATAGCCGGTGCCAGCGCGGTACGGCAGAATTCGGTAAACGTCAGCACGCTGCTCTGGAACGCTTTGCGACGCCTCAAGATTCCCGCAAATATGATCGAGCGGTGGTAGTAGGTTCTCAGCTTCGGCCACATAGGCGGATAACGGTGGGTGAAGACTATGCCCCTCTCAAGCCTGATACTGTAGCCTTTCTTGGTCATCCGGTATCCGAAATCGTACTCTTCCCCGCCCGCACCTTTGAATTCCTCCGAGAAGTCGCCGATTTCGTCGAACATCGCCCGTTTCATGGCCAGAAACCAAGTCGGAACAGATGTGCAATTGGTCGGGGTTCTCGTGAACCGGTAGTTGTACCTGAGTGCTGTGAAATCCTGAAAGGTCCCCCTCACGAGGGGAACTCTGTCCGGTATGCCGGCAACCGCGTGACAGTTGGGGTTACGTTCAAAAACCTGGCGCAACGCCTCGAGCACGTCAGCAGAGAACTTGACGTCTGCATCAACGAAGAACAACACCTCTCCCGTCGCACAGGCGGCGCCCGCGTTTCGGGCTCCCCCAGCGCCCACCTGGCTGTCCAGAACGACCAAGTTCACATCGAAGCGCCTCGCTACCTCAACGGTGGCATCAGTCGAGGCATCATCCACAACTATGATCTCGTAATCGCGATATGTTTGAGCAGTCGTGCATTCCAGACACGTCTCTAGTGTCTCAGCGACATTATGACACGGTATGATAATCGAAAATTTCAATCCTTCCTCCCAAAAACGGACTCGGATACTGCCGTCAGCGCCGTCTACGCTTGATAGTATCATATCAAGCTGAACATCTCAACGGCTACGAGAGCCGGAGCTCAGCGGAAGCCGACAAGCGTCCCGACATCTCTGGTCGCCCAATGCGATCTCTGCGGGGCAAATCGTGTCTCTGAAGATTCTCTGCGCTTGGGACATGACCCTGCGTCCTGGATGGTGTTTGAAGCGTACCTGCAGCCATCAATCGAAGCTAGCCGCGCCAGAAAGTCACCCTCAGAAACGTTGATCTGGATCGTGCGAGGTGTTCCATTTTTCCAGCGTTTGTGGAATCGCATTAACATCATGCCCGAAACGGGGCGGTTGCCGTAAACGACTGTACCCCAATATATTATGGATGCCAGCGGCCCTGAAGACAAATGTTATGTTCAAGAATATGAACATTCTTCAATTCCCGGCATAAGCACGTGGCGGATGTAACATGCTCTGACACAGTAGGTTGTGTTTGCACTTCCTTCTCCGGCACAAGAGTTGCAATTCATCTAACTCGGTGGTGTACGGCAGATTACATCACACATAAGAGGAGCTTGAATCGTAACATGTTGAAGAGTCTGGACATACGTTCGTTGGAGCCGCAGTTGAGGTAGCAGGGCACCGAAGTTAAGGAGGAAATGAAGATGCGTTACGTGTTGAGGTTAGGGATTGTGTGTTGTTTGGTTGTTTTCTTCTCTTCGCCCGCACTGGCCCTGAAGTACGAGATCGACGGGGACATATCGGACTGGGGAGTGGACCCGTTCCACAGGTGGAATCCGTCTGCTTCGGCGACGGCGGATTATGAAGAACACAACGCGGTGAGCGGGTATGACACGGTTGGATATTCGGAACCCCATGATTACGAAGCGTTGTATTTTGACGACGACGAGAGCTACTTCTACGTTGCTGCGGTTACTTCCTACAACCCGGCGTCTTCGGGGGCGGGAGACCTGATGATGGATATCGACGGCGACATGGAGGTCGGAGAGCACGGTATAGTGACGGGACTGAATTATGCGTTGGTTTTGCGCACTAATAGTTCTGTCACAGGCCGGGTATTATTTGACGGCGTCCAATCGCCCACGTCTTACTACGAGTTCCCGGACGGCTGGCAGGGAAGCCCGGATATCATGGGCGGACCGGCAACGATCGTGGGGAGCGGGATATTCGAGATCGCTTACGACTCATCCCTCGAATACGCCGGCACTTACTTCGTCGAGGCGGCGATCCCACGGAACCTTTTTGCGGACCCGCTTGCTCCGGGTGATCCGATAGGGATACACCTGACAAACTGGTCGGGGATAGACTCGATTAACCTGTTTGGGACTGTTGATACGTTCCCAAATCCTGAGCCTTCGACCATTCTGTTGCTGGGAGGCGGGCTTGCAGGCGTGGTAGCATATTACACGACGAAGAAACGATAAGGTCGATAACTCATATACGGGGCCCATCGTTTGGGCCCTGGGAACTCTGCAAAACGCCGCACCTTCGGAAGAGGAAGGTGCGGCGTGTGTTTTGTCTCCTTACACCAACCACGACAATTAGATAGCAGCCAAGACCTCATCGGCAGCACCCTGGCGGCTTACAGCTTCTAATCGCCTAAGTGAACCGTATTGGGGCTAATATTCATCGGTGCGGTGCATGGCATCGAGATACTCGCGCATGGTGACTGCATAGTGCGGCACGACCACTTCAGGTTCCTCGAGTTCCGGACGCCACGCTTTCTCCCATTCGAGTGAGAGATACCCGTCGTACGCGCCGTCCCTCAGGAGAGCCAGGATTTCGCGGATCGGCAATGTGCCCTGTCCGATGAGCACGGAGCGACAGTTTCCCTGTTCGCGAACGTATTCCTCACCGATGACCACACAGTCCCGAAAATGCGTGTGGACAAGTTGCTGCCGTATTCGACCCAGGGTTTCGTCGATAGGCTCACCGAAAAACCGGTACGGATGATGTATGTCCCACAGCACGCCATAACGCTCCGAACTGACGAGAGCGGCCACCGTTGCAAGTCGCGTTGTGTCTGAGAAGTCGCCATGCGTTTCCTGTGCGACTGTCGTCCCAGTGGCAGCGGCATAGGAGCACAATTCGCGGATGGCGTCCGCCACCTGCTCGACGCACCTGTCCTCGTTCGTCTCGGGCGGGATTCTATCGCCAAACACCCGTATCATACGTGCGCCGACCTCCTGCGCAAGGTCGATGTGTCGCTTCGCACTTTCGACTTGCTCCCTGACCTTCTCTTTCTCCGGCCAATGGAAGCTCGATGACGTACCCAGACAGACAATCTCGAGCCCGGCACCGGCGAACAGCTCCTTTGTGCCTTGTATCCGGGTGGGACTGAACTCGGGACACGTCGGCAGGTCAAATTCGCCCAGGATTCCCCGGATCTCGACTCCTTCGTACCCGCACTCCTCAGCAACCCTGACAATCTTCTCGACCGTCCATTCCGGACATGAAAGTGTGCTGAAGCTCAGTTTCATCGCGTTGCCAGTCCTCCTGTACTACCCTCGCCCTCTGCCGACACACCCGCGGAATGCGCACGCGACGTTGGCTGAATGTACCGCACAGTAGCACAATGGTTTTTCACGATCAAGTACGAGCTCCGGCGAGAACCAGACAACGGTCTTGCGGTCTTCCGGGTGTTGTGATATAAAGATGAGTGTGATATCGCTGTGATTGGGGAATGTGGGAACTCTGCCGAAAGAAACTCAAACAGAAGGAGGGAAACCAATGATCAGACTGCTGTGCTTGCTCGCGGTTTTGGCGGTGCCGGCAACATTGACGGCGGCTGCAGAAAAGACCTTCGAGACGGACGTTATCAAGACGTCGGCGGGCGATCTCGAGATCACGTTTATCGGGCATGCTTCGCTGATCTTCACCTTCGGCGAGCAAGTCGTCCATGTCGATCCGGTTACGCGGGAGGCGGATTACACGAATCTCCCGAAAGCCGATCTCGTTCTCGTGACGCACGAACACTCCGACCATCTCGACCCGAAGGCGCTCAAAACGTTGCGCACCGATGAGACGGAAGTCGTCATGACAGAAGCGTGCGCGAAGAAGGTCAAGGGCGGTATCGTGATGAAGAACGGGGATACAAAGGTGGTCAAAGGGTTCAGAATCGAGGCCGTTCCCGCCTACAACATCGTCCATGAACGGCGGCCCGGCACGCCGTTCCACCCGAAAGGCGTGGGTAACGGGTACGTGATGACGTTCGGCGACAAGCGGATCTACATCGCGGGTGATACCGAGAACACCCCGGAGATGAAATCGCTGAAAGATATCGACATCGCGTTCCTGCCGATGAATCTGCCCTACACCATGACGCCGGAGATGGTCGCTGACGCCGCCAAAGCGTTCAAACCAAAGATTCTGTACCCGTACCACTTCAGCGACACGGACACGTCAATAATCGTGAACCTGCTGAGAGACGTCGAGGGTATCGAGGTCCGCATCCGGAAGATGAAGTAGTCGGCCCGCCCGCATCAGTCTGGCAGGGAAAGGATTGTAGCGCAGGCTCCCAGCCTGCATAACAAGAATCGAGGCGCATCTCTATGAAGGCTGGAAGCCTCCGCTACTCCCGTAAGTGAATGGTTACCGTGAAAACGACCTTTATGCTTGCCGCCAGACCCTACCGAGTGATATAATCTCAATGTGTGGAGTGAGGCGGTTGGAAACAGCAATGTCTTCAGATAACCGGGGAGGCTTTTCAGTGCTCCGCGTGTCCTTCAGAGGAGCGAATCCCATGTCCAGAGTAACCATATTGCTGCTCTTGGTGGGCCTATTGTGCTCGACCGGCGCCGCGTTCGGCGACGACCCGGTGAACATTGTCGTGCTTGCGCCGAAGATCCTCTATTCCGGAGGTACGGCATCGGTTACCATCACCACGGTGAGTGCAGTCGACCAAAGCCCTGCGAACGTCCCTGTCAGGGGCTCCTTGCGACCGACGGACTCGGGAACGGCGGTCAATCTGTTCCAGGTGGTGACGGGTCCCGACGGCCATGTCTCTGTGTCG
Source organism: uncultured bacterium (assembly GCA_964524145.1). Taxonomy (GTDB): domain Bacteria; phylum Hydrogenedentota. Next base: position 58,418 of record CAZGCA010000014.1, on the reverse strand, counting down.
TGGCGCGTGCCGGGTGTCGAGCCGGGTGTGTACGCGCTCGTGGTTCAGTCATCGACGGTCGGCGTACCGCTGGAAGCCGAGGTGGAGGTGCGCGCGATGCCCGTCGTTCTGATCGAGACTGACAAGCCCATCTATAAGCCGGGCCAGACGATCCATGGTCGCGTGCTGCTGCTCACCAACGAGCTGCGGCCGGCCGCCACCGAGGTCGAGGTCGATATTACCGACGGGAAAGGTGTCAGGATATTCAGGGAGGAGCTGACGTCAAACGCGTTCGGCGTCGCACCGTTCGAGCTCGACCTCGCAACGGAGCTGAACTTCGGCACGTGGAAGATCTCAGCGAAATCCGGGTCCGCATCAAGCTCTGTAGACGTGCGTGTCGAGAAATATGTGCTGCCCAGGTTCGACGTCGGGGTCAGCACCGGACGCGACTACTTCCTGGTTGACGAAGAGATAGTGGGCACGGTGAGCGCGGACTACTTCTTTGGCAAACCGGTCGACGGGACCGTCCAAGTGGTGGCGAGCCGCTACGTTGGTGTCTGGGAGGAATATGCCGTCTACACCGGAGCGCTCTCGGACGGGACCGTGGATTTCGAGCTTCCCGCCACGGGATACGTAAGCGGTACACCGGGCGCAGGCGGCGCGGGGAGCGCAACGCTCGATGTCACCGTGACCGACACGTCGGGTCACGAAGAAAAGACCACGAAGCTTCTCAAGATAGTGGAGTCGCCCGTTCAGATTCAGCTTATTGCAGCGTCGCCTGTCATAACGCCGGGATTGCCGTTCGAAGTGCTTGTCGTTGCGGAAACGCCTGACGGCGAGCCGGTGGACGTCGATGCAGACGTCACGGCACAATTCCTCGACGGGTCGTGGGGCACGCTCAGCGAGCAACACGAAATTGTCACGACTTCGGGCGGCATCGCGCAGGTGTCGTTTGACACGCCCGAAGATGCCGTCGAGGCAACGATAGGGTCCCTGGTCAGCGAAGGCGGCCGCACGTCTGACGCGTGGTTGACGATTTACGCGGCCTACTCACCAACGTCGAGCTTTCTGCATCTGCGCCGTGCGTCGGCCGAGCCGATACAGGTCGGCGATACGGTGGTCATTGACGTCTTCAAAACGAACGACGCAACCGTGTACTGTGACCTGTTCGCGTCCGGCCGCACACTCGTCTCATGCGCAACACGCGACACGCAGATTGTGTTCCAGGCTACGCATCACATGGTTCCGGTGGCGAAGGTCATCGCCTATGTGATAAACCCGAACAACGAGATATCGGCCGACACCTTGCCCTTCGAGGTCTCGATGGACGATGCAGCCGGTCTGGAAGCTTCGTTTGACGTGGACGAAGCCATACCCGGCGAACCCGTTCAGGTGGCCTTGCAAGCGGATACTGAGGCGATGGTCGGCATTTCGATAGTCGACGAGTCGGTCTACGCGCTCAATGAAGGGAGGCTTAACCTCGGGGCGGTCTTCAACGAGCTTGAACGCCGGTTCATGCAGCCGCAAGCGGAAGCGCACCCGCATATAGGGACGTACGGCGCATACGACGTCTTCGAGGACGCCGGGGTGCAGGTTCTCGCGTCGGGGGATTTCGATATACCCGAAGGCACAGACTTCAGTTGGCGCGGAGGCGGCGGTATCTGGATTGACGTCGATATGGACGGTGCCCCGGAGTTCGGGGGCGCGGTCCCGGCACCCGGCAGCGGGCAGAACGAGGTGGACGATGGGCTCGCAGAGGTCACACGTGTCCGGCAGTTCTTCCCCGAGACATGGCTCTGGACGCCTGACCTGCTCACCGAGACCGATGGTACTGCGACGATCGATCTGACCGCACCCGACAGCATCACCACGTGGCGGCTGCACGCCGTCTCGACTTCTGAGAACGGGCTGGGGATTGCAGAGACGCAACTGCCCGTATTCCAGGAGTTTTTCGGGGAGCCGGACCTGCCGTATGCCGTGACACGCGGCGAGCAGTTCCCCGTTCGGGTCCAGATATTCAACTACCTCGAGACGCCGCAGAATGTCCAGGTCGACCTGACCGATGACGACTGGTTCGATTTGCTCGAGTCCAACACGCAAACCGTGAGCATCGGAGCCAACTCGGTCGGTTCGGCGATGTTCCTGATCCAGCCTACGCTTCTCGGCAACAACATTGTCGAAGTGACCCTCCGGTCGCCTGAACGCGCTGATGCTGTCCGCAAGGAACTGCTCGTCGAGCCGGAGGGGACGAAGCGAGAGGATGTCACTAACGGGGTGCTCCATGCGGGCGACGTTCTCACGCTCGACACCAGTATGCCGCCTTACATGGTACCGGACTCCGGCAAAGTGTTGTTGAGCGTCACGCCCAGCCTCGTCGCGCAAACGATCAACGGTGTCGGCGACCTCTTGGGCATGCCATACGGCTGCGGCGAGCAGAACATGATCTTCTTTGCGCCCGACGTCGAGGTGCTGCGTTACCTGGACGCGACGGACCAATTGAGACCAGAAGTCCAAGCCGAGGCCGAGCATTACATCACCGTCGGATACCAGCGGCAGTTGACGTTCCGGCACGAGGACGGTTCGTTTTCCGCCTTCGGCGAATCGGACGATACCGGCAGCCTGTGGTTGACGGCCTTTGTGCTTGGCACCTTTAGCGGTGCGCGTGACGTCCACACGATCGACGAGACGATTCTCTCCGAAGCCGCCGACTGGATCGAATCATACCAGTTGGGCGACGGATCGTGGGAGCCTGTCGGGTTCATCTGCCACACTGAAATGGTTGGTGGAATGGAGGGCACCTACGCGCTCACAGCATTTGTGACGATTGCGCTTGCGGAATATAGTGCTGCGTCCCCGGGTGTTCTTCAAAACGCCACCGACTACCTTGCCGGCACTCTCTCATCGGTGAACGATAACGCCTATTCCCTTGCCATTGCCGCGCTCGCGTTCGCGCGACTCGATGCGTCTGCGGCCTCGACGGCCATTGACCGGCTGCTGGAACTGGCAATCGTCGACGAAGCGGGCATCCACTGGGAACCGTTCGACGTCGAGACGACGGCCTACGCGGCGCTTGCACTCATGCAGGAGCAGATGCCGCAAGCCAATGACGCGATAAAGTGGATAGCCGCGCAGCGTAACAGTCTCGGCGGGTTCAACAGCACCCAGGACACGGTCATGGCGCTCAAGGCACTGATGACGGCGGCGATGTTGCAACGTCGTGATGTCAACCTTATCGTCACCGCAACAGAGGCAGACTCCGAAAACCCCGGTGGGGGCAACATGCTGGCCCAATTCAGCGTGGATAGCACGAACTTCGATGTGCTGCAGGTTGCCGAGTTGCCGTTGGGCTCATCGATCGACCTCGCCGCTTCAGGTTCGGGCGAGGTCAATTTCCAGCTCGTGCGCCGGTTCAACGTTCTTCTGTCGGACCAGATCATATGCAACGACATGCAGCTTGACGTCGAGTATGACGCGCAGCACGTCTCTGTTGATGATATAGTCAATGTGACCGTGAGGGTCAGCTACGTGGGCCCGGGCGTGTCTTCAGGGATGTTGCTGGTGGATGTAGGCGTGCCCACAGGATTCGCGCCGGTTCAGGAATCCCTTGACGCGCTCGTAAGCGGCGGTTCGGTGAGCAGAATCGAGGTTGCCGGTCGAAAGGTTATAATCTACATCGATGACCTGCCCAGAGAGACCGAGTTGACGCTCGCGTTCCAGGTCAACGCGCTCTTCCCGGTTCGTGCGATCATACCTGACAGCAAAGCGTACATGTACTACAAGCCGGAAGTGCGTGCGGAGAAGAAGGGGGCCCAGATAAGCGTCGAGCTCTTCGATCCGGACGCCGATTACGACGGTGACGGATTGCCCAACGGTTGGGAGGAAGAGCACGGCCTTGATCTGAACGACCCTGACGGGGACAACGGGCCAGCCGGCGATGGGGACGGCGACGGGTTGTCGAACGTTCAAGAAATGGGCGCGGGAACGCGGCCCGATACGGCGGATTCTGACGGCGATTTCGCCCAGGACGGGTGGGAGTTTCAGGCCGGCACGGACCCGACAAACGCTGATGAGGTGCCGGAACGCGTGAGGGGCGATATCAACGGCGACGGTGCGGCAAACGCGATCGACGTGCAGAAAACGATCAACCAGGCGCTTGGCATGCCGCCGGCAGACTGCGACATCCTGGCGGACTCGAATGGTGACGAACGGGTGGATGCAACGGACATTCAGTCGGTCATCAACACTGCGTTAGAGATATAGCAGACCGACGTTACCGAAAACGGCGCCTGTACGGCGAGCCGAACTGCTTGCTGATCATTCCGGGCTCAGGCTCGATGGGCACGCTGCGCGCTTCCGCGTCGTAAACCTCTGCGCTCACTATCGACACGTACGAGGACCGCGGTAACTTGTTGATGTCGACAACCTGAAGGTCGATCTCCGCCACCGCGCCGGAACCCGAAGCAAGTCCTGCAAGGTCGAGGTCCAGCCCGGTCAGTCGTGCTATCCCAGGCGAGTCGATGTTGATCACAACAGAGAAATCTGCACCTGCCTCTATCCCTCTGATGTCCGTTATGGACAGATATCGAGGGTCGTACCGCACCACGACAGAGTACCCGACGACCCCTTCCTTCTCGCTCAAGGAGATAGGCACCGTCACGCTCGTCGCGTCTCGCGGCACAACTACGGAGCCAACGCTAAGTCGAACAGCGTGTGCGTCGGTGGGCAAAACAAGCGCCAACAGCACACCCAGCACTATCGGTATCGTAGCCTTGGTCGTTCTCATGGTCAATCACCTCTGACAATATCTTGCTGTATGGCAACCGCGTCCTGCGGATTGACGGTCCCGGTGGAATCGGCGTCTGCTGCGATACTACCGCGGGGGCTTACGTCGCCAAGCCCGGAGACGTATCGCAAGAGCAAAATCGCGTCGAGCAGGTTGATGACACCATCGTCGTTCACGTCGCCGGCAAGTATAGCCGACGGGTCGCCCGCCACGAACACTCCCGGATGTTTCACCTGGAACTCAACGGCAGGTGCGTCTGCAATGATCTCGAGCGTGCCGTCAGCCCCCTCGCCGATGAGTCCTGCAGCCTTGAGTGCCTCTATCTCGGCCGCGCGGGCAGCTCTGCGAGCCTGGGCCACCTCAAGCTCGGCCTGGATCTCAGGAATGCCACGCACTGGCGGCGGAGGTGCCGGCCTGATACAGATCCTGGCGCACCCAATGCAAGTCGAGAATATGGCCAGCGCAACAATCAGCGCCGAAAACTTCAGAGTTCTGTTCATCACGCCTGTCCTCCTCCTACTTCCGGGTCCATGTTTCCGGATCGGACTCAATCCATGTGCCCGCAGGCGAGTCGTCCACAACTTCCTGGTGGAGGATAACCCGGACGTCGTCTTCGGTCAGCTCCGGATCAAGCTCGGCCGTGTCGGTGATTACTATCTCACGGTCGGCATTCTCCTCCTGCACGAGTGCGTTGAGCGCTTCCAGCGAGTTGAATTCGTCGTCAACTACATGATCCACGCGTGTGTCGTCAACCAGCAGCCCGTCAACCTCTGTTACGGGCCGCCACCCTCCGCCAGGGCTCGGATCATAATAGTAGATTTGCAGCTCTGCGAGCTTCTCGGCAGGTACACCGGAAACAACCGGTACCAGCACCGTGATAGGCTCCTCAAACACTGTGAAAGGTACCACGCTCACGACTGGTGCGGCCACCGAAAGCTCCGAATCCATTTGTGGTATTTGTTCGACGCTTCCGAACGTCGGTTTCACGGGTTCTGTGGCGGAAAACGCCAGTTCCGCGCCGCTCTGCTGCGAGCCCGGATTGGCAAGAACGCCCGTGCCGTTAGCGCTGACTGGCGGGCTTGTGCTATCGGCTGCTGCCCGTTCCGCCTCTGTCTCGACCCTGAAATCCATCGTATGATTCAGCACGTACCCTTCAGTATCCTCAGCCTGCAGGCCAAGCGCGACCTCGTCGCCGTAACCGTAATGGCCATCGAAATCGTATACTACCCAGCAATCGCTGAAATCGTCGGGGACAACCGGTCTCACCACGGCCGTCACCGGGGTGCCCTCCAGGGTCATCGTTACCTGCGCCGGGTTGATTGCTGTGTCGTCCCTCAACCGGATCACCACAGAATCGTCTATGGCAACGGGTGTCGAGCCCTCGATAATCCCCTGTCCCGGGAACGGATGGGACAAGGCTTCGACTATATATGGAGGAGTGGGATAGCTCGACGGATCGATCGGGCTCGTGCCCTGTTCGACTTCCGCGAGATTCGTAAAACCGTCGCCATCAACGTCGTTCAGCGAATCGTGAGCCAACGGATCGAGCACGTGTTCGCCACCCGATTCGGTTGTGTAGAACACCTCGAGCCCGTCGTGGATACCGTCTTCGTCAGTATCCTCCAGCAGCGGGTCGGTTCCGCCGGCGACCTCGTCACCGTCGGAGAGCGTGTCGCCGTCGGTGTCGGCCACGGTTGGGTTTGTCTCGCCCGAACCGATCGCTCCATTGTGATCCGCGTCCTCAACGCCGTCGTCAAGCCCGTCACCGTCCGTATCGGCGTTGTTCGGGTCAGTGCCGAGCGTTGCCTCAATCGAGTCGAGCAACCCGTCGCTATCGGTATCCGTGTCGGGACCATCGAGCGGGTCGGGGTCCTCGCCGTCGATCACGCCGTCGTCGTCCGTATCTGTGTCCAGAGGATCAGTGCCCGCGGCAACTTCAGCACCATCCGAGAGTCCGTCGCCGTCGGTGTCGGCAACCAACGGGTTAGTTCCGCGGCTTACTTCGTCTCCATCTAGAAGAGCATCCCCGTCGGTGTCCGCGACGTTCGGATCGGTGCCGAGCGTTGCTTCAGTTTCATCGCTCAGCCCATCGCCGTCGGAGTCTTCCCCCCCAGGGGGGAGACCGGTGTCCCGATAAACGATTGTAAGCTTGGGCCGTATTGTCTCATCCAATGCCTCGCTGGATGAGTAGTAGTTGCCGCGGCCGCCAATGGTGTCCACGATGAACAACCCATGGTTCTCGGCCACGCCGCTCACCCAACCGGCAACCGCGGACGTGATATCCCACTCAACTGGCCCCAGGCCGGTCAGTGTTGCAGTCGCGACGGCGGAATCGTCATAATCTATGCCCGGTTGGGGGTGACTCTGGTTGTTTCCCCACTGGATTCCCTCGGAATTCGAGCGGTAGTTCCAGGAACAATCGGCAAGATCCACTGGGACAGTCATCCGATAAAGCGCAATTGGACCTGGGGGCGTGTTGTCAAATGTTTCGACGTTCAGCTCCAAGACCGCCGATTGGACTTCTGCCCCTTCCGGCAGCATCTCCAGGTTAGACCTTATGAGCCCCTCTCGGCGCCCAGCAGTCAGAACGCGTGTGCCGATTCTGACGTCGTCGCTGTAGTTAATGTCGCCTCGCTCTTCGTAGCCTTCGAACCATTCAATTCTCGTATCCGACACCCCGGTGTATCCACCGACCCCTTCCTGAACGACGAACGTGATGTTCACGCTCGGCGTTGCTTCGACTTCCCCGGAGTTCCCGCTTGGGTTGCCTGCAGAATCGGCCGCGGAGATGACGTAGAAGTATGTCGTGTCGTTCGTCACTGACTCGTCTCGCCAACTCGTACCCGAAGTGACGCTGTGAACCATCACATAATCGCCACCAGAGACTTGCCCGCGATACACCCGATACTCGGCGATATCCGGTTCGGGATTGGCAGACCAGGAAAGGGTGACGTACCCGTTGCCGGGTGTCGCCATCAGACCTGTTGGAATAGCCGGGGCCGTCGTATCCACCAGTGTGGTGACATAAAGCGGCGGATCGGACGAGGCGGATTCGTTGCCGCCGACATCAACCGCCGTGACATGGTACTCATACGTTGTGCTACCTTGCAGGCCCGTGTCGTCAAAGGCAAGAACTACCGACGAACCCACGTACAACCCGTCTCTGTATACCCGGTACATGGATACACCTTCGTCATCCTGACTAGCCTCCCAACCGAGGCTTGCACCGGTATCGGTTACTGAATCCGCTGGGTAATGAAGCACGGGGGAAGTTGGGGCTGAAGCATCGATCGCAAACACCTCAATACTCGCATCTGCTACATCGCCGCCGTTATCTGTGACGCTACAGCGTACCGTATAACGCCCGGCACGCGTAAACGTGTGCGAGGGTGATTCCTCATCTGAGCCTGTTCCGTCACCGAAGTTCCACATGCTCGACACCACTGTCCCATCGGTGTCCGTCGCAGTTACGGAGAAGCTTGTTGTCAGAGGAGATTCGCCGGAATCGGGTGATGCGCTCATCTCCTCGATCGAAGGTCCTTGATTCACATGCCCGTCCGGCAAGACGGTAAAGGCCAGCATCCCTATCGCACTGCTCCTGAACATAGTGCCAGACGCTATACTGACCGTGTGGACGCTTGCGTCCTGGACGACCGATACGTCGTACGAGGTATCAGGAACCAGGTCGTGCACAATGTGTCTGGTCTCAGCGGTGGGCGTAACCGCATATTCAATGGCGCCGCCGTGTACAGACCCGTCCGCCGCGGAACTGAACGCCGCCACGACGTTTTGCCCCCCTGCCTTGATGTGGACGCCCACAAGGTCGCTTGTCTCGATGAGCACCGTCTCCGGCGTTTCTGAGACGCTGACTGTGTTGGCCGTCGGGTAAAGCACATGCAGGAAAAGCTGGTCCGCCTGCGGGTCTGTCGGTTCGACTTCTATTCTCCAGTTACCACCCTCATCAGGGGGGAGCGGTTTTCCGTTTGCCATAGTGGCGTTGAAGTTATATCCATCCGCCCCATCAGGCATCCAGCCAACTGGGTAGTTCCGGCCGTTCCACCAGTACTCGTATGAATCCGTCGAGTCTCCGCGTACGGTCGACTTGTTGTATTTACCGTTCGGGTCCGGACCGCCAATCATCGTCGTCCGGTGAGACGCGGGCAACAATGTCGAGCAGAACAGAGCGCTGCCGCCGTTTTCTGTGCGGACGATCGCGGTGTTTTCGGAGTAGTAACCGGGAGTGCCGCCATGGGATGCGTCTATGTTTGGCGGCGTGTTGGCAGGGTCACCCGGGAACGTGCCCGCTGTGCCTGACCGGTCCTGGTAGAATGCCGGCACGATATGATTGGTTTCGTCGGCATCGTCCCAGTGGATTGTGTGAAGCAACCATTGCAGAGACGAGAATTCCACACCGGGTTCTGCCAGCACGCGGTCCAGAACGACGAAGTACTTCTGCCCAATCCAAACAAAGTCTCTTAAGTAGCTCTCGACCTTGGTGGAATCATACGCCTCGGTGGCATCTCCCTGTACGTAAACATACTCGCTGCCTATGTCGGCTGGAACAGCTTCAAACTTCGAGACGAAACTAAGAACCTTGTCAGGCTCAGTAACGGCGCCGGGCGTCATTGACATAGAGTCGTTGAACCTCTGACTTTCCCCATCCACAACAATCGTGTTGTGCGCCCAACTCTTGATACTGTAATTGTTGTGGTGTTCGCTGTAGCCGGCATCGTAGTTGCCACTGTCAATGGCCAGGCTGTCCATCCCTCTGGTAATGACAAACGAGTTCCGATGGGCATGGTCGTGATGGGAAACCCGGTAGAAATCCAGGTTGTCTTTGAACGAAACAGTAACATCCGTACTGGTGGGACTGAAATCCCAACCACTGCGCATATATACGGTCCCGGCTCGCTGCCACGGCTCGGTTCCCTGCCCGTAGCCTGCGGTGGAAAAGTACCGGACCAGCTCATTCGGCTGGCTGGCAGCAGGATAATCAGGATCTCCTTGATACAGGATCTTCTCCCACAGACTATCGGAGGAACCACTGTACAGGTCAATTTGATCAGCATACCATTCGAAATGAGGGTTATGGTACCTCTCGGCAAGGAGTCTGGAAATCGATGGTGATATGCTGACGCCTTGGAATGCGTCCCCTGGTTTGTGGCTGCGCATACGCTCCCCTTCTGGGCTTGGTCGAGAGTTGTACATGTACCAATAGGGCACATGGCGCCAGAAGTCCGCCCCGGGTAACCTTCTGTCGCCGCGGCCAGGGACATTTTCTTCTGCCCAGTTGCTGTCGAGGACAGTGAAGTAGTCTTCACCGGTCGCTGTCCGCCACGCCTCAAAGAAAGGCGGGGCATCGCGGAAATGGTTAGTACCGTAAGGCCCAACAACGAACCACCCGCCGCTATCACCGCCTGTCTCATCCGTGCCGGCCAACATGTTGGGAAATTGCTCGGTCACCCAGTCCATGCCGGCAACATCCAACTCGCCGTCAATTCCGTCCTGCGAGACGGCGAGCAACGGATACCCAACGGGCTGGACTGCGTGTCTGAGGCCATGGTATGGATTGACGTCGTGAGTGAACTGAAGGGAAGGCGTCGTGACGAGCGTCGTCCAACCGTTGCGCGCGAAACTGGAAAGCTCAGCGCCAACGATTGACCTTTGGGACGCGCTCATGATTTCGTAGAGCCAGTCGTATCCTATTGCGACCTCATAGTAGTTGTATCTGCCGACGCTTCCTGGAACCCGGGTGACATATTCCACAAGGAACTCCGCGCCTTTCTGACCACAGTCGGTCCGTTCAGTATCAAGTTGGTAGATAAACGCAAGGGCAATATAGTACGTTAGAGTTCCATCCGAAACAGCGCTTGCGTCATCGTCCAAGTACCCGAACATGCTGCTGACTAGCTGGGTGAATTCGTCGTGAAGGGGTCCCCCCGGTGCAACACGGTCTCTGAGAACCTCCCTATTCACAGGGTCGCCATCGCGGAGGCTTATGAGTATTCGCGGATGGTCCGGCTCCACACCTACGCCAAGTGCTGAGGATTGCACAACCAGGATAAGAGCGACAATGATCGTACACGACACTGCCACAACCACTCTTTGTACAAACTCGCGTGGGCTTTTCTCATTCATAGCTTCGGCCCTTCTCACGGTAGCTTCCCTAATCCAGACAGTCCAACATCTTGGCATCCGTGAGTGCAACTCCCATGCCATCGGTCCGATACAATCAACTCGTACGGCAAACCGCTAGCTTGTGCCACTATCCCGACCCGGTTCAACAACCCGCGATAATCAGGTTAATGCCTTTCATAACAACTGCTTATGTTCCACAATGACAGCCGAAACCGGCGTTTATTAAGCCGTATCCGATCGAGACTCCCTCGAGGCTTTTCAAAACGGAGCCCGCCAGGGATGTGGCAAAGAATGCCGAATTCCTGTCACCACGACGAACCCTCAGGATGTGCAGATACATCATGCCGTTTTTCCGCAACATCGCGTCCGGCCCGCCGGCTATACGAATTCTGATAATACTGGAGCGAGCTGCTCGGCGAAATCGATGAGACTTCTCTCCTCCTGTCCATAATCCTTGTCAGAGCGTATTGGTATATCAAGCCTTACGAACCCGCTCGGACTATGTCCACGGACGGCTCGAATCTTGAGCCCGTGAAGCATCTGAGCGGTCCGGCTTGCCGTTTGCTTCTCGCCACTCGAGAAGAACCAGTAGAAGACGAGTCTCCGTTCCTCGCCCTTGTTGACGATGAACTTGTTTACCTTGATGCCGGCCTTCTCCAACACCAGCCGCGTCGTTTCTCTCGATCCCTGCAACATCAAATCCCACCCTTGTGAAGTATAACATATTTGAGGGTGATGTGCACCCCATCTTTCGTCGCGGTGGTAGACAATGCAGAGATCGGCCTGTGCCCCATCAGGACGCTTGTATCTGCGGTAGATGTAGGAAGAGGGATTGAGCACCGCCACGGTGTTTTCGTCGAACGGCACGGATGCGACCTGGCGCCATTCGCCAAGGACAAAGGGACACTCCTCGAGATTGACGTCCTCGGCAGCCGAGTAGCGCAGCAGCGCTCTTCCGAGCAGGTTGGCGCCTGCGGCCAAGCCAAGCACGAGTAGGACTATCCAGACGCGTCTTCTCTCAATACCCATCGCAATACTCTTTCGCATAATACCAAACCAACAAAGGCTACAATGAAGACAACCAACCCCGTACCTGTATGGAAAGGGCCCTCAACCGTAACGTCCACACCCATGAATTCCGCGCCCAGACAGAGCAGTATCACCCGCACAAGGTTCGAAATGAGTGCCAGCGGCACGGTCAGCGCAAACAGAATGATCCGTTTGGACATCCTCCCTTCGGAGAGATGGGCGAAGACTGCTCCGAGCGCGAGCAGAGCCACCAGCGAACGAATGCCGCTGCACGGGTCGGCCACGAGAAGGTCGGCGTCGGACATATGCAGCATGACGCCCTCGCGCCAGATGGGTATCCCAATCAGGTCAATAACCCAGGCAGCAGCCACTGAAACGTATAGTTTCAGTGCAAAGTTTATCGGATTTATTACCATCGAGTACATTGGTATCATGAACACCAGGAACCCGATTGGGAACGCCACGAGCCAAAACGTGCCCCATCCCCATAGATACAGCACAACGCCTGCGACAACTCCAATGAGAGAGTATGCCCCAAAGCTCTTGGCGTCAAAGAACGCCGCGGCCAACTGCAGCAGTACAGCACAGACAAGCACAAACAGACCGATGTTTGTCGGTCGCTTGGACAGCTTGCCAAATTCGTGGCGCCGCCGCCAGGCAAGAAACGCAGATATCGGCACCACCAGATACCCGTGCGAGTACAACCGGTTGGCGCCCCACTGTTGGAAAAGCCATATCAACACGGGGAAGTATATGATAGTCACAAACAAGATTCCCGACGCTAACTCCAAGGAGAACGGTCCAGCGTTCCGGGCGTTCCCAGTCCTGCTCTGAAAGCCTCCAATGGTGCACTTTGACAGCGATGTCATCAGACCTAGCCTCAATGACAGCCGGTCTCGGCTTCTCGACAGGCGGAAGGTTGGCCTGAGTAGAGGTTTGAGACCGTTTGTCCACGAAACTTCAGCGGCATCTTCGAGACTACCATTCTGTACTTGCCCGTCGCGGTTCTGGGAATGTCTGAAACAATCTCGATTCTAATGCATACATCGTTACCAAGCCTATCGCGTAGACGGGAAAACAGGCCTTTGCTATCGCGATCATTATAATCGTCGCGAGGAACAATTCTCACCGAAATATGGTCATAGTCGTGCTGTATTATCTGCCAGTTCTTCACGCTCTTCAGCGGCTTGAACGGATGATGAAGAGTGGTCGCTGAGATGAGACGACCGTCCCGCAGCACAACAACATCTTCCGCTTTTGTCAGGATCGGCGCCAGTAGTGGCAACTCTCGACCACAACCGCATATGCAGTTTGCATATGCGGTTACATCCTCCATGTTATAGCGGATCAAGGGCATTGCGAAGTTGTGGATACCGGTCGCCACGATTCTGCCCGGCGCGCCTTGGGAGACGGGCTCCCCATCGTCGCCAACGATCTCTAGGATTCCGAACTCTGCGTGGTAGTGGTGGCCGTTCCGCTGCTCGCACTCAGCAGAAAACATGACGCGCTCCGTCTCCGAGTACGCGTCGTAGACGGGACACTGAAACGCCTCTTGGATAGCATCCCTCTGAATGGGAAGGAGCGTTTCAGATGAAGTGACCACACGCTTCAGCGGAAACGTCTCTCCCCGACTGCAAAGGTACCTGGCCAACACGTACACGGTCGAGGGATACGCTTCGATAGTCTCAGCACCATAGTCTGCCAGGGCCTTGAAGTAGTGCGGCAGATGCTCCTCTGTTAGGTGGAAAGATGACAGCAGCAATTGTCTCCACGGACGGTTGTATCGCCAGAATGGAGGACTTGCTTGTGACAATGGCACAATCGTTCTACCGAGCAGGGACGCGTACGGTTGACCGAATTCAAAACCTACCCACCGGCGTCCCCGCCACAAGAAAACGTTGTGCATTACATCTATCCGTCTGTCCCAGAGCACCTCGAGAGGTGAACCAGTCGTGCCCGAGGTGTGACCGATCTTTAGCGAGCGTTTGTTATAGTTGTCCGCACTCAAATCCTCGAAGTTCTCTCTCACCAGCCCCTTGGTGAGAATAGGAAGCTTGGGCAGATCATCGACTGTCCTTATATCCCCCGGCCTCAGGCGGCGTTCATTCATCACTCGCCGATAGTACGGCACGTGTTCAAAGGCATGAGCTATGAGCTCCCTGAGCTGTTGGCTCTGGTATTCCTCAAGTTCCGCCCAAGAGTACCACTGAGACTCGTCGAGAAACCCCATCATCCGGTCATACAGCCGGCAGAAACGCTCACGCCTTATCTTCCAACCATACGCAGAGATAAGCATTTCCTGCAGGAATGGGGGACTATGCTTGTAAAAGGAATCGAACCGCACCGACATCAATAACCATCCTCCGATTGAGAACGCAGGGGAGAGAGTTCGGCAAAGTCTGGCCGCTCGCCCCCAACCAGTCTACCGTACAACTTGCTGAACAGCTGCATGTTCTTGTGAAGATCGCATTTCTCGGCAACGAGTCTCGTGTTGTAGTCCATAGCCGAGGACCGCAACTCACTGTCCTCGGTAGCGCGCACAATACATTTGGCCAGCGCTTCGCAATCCCCTTCTGAGAACAAAAGGCCGTTCACACCGTCCCTGACCCACACGCGGTTTGCCACGTTGTCAACCACTACCGGAAACAGACCGCAGGACATCGCCTCCAAGAGCGAAGCGGAAACACCGTCTGTTGGCACAGCGGAGACATAAACGTCCGCTGCGGCCAGATGGTCGGCCAACTGGGCATAGGGAACTGCCCCCAAGAAGTCAACTCGGTCTGCTACCCCCAACGTGTCGGACAGCGCTGACAGCTTCTCGCGGCACGGCCCGTCCCCAAGAACAAGGTATCGGTTCAATTTGCCGCAGGACTTGATCGCCATGCCAAAGGCCTGCAATATGCAGTCCGTCCGGTAGTAAGGACGCAGGGAACGCGAGCTGACTATTGTAACCTGCGCATTGCTCGCCTCTTTCTCTTTCCGGTTGAAGGACTGAGTGTCTATCCCACGCGGGCAGGTTAGGATCCTCTCTCTTGGCGCTCCTAATTGAACCAGCCTTCGGGTCATATGCGGTGCCCAAGAATGAATCATGTCCGCTCTCCGGAGCGTGTACCGAGCGGCCAGAGCCAGCACGGGGCGAAAGAGAACCGAATGCTCAAGTGAAACGATGTTCTGCCCCTGTGCCGCCACCACCAACGGGCGGCAGCCACAAAGGGCTGCAGCAATTCCGTAACTGGTGACACGATATCCCACGAGTATGTCCGGTTTAGCCCGCGAAACAGCTGTCCGCGCACGTGACACGAATTCCCAGTAGCGCCTGACTTTGCGAAGGACTCCCCATGAGGTCCAAGTTCCGTCATCTGAGCCCTCGATAGTATCACGTGCAGACAGAACCTCAACCTCGTGTCCCATCTTTGCAAGGAGGCCCGTCCAGCTCGAAGTGTTTACGCTATATCGGTCGGCCAGGAAGACAATTCTCATATATCAATTCTAACCCTTATTTGTTGATGTGGTGAAGTCATCTCGAACGAAACACCATTGTGATCACCCGCTACCTCGTCCTTCTGAAGGCACGTATCTTGGCCAGCATGAAGCCTGTGAAAAGCCAAAGATGACGTGCTCTCAGCCTGAGTATTCGTGACAAGAGAAACCTCAGGTGCATTCTCTTGAGGTGCAGCCAGTATACCTGTGCGTAATAGGGCACAAAGGAAACGCCCATCGATCGCAGGAATTGCTTCTTGCCCTCATGTATCAGTGGCAGATCCCCCGAAAGCTGGCGCAGTCTCGTGAGAATCGTGTCCCCTTGTGAACCTCGAACGAGGACCGGCTGTAGGTTCTTATTCGAGCGAAGGGGAACGGTGTCATAAATGCCTACAGCCCCGTGGCCTGCTGAGATCCTCAGGATTACCGATTGCCTACGCTCTTCCCGTGCAATGTTCGCATAGACGTTTCCGACGGTGGGATCGAAAATGAATTCGCCGAGCCCGTATGCTATGATGCCATTCTTGTACGTCTCAACTCCCTGAAGTACGTGGGCATGATGGCCAACAACAATGTCGGCACCGCTATCAATTGCCGAACACGCCAACTGCATGTCTTTTTCCAGAGGGTGGCCACTGTAAATCATGCCGAAATGAATTGACACGACTACGATATCGGCTTGTTCGCGCAGCCTTCCAACATCTTCGCTCACGAACTCAGTCTTTAGGGGTGCAGCGCCGGCGTCTGCAGAACCTGCCTCGTGGGGGCCCTCCATCGCGTAGGCAAGAAAGCCCACGTTCAAGTCGCCATGTTGCAGTACTACTGGCTGTCTCGCCTGGGCGAGATTCGTCCCTGCACCGACAGCAGAGATGCCGTGCTCCCTCAAGACCTCCAGGGTACACTCGAGTCCGGGACTGCCGAAGTCCATTATATGGTTGTTCGCGACTGAGAGTATGTTGAATCCGGCACGCTTGAGCGCAGGACCGCACTCAGGAGGCACGCGAAAACTCTCGCATCCTTCAGCGAAGGCCTTCTCGACTCCTGGGGGACAAAACGGCATCTCAAGGTTTCCAAATAGAATGTGACACGTATCCAGTACATGTTGCACTTCGGCAAACGGCCATTCGACACCGTACTCGATGATTCGGCGTTGTACACCGCCAATAAGCCCTATATCTCCGACAAACCCCAGCAGCATTCTGTTCCGGCGATCTCCGTGGCCTTTGTTCGGTTCCCTCGCGGGACGGTAACGAACCGGCCGGAGATCATGCCGATTACTTCTATCCTTACTCACCGTTCGTTTCCGTCCAAACAAGGTGCAAAGCTCTCGTACAAAAACACCGTCTCCTGCACCATGCGGCTCACTGAGAACAGCCTTCGAGTTTTCTCTCTGCCGGCCTGACCCATCTCGTTAGCAATGCCGGGATTGTTCAGCAAATAAACAATCTTCTCCGCAAGTGCTTCGTCATCACTGGTGGAAACCAGAAAGCCTGTATCACCGTTGTCAACGAGTTCTCGGTTGCCTCCAACGTCCGTTGCGACAACGGGTTTACCCATGGCCATCGACTCGAGGATCGCGTTCGAACAGCCCTCGCGCAACGACGAGAGAACCGAGATGTTCATGGCGGATATGAATCTTGGCACCGCATTCGAATGCCCTATGAACCGTGCGCTGTCGCCTAATCCTAACTCGAGCGCCAAGTCTTCGAGTTCAAATCGCGCCGGCCCGTCGCCGACTATCAGGAAAGTGGTGTCAGGAATGACTTCTTTCACCCGGACTGCGGCGCGCAGAAACGTCGGGATGTCCTTCTTGTCACTGAGCACGGCCACCAATCCTACGACCGGCGCCTGCGGCGGAATACCCAGCTCGCGTTTGACCTCCCCGACATCTGCTGCCGTCTCAAACCTTCTCAGGTCCACGCCGTTGTATATCACGCGGATTGTTTCCACCGGGATCCCCTCTCTCTCGGCAAGGAACTTCTTTAGTGCGACCGCGTTTACGACATTTGCTTTCCTGAACCTGGTCAAGAGTCTCTCAAACAGGCAATGATGCCATTTCATCCAGTTGTTAACGTTGCGATCCGAGCAAATCACAACCGGGACACGAGCACAAACCGCGGCTATGGTTGCCCGCCAGTTGGCCAAAAAGGAGTATGCGTGTACTATGTCTGGTCGTTCGCGACGCATGATTCCATACAGCCTGTAAAGGGTTATCGGTCCGGGCTTGGTTCGCTTCGGAAGTTCGTATATCCGGACACCAAGGCTTCGGATCGCGTGCCAATTGGAGCCCCTCTCAAGACGTGCCATGTATGGCGGAAACATCGTGCATACAACAGGCGTGTATCGGTTTTTGTCAATTCCCTTGAGCAACTCGATCAATTGACGCTCGGCTCCTCCTCCAGAGACCATAATGCCCGTTCCCATGACGTAAACCACCTTCAGACGTTGAGAGCGTCGAGCTACCGCAGTTCTCTGAGCCCTGATCGCGCGCCGCCTGTCGGTTTCCAGAGCGGGTCCCTCCGCCACGACCTCTTTGCGACGGGCGCGAAGCAGCATTCCATAGAGATCCTCGGTCTCCTTCACCTGTCTTTCGGCACGGAATTTTGACTCGTAGAGCAGCTTCCCTTTAGTGCCCATTCTCTCCGCGAGCGCATCGTCGTTCAGCACCTTCAGTATGTGATCGGCCAATAGATCTGGGCGAAGGTTTGGCACAATATAGCCGGTTTCCCCGTTGCGAACGGCTTCTTTGTTCCCCCCAACATCAGTGACAACAACGGGTCTTCCGGCTGCCATCGCCTCGAGAATCGTCAGCGGCAACCCCTCCCAAAGCGAGCTGAGTACGAGAAGTGAACTTCTCCCGAGTATGGAGGTAACGTCGGTCCTGGAACCGAGGAGCTTGACCTTCTCACCCACGGATTTCTCTTCGATCAGTTGTGCAAGTCTAGACCGCTCTTCTCCTTCCCCTATGATTAAGAACAATGCATTCGGGAAGTGCTCCAACACCTGAGCTGCGGCCTCAACAAATATGTATTGCGCCTTTTGTCTAGTGAGATTCCCGACATTGAGAACAATCTTCACGTCCTCAGGCACTTGCAGGGGACGCGCGTGTTTTGAATCGGCCGGTGCCGTCCCGCGCTCAGCGGGCAACGCTACACCGTTTCTGATCACAACGATCCTGTGTCTCGGGATCTTCCATTGCTTCATATGGGAGATTAGTACGGCGTCGGAGACAGCAACAACCCTGTTGAGAAGACGCCAGAGGGATCGCCTCATGAACGCATAGCGCGTGCTATGCACGACGTTATGTTCCGTTCCCACAACACACGGTGTCCGGCAAATGAATCCTGCTATCCCACCCCACAAGTGAACCGGGAAGTTGTGTGTGTGGACGACGTCAATCCTCTCGCGTCGCAGGATGCGAATCAGTCGGATAAGCGCCAACAGGCCCAGTCGGCCTTTGTTCAGCACATATACGCCTGCGGCAACGCGCCGGGCTTCAGGCTCCAATGCGCCCCCTGTGCTGAGGCAACAGATATGGGTCTCGAATCTATCGCGATCGAGGAAACGGGCATAGTTGACCACCAACCGCTCGGCGCCACCCAACTCCAGGCTGCGTATGATGTGAAGAACCCGTGTTTTCCGGTCAGGTGCTATCATTTCTTCTCCCTAGACTAACGTAAAGATCCTGAACAGCGTCAACCATCCTCTCGAGGCTAAACTCGCTCGCTATTCGCATGCGCCCCTCGACACCCATCTGCTCTGCTCGTTCCGTGTCTCGGATGAGCTCGGTCACAGCCGCAGCAAGGCTCGCGGGACAACGCGGTGGCACGAGCAGCCCCGTTTTCCCGTCAACCACAACCTCGGGAGTGCCTCCAACATCCGTCGCCACCACAGGCACCCCCGCGGCCATCGCCTCAAGAACAACGTTCGGCATGCCTTCCTCGAGTGAGGGTAGCACGAACAGATCAAAAGCGGGCATCGCCCGTGAAGCATCAAGGATCGCGCCCGTAAATACGAAATTGGCGTCGAGGCCGACAGTGTGAACCTGCTCTTCGATAGTCGCCCGAAGCGGACCGTCTCCCACAAGGACAAACGTGCTTTCAGGCAGGTCTGCGACGACCGTTTGAGCAGCCTGCACAAGGGTCGAGTGGTCCTTGTACCTGTTGAAATTCGCCACGCAACCAACCACAGGACCAGATCGGTGAAGATCCAGCCGAGACCGCGCAGAGTCACGAGCCACATGGCGAGGGGGTCCGTTCTCAGACACCTCGACACCGTTGGGTATCACCCTCACCTTCTCCGGGTCGGCGCCTTCCTTTTCGATAACGGACGACTCCACTGCGTGAGAGACAACGGTAATGGAGTCTGCGAACCGGTTCACGAGCCTGTTTGCAGTTCGGTGACGCCACCCCATCCAATTGTTGATGGCTCGTACGCTGATGATAACTCTGCCTCTCCTCGCCATCCTCGCTGCCGCCACAGCCAGGATATTTGTCTCGAAGAGGTATGAGTGCACTATATCTATCCTCTCGTTCTTGATATACTCCGACAGCCGGTGCATCGCCGACAACGCCTTGGCACTGGCGAGTTTTCGGACCCCCAACTCTATTACAGGCATGCCCACCGACATGACGTCCTCAAGCAATAAGCCGTTCCTCTCTTCACAACATATGCGCGGGTCAAAACGGTCCCTGTCAAGACGTTGCCACAACGCAAGACAGTGTCTCTGAGCGCCGCCGGCCCTGAACGAGCCCACCACGTAGAGCACTCTGAGCCTGCGGTCAGCCACTTTCTGCGGCTCCCTTCTTGACACGAATCACGACGATCGATAAGTAGCGTGAGAACCATGGCCAGAAAGGAAAGAGTTCCTGATCGACACGATCCAGCTTGTGGACTACGCGGTTGCGCAACGGCAAGTAGAGCAGCGGTCGGAGAACGGGATCGCAGACATGACTGGAGAATCCGCCTTTGTAGATGAGCCTGGCAAGACTCGAAGAATGGCGTCTGGATTTCGCATCGTGAAACGCCTTCTCGCTTTCTTCAACCGAGCGTGCGTCTCTTTCGATTTCCGTTTGTCTCATTGCGCGCTGCCTCGGTTCTCTATGAGTTTCAGGTAGAGTCCCTCTGTATCGCGTCTCATCTTGTCCAGCGCAAAATCGGTCTCGGCACGTTTGCGTCCCGCGGAACCCAATTGCCGCATGGCATCCGGATCATCGATGAGTTTACACACACTTTCGGAAATTAATTTTGCATCCCGCGGCTCCACGAGGTAGCCCGTCCGGCCATCATCAACCAGTTCCGGAACTCCACCAACCCGCGTTGCCACGACCGGTAGGCCGACAGCCATGGCCTCAAGCACGGCCCAGGGCATGCCTTCGGTCAGCGACGGCAGTACAAACACGTCGAGAAGGCCGAGCAGGTCACGAGCATCATCCCTCGCGCCCGCAAGTATGATATGCCCGTTCAGTCCCAGCCGTGAGACGAGCGAACGAAGTCTCTCCCGCTCGGACCCGTCACCCACAACGAGGAACTTCACCGATGGATGCCGCGCGTGTATCATGGCAGCCGCTTCGATAAAGTACCGTACGCCTTTCACCGGTCTAAGCTTGGCAACAGTGCCAACAACGGGTCCCTCATCGACGCCCAGCTCCGCCTTAAGCGAATCGGGGCTCTGCGCGCCACGAAGGACCTCCAGGGATATCCCGTTTTTGATCACCGCTATCTTATCCTCTGGACACAGACTGTTGCTGACAAGCCACACTTTGGCGCTCTCGGAATTGGTGAGCATGACATTTATGACGCGTCTGTTCACGAAACGGAAGCACGCGCGTTTCAGCCAGTTGTCGAGCCAGAAACCCATGTTGCGCATACTCGATACTATGCTGTGGACGCCCCCCAACCTGGCCAACACAGGGACCAGAATGGTGTCCAGCCACAGCAGGCAATGCACCAGTTCCGGCTTCTCCCTGCGCAACAAACAAACCGCCTTGACACAGCCAATGAGGCTTGGGATGCCCTTGCGCCAGAACACCCGGACGTGCTCGACTCGAACGCCGATGCTTTCATACAAGCTCGCGTGCATCCCACTCCGAACACTGCAGACAATAACCGGCTCGAACCGCTCGTGGTGCAAAACGGGGATCAGCTCCGCGAGGTATCGCTGCGTACCACCGTGATGAAGGTCACCACAGAAGTACATGATCTTGATTCCTGACGTTTTCATGACTTCCTACGCACCTTGCCGGCGACGGCTCGGGTAGCCGTCCTGAAGAGGAATGTCACTTCTTCACTTCGAAAGAGGGTCTGAATAACAAAGTACGCGGCCGCTCCGATCGCAACACAGACAGCGAACTCCGCTACAGCGCCTGAGAACGTGGCGGCAGGACAGAACGGCCTGATCAACAACTGCGTCCCATAGACTGCGGGAGCCATTATCGCCGAAGCCAACAGGCTTCGGGCTGCAGATTTCAACATCGGTGCTCGCATGTCACCCCACACAATGTTGGGCACAAACGACACGAGCAATACGAGCTTCACTATGTGCGATATCGAAGTCGCAAGTACCAACCCCTTATACGACATCGGCCCTATGAGTAGAAGACAGAGCCCTATCTTGAGCACGACGCGAAAAAGACCTATGGCAACAGGGGTTCGGGTGTTCTTCATACTGTAAAACACGGCAGGGATAAGCTGTCCCGCTGCCATAAACGATATGCCTATCGCGTAGAATGGCAGGACCGCGGCAGTAAGGCTTGTGCTTGCCGCATCAAACTCCCCGCGCTGGTACATTGCCGTCACGAGTGGCACTCGCAGCAAGAACAGCCCCACGGCCATTGGAAACATGAAGAAGAAAGTGAACCTTAATGCCGTTGACAGCTTCTTCCCTATCTCCTCGTGGTCACCTCTGCCTGCCGAAGAACTGAAGAAGGGGAACAACACAACAGGAATAGCAAAGAGAAAGATCTCTCTGGGAACGGAGGCGACCGCCTCGGCATAGAACAATACCGAGATGACCCCTTCGAACAACGTCGAGGCGAACATCTTGTCCACCAGCGAATCGAGCTTCGCTCCCGCGCTCCCAATGATGAGCGGGAATGCAACGACGGCCATCTGTGACAGCACGGGATCCCTGAAGTCGATTCTGAACCTTACGAAACGTTTCTTTTTCAGTATGATCCCCGCTTGGACAACGGGTCGTGCCAGGGCACCGGCCACCACAGCCCATGCCAGCCAGTACATGCGCTGTTCAGGAGCCGCATGGCCACTCAACAGAACCAGCGCCGTTATTACGACCACGTGGTTGACCATCCGAACCGATGCCGGGATGGCAAAGCGCTTGTAACAGTGCCATATGTTTGTGGCGAGAACCGACAGACCCAGAAACAGGACAGAGAGCGAAGTTATCCGCGTCATGCGCGCAGCCAATGCGTGCTGGACGTCTCCGAACCGGGGGGCAATGATCCAGGCAAGCGCCGGCGAAAACACAATACAGAGCGCAGTTGCAGCAACAAACACCAGGACCATGCCACTGTTGAATACATTTGCGAGCTGCCAGGCAGACTCCTCGCCTTCATTTTCCAGCTTTTCAGAGAAAAACGGGATGAAGCAGGCCCGGAGAGGAATCCTGACAAAACTGAAGAACATCGTCGGTACGAACAACGCCACCACAAGGGCGTCGAAGGAAGCGTCTGCGCCAAATATCCAGGCAAGAACCGGGCCCTTAATGAGGCCGAGTGTCCTGCCGACAATGGTCAACGCGACGACAGTGAAAGTCGCTTTGAGAATCCCGGGGCTCCGGGAGCTCGTCTCGGACCTTCCGGTCGCAGTCATCCCGGCCTCTCCGTCGAGACCGAAAACGTTTTCGCCAAGCTCCGACACGTGTTATACCTCCTCGGTAGCATTCTCTTGTTCGCCGGACTTGTTGATTGCTTGCGCAGGGACGCCCACTAATGTGACGTCCGATCCGAAAGACTTAAGGACAACGGCGTTTGCGACGATGTTCACGTTGTCTCCGATCCGTATGTCACCGAGCCGCTTTGCGCCCGTGCCAATGACGCAGTTGTTCCCGACTTGTGATTGACCCGTTTCCCCGGGACGAAGGTCACCTAGCGTGACGCCATTGAATAAATTCACGTTATTGCCTGTTCTCGCCAGACGCCCGATGACAATGCCCATTCCGTGCTGAACGTAGAACCCCACGCCGATGTTGGCACTCGTCGAAATGAGCGAGCTGGCATAAAGCATGATTAGACAATCCAGCAGTCTGGTAACTCCCCGGCTATAGCACCCCGCTCCGTGTTTCTCATACACGTGCCTCTTTGACAGGGAAGGCAACGTTCAGAGAAAAACGCCAGCCTATAGACTGTGCGAAGCAATATCCCGAGCATACTGAGATTGTTCCCGAGGGGGCAAGATCGTGCTTCGTTCTTGATGGTTGCCCACAGTGACCAACCGGTATAGACCGGTATAGAAATATCATCTATTCCTCACGCCAGTTGAGAGGGAAATCGGGGGGCAGTCTAAGCATTTCAGGTATGGTCGCTATAAGCTCCCTGTTCTTGCCGGCCCGATAGGTATTGACATACTCCCACACGATGATGTTGTGCGGCGTTACCTCGAAAGCCCTGCCACAGTTTGATTCAGTGATCAGCGTGTTGCCATTTGGCAGGCGTTCGCAGGATCCGCAGTCCAGCGTGTAGAAGGAGTTTTCCAGCCCGCCTCTGTAAAACCAAAAGACTTCCTGTGTGAACGGATCAAACTCGATGACTTCTGACACACCGTCGCGAGCAATATTGTTGAAAAGCAACATGTGGCCGTTACGTAACACCACAGGCTGATGCTGCTTCCTCCACCTGCCGGTCAGAGCCCAGGCAATTGCCTCCTGCTCCATGTCAAGGACGGCAATGGTATCCAGAGCACGCAGGGATATCAGCACATTCCCTTGCCTGAATGCAGGTGATAGATGGCCGAGCCTGCCATCGAGGACTTCAACCGTATTCGTGTGCAAAATATCTCCGGAACGGCCCAGCTTGTCGAGAACAGGTGCATACGGGCTGTTCTCGAACGCCTCCAGGACCGAAACACTTCTCTCAACTTCCCCATCGGGAGTCATAATGACTATGAAATCCTCGAAGACGGCTCTGCGTCTGTTAATCCTCGGAATGATCTTCTCCTCTCGCTTCAAAACGTAAAGGTAGCCGTTGTCCGTCACAAACAGATCATGGTGAAAACCACCTCGACGGGCCCACACCAAGTTCGAATCTCTGTCGACCTTCATCAGCCCCAATCCCTCAAAGATCGCCCAAAGATCGCCGTTGTCAGACAAATTGACACGTCTCCAGAATATGCTACCATCGCTGGTCTTATCGCGGGGAAGTTTCACATCCGGCCAAGCACGTGAGAAATCGTACCGCCACGTGTAGAGCACTTCTCCGTCCATGTCCATCAGCATGGCTTCGGCACCGTGACCGGACGTAAAGAGGTTCAACCCTTCGTACGCCCGCCCCTTGTCATGGACTGTAACGCCGCCATCATCCGCGGCGGGGACAACCCCGCCCACGTATCCTACGAGCATTATCTTGGAAAGAGCCTCCCTATGCTCAGGCGTCAACTGTTGGGAGCGCGCACTCGCCTTCTTGGGGCGCCAACTCCCGGGAATGTTGCCTACGGGTGAACGATGTGCGAACCTGATTGCGTAGTGGTACAGATACTGAATCTTATAGAACGGAAAACTCTCTGTTTTGTAACACAAGAAACCGTAGGAGAATCCAACAGAGAAAACGGCAAGCACAACGAGTAGTCGCACTAGCCAGACGCCTAATCTGCCTCTTGCGTTGCTCCGTGTCTTTGCCATCATTTCGTCCTTTCCAGGCTCCAACAAAATGCAATCATATCACAGCCTGGCTGAGTCTCTCAAACAGACTTGCTCCGGAAAGCCTGTGTTACGTCGGGTTATATATGTATCCGGGTTTCCCATAATACTTGTCGTTACTCTCTTCCACTTTGCCCCTACTCCGGCTCGTTTCCATACCGGCTTACGCCGTCACGCCTCAGTCGCGGCTTGATCATCGATCCTTTCAGCCGGGCCACATAGGGTAACGACACCAAGAACGGCATGATGTCTCCCCAGGAAAACACTGGATATGCCTTCTTGCCTCGAACGGATTTCAGCCAATCGACCAGCCCAAGTTCACCAGCCCTGAACTCCCCGAACGCAGTCTCAATGTCGCGACGGAGAAAACGCCATTTGCGTCCCTCGACGAACGTCCCATTCCGCTCGTAGGGAAGACCGATCATGTCACGGTATGCAGCGAGCGCCAGGTTGGCGTTCGCGACTTTGCCAAGCGAGTGCCACAACCCAATTCTGGCGTTTATCTCGATGACCTTGTAATGGTTCTCTCTCCGATCCCATTTGAACTCGACGTCCACCAGCCCAACATACTTGACGTGACCAAGTATGGTCTCCGCCAGTTGTTTCACTTCCGAGTTCTTGGCAGTTTCCGCCATGCAAGCTGTACCGTGTCGTGCGGGATGCTGTCGTATCTTTCTAACGGTGAAGCAGACTCGAGACTCCGAGTGTCGGTCGTAGTACGCCTGGTAGGACCACAGGTCCCGACAGCCTCCGGGCACAACTTCCTGCACGATAATGGGATAGCCGTTATTGAACACTTCGCGATACAACTCCTTCAACTCCTCCATGCTTTCTGCCTGCACCGCCTTGGGACACCCTCTGAGCAAGAACGAAGGTTTGGCAACGCAAGGGAAGATTATTTCACCTTCGAGATCGTCGAGGTCGGATTCCGTGCGCACAACAGTCGTCTGTGGATGAGGGATGCCGAGCCTGTGCATCTCGGCAGCAAACTTCCCCTTGTCCATGAGTTTCTCGACTACGGACAACTCCGGCATCGGCAACTCGAAGTGCGGAGCAAGCTCCTCGTGATGTCTGGCTACTGCGAGTGCGAACACGTCGTTTGCAGCAAAGAGTACCGGTTTCTCGCGGTATCCCGTGGCGAGCCGCACAAGGAAATCGAGAAGCTCTTGTTCTTTCTCCGGTGATGGACACAGCATCTTATCACCGAGCCGGGAATAGAGGCCGGGTCTTGCAGGATTATGATCCAGGCCCACGACGGGCACGCCTGCCTGCGCCAGATCACGCATCAGGCTGTATCCTGTCGGGTGCATGCTCAGAATCACGGCCGCTCTTTGGTTGGTCATATCAGTACTCTCGCTCGGCGAACGCCCCCGACCAGCCTTGCACGTTCCAATAGTAGTTCGAACTCGCCCGTCGTCTTGGTCGCGTTACCAATGTATATGCGTCGAAGGGTATACGGATCGTCGGTGTGCCGCGCTACGCCTCCTCTGGATGTTGTTGCCGTCAGGTAGCCGCAATCGCGCACGCCGGCAATCGCATGCTCATCATAATGCGCCTCGACACGGCCGTTAGGATAGGAGAAGTGTCTGGGTGCCTCGCCGAGCGTTTCCTTGAGGTGCTCCGTGCACGCGGCTATCTCAGCGCGTGCATCTTCCGCCCCTGCTGCCGGCAGGTTTGGATGCGTCACGGTATGTCCACCAATACACATACCGGCAACAGACATTTCACGCAAGTGTTCAACACGCATGAAAGCGCTCTTCAACGCCTGCCCCTCGTCTACACCACTCTTGCGGACAATCTCTTCCACAATATCGTCACGGCCCGAGCAGTGCGTGCTTTTCGCAGCAAACGCTATTTCGCCAAGCGCTGTTTCCACGTCCGACTCGCAATCCAGCCGGTACCGCCGGCCGAGGCTCTCGATCTCCATCTCTTGCAACTCGGTGGAAAAAAGGTGATACCTGACTCTGCTTGTCCATAACGCCCTGCCATTACTGAGAGGGCCCGTGGCAACGTAAAATGTCGCGGTGACACCGTGTTTGGTGAGGCTTGGAAACGCATGGTGGTAGTTGTCCGCGTACCCATCGTCAAACGTGATGGCGGCAGTTCGCGACTCGAACGGTCTCCTCTCTCGAATATGTTCTGCAATTGTATCCATCGACACCACGTTGTAATGCCTCGCCAGGAAGCTGGCCTGCTGGTCGAAGATTGTCGGTTCAACCGCAACACGCGGCAGCACGTAGAGATGGTTCTTCTCCTCTCGCGAACTCACAGAGTGATATCTGAGTATGAGAGCCTTATCGCATTGCAGGAACCGTCGCGAGACCCGGGCAACCCTGCTTCGGCATATGGCAGATTTTGCCAACGACTTCATGGACACGCGCATCAGCCGACTTCCTTTGGACGGGAGTGGTGGTCGAGTTTGTAAAGTTTCAAGATGGGATTGTGAAACGTGAGCCCTTCTTCCTGGTCGATCCGGGGTTGTTTCCTGGACGCGGAGAAGGTCTTGATTACCTCGCCGTGGTCACGAACATAGTGGTAGAACCGCAACCGATCTCGTACGGGCTTGGATGTTTCCTCTTCAGGATTACGCTCCCGGTCGCCGGTGTACGCCTTGCTGCTCGTCACCACGTACTGAATCTCCTGTTCCTGCAACAACCCGACCAGATCATGGTATTCCCCATATTCTGTCTTGCTGTAGGGGCCGGATAGCAGTTTCATCGATGGGATATCATAGACCCTGTACGCGGGCTGTCGAGTGCTGAGCACCTCGTACTCGAGCCTGTTCTTCAACTGGTTGGATTTCTGCCAGCTATCATGAATCGTTGTATCGGTCTCGACGAGATGTTTGAGCTGGTCTTTGGTCTTGTTGAGTTCGGGACCGTACTGCTCGAGGGCAATCGCCGTCCCGTCAGGAGTGTTCTCCTCAAACCAATGTTTGGCCATTGTCCGTGTGTCCGGCACGTGCAACAGGCTGTCGAAACTGACGACTTGGTACGCGCTGTACGAGACGGCCAGCACAGTGGCAATCACAGCGGCAATTCTTCCGCGCCGACTCGCTGCAAGATGCACAACAACCCAACCCGCAAACAGCGCGCAGACCGGCAAGAGTGGCGTGAAATACGTCGCGCGTCGGATAGTCATCAAGCTGAATGCGATGAAGTATGGCAGCCAGTATGTCCACAGCAGATAGTGTCCGCGCTCTCGAACCCGGAGTGAGAACGCCATCCCCAGAACGAATAAGATGAACAGCGGTACACCCATGCCGTTCATCAGGTTCTCAAAGAAAATCCGTTTCAGGCCTCCCGCGTACGATCCCAACGTTAGCTCCTGGCCTCCGGCAGCGGTCTCACCACTTACCATGGTCGCCTGCCCCAGCACGTCCCCGGAGAACCGGTGCCAGTCAAGTATCGAGTAGGGTGTGCCCACTACAAACGCTGCAAATGCAACGATACCTGCGAGCACGAGGAACCGATGGAACTTCCAGTCGAGCAACTTCTTGTCCGTCGCGCCCCGTTTCATATGCACCAGAAAGATCGTCACACACATCATAAAACCGCCCACGTATTTTGTTGATACGGCCACTCCGGCGAACGCAGCGGCCAGGACGTAGCTTTTCCAGGTCCCGTCCTCCACAATGCGGATGCAGAACCAGAAACTCAACACCATGAACAGCGCCAGCAACACGTCAGGAGTGGCGTAGTGCGAGTCGCGTACGTGCAGATAACATAGCCCCAGGAACAGTGCGGCAAGCAGACCGACCGCACGGGAGAACAGCTTCTTGCCGATCAGGTAACACATCAGGACAGTCAATACTCCGGCCGCGGCCGATACCAACCGTCCCAGATACCAGAAGACCGTCGGGTCGCTGATGTACAACCGCAAAAAGTCCTGCGTCGAACCAAACTGGCCCAGAAGTCGTCCCGCAACATATAACGCCCCGTAAATGCCGAACATCAAGTACATCGGCAGCGTCGGCCATCTGAACCAGTGGGGGTTGAGGTCGCCGGTGCCAAAGATCATTGCCCGGAAGATTATCGAGCCTTCGTCGGGATGGTAGCTATGCGGCAATCCCCAGCCCAGACCCCACAATCGTACTGCCGCTGCGAGCGCGATCACGAGCAGCAGCCATAGGTGTTTCTTCACGAAGCCAACCACGTCTACCCCACCCATGCCTTGGCCGCATATGACAGGTATTTCAGGAACACTTTGGGCGTGTAGTTGAACTTGGACACTCCCACTTTACGTGTTGTCAGGATGAACGGGACTTCGCCGAACCGTTTCGTGTACCTGCGTCCCTGATACACCTCCTCGACGATAATCGGAAACCCATCTTCCTTCAAGTCAAACTTCTCGACAATGCTCGTGCGTATGGCACGGAACCCCTGGGTGTAATCCTTGATTCCGAGCCGGAAGCTGACACGCAATATGGCACCGCCAACCCACGACACCATCGCTCGATACAGCGGCACGTTCTGCATTCCGCCGCCTTCGATAAACCGGGACCCGATAACGAAATCGTAGCCATCACGTATCTTGTTGTGAAAATCAACGGCATACTTCGGGTCCATAGTCATGTCCGCGTCCATAAACATGACGAACTCGTATCCGCCGATCTCGAGAGCTGCCGCCATGCCCGTTTTGCGGGCAGCGCCGAAGCCCTTGTTCACCTCATGGTTTTTGAGATGGATATTCTTGTACTGTTTTCGCACGCTCTCTATCTCTTCAGCGGTATTGTCCGCGCTTCCGTCGTTCACCACTATGATCTCGGCATCAAGACCGTGTTCCTCGAAGACCTCATTTGCACGCTTGATGCACGGCTCGACGTTGCCCGACTCGTTGTACATCGGGATTATCAGCGCGAACTTCAGCTTCTGGCTTTTCTCGTTGCCCATCAGACGTCTCCTTAACCCGCTTTCTTCGCCTCGCGTTGCTTCAGCCACGCGATGTACCGTCTCATTCCCGTGTCGAAATCTACCGTTGGCTCGTACCCTAACACCCTTCGCGACAACGTCAGATCCGCTTTCGCACGCCGAAAATCGGCGGCCCGATCTTCCACGTGGAGTATCGGCACGTCTGCGCCGGTTATCTCGTTCACCTTCTCGGCGACCTGGTTCACGGAAGTCTCTACACTCGTGCCAACGTTGAAGACACCGCCGTTGGCTTCCTCGGTCACCGCAGCGCGTATGTTAGCGTCTGCAACATCCTCGCCGTATACGAAGTCGCGGGCGTGCGTCCCGTCGCCGAATATACGCATCGGTTCCCCCGCCAACGCGGCAAGCGAGAAGATGGCGATCACGCCAGACTCCGATTTGATAAGCTGCCTGGGCCCAAAAACGTTGAAATACCTGAGCCGTACCGTCGGCAGCTTGAGTTCGTCGTTCGCGACCTTCAGATACGCTTCGCCGCAAACCTTCGAGGCAGCGTACGGCGACAGAAGAGATGTCTGGGTGGCTAAGGTTGCGAACTCCTCCGACATCTCTTCCATGTCAACGTCGCCGTACACATTTGTCGAGGCCATCAAGAACTTCTTCACGCCGGCCTCTTTCGCCAGCAATAGCACGTTCAGCGTGCCTTTAGCGTTGATATCGAAATCGAACATCGGGTCTTCGACGGCCTTGGCAGGGTTTATCTGCGCCGCCTCGTGGAATACAACATCCACTCCGCGCACGGACTTGCGGACGGCTTCCGGGTCGCGCACGTCGCCTTCAATAAACTCCGCAGCGCTGTTCACGTTGTCCATATCGCCGGTGAGAAGGTTATCGAGTATTCGTACGTTCGCCCCTTCCGCTATCAACCTGTCTGCGATGGTCGACCCGATGAACCCAGCCCCGCCTGTCACCAATGCCGTGCTTCCTTTGAGTTTCATGCGATTATCCTTTCTGATGATTTGGCTGCATTCCGGCACCGTGTGGTGCGGCACCGCCGTTAGCCTCCGAGACTTCCTCGTCGGTCAACCCCAGCAGCGACATCTTCTCACGCCACAGGTATCCCAACCCGACCACCGTGGTTGGAAGGAACTGGCTCGCGTGAAAGAGAAACGCGAAGCTCAGGCCTGTCGTTGCCTCTTGCCCGTAGAGCTGCAGAGCGAAGCGGCATGCCAGTTCAAACGTTCCTAATGATGCCGGGCCCGCGGGAACCATTATTCCGAGCGTGACGATCGTCAACACCACGAGGCCGGCACTGAACGGAAGAGCCATTCCGAAACAGAAGAACAAGAGGTAAACCGTCAAAGCCACAAACAGCCAGTTCACCACCGAGAGCACCGCCGCTATCGCGAGGGCCCGAACGTCCCGCACGACGTTGAAACCGTCGGCGACACGTCCAGCAATCCCGACGATCTTCTTGGCAACGGTCTCGGGTAAAGGCCGCAGGACGAACTGCAGCAGCCTGAGAGCGCGCTCTCGAAGAATCACCAGCGCCACCACAAAACCAAGCGCCCCCACATACACCGTGAACAGAACAATCCCCTTCATGGTGTCTGCGGCAGTATGCGGAAGCGGATACATGATAAGCACGAGAAACAGGAAAGAGAAGAGCGTCAGTCCATCGAAGACACGCTCGACGAAGACAGTGCCAAGCGAGGCCGATTTGCTGACGTTCTCGAATTTGCCGATGGCATACGCCTTTGCGACATCGCCCAAACGGAACGGCAGGATGTTGTTGGCCATCATACCGATCATCGACGCCTTGAATAAAGGACCTACTCGAATGGTCTTGATCGGCGACATCAGGAACCGCCACCGTACTGCACGGACCAAACAGGCAACAAGAGTGCTGGCCACTGCCGGGAAGAAGTAGAGGTAGTTTGCGCCGCGAAACGCTTCGGCCATCTGTCCGAAGTGCGTTTTGTAGAGCGCTAGAGCGAGGAATACCGCACTCACAAGAATCCCGGTCCATACTCGTCTTTTCATGTGATTAGGACCTCCCGACTATCTCGAATATCCGGGACGACGCTTGGCCGTCACCGTACGGATTGATGTTCCGCGCCATGTCTTCGTACTTCTCCGGATCATCAAGAAGCTGTGACGCCGACTCGACTATCCGGTCAACGTCAGTCCCGACGAGTTCAACCGTGCCCGCGTCCACAGCTTCGGGCCGCTCAGTGGTGTTGCGCAGCACCAGAACGGGCTTGCCCAGCGAGGGAGCCTCCTCCTGGACACCGCCGGAATCTGTCAGTATCAAGTATGAGTGCGCCATGGCATGAACGAACGGCTCGTAGTCCAGAGGATCGATAAGATGGACGCGTTCCTTGCCGCCGAGAATCTCGAAGACCGGTCCCCTGACGTGCGGGCTGAGGTGCACGGGAAACAGGATCTCCGTCTCCGGATGAGCCTTAAGTATGCGCAACACGGCCCGGCTAATATCCTCCATCCCCTTGCCGTGGTTCTCGCGCCTGTGCGCCGTCAGCAGTATGGTTCTGCGGTCGTTATTCCCGAAGATCTCGCCCAGTTCACCACCGAAGTCATAAGGCCGTTCGGCAACGTCGAGTAATGCGTCGATGACCGTGTTGCCGGTCACGAACACGATCTCCGGCGGCACCCCCTCGCGCAAAAGGTTGTTCTTCGACGACTCGGTCGGCGCGAAATTGATGTCCGCAATGCGGGACGTCAACGTCCTGTTGATCTCTTCAGGGAACGGCTGAAACTTGTCAAACGTTCTGAGTCCGGCCTCGATGTGGGCCACCGGGACCTTATGGTAGAAGGCCGCCAGCGCGCCAACAAACGTTGTGGTCGTATCGCCCTGCACGAAGACCAAGTCGGGGTTCTCTTCCACCATCAAACCATCGAGCCCCTTCACGGCCGAAGCAGTTGTGTCTGCAAGACTCTGATTGGGTTTCATTATATTCAGGTCATGATCCGGCACGATGCCGAACAGATCGAGCACCTGGTCGAGCATCTCGCGATGTTGTGCTGTCACGGCGACAACGACCTCGTAACGAGACGGATCGCTCTTGAACTTCGCAATAACCGGCGCCATCTTTATCGCCTCCGGACGAGTTCCGAAGACAAACATCAACCGTTTCAAGTCCTCACTCCTCTGCTAAGAACCCGACAGCTTGGTCTTGCACCACTCGAACACAAGACGGCGACGTTCACGCGCGGGCAGCACGTCGCCAACAATCAGTCCCTTCACCTGTTCCGGCGGGCGTCTAAACAACGCCATGGCGCTGCCCGGCTCCAACGTTCCCAGGGTGAAGAAACCTTGCTCATCAACCTTAATCTCCGTGCCGGAGGAATCGAACAGGCTGGCCTTCTCACCGCACCTGCCTGCCAGGTCTTCAACCGGAAACGGGTTCACGTTTGCCACCACCCACCCGTTGGATTCAGACCGGCACGTCACGTTTTTCAAAGCCAACAGTCTGTCAAGCATTTCCGAGGCCGGCACGAACCAGCCGCCTGTGCAGGATGCCACCTCGCGCAAAGCTGCTGCCGGACCCTCCTTCACCTTACGCGCCCCACCTTGCTCTTCTGTAAACCCCAAACCGAAATGAGTGTACACCACGCAGATCCCGTTGTCGCACACCAGCTTCTCGACAGCCTTGTGGGACAGCAACCGCACAAACTTCCGCGCGTCGGCTCCGTTGCAGCCGCTGTACCAAAAGTTGACGTATGGCCGCCGTGGGTCGTGATAGACCAGCGTTGTTGACACGTCGAGAATGTTGGCTTTGTCGACCACCCAGTTCCGCATGTACTTCGTGTGTTGCTGGCATATGTCACCCCAGAAATGCGGGCTGTCCTTGTCCTCTCCGCAGAAGAAGCCTTTTCCTGACAGATTCATCAGTGTGCGGAGTATCTTGCTGTCCAACCGCCTAGCGCCCCAGTAAAGATTGTGTTTCGATTGCGAATGACAGACGTACATCTTCGGGTAGTCGCCAAAAACGCGCTTAAACTCTTCATACCCCTCGATGATCTCGTTGCGCGTGTCGTTACCGCCGGAGACTCCGTGGAGCGCTATCTCGAACCCTTTCGCGTGCAGCGATTGTACAAACTCTCGATACTCCGGGTCCTCGAGGGTCGCACCATAGTCGAATTCGCCGTCTTCTTCGACGGGGCCGGCCTTGTGGGTTGCATTCTTCACCCAGACAGTCTTGGTTGTGCGCAACCCCAACTCGTCCAGCAGATCGTACACGGGCCGGACCGTCTCGAGCGTCGCGCGATCAGTGTCGTCTACTATCGTGAACGCGAACCTTTTCCCCTCCGGGAACGGCATAATCTGTAGCTTGTCGCGTCTCATACGGTTCAGCTATCCTTTGCTACGCGCACCGGCACGCCGCCGCTCGAGAGCGATTCCTGGGCCGCGGCAAGCACTTCGACGACCCGCAGACCGTCCTGGACGTCGCTGCGAGGCTGCCGATCGGTTCGAATGCAGTCAATAAAGTGTTCGCACTCGGTCCGCAACGGTTCCACCATCTTGATGTGCGGAATGTAAATGTCGCCGGTTCTCAAGGCCAGCGAGTCCGCGTACGATATGATCTCTCCGCCGCCGCTCACTCCCTTGTCGTACACCTTCACCTTCTCCGCGCTCTCCATATCGTCGAATACGACCATCTTCTTGCTGCCGACGATGGTCGTCTTTCGAATCTTGTGGGGGTCCAGCCAGCTCAGTTGCATTTGCGCCATCTTGCCGTCCGCGAAACGCATGTTGACGAACACCACGTCCTCGATTCCCTGCTGAAGATAGGATTCGCCACGCGCACATACCGTCTCGGGCTCCGTATCAAACAAGTACAGGATGACGGATATATCGTGCGGGGCAAAACTCCAGAGCGCGTTCTCGTCCTGCCGGATAACCCCGAGGTTCACTCGCTGAGAGTATGCGTAGAAGATGTCACCCAGCTCGCCGCTCGCTACCATCTTGCGCAGCGTCTCGACCGCCGGGTGATACTCGAGCAGGTGCCCGACCATCAGCTTCAGCCCCGTTCTCTCGACAGTGGCTGCCAGATCGCGAGCGTCCCGGACCTTGAGTGTCATCGGTTTCTCGACAAACACATGCTTGCCGGCTTCAAGCGCCTTCTTGGCCATCTCAAAATGCGTCACGGCAGGAGTGGCTATAATGACGGCCTGGACCTTGCTATCGGCCAAGACGTCTTCAACGGACCTGCTCACTTTGACGCCCGGATATTGCGACTCCGCCTTTGCAAGGGCTTTTTCATCGAGATCGCAGACGTAAATGAGGTCGGCCCCGTCGATCTGGAAGAAGTTGCGGACAAGGTTCTTGCCCCATCCGCCTGCGCCAATGGTAGCGACCTTGACCTTTTCAGGTTGATTTACCATCTTTCCTGTTCCTTGCCTGGTCGGCACTAGCTCCAAGCTGACGCAGCATAGCCAGGTAGTCGCCGGCTATCTTGGCCCTGTTGTAGGAGACTTCCACACAATTCCTGCCGTTCTCGCCGTGGCGCCGGCATGCGTCAGAGTCTTCGTAGAGTCGGAGCACCGCGGCAGCTATCGCGTCGGGATCTTCGGGATCTGCACAGATGCCGGCGTTGTGCTCTTTGACAATTTCCGCGGCTTCACCGCGACCACACAGTATGACTGGTTTCGCGCACGCCATGTAGTCAAACATCTTCACCGGTATTGATTTGGTGGTGAACTCTGAGGGCAGCAGCGACGCGAACCCGACGTCGGATGCGCAGACATACTTCGGCACACGATCAACGGGCTGGGTGTCAATAAAGCTAACGTTGTCCAGGTTGTGCTCTCGTTTCATCTCTTGCATGGCCGGCTTGTCAACGCCGTCGCCCATGAATACAAACGATATGTCCTTCCGGTCCGCGAGCAATCGCGCGGCCTCAACAAGAGCAAGCGCTCCGTGCGCTCGACCCATCAGACCCGTATAAATGACAACGAAGCTGTCTCGCAGTCCAGCAGGCTCCCAGTTCTCTTTGCTGCCCTGTCCGGGTCGGAAAAGCTCCGTGTCAGTCCCGTTGATCACTTTTACGACCTGCCCGTTCATTGAGACATGCGATCGCACTTCGTCGTATAGACCCTGTGTTACCGCAACGACCCGTGCCGCCTTGCGGTAAAACAATCGCTCAACCGACGACAACATGCTCAGCAGCAGCTTGTTTTTCACTACGCCGAACGCCTCGGCAGAACCCGGGAAGAGGTCTCGCACCTCGAAAATCAGAGGCACACGCCTCAACCTGCTCAACAGGTAACCGCACAACCCCAGCGGAAACGGGGGTGACGACACAATCAGTACGTCCGGCTTCGGCCGCGCAAACAGTCCCGCCAAGAAGGCCATCACACAGAAGAAGAACTGATGGATGATCCTCGTCAGTATGCGACGAGCGCTGGGAAATAGAGTCGCCACATGCTGCACATTCACTCCGTCAACGGTCTCATGTCGCCACGGAAAGCCATTCCTCCGACTTTCGGATTCACGCGCAATCATGTAGTTGGGAAAGCAGGTGACGACAGTTACGTTCTCACCTGCGGAAGACCAGCGACGTGTAAAGTCCGAGACCCTGACGCTCGCAGCGCCCGGCTCCGGAGCGTAGAATTTCGTGATGTAAAGAATGCGCATGCTCTTCCTGTCTAGCTCGCCAGAAAACCGTTTATCGTTTCTATTACGTAATCCTGTCTCTCGTTCCCCAACTCCGGGAATACCGGTATCGCGATGACCTCTTTCGATGCCGACTCTGATTCCGGCAGATCGCCTTCCTTGCACCCAAGCTCGCGAAAGCATTCCTGAAGGTGCAGCGGCAGCGGGTAATAGAGCGCGGTGCCTATCTCGTGCGATTTCAAATGTGCTTGCAGGTCGTCGCGCCTCGAAGTCCTGATAACGTACTGGTTGTATATGTGGAAGCAGCCCGGCATGACGTGCGGCGTCACCAGGTCTGTTCCATTCAGAAGCGAGTCGTACCGAGCAGCGTTCTCGCGCCGTTTTGCCGACCAGTCATCGAGATGGTCGAGCTTGACATTCAACACCGCCGCCTGAAGCGAATCGAGCCGGCTGTTCATGCCGACCAACGCATGGAAGTACTTCGGTTTCGAGCCATGCACTCTCAGAATACGAATCTTCTCGGCGAGTGCGTCGTCATTCGTAACAACCATTCCGCCGTCGCCGAAACCGCCCAGATTCTTGCTCGGGAAGAAACTTAGACAGCCCGTGTCGCCGATGGTACCTGCAGCGGCGTCCTTGTATTTGGCGCTCATGGACTGGGCCGCATCCTCAATGACCGCGAGCCCGTGTCTTCGCGCGACATCCATTATCGGGTCCATCTCCGCGCACTGGCCGTAAAGATGTACGGGTATGATAGCCTTTGTTTTTTCCGTTATGGCGGCCTCGATCCCGGCCGGGTCAATGTTGTATGTCTTGCGATCAATATCTACGAAGACGGGTCTCGCTCCTAAACGCCAAATACTCCCGACAGTCGCGAAAAACGTGAATGGAGTAGTCACCACCTCGTCCCCATGGGTAACACCTAAGGCGTGGAGCGACAATAAGATCGCGTCCGTCCCCGACGCGCAGCCTACTGCATGTTTGCAGCCCAGATAGGCGGCCACGCGGTCTTCAAACTCCTTCACTATTGGCCCCATTATGAACTGACAACTGCTCACCACTTCCCCGATAGCCTCGTCTATCTGGTGCTTGAGAGCCGCGTTCTGCTCTTTGATATCCAGTAGAGGGACCTTCATTCTTGGCCTTCCTTCCTTCTTGCTATGGGATGCCGCAACAGGTCGCATGCGGAACCAGCGCTCTGTATTCCCTTCTCGGGCAGCAGGATTCCTCGGGCGCGCCCTTGGTTACCTGGCATCCGAGAGGGGTTTTACCCGGTTCCTCTCCAGCCACGCCAGCAGGTCTGCCCGCTTGTACCTCAGATCCGAGGTGCGGCCCTCACCTACTCTATACGCGGGGATCTTCTCCGCCTTCGTGAGAGACCATAGCTTCGTCCGCCCGATCTTCAGGAACTTGCAGGCCTCTCCTCTCGTCAGTATCTCGTCCACAGATTCCATCTGTTGTGCCATTTTCGTTGCTCCGTCTTGATTCTCGCACAAACGAACTTACGGGGCCGAATGAGCAAATCTCAGGCCAAAGGGACTCGGTTCGCCCGTCCGGTCAAGGAAACTCCCGTCTACCGCCTTTCAATCGGTACTCACCGAGCCCTTCGTCAGGCAAACAGCGATGGAAAGACTCCCCCGAGGTTGACAAGCGTGAACAAATTCAAACAATTACGGCTGGTTCCGGTTCATAACTTCCATATGTATAACAAGTTAAACTGCGCGTTCATCTATCTCGACATGGCGTTCAGAAATCGCAACATACGCTCCCGGACTGCCCTCCAACCATGCATAGATCAGGGCAATTCAGGCAGTATGAGCGGCCAATCGGTTGTTTCCCCTCCGCTGTGCAGGCGAGGGAGCGTTGGGAGCAGAGTATTCTCCCGCCATTGGCCTGCTTTTTGCTCACTTCGTGCAGGATGGGTAGACTGTACTTTGAGAACTAGCCGGACTCAGCGTGGACGAAGCGAAGATAGCGGAAGCGTACCAACAATGACTCCTGCCGCGGAGAAGATAACCGTTGCCGGATTTCCGGCAAAGCGGACCGCGAACCCGTATTGTGGGATGCTTTATGAATCGGTCGAAGCTCTCGGCGTCGGTGTCGTGAAAGACGCCAGCTTCGACGTTCCGTGGCTGCGTGCAAACAGAGGGAAGGTGGACATCATCCACTTGCACTGGTTGGAGCCGTTTTACCGGTACCGAGGCACGTTCGTCCGGCGCTACGCCTCTCTGTTAAGGTATGCTCTGAGAATGTGTTATGCGAGGCTGCTCGGATACAGAATAGTATGGACATTCCATAATCTTGTCCCGCACGAGGCCAGGGGAAAGCTGGGAAATGTTCTCGCAACAGTGTTAACGTTGAATATGGCGTCGCGAACCATAGCCCATTGTAGCGCAGCGAAAAAGGTCGCTGACCGCCGGTTGATAGTGAATAGGAAGAAAGGTGTTACGATAGTTCGCCACGCGAACTATGCTGATTGCTATCCGAGAACCATTACGGTTGAGGAGTCGCGCTCGATATTGGGACTGGGTCCCGTCGATGTGGTCTTCCTATCGCTCGGTCTCATAAGACGGTATAAGGGCATAGAGCGGATAACCAATGCATTCCGTTCATTGAACTGCGATAGGGCATCGCTCGTTATCGCCGGCAAACCGTTTAGAGAAGAGGACGAAGAGTTTGTCCGGCAACTGGCGTCTGGTGATCGAGGGGACAAGGTGCGGGTGGTTGCTGAACGTGTACCCGATGAGCAAGTCCAGGTGTATCTTAACGCGTGCGATTTTGCGGTATTTGCGTTCGAGAGGATCCTGACGTCCGGGTCGGTAATTCTTGCCATGTCGTTTGGGAGACCGGTGATCGTTCCGGACATGGGGTGCCTGTCGGAGTTGCGTGATACGGGCGCGGCAATTGTGTATGATCCGAACGATCCAAACGGTTTGAGGAATGCTATGGAAGAGGCGCTCACCTGGGACGCAGGGAAGGCTGGTCGCAAAGCGTTTGAGCTCGTCAAAGACTGGACCTGGGACCGAGTCGCCGGGCTTCACGTGGAAGTCTACAGGCAGTGCCTCAAGAGGGTTGAAAATTGAGAGTGACGTTTGTCGCGGCACCGTGGCGGGATCAGATCAACGCATACCCGCCGCTGGGTGTCGCATATCTTGCAGCTGCGTTAAGGTCACACGGGCACGAACCGCAGATTCTCGATTTTGGTTTGCAGCCCGATATACCGCTGGAGGAGGCTGCAACCCAGATTGCAGCTCTTAAACCCGAACTGGTTGGCTTCACCGATTTCACCCATCTCCACAACCAGACGATCACTCTTGCCAAGGAGGTGCGTAAGCTGACGGACGTTCCGATAGTGTTCGGCGGGCCTCATCCGACGGTTTTTCCCGAGTCCACGGTGATGGAAGACCCCATTGATTACGTCGTCTTTGGTGAAGGCGAGCATACCATCGTGGCGTTGGTGAACGCGCTTGATGGTCGGGGCAACATCGCGGATATCGAAGGATTATGTTATCGAAGCGGCGGCCAGGCTGTTCAGAACCGGGCGAGACCGTTTGAAGAAGACCTTGATTCGCTGCCGTTTCCCGCGAGAGACCTGCTTGAGATAGGCGCTTACCCGTTACATACCGATGACGGCGAGAAGATGGTCACCGTCGTTACAAGCCGCGGCTGTCCTTTCAGCTGCAAGTACTGTTTCAAAGGCGTCTTCGGAAAGCGGTACCGCGGGCGTGGGGCCGAGAACATCGCAGCCGAATTGAAGGAGATAATCGACCGGTACGGGATCAGGAACTTCTACTTCGTGGATGACCTGTTCGCTTTCAACAAGAAACGATTGCACCGGTGGCTTGACATCGTCGAGGCTGAAGGTCTCGACATCCGCTGGCAGTGTCTTGCGCGTCCCGACATATTGGGCCAGGAGGATTACAGACGCATGGCCCGTGCAGGGTGTATGGCCGTACACTTCGGTATCGAGACCGGCGACCCGGAGATAATGAAGCGCATAGGCAAGACCATCACGGTGAAGGACGCACGCAACGCCGTCAAGTATGCACGGCGTGCAGGCATTCACACAAAGGGATACTTCATGACTGGTCTGCCGGGAGACACCGTCAAGACCATTAAGAAAACCATGAAGTTTGCCGTCTCCTTGCGCCTTCACAAAGCCATGTTCAGTCTGACAACGCCGTTTCCAGGTACCGACCTCTGGCACGTTCTGGCTCTTAAGTATCCGGCAGTATCAGATAAGCAGAAGTTCGAGCAGGCATACTATTGGAGCAGCCAACCGTCGGAGTTGCGCCCGTTTTTCAACCTGTCCGAAGTCGACGACGTGACGCTGGCAAGACTCACGGAAGAAGCTCAGTCGACTTTTTGGAAATGGCGTACGCGACGGCGACAGTTTCAGGAGAAGTACGGCAAGGCGGTTGGCTGGTTGATATGGCGCGTCTCGCTGCTGACAAAGTATAGGGTAGTCGCCAGCCTGAAACGGCGCCTGGTGGGTGCAGAGCCCTCAACGCGACCCGAAGAAGGTGGCACATGCTGAACTGGAGGAAGCTGAAATACAAGCTGGGGATGCCGCGCAAGTACATGAACTATACCCTGCCCCGGACGCGGGTGAGAACGTATCCTGACAGGCTGTACGTCGAATCCACTAATGAATGCAACCTGAAATGTATCATGTGTCCCAACGGGCTGGGCTTGATGAAGCGTCCGCGCGGGTTTATGGAGTTTGATCTGTTCAAGCGGATCATGGACGAGATGGCGCCGCACGTGCGCGCTTCTACAATCCATATCTGGGGAGAGCCTCTCCTCCACCCGCGAATCATCGAGATGATACAGTACGGGAAGCGTCGCGGGGCCAAGCTCGAGATCTCGACCAACGCAACACTTCTCGACGAGGAAACGGCGGAAAGATTGCTGGACTCGGGGCTCAGCATCATATACCTATGCCTGGACGGCACAACAAAGGAGACGTACGAGGCGATCAGGAGGAAAAGCGACTATGAAACGACAGTCGCTAACATCCAACGGTTCATCGAGATGAAAGACGCAACCGGCAGGATTAGCCCCAACGTGTTCGTGCAGATCGTCGAGATGAAGCCGACGAAAACCCAGATTCAGGAGTTCAAACGCAGGTGGACGATTCCCGGCGTGACCGGGATCAACGTGAAGGCGTTCGATTCGTGGGGTTCGCAGGTCGAGGAGATAAACCGGTTGCGAGACGACCAACGACGCGTACCCGCTACTCGGTACCACTGCCCCAATCTCTGGTATCATGCCCATATATATTGGGATGGGACCCTGGTCTGCTGCGACAGAGACTACGACGCAAAATACCCGCTCGGAAACGTGAGCGACGGTGTGATGAAGGCATGGAACGGACCTGAAATGGTTGAGCTGCGCAGGAAGCATTTGACAGGGGAGCTGGCGGGCGTGCCGTCGTGCGAGAACTGCATCGAATGGAGTTGGTGGCGGCCGGGCGTGTTCAAAGCGAGAGGCAACGCGCCGGAGAAATGAACGCCGACCTTCAGAAAACAGTCGTACTGATGCCTGCGTATAACGAGGAAGCAAACATAGCGGGCGTGATCGAGAGCATACGGGATGCTGTGCCGGACGTCGACATCCTGGTTATCGACGATTGTTCAACTGACGCTACCACTACGGAAGCCGAACGTTGTGGTGCCGCGGTGCTGCGGCTTTGCGCCAACCTGGGCTACGGAGGCGCGCTCCAGGCGGGGTTTCTCTATTCCCAGAAGCGTGGCTACGATATCACGGTCCAGATAGATGCCGACGGCCAGCACGACCCGAAATGCATCCCGCAGCTTGTAGCGCCTATTGCCCGGGGAGAAGCCGACATTGTCATCGGGTCGCGGTTCCTGGGAGAGAGATGTTACAAAATTCCTGCGCTCCGGCGAACAGCAATGGTTTTCTTCGCAAGGTTGGCGTCCGCGATCGCAGGACAGAAGGTCACCGACCCGACAAGCGGTTTTCAGGCGCTTTCGAAATGCGTTGTAAGCTTTCTCGCTACGGACAACTATCCAGGCGACTATCCCGACGCAGACGTCATCATCTCGCTGAAACGTGCACGGTTCCAACTCAAAGAGGTGCCAGTGGTTATGTTTCAGCGCGAGTCGGGCGAGTCGATGCACTCGGCCCTGTCGGCCCCCTACTATATCGCAAAGATGGTGCTCTCGATTGTGGCCGTACTCCTGCGCAAATCTCCGCAGGTGGATTGCAGACGATGACGAACGCTCTGTCAATCGACATCGAGGACTGGTACCATGCCGAACTCGTGCGGAAGAAGGTTACCGAGAGCGAGAGAAGGCCGTTTGTGGTCGAGGGTACGAACCGAATACTCGACTTGCTGAAGAAGCACAATGTCAACGCGACTTTTTTCGTCGTCGGGGAGGTGGCGACCGCCAACC
Organism: uncultured bacterium; assembly: GCA_964524145.1. Classification (GTDB taxonomy): domain Bacteria; phylum Hydrogenedentota. The sequence goes on along the minus strand of CAZGCA010000014.1, from coordinate 15,214 downwards.
CGGAGTTGATCGCGAGGATACACGCGTCGGGACACGAGATTGGATCACACGGCTTCAGCCACCGCCCGGTGTTCGAGCTGTCGCGGGAAGAGTTTGCCGCGGAGCTGGACAAGTTTGCGAATGCCATGGCGAAGATAGTCCCGGAAGCCCGAGTTGTCGGGTTTCGGGCACCTACCATGTCATTGGACGGGCGGTCGCCGTGGGCGTTCTCAGTCCTGAAAGACTTCGGTTACCGGTATGATTCGAGCTTTCTGCCGTCCTCGGCGGGCCTGTTCGGCATTCGCGGTACCGGAAGCTGCCCCGAAAGTATTTATACGGCGTCTAACGACGACCCGACCAGACCGGCAGAAGACGGCGCGATTCTCGAGTTCCCGTTGAACGTCTGCACTGTGGCCGGGTTTCACGTGCCCGTTCCCGGGGGCTTCTTTCTCAGGGTTACGCCTGTCTCGCTTCTCAAACGGTGGCTTAAACGAGTGAACCGGCACAGGCCTTTTGTCCTGTATGTACATCCGTGGGAGGTGTGTCCGGAGATACCTCGGGTCAACCTGTCACCGGCGAAACGGTTTGTTACGTATTACAATCTCGGCTCAACGCTGGACAAGCTCGAACAGCTCCTGGAGACGTTCCAGTTTCAGCCGATGGCGAATGTTCTTTCGCTGGCAGGAAAGTGAGGTGCAACGATGGATACTACAACAAAGTTACTGGTGATCGCGATAGGCCTGCTGTCGTCGTTTCTGGTGCTGAACGCGTTGCGGCGAAAACGGCTCGAGGAGCGGTACGCTCTGATGTGGCTCGTCGCCGCTCTGGCAATTCTGCTCGTGCCGTTCCTGATCCCGGTGACCGACAGGGTGCTTTTTGCGATAGGGTTGGAATACCCGCCGGCGTTCATGTTTCTCTTGGCATTTCTGTGGCTGGTGTTCGTTTGTTTCAGCTTGACGGTAAGCCTCTCGCGCGTCAACGAGCAAAACAAGAGGCTGCTTCAGGAGGTCGCACTTCTTCGTAACAGAATAGAGGGTTTGGAAAAGCACAGTGACCGCGGGTAAGCAAAAAGCGGCAGCCAACAACAGCGACCTGTTATTCCTGGGCGCTGTTGTATTGTGTGGTCTTGTTCTGCGGGGATTTCTTTCCTCGATAGACCACGTCGTGTGGGGCGACGAGCCGTTCTACCTCTGGATGGGTAAGAACCTTGCCGACGGGCACGGACTCCAGTATATCGGACAGGCCGAGACCCAGTTCACGCCGCTGTTCCCGCTCGTGACAGCTGCGGTATATAAGCTCACGGGCAACCTTGCCGTCGGCAGCATGATCTGCTACGTTCTTTTCGGCGCTTTACTGCCTGTACCCGTGTACTGTATCGCCAGAACGTTGTATGGCCAGAAAACCGGGAGGATCGCGGCGATCCTGACGGCGATATGGCCGCCGCTCATGACCGGGGTGCTTCTCTGGGGCACGATGACCGAGCCGATATATCTTTTCCTGGCCTATACAGGAGTGTGGACCGCGCTGCTCGCATGGAAACAGAATCTGTTCCGCTGGTACGCCCTTTCGGGCGCCCTCTTCTCACTGGCCTATCTGACGCGAGGCGAAGGAGTCGCCTACGCCGGCGTCTTCTTTCTCCTGCTTCTTCTGCTGTACCTGTGGGAACGGCGCGGAGAGCGGAGATGGGTTCTGCCGCGGCTCGCATTATTCGTTGCCGGGTTCCTGATTGTTGCGTCGCCGTATCTCGTTTACCTCCACCATCACACCGGCGGGTGGACGCTCTCGACCAACTCGGCGATAACCTATATCACCGCACGAGGATTGCGGGACGGAAACGTGGCGCAGTTCGACAAGGAAACATGGGGGCTGGACAGCTCGGGCCAGGAGGTGCGGTTCTACTCAGACGAGATATCGCAGCTCAGCACGCTCGACTATGTCCGTGCAGATCCGAATGACTTCATACGCGGCACGTATGTCAACCTGCGAAGGTTGCCGCGAATCCTCTTTTCGCACCGTATGTTCCCGATGCTCATGGTTCTTGCCGTGTGCGTCGGTTGGCTGAAGCGGGCGTGGGACACAGAGAGGCTGAAGAACGAACTCTTCCTCGTCGCCTCGGCCTGCCCGATCATGATATTCGCTTTCTTCTTTTTTCAGGAACGGTACGTGGCTGCCGCGCTGCCGCCCCTGATCATCTGGGGGGCACATGGATTGGCGTTGATAGGCGACTGGATCGCTGACACTGTGAAATCGCTCTGGCCGAAAAGAGGCTTATTGGTGACCAGACTCCTGGGCACCGTGCCGACAGCGGTTGCCATACTCGGGTGTGCAGTTCTGGCGCCCGTTCTCCTCACCACCACAAGCCGCGGCTCGGTATCGCCTGTCCACAAGAAAGTCGGCCTGTGGATCAAGGACCATGCTCAGGAGGGCTCCGTTGTAATGTCCCGGCTGCCGGCGTTTGCGTTCCACGCGGACGCAAGATGGGTCCCCTACCCGAACGCGGACTATGCCGAGGTGCTGCGGTACGGGCGAGCTCACGACGCCGACTACTTTGTCCTCGATGAACACTTCGTAGTAACGGTACGACCGCAAATGGCGTTTCTGCTGGAAGAGACCAGTGTGGCAGATGACTTGACGCTTGTCCACACGGATTCGTCTGATCCGGACCGAAAAGTTGTTGTTTATTCAGTGAACGACGCGAGTAACAGGTAGAATGGCTGCGACAAGGGCAACGATTGAGGCAGGTCGAGCGATGAGGCTGACCGCGCCGGACTTAACCCGCATATCTCACCAGAGCCCTACTACAACCTCGGGTGAGAAATCCGGGGTAATAGGAAAGGAACGATAGTGAGAAGAGCAACAAGCATACGCTGGACGGGAGTTATGGCGTTCTCCTTCCTGGTACTCGCGTTTTTGGGCAGCGAAAGTGATGCATTGCTGCGGCTGAGTCCGGAGAACCCGCACTTGTTTGTGGACGGTCTGCGGCCCGTGTACCTTGTGGGCGACTCGTTCTACGGACCCGTCGCAAACCTCGATTTCGATTACGAGAAGTATCTGGACATACTCGAGTCGAACGGCATCAACCTGACGCGACTGTTTCTCTTCGGCTTCTTCGATGTCTCCCTGGCGGACCATCCGGAGGTCTATCCCTGGCCGAGAACGGGCCCCGGCACGGGGTTTGGCGGCTATACGAAGTTTGACCTGTCCCAGTTCGACAACACGTTCTTTAGCCGATTGACGGACTTCATATCGGAAGCCGCCGACCGTGGCATCTACGTTGAGTTGACACTCTTCGAAGGGGTAAGTCTTAGAAACAGCGAGAACAGCTGGAACCTGCACGCATTCAACTCGCAGAACAACATCAACGGGTTGAACGGCGACCCGAACGACGACGGTGTGGGCTACGAATCCTACACGCTCATGTTGCCGGCGTTGATCACTGTCCAAGAACAGTATGTGAAGAAAGTCATTGACGAGACAAACACTTTCGGCAACATCTTCTACGAGATCGCCAACGAAAGTCCGTGCAACGGCAACCCGCTCAATGCGGAAGAAGCTTTGTGGCACGAGCACTTCGTGGAGTTCATCACCGATTACGAGGCGACAAAACCGCAGCAGCATCTCATCGCGGTCAATGACGATTTTACGGGTTTCGATGGTGCGCCTTCCGCAAACGTTGATGTGCTCACCTACCACGTCCGCACGTTCAGTGTGGATATGGAGCCGGCCCTCGTCAACAGTCGTGCCGAGTCACTGTACAGCACAAACAAACCCATCACCTTTGACGAGCCGGTGCCGTTTCTTGCAGGCAATAGCGTCGTTAAATGGCGCAAAGCGGCCTGGACGCTCTTTGTGAGCGGGGGACATATCAACCCGCTCGATTGGACGTTCGAAGGCCCCCACGGCGGCGACAACGACGGGACAGGCGGAGAAACGCTCCGGCGGCAACTGGGTATTCTGGCGCAGTATGTAAACAACCGTGTTGGGTTCGCGGAGATGGTGCCGCACGACAACTTTGTCCTGTCGGGGAATGCGTATTGTCTGGCGAACGTTGGCAGCGAGTACGTTCTGTACCTGCCCGAAGGAGGCTCGGTGACCGTTGACCTCTCGAGCGCGGCGGGCACGCTGTCTGTCGAGTGGCTGAACGTCCAGACAGAGCAGGCAACGCCTGCATCGCCGGCCACCGGCGGCGGCCCTGTTGCATTTGTCTCCCCCTTGACCGGAGACTGCGTGCTGCATATTGGCGCTCACCCTGAGCCGGACAGCGATGGTGACGGGGAACCCGATTCCACCGACCCGGACGACGACAACGATGGCGTGCTGGACGAAGATGACGCATTCCCTTACGACCCAACCGAGAGCATTGATACCGACGGTGACGGCATAGGCAACAACGCAGACACCGACGATGATAACGACCACTGGCCGGATGGAGTGGAACTGGCGGCTGGAACCGACCCCCTGGACCCAGCAAGCAAACCGATAAGCCAGCCGCTGTCTCATGTCGTGAGTGTGGTTACCGTGCTTCTCGTCTCTGCAATTGCACTACTTGTGTATGGACGTTCTCGGCCACACCGAAAAGCGGGTTTGTAATTGACAACGGTTACCGCATGACAAAGAGCAGATTCAAAGAGTGGATTGTGCTGGGCGCCCTGCTGGCCCTGGCCTTCACGTTTCGTCTTGCCTTGACCGGCATTGACCGCGTGGTGTGGGGCGACGAGGTGATGTATGCCGAGGCCGGTCGCAACCTTGTCTCCGGCAACGGGCTGACATATGCAGGCAAGCCCGAGATCCATCATGCACCGCTCTTCTCGATAGTGACGGGGTTGTTCTCGCTCTTCGGAGGGAAACCCGAAACGCCGGGCAACATAACGTTCGTTCTGTTTGGCACTCTTTACCTTGTTCCGGCATACCTGCTCGGACGCAAACTGGTGGGGGGCTACGCCGCCCGGCTGGGAGTGCTTGTCCTCGCCTTGTTGCCCGCAATCACATCGTTCCTGTACTTCTCCCCGAGCATGTCCGAACCGATGTTTCTGCTGCTAGTCTTCAGCTTTTTGTACCTCTGTTTCTTGTGTCTCGAACGATACAATCTCGCGTTGTGCGCTGCGGCAGGCGGAACAGCAGGCGTCGCCTACATCACGCGGCCCGAAGGGCTGCTGTACTTCGGCGTGTTCTTCCTGGTATTCGCTGCCCGGAAACTCTGGTCGAAAAGCGTTTCATGGGGCAGAATCCTGAAAAGCGTGGCGGTGTACGCTGCCTGTTTCGTCATAATCGCCACGCCTTACGTCTGCTACCTGCGTGCTCAAACAGGCCGGTGGCTGCTCAGCGGCAAGGCCGGCATAACGTATTTCCACGAAAAGGTCGTCCGGTCCGGCGGCTGGGGAGCCGGGGACACGTGGCATTGGGGATTTGATTCGACGGGCACAGAGGTACGCGGCATGTCGGACGAACGATTCGACTACAGCATGATCCGCGATATAGCCGACGACCCCGTTGATTTCGCCAAGAGCGTCGGGAAAAACGCCATTTCTCTCGAGCGAATTCTGCTGGCAAACTTCCGTCTTTTCTCGCCGGTTATCGCGATACTGCTGGTTGTGGGATTGGTGTATAAACCCTGGTCTCGCGAGCGGGCGGCGAAAGAAGCGTTCTTTGCTCTCTGCGCTTTCCCAAATGCCTGTTATCTTGTATACATGGTGGAAGTGAGGTACCTGGCTGCGCTCTTTCCGGTGCTCGTTCTCTGGGCTTCGCGCGGCTTCCCGGTATGTCAGAACTGGCTTGTCGATACGCTGCAAAACATCAGCAAGAGACAGCTCGCCGGTGTGACGAGATCGTTAACGCGGTCCGTGCCGGTCGCGTTGGCCCTGATCGCAGTCTGCGCAGGCCATCTGCCGACAATCGAGCAGTACAAGGCACAGCTACCCTATGAATACAAAGAAGTGGGCGTATGGCTGAAAGACAATCTCCCCGAGGGAGCGGCCCTGATGAGCAGGAATGAGACCCCGGCGTTTTATGGAGAGAAGCTGTGGGTGCCGTTTCCCAACTCGTCCACAGAGGAGGCGATTCGTTACGCGTACATTCACGATGTTGACTACGTGCTCGTCGACGAACGTGTTGTTCGCAAGTATAGGTCGCAATACCTGCCCCTGATAGAAGGAGATCCGCCCGTAGAACTGGAGCCGGTAAAACTGTGGCAGTTCACTAATGGTAGAATGATGCTGTTCAAGCTGGAAGCGTGATACGCGGAAAGAGCTTCTGTTATGACTAACACGAATATGAAAGTGACAGTCATCATACCCGCGAAGGAGGAGGCGGAAACAATAGGCCCGATAATTGACGGCTCGGCGCCCTATGCGGACGAACTGATCGTTATTGACGGCCACTCGAAGGACGGCACGGCAAAGGTCGCCGAGGAGAAAGGAGCCCGTGTAGTCCTCGATCACGGTCGCGGCAAAGGCGACGCAGTACGACTCGGGATAGAGACTGCCACGGGTGACGTGATAGCGTTTATCGACGCTGACGGCTCGCACGACCCCAACGACATACCGAAGCTGGTGAAGCCCATCGTTGAAGAAGGATACGACCTTGTCATCGGTTCACGTATGGTGGGCGGAAGCGACGAGTTGCACGGCACGCTCGGGGAAGCGACAAGACTGATGGGCAACACTGTCACCACGCTCGTGATAAACTGGCGATTCAACGTTCGCCTGACGGACTACCAGAACGGGCTGCGCGCAATTCGCACCAGCGTGGCGCGAAGTCTTGGTTTGCGGTCCAACATACCGACCATCGAACAGGAGATGGCGATCAAGTGCCTCAAACGCGGGTACAAGGTCACAGAGGTCGGTACCCATGAGTACAAGCGGCAGGCAGGTGTGACGAAAATCCCGATCCTTAAGATCGGATATCGTTTCCCCCTGAACCTGCTTAAGAACATCCTTTTCTGAAAGGGAGCATGGACGGGTTCTCAAAGAAGATCGTGCTGGTCAACCCGCCGTCGCCCGCCGGGAAGACGCTGAACCGGGAAGGGTCGGCGGGTGCAGGTGCTGTGGTCGAGTCTGAGGGTGGATTCGTCTACCCGCCACAGACAATTGCGAGCGTCGGGGCCGCATTGTGCCAGAGCGGCTTCAACGTTGAGGTTGTTGACGCCGTCAAGCCGGCGGTAGGGTTTGACAAGGCGGTGGCCGCCGTTGTTTCGAGCAAACCGGAGGTGGTCGGGTTTCTCGCCACGGTCAAGACAATCGAGTATGATCTGGAGTTCGCACGTGCCGTGCATCGTGTCTTACCGGAAGCCAAAGTCATCGCATTCGGCCAGACGGCTCATCTCTGTTTGCAGCAGATCGAGGCAAGCGGGACGGTGGATTTCGTTGTGGCAGGTGAACCGGAGCTGCGTGTTGCAAAATACTGCGCGGCAGGAGGTCCGCCTCCCGAAACGGAGGAATGGCAGGACGAATTGTTTGAACCCGACCTTGACAGCCTGCCTGCGCCGCGGTGGGACTTGATCCGACCGTACGCGTATTCGTATCTGACAGTGAGTTCGTCGCGTGGGTGCGACCACGGTTGCAAGTACTGCCCGTACGTTCTCGCCCAGGGAACACGGCTTCGCTCTCGCGAGTCGCACCGTGTTGTCGAGGAGATGGAGGCCCTGTGCTCGACGTTCGGACCGAGAAGGATCATCTTCAGAGATCCCGTTTTCGCCCGAGACAGGAAGCGTGTCGTGACCTTGTGCCGGGCTATCAGAGGTTCGTCCAACTCGTTCGAGTGGGAGTGCGAATCGAGGCCCGACCATCTTGACAATGACCTGCTCGACCTGATGGCAAAATCCGGATGCGTCGAGCTGAAGGTGGGACTCGAGAGCGCCGATACGGCGGACCTTGTTGCGATGGGTAGAGTTCCCTCGGAACAACACGCGGCAGACTATCTTGCGTCGTTCCAGAGGTTAATGAATTCCTGTGATGCTACTGGAGTCAAAGTGCAGGTTTATGTGATGGTAGGGCTTCCCGGGCAGGCCGAAGCATCGATTCGTGAGAGCGTGGGGTTCCTGCGGCAATTCAGCGCGATCGACTACAGGCTCAAGGTGAAACGCTACGTGCACTACCCCGGTACGGCGTTATGGCACGAGCGTCCCGACTACTGTGCAACAGCAACGGACTGGGATACTGTTGTCAGGGAGTCGTTCGAGCCGCTTGGAAAGTCTTCTCCGGCCCGAAGGGCGACGCGATCCCGCATCGGCACCCTTCTAAGAAGGATAGTCGGCAATGTCTGAGCTCGACCTTGCGGGCAAATGTGTGTTGGTAACCGGTGCGACCGGGTTTATCGGCTCGCATGTCGTTCGAGCTCTGAAAACGGCTCGTGCGGAAGTGAGGGCCCTCGTTCGGGCGGAAAGCAACACTCGCAACATTGACGGATTGGCTGCCGAACTCGTCGAGGGCGACGTACGCGATGCGGAAAGTGTCTCGCGCGCCATAACCGGTTGCGCGGTCGTGTTCCATGTCGCTGCACTGTATCCGGGCGCAGAGACGGGGTCCCGCGATGTCTACGACACCAACCTTGGCGGCACGAGAAACATCATCAACGGGTGTCTCAAGAACGACGTGCGACGGCTCGTGCATACCAGCACCATTGGCACAATCGGGACAGTGGATTCGGGTCTGCCCAACGAGGAGACGCCTTTCAATCTGTGGAACGGCGCGAGCGACTATGCCCGCTCAAAGTATATGGCTGAACGCGAGGTGCTCGAAGCGGCCGGGCGCGGGCTCGAACCGGTTGTGGTGAACCCGTGTGCCCCTGTCGGCGAGGGTGACGTGAAGCCGTCCGCGTCGGGAAAGCGGATCGTTGACTTTCTCAATGGCAAGATGCCACATTATCTTAAAGGCGGGCTTAACTGGATTGACGTTCGCGACGTTGCTGCCGGGCATCTGCTCGCAGCACAAAAGGGAATACCGGGACAGCGGTACATTCTCGGCAACCGGAACCTGTCAAAGAACGAGTTCCTTACCCTGCTCGAGGCAGCGTCCGGTCTCAAGAGGCCTCGAAGACGAGCCATACGCAAGTTTGTACGCAACATGGGAAGACGGCCGGTGTCGCGAGCGCCTGCGGCTCTCGTGTGTGACGTATCGAAAGCCGTGACCGAGCTTTCGCTGCCCCAAAGCCCGCTCGATGATGCGTTCGCGCGGGCGACGACATGGTTTTGCGACAACGGCTACGTGACAACGCAACCAGACAGGAGAACAACGTGATAATACTGGGCATGACGGATCCTTTCTGCGAGGACAATTCGGCGTGTATACTCGTCGATGGCGAGCTTGTGGCAATGGTCGAGGAGGAGCGACTGATCAGGTTCAAGCACGCGCCGCGCATCGCCCCGCATCGAGCGATAAAGTACTGCCTGGAAACCGCAGGGGTAACGCTGGACGAAGTCGACTACGTTGCGGTCGGTTTCGACAGACCCCGGCAGATACTTGCTCACAACATGAAGTCGAAGCTGAGACACTGGGCGCGTAGGCGTCCGGTGCTGCGCACCCCACGCCAGGAATACAGGTACGCGCGGCAGCATTCGTTCTACCTCGCGCAGGCATCACGGTACATCTCCGACCCCAAGAAGACGGTATTCGTCAACCACCACGTGGCGCACGCTGCGAGCAGCTTCTACCTTTCCGGTTTCGAGTCCGCAAACGTCATGTCGCTTGACGGAAGCGGCGGCCAGAACGCGGGCATTCTGTGCCACGGCGATGGCGTCAGAATGGACATTCTCAAGGAGGTCGAGCGGGAAAGCAGTTGGGGCGTTCTCTACGAGCGTATCACCGACAAACTCGGGTTCCGCAGCCACAATGACGAGGGCAAGATAATGGGGCTTGCGGCATATGGCGAGCCGGACGAACGCGGGTTTCCGTTTGTGAAATGGGACGGGGAGATCCCCTGGATCCACCTCACCGAGTTCCGAAAGTACCTTGCCGGCCTGCCAACGCGGGACAGGTCCGAGGCATTGAGCGAAGAATCGATAACGCTAGCGGCTACGTTGCAGCACTGCATCGAACAAGCCTGCATCGCCATGAGCAGGTACCTCAACGAGAAGACCGGCAGCCGCAACCTCTGTATGGCGGGTGGGTTGGCGTTGAACTGCTCGATGAACGGCAAGCTGTTGCAGACAGAGCATGTGGACAACATATTCATTCAGCCAGCGGCCGGCGACGCAGGAACATCGCTGGGCGCGGCGGTCAAGGTCTGGGTCGACAAGACGGGCAAACGGCCAAACACAACGTTCAACCACCCGTACTGGGGACCCGGGTTCACCAACGAAGAGATCGAGATCGCGCTCAAGCTTGCCAAGGTGAAGTATACGCGCCCGGCCGATATCGGCGCCGATGTCGCGTCATTGCTGGTCGAAAACAAGATTGTGGGCTGGTTCCAGGGCAGAATGGAGGTGGGGCCGCGGGCGCTCGGCGCACGCACAATACTCGCCAACCCGCGCACCGGCGAGATGAAGGACGTCGTCAACAACCAGGTGAAGTTTCGCGAGCCGTGGCGGCCGTTCGCGCCGTCGATGCTCATGGGTGCCGGAAATGATTACGTTGACGGCGCGTACCCGTCGCCGTTCATGATAATCGCGTTCAACACAAAGAAAGAGAAACTCGACGAGATTCCCGCGGCGATCCACGTGGATGGAACGTGTCGAATACAGACCGTGGACAAGGCGGTGAACCCGCGTTACTGGCACATGATTGATCAGTTCGGCAAGCGCACGGGCACCCCGGTCGTGCTCAACACCAGCTTTAACGTCGCCGGTCAGCCCATAGTCTGCACACCGGCTGAAGCACTGGCAACCCAATTCCGTTGTGGCATGGACTATCTTGCAGTGGGCGATTTCCTGGTCTCGAAGGAATAACATATATGTCCGTGCAGAAAGACGGCGCCGAAAAACCAGGGCCGCTCTCGGGGAGAGTTGTGCGTGGCGTGAAGTGGACTGTCGCGACAAACGGCGCCGTCCAGGTCTCGAATTTCACTGCAGGCGTCATTCTCTACCGTGTCCTTGGAACAGAGCCGACCGGCATCAAAGCGTTCGGCATCGTTGCACTGGCGCACTTGGTAATGGGTGCCTTTTTGCTCTTCGAGGACATCGGCTTCCTTGCGGCATTGCTGCAGAGACAGGACCGTGTCCGAGAGGCGGCGAACATAGCGTTCGCAGTGCGTCTGGCTCTCGACGCATTGCTCTTTGTGCTCATCATGCTGACGGCACCGTTCGTGGCCGCGTTCTTCGAAGAACCCGAACTTACGGCGGTAGCACGCGTAATAAGCATAAGCCTACTAATAGACCCGCTTTGTTCGGTCCACCATACGATGCTGCGCAAGCAAATGCTATTCAAGAGGATATTCTTTCCGGAGACACTGGGCAGCATAGCGTATCTTGTTACCGGCGCATCGATGGCTCTAAGCGGGTTCGGAGTATGGAGCCTGGTCGGCGCCGTTCTGGCCCAGAGAATCGCGCGGACTGTAGCGTACTGGGTGGCATACCCTTGGAGACCGACGCTCCGTTACGACTGGGAACTTGCTCGTGAGATGTTGCGTTATGGGAAGCATGTCTTTGGCGGCAGCATCGTGATGTTTGTAATATTCCATCTCGATGACGCAATCGTCGGCAAGCTGGTTGGCACTGAGCCGCTTGGGTTCTACTCGTTCGCGTACCGCATCTCACGCTATCCAACCCGGCTCATACAAATGGTGTTGAACAGGGTCTTGTTCCCTGCCTACGCTGAGATTCAGAAGGATCTTGAGCGAGTCGGGAAAGTGTGGCTCAAGGTGCTGACTTATGTGACACTGATCTCGGCACCGGTCACGTTTGTGCTCATGTTGCTTGCCCGCGAGGTAATAACCAGCATTTACGGCGACGAATGGCTGCCGGCGGTCCACGCACTCGAGATACTGCTTTTCTTTGGATTCAATCGCAGCATCGGGTCAACGATGGGCGAACTGTTCAAGGCGATTGGAAAACCGAGAATCCTCCTCATTTCGTCAATTGTCCAACTTGTGACGATCGCGCCGTTCGCGATATACTCTGCCCGGTTCGGGATCGTTGGCGTGAGCATACTCTTCACTCTCGGCGGTGTTGTAGGAAACGCGTATGCGTTCTGGCATATAATGAAAGTGCTTGATATACGAGTTGGCCAGATAGCTCGCAGCCTGATGCCGGCTCTGACAGCTACCGCAGGCACGTGTGCAGTGATTGCCGTCTGGCAACAGACAGGGTTGCACACTGTAGTGAAGTGGGACTTGCTCAACCTGTTCGTTTGTCTCGGGTTGGCGGGCCTGACGTATGTTGCGGTTGTGGTGCTCTTCTTTAGAGGTATAGTCGACGATATGATGATGCGGCTGAGATCGCGCTGAGGCAGGGGGCAAGGGAAATGGATATCGCTGAGTACTACGAGAACTACTGGAGAGAGAAGGGCGATTCGGCAAGCCTGCCCCGGTTGCGGTTCCTGGCACAGTATGTCGATACGGACCTGAAAACGCTCGAGATAAACGCGGGCGCGGGTCTGCTCGCCAAAATGCTCTCGGACAAAGGTGTCGAGATCGAGGCGACCGAGCTGTCCCACGAAGGAACGCGCCTCATAAACGAGAAGGGCGTGCCGGCACGGCAGGTTGATCTGGACTGCGAACCGCTGCCGTACGACGACGAGACGTTTGACTGCGTCGTTGCCAACTCGGTGATCGAGCACATGTTCTTCCACCAAAAAGCGCTTGCCGAGTGCGTCCGGGTCCTTCGAAAGGGTGGGAAGCTCGTCTTCTGCTCGCCCAATATTGGACATTGGCGGTACCGGCTTTGGATTGTAACCGGGCGGTTCCCGTACTTGCAGAACACACCGACCGATGAGAGCCATCTCCGGTTCATGACGGTTCGCGATGCCCGTGCGCTCTGCCGTTCTCAAGGGCTGAAAGTCATTCGCACTGACGGTTTCGCCTATGTAAACAGCAAGCTGTACCCGTTCATCATGACCGTTCAGCCCTTCGCGGCCATCTATGAGAAGCTCGCGCGATGGTATCCTTCGCTCTTTGCGCGCGACTTCGTTCTTATTTGCGAGAAGACCCGCTGATGAGCCGGCGCGTGCTCCTGATAAGCTATGCATTCCCACCGTTGCTGGGTGCAGGGACGTCGCGTGTGCTGAAGTTCGCAAAGTTTCTGCCCAAGTACGGCTGGGACCCTCACGTGCTGACGGTGGACGACCCGGACAATCCGCTACTCGACTACGACGACCTCGACCTTTCAGCCGAAGGAATCGACGAGAACAACGTCTCACGCACGCGAATCCTTAATCTCGACCTCAGGCTCAGCGCCACTGGTGTGAGACGACCCGCAACTATGCTGCTGCACGACAACAAATTCGGGTGGTGGCCGTTCGCGGTGCCGCAGGGCGTCAAGATCGTGCGTGAAAGAAACATAAGCCTGGTGTTTGTATCTGTGCCGCCTCTCACAACGCTCTCTATCGCCGCAGCAGTAAAAAAAAGAACCGGTGTGCCACTGGTCTACGATTTCCGTGATCTCTGGGTCGGCAACTCAGCCATACCCATCTATCAGAACCGGTTCAAGCATTGGCTGAACGCGCATTTGGAGCGCAACTTATTGGGCAAGGCCGACGCCATCGTCACCGTCACAGAACCGTGGTGCGAGCAGCTTCGCAAACGAACCCCGGACAGCGCTGAGAAGCTGTTCGAGGTGGTCGAGAACGGCTACGACCCGGACGATTTCCACGGACTCGAACGACACAAACCATCCACGTTCACGATGACACACACAGGAAAGCTATACTCGAGGACGCGCAAGGTCGAGACTCTGTTTGCAGCAGTGTTTCAACTTCTCGAGGAGGGCTCGATAGATCCGGCGCGGTTTGAACTGAGAATGGTGACAAACGTACCGGCGTACATCGATCATGCTGCAAAGTCCCACGCCGTGTCGCAGGTGGTCCGGGCAATCGACTACAAGCCCAGACGCGAATGCCTGCAGGAACAACTGGACAGCTCTGTACTACTCTTTCTCCTCGACCAATCGAAGGATTCGCGCGGGCGGCATACCGTCAAGGTATTCGAATACCTCTTTGCCAAACGTCCCATACTTGCGCTTGTACCGAGGGATTACGCAGCCGCCCAACTGATAGAGGAGTGCGGAGCGGGCACGGTCGTTCCGCCTGATGACGTCGAGGCAATAAAGGCGGCCGTGCTGCGGTACTACACGCGTTTCCAGGCCGACAGCGATGTCGCATGCACGACGGACGAGAACGCCATATCACAATTCAACCGCGAGAAACTTACGGGAAAGCTCGCCGCGCTCTTCAACCGGGTCGTCGAGCAAAAAGCTGCCGGGACTGGATAGAGACCTCGAACATCTTTCCTCCCAAACGGCAGGTTCAACCCAGCTCGTCCCAAAGCGGCAGGCCCGTCACCTCGTCGTATCCTCGGTCAAACGTCTTGCCTTTCAGCTCTATGACGCTAATCTCGCCTGCGAACACTGTTGTGGGACTCGAAAGATGGCCTGCAACGGTCTCTCCATCGGGCCGTGAGAAGATGGCGTGGGCGTGGATTATCGGTTTACCGTCCCTGCGGGACACGTTTCCTGTCAGGCTGACGATCTCGAGAGGTTCGTCGAATGTGATGTAGTCGTATTCCTTGTTGCTCTGATCGTAGAACGCTATTGTGGCTTTCTTGACAGCGCCTATGACGGTCACCAACCCCATCTCGAGACCGATCTCGCCGCAAAACCTCGCGGCAGACTCGAGGATGTCGGCATCGTGCGCCAGCCGGCCCAGTAATATGCGCCCACCTGTATACTCAATCGCCTTCATGTCTGATCTCCTCCAGCGTCAAGGCCCCCGAGCGGCACTGCAGCATCTTAATAGAAAGGTGACCGCGAAATCCCCTGCTCGCGAGCCCGGTTCGGACAGCCGCTCCCCTACCCTGACGAGCCGAACTTCTTGCTGTGAATATCAATCAACCCTATGTACGTGAGTTCGTCAAGTATGAAAAGGAACGGCAACAGGACCTGGTAGATCACCGATGCACCGCCCTCGGAGTCCTTGCCCCCGCCAAATAGGTCGTCAAACTGGGCCAAGGCAGGCGTTGCCGTGCGTACAGAAGTGAGTGGCCGCATGTGTCGATGTGCCATCTTTACAGCTCCTTCCAATTGGATCCGAGTTGAAGAATGGTGGGCGATACTGGACTCGAACCAGTGACTTCTGCCATGTGAAGACAGCGC
>CAZGCA010000013.1:0-85156 GCA_964524145.1 uncultured bacterium | reverse complement strand
TGAATGGTGAATTGGAGGACATGACACAGAATTAAGAATGGAGAATTCTGAATGGAGAATTGGAGGACATGACACAGAATTAAGAATGGAGAATTCTGAATGGTGAATTGGAGGACATGACACAGATTTTTGAATGGAGAATTCTGAATGGAGAATTGACAAACACCGGAATTTCACTATTCCTAATTCACTATTCTTAATCTCCATTAGGGGGTATTCTCCTTTGTGGTCTTGATAATGGTCGTAAGAATGGCGACGAGCTCGTTGCTTTCCTGGACCAGCGGGGCCAGTTTCTCCGCCGGGACGATGTCCGTGGCCACAATGAGCCGAAGCCAGTAGTGTGTTTCGCGCGCCTCTTTGCAGGCGATCTGTATCTTCGAGACGAAATCCGCCCGGCTCTGTCCGGCTTGCGCTTCCTCGACGTTCGCGCCAATCGAGGTACCGGAGCGGAGCAGTTGGCGGCACAACGTTCGGCTCACACCCGGGCTCTTGTCAAGCTCGCGACAAAGGCAGACGATGCGTGTGGCAAACGCGAAGGTTCGCTCACACAGATCCTTCTCCATGAATGGCTCCCCTTCTCAATTCCCAATTCCCAATTCCCCCATTCCCAATTCTCTATTCTGAATTCGCTATTCTCAATTCAATCACTCCCCCGACTCCTATGATGAAGTCTAGACGAAAACTGCGGATGTGTCAAGAACGAAGTGCGGTAGACAGTAGACGGTAGACGGTAGACGGGGAGGGGAAGGAAGAATAGTGAATAGTGAATTGGGAGTTCGGGGGTCGGAAGGAAGAAGTGTGAAGTGTGAAGTGAGAAGGACGAAGAGTGAAGTGTGAAGTAAGAGGTGCGAAGAGGGAAAGTCGGGACAACCTGAGTTTCACATCGGCGGGGTTGGCTTGGTCGTTATCTTTATGAGCCAGGCCTCGGAGACGAGGGTGCCCCAGCCTCCGGAGTTGCGCCACTGCTCGCGGGACACGCGGTCGCCTCGTGCGACGTCGTGGGCGCGTTCGAACCGTATGACGAGTTCGCCGTCCTGGGTGGTCTCGGGAGGTATAGTGTAGGTGAAGAAATCGCTCATCTGCAGAGGCAGCTCGACGTTGTCCGCCAGCAGGACATCGTCGGCATAGATGGACTGAGACTTCTGATTCATGCGAAATGCGTAGCGTTCCTGGTACCACGGCCGCACGAAGGTGAAGCGGACGCGGTAGGCTGCGTCGGGGTCCAGACCGCGGTAGTGCAGCGTGATGCCCTGGTCCTCGTCTTGTGTGAAATGCATCGAGCGCTGGCTGGGCCTGTTTGCCTCGGAGAGCATCTGTGCGACGTATGGCTGGCCGTGATCGTAGGGGTAGCCGAAGACGAGGTTCGGGGCGTTGTTGAACGTGCCCATGTTGTCGTAGAACCCGCCCGGACCGCGGTTTTCGTAGTTGACGATCATGTTCAGGAGTTGGGCCGCCTCTCCAGGTGAAGCGGTTCGGGCGCGTTCCAACTGACGTTTGAGCCATCCGAGACCGACGAAGTCGTGTTCAAGGTTGAAGTAGCCGTCGCTACGCACGCCGAAAAGCGCGTTACTCTCCTCGCCCAACCGGCCGGCTTCCCGGCGCAGAGATATCATCTCTGCCGTCTCGCCGAGCTTTTCGAACCAGGGTAGAACCGTCTCGATGCACGCATTCAAGTCGCTCCGTTCAAGGGCTTTCCCCACGCGCTGTTCGATGCGCGATTGCAGCGCCGACTGCCGGCGCACGCTCAGTTGGGTGTACCGGTCCAGCGCCGCCTTCTGCATGTACATGCGCCAGAGCCAGTTGTTTTCCATCATTACCGGCGGCATGCTCTCGCCCGCTTCCTTCACCAAGCGATAGTACCGGCCGATGCCCTCCTTTTCGGCCAGCGGCACCCCCGGCTGCTCCTCGAGGTTTTGCTCGAGCTGGAAGAGTGCCTTCGCCATGAGCGGCGCGGCCTCGGGTCCAAACCATGTGCGGCAATACTCGTCTACCACCTCGTCCACCGTCATACGCGGCGCCCACAGCAGCCGCTGCCACATCCACTGGTTGAAATGGTCGTGGTGGCCGCTCGAATGGGTGATGTCGCCGACGCCGTATCGCATGAGGTCGTTGAAGACGCGGTGGTAATAGCGCGGCCAGGCATAGAAGGTCAGGCGGTTGTAGACCATGGTCAACGCCTGGTCGGGCCGCCGCTCGTAGATGTCGTGACTCCAGTGCGGAGGCAAGTCTCCGTTCCTGTCGGCCCGGGGGTACATCTGGACGTACGCGTGTTGCGCATATTTCCAGTGGGTGATCTCGTTGTAATAAACGAGCACGTGCCGTGGCGGGAGTTGGCGCAGGAGTTCTCTTGGGTAAAGTCCGTAAGGGCCGAAGCCCGGATACCGGAACAGATCCATGCGGTGCGTCTGGCGGTGGCCGGGCTGCCAGGTCGTTGCGTCGGAGCCGGGGCCGTAACCCCACGCCCACAACCATTCCCGAGGCCGCTCCTGCAAGTACGCAAAGATAGCGTTATCGTCATCGTTGTCGAACTTCTGGTTGGTGAAGTAGACGCGTGTTTCGGGATGGTGTTTGTGGATGATGCCTGCCATCTGCTCGACGAGCCGGATGAAGGTCAGGCCGTAGGGGTCGCACCGGTCGCACTCGCACCCGCCGCCGTCGCCACCGTGGAACTTCACGAGATCGTACGTCGGACTGTTTCGGAAGTGATCTTCGCATTTCCGAAGCATGAACTCGCGGGCCTCCGGGATCGAGAGGCAGACGTAGCCCCTGCGGCCTATGGATTCGGAAGCCTCCCATTCCGGGTGGTCGGGATGGCTCCCGGTGTTCGCGCCGAAGCCGCCCTGGGTCATCAAGCCGAACGATTTGATGAAATCGAAGATCGGGCCCGGGCCGGTGTTGAAGATGTTGGCACCCGCCAGCGCATAATCAATAATGACGCGTTGGGTCTCTTCGTCCGTCCAGCCCCGGACATGTGCAAGTGTCTTTGCCACGCCGCTCTGACCGTACTGTGTACCACGAATCTCGAATGCAGGCGCGGTGCGCAGGTCGACGTTGTCGGGAAACTGGACGGCGCCTTGCTTGACAACGGTCCGGCGCAGTATCTCGCCCACTGCGTAGAGACAACCACGCTCGTCCACGCCCGCCGCCATGAGCGCGAGTTTGTTGCCGTCAGACAGTGATTTCAGGAGAAACCCTTCCGGTCCGGGGGCACGATCTGTCAATGGCGGGATACGGAGGGCGTCAAACTGCGCAGAGACCGCTTCATGGTGGGCAGGTATTCCCAGCAGAACCAACAGCTCCTCCGGCCTGACGGCACGCGCGTCATTCTCCGCCTCCACCCTCACGGCAATCCCGCTCGGCTTCGAGAGGCGTTCCGCCAGGAGGTTCGCCGCCCGTTTCTCGACCGGCCCGGCGTTCCGGCCGATGCGGACAACTGCGCTGCTGAAGTCCGCACCGAAGGCGGACCCAAGAAGCGAAACAATCGAGAAAGCAAGGAAGAAAGACAACCGACAGAACCGGCGAACAAGCGCTTCGACTTTCCTCAGGTTTGGCGTGCAGCATGCGATCGTCACCATCAACGCTGAATTCTCCACCCTCTTGTAAATCCGCTTCTCTCTGGGTACAGGTCGGGCCTTCATGGTCAATCATATCGGGTTCCTTACCGAAAAGTAAACGACCCACGCGTTCTCCGCTCCTGTTGCGGTGCGCGGTGTTGCGGTGATAGAATTCCCGCTGAACGGATTAGTGGATTGTATAGAGACTGAAGGAGGAAACACAATGGTTGCACGAACGCTTGCTCTGGCCGTAGTTGTCGCGTGCATGTGCTGCGGGTCCGCTCTGGGTGCGGGAGACCTGTTGCGGAAGCGCGAGGTGGTGATTGTCGCGCATCGCGGTGTGTCTTCGGAGGCGCCTGAAAACACGCTGGCAGCCTTCAGGCGCGCCATCGAGCAGGAAGCGGACTACTTCGAGCTCGACTGCTGTCTGACGAAGGACGGCCATGTGGTAGTCATCCACGACGATACCGTCAACAGGACGACGAACGGTCACGGGCTGGTGCGCGAGATGACGCTGGCTGAGATCAAGAAGCTCGACGCCGGTTCGTGGAGGCACGAGAAGTTTGCCGACGAACGCATCCCGACCCTTGGGGAATCGCTCGACGTTGCGAAAGGCAAGATCGGTGTCTACATCGAAATAAAACCGCCGATCTATCATAACGAGGGTATCGTGCCGAAGGTGGTGAAGGCTATCGAGGAACGCGATATGGCGGGCGAGGTGGTCATACAATCGTTCGAGCACCTGTACGTCAAAGAGGCCAAGGAACTCAACCCCAACATCCGTACAGAGACGCTCACGGACGGAGGACCGGTGGACGCCGCTCAGGTTGCAGAAACCGCTCTCGCCGAGGGGTACAACACCAATATGGACTACTTGACGAAAGAGCGTGTCAACCAGCTCCATGCAGCAGGCAAAACCATCGCCATCTACACGCTCAACTGGCCGGACCATATCCTCCATGCGCTTGACTGCGGCGTGGACGTCATTATTACCGACAAACCGAAGGTAGTTATCCAAACCCTGGCAAAGCGCAAAAAAGATTCCTGAGAACCGACGCGTTGAGAGAAGACAGCCCGAGACGGTGCGGTTTGATAGCGCTGCAGTGCTGACATATTGTCAGAGAGATCGGCCTGGAATCCCGCTAGACTGCCAACGTGTCGTGTTTCGCCGGTCAGGAAGCCTGCACAGACAGGACTGACCTGACCCTCGTCAGAAGTGTTTGGCAGTCAATGGGTTTCGGAATGAGTTCGAGCTGTCCGGCAAGCTGCGGTTCGATGTACCTGTCGATGTCCGGGCAGCCCGTCATGACGAACACGGGCAGGTCGGGGAAGCGTTCGTTGGCTTCGCGTATGAGATCGCTTCCGCCGGCCCCCGGCATACGCAGGTCGGTCAGTACAAGGTCTATCTTGTCCTCTGTGAGCAGTTTAACTGCCTCGGCAACGTTTGTCGCGGTTAGGACAAGGAACCCTTCCTCCCCCAGCAGTTCGGACAAGCCTCTCACGGTATCCAGCTCGTCCTCAACGAGAAGTATCTTGTGTTTTCCTTCCGACACGCCCAATGCGTACCTCCTCTCCCCCTTGGAGGGAAGTGCAATGTGTGTGCCAGATCCGGCGGATTACCGGTCGGAAAGCCCGTCGGGTCTTCGGTCTACCCTTTCGAACCGGGGCGGACGATGGCGTTGGCTTTCGTACGGTATTCGCTGAGCTTCCGATACAACGTCCTCTCGCTTATGCCGAGGAGTTCCGCGGCACGGCTTCGGTCTCCACTCACCGACTGCAGCGTGCTCAGGATCGCCTCCCGCTCTATCTCCGCCAGCGAGACCCCCTCCAAATCTCCGGGTCGCCGTTTGTGCTCGATGGGTTCAACCTCCCGGAGGACAGCGGGCAGGTGGTGCGGTTGGATGACGTCCTCGCGGCAGAAGACCACCGTTTGCTCGACCACGTTTCTCAGCTCGCGCACGTTGCCCGGCCACTCGTATCCCGTGAGTATTTTTATCGCTTCGGGAGAGAACGCTTTTGGCCCGAGGTCGCTTTCGCCTCGATATTGGACGAGAAAGTGTTGGCACAGCAACGGGATATCGCTCAGCCTCTCGCGCAACGGCGGTATCTCCAGTTGCACGACATTGAGTCTGTAGTAGAGGTCGTTTCGAACGATACCTTTGGCGACGGCATCCTCGATGTCACGGTTCGTGGCCGCGAGTATGCGCACATCGACTTCAACGTGCCCCTCGCTGCCCACGCGTTCGACACGGTGGTCCTCGAGAAACCGTAGCAGTTTGACCTGAACGTTTGGCCCGATCTCGGTGATCTCATCCAGAAACAGCGTGCCTTTGTGCGCACGCTCGAACCGCCCTATGCGCCGTCGTTCCGCGCCGGTAAACGCGCCCTTCTCGTGGCCGAAAAGCTCGCTCTCGAGGATGCCCTCGGACAGCGCGGCGCAGTTTACCACGACGAACGGCGCACGGCACCGATTGCTCAACTTGTGCAACGCCTGTGCAACCAACTCTTTGCCCGTGCCTGTCTCTCCGGTTATGAGCACCGTCGCATCGGTCTCGGCCATTTGGGCAATTGCCTTGAATACACGCTGCATTTGGGGATGGCCGCCGATCATGTTGTCGAAACTGTACCGCTCCCGGAGTTGATCCCTGAGGTCCCTGTTCTCGTCGAGGAGACGTTTGTGTTCTATCAGCCGCTCGATACACAACAGAAGCTCTTCCATGTCCACGGGCTTGGTCAGGTAGTCTTCTGCGCCTCGTTTCATCGCTTCGACGGCCGTCTTCTCGGACCCATACGCCGTCATCATGATCGCGGAGACGGCAGGGAAGTTGTCGCGCAACGCCGCCAGCAGCGCCAGCCCGTCCATACCGGGCATACGCAGGTCGAGCAGTGCCACGTCGGGTTCGTCCTCCTTGGCGAGGGCAAGCGCGGAATGTCCGTCGTAGGTCATCGTCACGCGGTATCCCTCGTCCTGGAGCACGAGCCCCAGACCCTGGCACGCCTCTCGCTCGTCATCAACCACGAGCACATGCGGAGCGGCCATCATTCTCTCCTGCACCACAGACGTAACACCTCTCAAGCGGTTCTTCTTGTGGTTTTTGTGTCCCCATCAAGCGCGGGTGTACTATACACCAACAAACCTCGACCATGCAAGGGGGTGTAGTGAGATGGTCCCGCGGTGCCGTATATCGGGCTTCAACCGGATGATTTGCCGAGGTGGTCGAGCAGGTTCTTCACGGCGGCGCGGGCGGCACGGTCGACACTCTCCGCCGTGAAGCCGCCGATATGCGGTGTTGCGATAACCCGGTCGTGCGCAGCCAGCACATCATCGACGGGCGGTTCGCGATCGAATACGTCCGTTGCGAGCCCGGCGACATGGCCGTTGTCGAGAAACGCCACCATCGCTTTGGTGTCGATCAAATCGGGTCGCGCCGTGTTGACGATAAACACGCCCGGTTTCGTGCGTTCGAGCGCTTGCGCGTCTATGATCGGCGATCCCCGTCCGGATGAGGGACAGTGCAGGCTGATTATGTCGGACTGTGCAAGGAGGGTGTCCAAGGAACCGAAGCGGAATCGTTCCGACGGTGCGAACGAGGTGTCGGGTTCCAAGTCATAAGCGATCACGTCCATACCCAACGCCAGCGCGAGCTCGGCAACGATCTGTCCGACCCTGCCGCAGCCGATAATGCCCAGCGTGCGCGATTCCAGCTCGATGCCCTTGCATCTCTTCCAATCGCCGCTCTTGATGCTTCTGTCGCCGGCGGGAACGCCCCTGACCAACGCGAGCATCAGCGCTATGGTCAGTTCGGCGACGCCTCGAGCATTGGCTCCAACGGCACGGCATACGCTGATGTCGAGCCGTTCGGCGGTCTCCAAATCGATATTGTCGACGCCGGTACCGTTGCGGCTGATCACTTTCAGGTCGCGGGCCGATTCCAGGACTTTTCTGCTGACTGGCTCGACGCCCGCGAGGTATCCCACGCAGCGGGACAGAAGATCGATGAGTTCCGTTTCGGTCGGCAGTCGTCCCGGCGCTGAGAAGACGACGTCGTAGCCCGCTTCGGTAAGAGCGTCCAGCGCGGGATGCCCCGCCACGGTCAGGGAGCGGGGCGTGACCAGGATTCCGGCCATTACTCGACGATCTCCTTCCCGTCCCGAATAAACACCCGTTTGGGGAACCCTTCCTTTTTGATGTCGCCATAGTTGTGACCGGCGTCACCGGGGTACACGCACAAGGAGATCAACGGTTCATCGCCATTGTTGATCGACCGGTGAGCCCAGTAAGGCGGAACGTAGACCAGCCGGTTCGCGGCCATAGGTTCGAGCGCCGCGTGACCGCTCGGTGTCTTCATGAGCATGTAGCCACGGCCGCGTATGCAGAGGTATATCTCTGCCGTTTCGGGTACAGCGTGGTAGTGTCCCTTGGTCATGAAGCACTCTTCGCCGACCACGCCCGGGTAGAGTTTGCTGATACAGAACACCAGCTGACCGCTCTGTTCTGGAATGTCCTTCTCGAACACCTCGTAGTGAATGGGGTCGTTTTGCTCTTCGATGAGCCGCTCCAAGGCGGGCTGGTCGGCGTAATATCCGCGCATGTCCGACGCCTTCCGGGTGACTACCCGATCGTGCGCGCGCATGACGCCTTCCACCAAATCAATATCTACTCCAAAGGGCTGCACAGATTCCATTTTGACTCCTCCATTGCTGATGCACACACCTCCAGCTAACGCGCTTTCGCGGCCATCTCGGACAACACATCAAACTCCGGTCCCGACGTCGGGATATCTATGTGAAACACTTCAGCTATCACCCTGGTCCAGCCGTGGATGAAGTATGTCCACCCATCTTCGATCCGCAGGTTCCTTCTCTCTTCTTGGACTCTGGCCTGGTCGAGGAACACCAGGTCGCCCCGATAGTTGAAATCCCAGGCGATACCGTTCTCGGGGAAGACCGCGTCGCCGGTCAGCGGCGAGCCGGGCGCGTCCTTTCCGAGTCCGGTCGCGTTGATGACCAGCGAACCGGGTTTCAGTCCGTTGACGATTCGGTCGTTATCCCCTGGGTTCGGACAGTGGTGATACTCGACGGGAATACCCGGATTGATCTTCACGTGGATCTTTTCCATCTGTTCAAGACGTGGTTTGCTGCGGTTGGAGACGATGATCTTCGCCGGACGGTTTCCCGGCGGGCAGTTCTCGATGAGGTGCGACGTGACCGCGATTGAAGACCCGCCGGCGCCGATCACAAACAGCTCGGCCCCCGTTTCTTTCCAGTAGTCCTGAGGCAGGAACGCCCCCAGGCTGAGCCCGCCGGATATGGGGTCTTTCGCGTGTCCCACCAACATGCCGTCACGTTTCGAGATGCAGCTGATCTCGCCCATCAATTGAGCGTAATGGTCGAGTTCGTCAAACGTGTCGCGACACGCCGCGAGCAGGTCAATCTTGTGGGTGGTCACCAACGCGCCCAAAGACAGCGGGTCCGATTTCATGAAGGACACGACGTTGCGGTACACCTCGGGGTCGTCGTGCTGTTTGCAGTCGATTCCCATGATTCGCTCGCTGATCCCAAGGTGACGAGCCCACGCAGGGAACACTCTCATGATCGACGATTTCCCCGTCGTTACGCCGACGAAATATAGCGTCGGGTGCTCAGCTTTCGGGAACTCGATATCCGCTGTTGCCTGAATAGCTTCCACCATCTCGTTACATTCCGGTCAACCGCTCGAGCAGGGCCTCGTAGCGTTTGGCCCGCCGGGCGTAATACGAAGCCATCGATTTCCGCGGCCGCGTCAAAGCCCCAACGTCGATCCACTGTTTTGCAGCCGACGGCAGACTGCGAAACAACCCGACGCCGAACCCCGCCAGGAGGGCCACACCGAGTGGCGCGCCTTCGGAGCGAGCGATGCGGCGGGCAGGCCTTTGCAGCGCGTCGGCCTTGATAGCGTTCCACAGGGCGCTCTTTTCGCCGCCGCCAGTAATCCGTAATTCTTTCAACTGCAATTGTTTGTAAAGGCTTGTCAACACCTTCTTGTAGATCGCGTACTCGAGCGCCACCGCTTCCAGCACTGCCCGGTAGAGGTGGGCTGCGGAGTGGTCCCACGACAGGCCCACCCATGCGCCGCGCAACTCGGGCTGGCTCGGGCACACCCGGCCGCCGAGGTGGGGGACAAAGAGCGGGAGGTCGTCGGCCGGCGCAATACCGGCAGCCATCTCATTGATCCGGTCGAAGGTGAGCAGGTTGGAACCGCTGGTTCTGCCGCGATTAACGAGCTGCTGCCGGAACCACTCGAGGTTCATGCCTCCGCCGTTGATATAGGCATACGGGTGCCACAAACCGGGCACGGCCGACCGGCCGCACCCGAGTGTCCGGTGCTTCTTGTCCGCACGAAACGCTTCTGTCGTGCTGGCGAAGACTGATGCGGTCCCGGCCACGTCGACGCAGATCCCCTCTCTGGTGGCGCCGCACGCCAGGAAGCTCGCGGCCGTGTCGCCGCACCCTGCCACCACGGGAACGCCCGGTTTTAGCCCGCATTTGCGAGCTACAGACGTCGCGATCTCGCCCACAACGGTTTCCGGACTCACGATCGTTGGGAGCTTTTCGGCGTCCAGCCCGAATGTCCGGCACAATGCCGCGTTCCATTTCGCCCTGCGGTTGTCGGCGAAGCCCGAGAAGTGCAGGTAAGTGGTGTCGATGAACGCTGCCGACCCGTCCAATCCGCAGAGCCGCATAGCCGCATAGCCGCCGGGCTGGACGAACGCGGCGATGCGTCTGTAGGTCTTCTTGCGCTCGTGCATCCACCACAGCTTCTTCGGACCGTGGTTGAAGCTGGGAAAGCAACCGGTCTTGGCAAGCACTTCGTCGCCCGCGGCCGCTTCCATCTTCCTGATATAGGGCGCGCAGCGTGTGTCGAGCCACGAGTCGTACGGCGTGACATGTTTCCCGTCCTTGCCCACTCCGATAACGCCGGCCATCTGACCGTCGATCCCGATGCCCGCAACCGAAGCGGCGTCAACGCCCGCGTCTTTGATGCAAGCCCGGACGGTTTGGCATACAGACCGGAACTGGTGTTCAGGGTCTTCCTCAACAACACCGGGCTTCGGCTGGAACAGTTTTGACGGGCGGAAGGATTGGGCAAGACATTCTCCGTCCTCGGTAAACAGAGCAGCCTTCGTTCCCTGAGTGCCGATATCGACGCCGATGAGCGTTCGCACCGTCGTCACGCCCCCGTTCCGGCTCCCGTGCTCTCCGGGATCTCAACGGGAGCGCTTGATTTAAGCGACTGGTTGGCGGCAACGACCGTCTCGACAGCTTTCAGTCCGTCCAGACCCGTCGCCCGAGGTTCCTTATCATCGAGCACGCACCCGATGAAGTGTTCCATCTCGGCGAGGTAGGCGTCCCTGAACAGGTTTCTCCAACTCTTGACCGCCTGCCCGGTAACCTTGCCGTCGACGGTTACCTTCGTGAGCCCTTCCTGTTCGACGGTGCCGATGAACAGGACACCTTTTTCGCACAGAACCTCGACCCGGGCATCGTAGCCGTAGTCGGACGGGCACGTGCCGTCAACAACACCGATGGTCCCGTCCGAAAAACGCAGGTTGACAACGATGTTATCGTAGAAATCAGGGTGTTCTTCCTTGGCGTCGAGACACTTGAAATTGGCGGCCTCGGCGTATACTCGAGAGATGTCGCTGCCCACCAGCCAGCGAACCGAGTCGATATCGTGGCTGTTCACCTCTGCCAGCACACCGTTGCTCTTCTCGATATCGTAGATCCACGGCGGCGGCAGGCCCGGCCCGCGTCCCGTGGACTTGATGATCATGGCCCGGCCCAGTTCGCCGGAATCGAGGACGGCCTTGGCTTTCAAGAACCCTTCGTCGAACCGGCGCATGAACCCGATCTGCAGCTTGACGGCGGCATCCGCCACGGCGGAGTTGATATCGTCGCAGTCCCGGACCGTAATGGCCATGGGTTTTTCGAGAAAGACGTGCTTGCAATGGTTCGCGGCTGCACAGGCAATGTCGCGATGCAGAAACGTTGGAGTCACGACAACAACGGCGTCGATGTCTGTGGCGGCGACTGCCTCTTCGTAATCCGTAAACAGGGCCGCCACCCCGAACTGCTCGGCCATCCCGTGCAGTGTATCGGTGTTGACGTCGCACAGAGACACGAGTTCGGCGTTCGGGATGCGTTCCGCTATGTTGCGCGCGTGAACGAGGCCCGCCCTGCCTGCACCCACGAGACAGAACCTGATCTTGCCCATCATCGTTTCCCTTCCCTGCCCGGGCCTGCACTGGTCGGCATACCGGCCCGGAAGCGTTGTATTCGCAATGTGAGTTGATATATTATGCGTTCGTTCGATCGGTATGTCAACGTGCCCAAGTTGAGTGGCCCGGCGACGAGCCGTCCGTTCAGGAGACCAGTCCATAATGTCGATTCTTTCGTGTGTTGACCCGTTCATAGGCGTGGACGGCGGCGGGAACACGTTGTGCGGTCCGTACCTTCCACACAGTCTCGTGCGGCTCGCACCTGATACGCTTCCGCTTGGCCCGCAAGGCACCAACGCGTATCACAGCGACCATCCCATCAAACATTTCAGCCACACGCATGTGAGCGGCACCGGCGGCGGAAGCCGTTACGGTAATATCGGTGTGGTACCGTTCACCGGTCCGCTCCGGGTGGGACTCGGCGGGTTTGAGAAGGAAGCCGAAGAGGCGGCACCGGGGTACTACGCTGTCACGCTGCACCCGGGCGGCGTGCAGGCCGAGCTGACCGTGACTCCGCGTGTAGGCGTCCATCGGTACACGTTTCCGACCGGAGTGGGAGCCAACGTGTTCATCGACGTCGGTGCCGTGATTCAGATCCGCGGGATGGTGCCCGGCGATCGGAGCGAAGATGGTACCGGAACCTGTATTGGGGGATATGTTGAGGTTACGTCCGATCGCGAGGTGGTCGGACGAGGCGATTTCCGGGGTGGCTGGGGCCATACGTTTCCTTATTCCGTCTTCTTCGCCGCTCGTTTCGACAAAGCGATTGTCGAGAGCAAGGTCGGCAACCACAGCGGCGTTATCCCCGGCAACCACGCCGACGAGGCCAATTGTTTCACGGCACTCCATTTCGGAGAGATCGAGCAGCTTCAGGCCAACGTTGGCGTCTCGTATGTGAGCATCGCCAAGGCACGCGGTAGCGTTGACAGGGAAGTGGGCCGCAAGGGTTTCGACGCCGTCCGTGGCGAGGCCGAACAGCTATGGGAACGCGCCCTCTCACGGATACGCGTCGAAGGCGGCACGGACGCGCAGCGGACGCTCTTCTACACGCAGTTCACGCGTCTCATCTGCATGCCCACGGACCTTGGCGTGGACGACGAGTTTGCCTCGTGGCATTCCGGTGTCCGCCATTTCACGGACTTCTACACCATCTGGGACAGCGTCCGTAACGCCAACGCGCTCCTGACGCTCTTTGACCCGGAAGCCGAGATCGACCAGCTTAACTGCCTGCTCGACATCGCCGACCACGTGGGGTGGCTGCCCGACGTTTGGATTCAGGGTCATAGCGGGATGATTCAGGGGGGCAGTTCGGCGGACGTGTTGCTGTGCGAAGCCGCGTTGAAGGGCCTCGAAGGTATCGACTACGAGAAAGCCCTGCGCCACATGCGCAAGAATAACGAGGTCGAATCGCCCGACCCGTACCTCTACGGACGCCACCTCCCGGACTACCGCGATCTCGGCTACCTCAGCACCGACGTACGCAAGAACTGCGTGTCCCGCCATCTCGAGTACGCGTACCAGGACTGGTGCATAAGTGCGTTGGCCGCAGGTCTTGGCCACAATGACGTTGCTGCAACGTATCGCAAGAGTTCGGAGAAGGTCTGGAACTTGTGGCGAGATAACATGAAGTGCTTTGCGCCGCGCAATCCCGACGGTTCCTGGGTCGACCCGTTCGATCAGGACAGTTGTCGGGACGATTCCTGGAACGACCCCTTCTTCTATGAAGGTACGAGCCGCCAGTGGTCCTTCTGCGTGCAGCACGACTTTGCCGGGCTTGTCGAGCGCCACGGCGGGCCGGAGGCTTTCATCGACCACCTCGACCGGTTCTTCGACGCGGGACACTACCACTCGAAGGAGACCATGCTGCACGTGCCCTGGCTTTACACGTACGCCGGCCGCCCCGACCGCACGGCGGAACGCGTCCGCGAATGCATGACGCGGTACTTCCGGCCTGCACGCGACGGGCTCAGCGATAACGAAGACATGGGGTGCCAGAGCGCGTTCTACATGTGTTCCGCAATGGGCCTTTACCCCATCATGGGCCAGGATCCTTATCTTCTCGCGCCGCCCGTCTTCGAACACGTCGAGGTGCAGCTCGGAGGCTCCGACAGAACCTTAACCATCGAGGCGTCTGGAGCGGGTCCGGACCGCTCGTACATCGCGGCCGCCACCATCGACGGCGAGCCGTTCGACCGGGCCTGGATCCGGCACAACGAGATCGCCCGCGGCGCCACGCTCCGCTTCGAGTTGGCGGAACACCCTGCTCGCTGGGCGAAAGACTCGGCTCCGCCGTCACCGCTCGCTTCCTCGCCGTAGCGTCCTGCAAGCCCACGAACATTCGACCGGGCTTTACGAACGGTGTGGGGTATGGTAGATTAGCTCTTACTGAGGGCATAGAATGCAGAATCATGGTTCGCTTTTCGACAGGAGGTAATCCGATGAGACCCTACAAACTGACATGCGGTTGTCTGCTCGCGGCATCTCTGCTCGTGGGTGTGACCGCCATAGCGCTCAAACCGGCTGAGGGAGCCGACAAGGTCCACATGCTGTGGGAGATCGGCAGGGCCAACAACGACACGCGCGAGCTTGCGCTTGCGCCGAACGGGTTCGGCCAGTATGTCTCCCCGCCGACGTTCCTCGTGGGGTATTCGAACCCGAAGCGCGACTGGCCCTACGTGCATCCCGGGCCGGACGACGGCTGGGCCGGACGCCAGCGGCACGCATTCAGGGTGCTGTTTGACGTCAAGAAGACTGTTCGGAAAGGCGACTGCCGGCTGCTGATCGATCTGGTCGATACTCATAACGCGAAGCCGCCGAAGCTGCGTGTCGCCGTCAACGGTCGCGCGTTCCCGCATGATACGCCCGCGGGCGGGCCGGACGACTCGATATCGGGCGCACTGTCCAAGGGTCGTGAACACCGGTTCGACGTGACGTTTCCCGCAACCGAGTTGAAACGCGGCACCAACAAGATTACCATTACGACGTTGTCCGGCAGCTGGATGCTTTACGACTGGATTGGGTTTGAGGTACCGAACGGTGTCAAGCTGGGACAACTGAAGGAACCGACGGATGTCCGGGCGATAAGGACCACGCCTGCTTTGGTCGAAAGGGATGGCGAGCTGTATCAAACCGTCCAGCTGACCGTTCGGAATATCGGTCCCCGGGCAGACGCCGAAGTCTCGATTACGGGCGCCGAGCAGGTGAACGTGGTCCTCGAGCCGGGCGACCAGACGGTTGAGGTGCCCGTGCCCGCCGTCGAGACGGACACTGCCGTCATTATCACGGTCAAAGTCGCCGGAAGAACGATTGCACAGAAGGAGGACACCTTGAATCCGGCTCGCAAATGGGTCGTCTACCTGTTGCCGCACTCCCATGTCGACATCGGGTACACCCATATCCAGACGGAGGTTGAACGCGCTCAGTGGCAGTTTCTCGAAGACGCGATTGAAGGTGCGCGCCGCACTGCCGGCTATCCCGCGGGAGCCCGGTTCAAATGGAACGTCGAGGTGCTCTGGGCGGTGGACAGCTACCTCAAACAAGCCTCGGCCGAGAAACGGGACGAGTTTATCGAGGCGGTCAAAAAAGGATGGATCGGTCTGGACGCGCTCTACGGCAACGAGCTGACCGCACTGTGCCGGCCCGAAGAGCTGGTGCGGCTGCTTGGCTGTGCGCACCGGCTGACCGACCGTTACGGCGTAACGATCGACTCGGCGATGATCACCGACGTGCCGGGCTACACGTGGGGCATGGTGCCGGTGCTGGCGGACAGCGGAGTGAAGTACTGGTCTATCGGACCGAACCGCGGCCATCGCATCGGCTACACGCTTTCGACATGGGGCGACCGGCCGTTCTACTGGGTCGGGCCGTCCGGCGACCGCAAGGTTCTGAGTTGGGTGGCGGGCGAGGGCTACTCGTGGTTTCACGGCGGTCGACTTCGCGACGGCCGGAAATTGATGGACTACCTCAAGACATTGGACGCCGCCGATTATCCTTACGATTTGGTTCAGCTACGTTACAGCATCGGCGGCGACAACGGTCCTCCCGATCCGGAGATGTGTGAGTTTATCAAGGAATGGAACAGCACACACGCGTACCCCAAGCTGGTCATTGCTACCACCAGCGAGATGTTCCAGGAGTTCGAGCGGCGATACGCTGACGCTATCCCGGAGGTCAGCGGCGATTTCACGCCGTACTGGGAAGACGGCGCGGGATCTTCGGCCCGCGAGACGGCTCTCACCCGGGCGGCAGCCGAACGGCTGGTCCAGGCCGAAACGCTCTGGGCGATGCTCGATCCGAAACGTTATCCGGCGGAAGACTTCTATACGGCGTGGCGCAACGTGATCCTCTACGACGAGCATACCTGGGGCGCGCACAACAGCATCAGCGCGCCGGAAGGCGAGTTCGCAAAAGGCCAGTGGCGAATCAAACAGGCGTTCGCGCTCGATGCTGATCGGCAGTCCCAAGAGTTGCTCGACCGGGCGTTGAAGAACCATTCGGCGGCGACCGGCGCAGTCCACTCGGTGCTGGTCTTCAACACATCGTCGTGGGCTCGAACTGACCTCGTCGTGATGCCGAAAGACTGGAGACTGCCGGGCGACCTCGTGAAGGATTCCGACGGTAAGCCCGTTGCATCACAGCGTTTGTCGACGGGCGAGCTGGCATTCATCGCCGCCAACGTGCCGCCCACGGCCGCCGCGCGATTCACCGTCCATGCCGGCGACGCCCGCGCTTCAGGCAGCGCCGGAGCGCAGGGGACGCAACTTTCGAACGGACTCCTCACGGTCACTATCGACGGAACTACCGGTGCGATTGATAGCCTTAAGCGTGCTGATGCAGCGGTTGATCTGGTGAACCGCAGCGGCGGGCTTGGACTGAATGATTACTTCTACGTGGCGGGAAGAGACCCTAAAGATCCCCGGCGCAACGGGCCGGTGAAGATCAGCGTGAAGGAAACCGGGCCGCTGGTGGCTTCGCTGCTGATCGAATCGGATGCGCCGGGCTGCCACAAGCTCACCCGCGAAGTGCGTGTTGTTGCGGGACATGACCGCGTGGACATTGTCAACGTTATCGACAAACAGAACATCTACAACCAGGAAGCCGTACACCTGGCGTTTCCGTTCAACGTGCCTGGCGGCGTTATGCGGATGGACCTTCCCTGGGCGGTCGCACGGCCCGAAACGGACCAGTTGGACGGCGCGTGCAAGAACTACTTCACCGTCCAACGATGGGTCGACGTCTCCAACCAGGACTTCGGCCTCACCTGGGCGACCGTCGACGCGCCGCTGGTCGAGGTGGGCGCCATTACGGCCGATCCCGTCGCCGTCGGCTGGCTGAAACAGACCGAACCGTCCCAGACGCTCTATTCCTACGTGATGAACAACTACTGGGAAACCAACTACAAGGCGAGCCAGGAAGGGCCGACCACGTTCCGGTATTCCATCCGGCCGCACGAGCGGTTTGACTCCGTCGCCGCGGCGCGGTTCGGCACCGAGCGCAGCCAGCCGCTTATCGCCGTGCCTGTCGATGACTCGCCAGGGCGGCCTTCATTTGTGCGCGTCGAGCCTGCGGGAGTGATCGTCAGCGCCCTGAAGCCCAGCGAGGACGGCAAGGCGCTGATCGTGCGGCTATTCGGTGCGTCTGGCCGGGCGGAAAAGGCGACGCTCACGTGGGACAAGCCGGAAGGCATGACGGTCTGGATGAGCAACATCGCCGAGCAACAGGGCCCGCAGGTCGCCGGACCGGTCGACGTACCGCCATACGGCATGGTGACGCTGCGGGTTACCGCACAATGATCGCCCGGCACCGATCGCACTACCAGGAACGAGACCGGTGGGTCTAGTTGATTACGCGGTAATCGCGCTCTATTTCGCCGCCGTTATCGGGCTCGGGTTCTGGTACCGGAAGCGAGCGTCGAGAAACCTGGAATCGTATTTTCTCGGGGGCAAACGGATGCACTGGCTGGCGCTTGCCATGTCGGGCTCCGTCTCGAACTTCGACATCACGGGCACGATGTGGATAGTCTCCCTGCTGTTTGTTATGGGCATGAAATCCATGTGGATCCACTGGATGTGGGGTTGCATGATGGGCGCGTTCTGCCTCGCGTACATGGGCAAATGGGTGAGGCGGTCCAAAGTGATGACGGGCGCCGAATGGATGGTCACGCGGTTCGGCAACGACCGCGGCGGCGTGGTTGCTCGTACCGCGTACGCCGTGATGGCGATCATCACCCTGGCCAGCTTCATCGGCTACGCCTTTCAGGGCATCGGGAAGTTCGCCTCAGTCTACGTGGGCCTGGCACCGGCAACCTGCGCCTTGATCATCATCGGCATAACGACGCTGTATGTCCTTCTCGGCGGACTGTACAGCGTGGTGGTCACGGACGTGGTCCAAACGGTCATTCTGACCTTTGCCAGCATTCTCATTGCCGTGGTCGCCTACACGCGATTGACCCCGGACCTGCTCGAGCGGACGCTTCCGACGGGCTGGGCGTCTCTGGCCCCGCAATGGCGGATCGAGGAGTTCGCAGGCACCGACCACGCCCAGTACGAGTTTCTGGGCGCGCTGGTCATCGTGTGGGTGTTGAAAGGGCTCCTGCTAAACGCGGGCGGACCGGCACAGATGTACGATTTCCAGCGGTTCCTCGCTGCGCGCGACTCGCGCGACGCCGCCAAGATTGGCGCGGCATGGAGCCTGTTTCTGGTTGTCAGGTGGGGGATGGCGATGGGCATCGTCCTACTAGCGCTCGCGGGAGTCGCACACGTCACCGACCCCGAGAAGGTCATGCCCGCGGTCCTCCAGGAGTATCTCCCGGCAGGCGTGCGCGGGTTTGTGATAGCCGGGCTGCTGGCGGCGTTCATGTCAACGTTCAGCTCGACGGTGAACAGCGGCGCATCATACATCGTGCGCGACATCTGGCAACGCTTCTTCAGGCCTGAAGCAGACCAGCGATCGCTTGTCCGGTCCAGCTACGTCGCCACGGTAGCCATCGTCGTGGCCGGCATACTGATAGGTTTTCAGGCGAAATCGATCGCCCAGATCTGGAACTGGATGATGATGGCGCTGGGCGCGGGCGTGATCATGCCGAACGTGTTGCGCTGGTACTGGTGGCGGATGAACGGTTGGGGATACGCTGCCGGAACGCTGGCGGGCATCGCGTTCTCGCTTGTAGCGTTGTTCGCGCCACAGGCCCCGATGTTTACCGTGTTCGTTCCGATATGCGTCGGTTCATTGCTTGCCAGTGTCGTCACCGCGATGGCGACACGACCGGTGGACGAGCCAATCCTCGTCGCATTCTACGAGACGGTCCGTCCTTTCGGGCTGTGGTCTCCGATCCGTGCGCGGGCCCGGCTGGTGCCTGAGACAACTGGCGATACATCGGAAAGCGCCTTGCGGGCCGTCATCAACACCTGCCTCGGCATCGTGGCTATCTCCGGCTACTACCTGTTCCCGATGTATCTCGTCGGCCACTGGCACGCGCGTGCGGCACTGTGGTTGGGCGCAGCACTTCTCGCCACAGCAACCCTGGCCGTCACCTGGTACCGCTACCTCCCGCCGAAAGAGGCGTAAACGCGGCACGATCTTGTGCTCAAGGAACCAGATGGGCTACACTCTAAGAAGTGGTGGTCGCTGTATGCGTTGAGAAGAGAACTGCCAAATGACCTTTGACAATCAAGCACATTCAGGCTACACGGTCGCGTTACGACTTAGCCCCGACCAGCGGGACTTGATCCGCACGGAGACTCCTCTGCCGCAGGAGCTCGTGGACAAGCTGCGTTTTGGAATTGTGGACCGAGATGACCTTGTCTTCATGCTCCAGCCAGGCGAGGTCAAAGCGCTGGTCGATTGCCTCAGTGCCAAAGCCCGCCAGACAGCCGACAAGAACCTTGGTCGCACGCTTTTCCGCATGTGTAACCGTATCACACTCGCCCTCGATACCTGGCTTGAAGAGCGTTCGGGCGAGCCCTCGGGCAGAGACCTTCCGCCAAGTCTCCAAGAGGAGATGGAGAGTCTCTTGAGGAATCGTGGCTTCGATAGCGCCGAGGAGACCAATGAGGAGTATCGAAAGCTCGTTGCTGCATACAACAGGACGCCGCGCGCCGAGTTCAATCAACTTTCTCCGTATCAGGTTGACCTCTTGATTCACAGCGACTGGCAACATCCGTCGGGCGCGATTCGTCTCAACGAAAACATCCCGCTTTCACATTTGCAGGGAGCGAGGGTTCTGCTGAACGCCCGCATTCTTCTCCAGGCAGCGGTCGATTCGGGCGGCATAAAGGCCACTGCTGCAGGCAACCTGAACCGGAGATTCGTGTTGGAGATGCTGGAGGCGATGCATTGGCTGCCCCGGTTCCGGGAAGACGTGCGGCATTACCGCAAAGCGCTCAACGAAGAGATGGTCCTTCCGCTTCACAAGCTGCGCGTCGTCTTGGGTCTTGGAGGACTCATCCGCCGCACAAAAGGCTCCTTCCGGGTGACAAAGAAAGGCAAGTCGATGATACCGGAGGGCAGAGCCGGCGCGTTGTACGCGTTGCTCTTCCGCACATGGTTTCGAAAGTTCAACCTTGGATACCTGGATCATATGGTGGAGTGCGGCTCTCTCCAGGATACCATCGGCTTCTCTCTCTTCATGCTCGCCAGGCATGCTCAAACATGGCAGCCTCTCGAAACGCTTGCCTCGGTGCTCCTCTTGCCGTCAGTGAAATGCGAAATTCCCGAGAGCCAGTATGGCGACAATGAAGAATGGATGGTGAGATCGCGCATCGTGAAACCGCTGGAATCCTTCGGTCTGCTGGAAGCCACGTATGTTTCCGAGGACAGGCACTCCTACAATCCCCCACACGAGGTACGCAAGACCGAGCTGTTTGACGAGTTTCTCAGCTTTGATATCGGGTCGTAGCTGTAAACGGTGAGACGGCTGCGGAACCGGTGATACGCTGCTCGGAGTGGAATGCGGCAACCGGGGACCCATGCCCGACACGTGCCGGTAAGCTCTTATCCCGCATCCCCCATGTAGGCCTCATTACCACGGAGGATGTGGTCCACGTTCAGCCGCTGGCTGCGCCTCCCGGTGAGCTTGCCCATGGCCCAGACGATGAGCCACTCGAACGAACCCGCAAAGTGCGTCCTCCCCCATAGCTTCAGAATCACAATCCACAGGATGGTGACCACGGGGGCGAAGACGATGAAGACGAAGCCGCCGTTGTAGGTGAATCCCGGCTTGAGGATCTCGAAGACCCATCGAATGATGGCCGAGAATGAGCCTTCGAGGATGAACGCGGTCAGGGAGAGGATGCCGAAAGCGCGAATCACTTTGGTGCGTCTCACCGCTCGGGCTTTGATCCGATCGCCTCGAAAGTCCAACATGTGCAGGAGGAACGTCATGAGCAGCAGCATGGGCCCCAGGATGGAGATGAGGGGCGCCATGTCGGGGACGTCGAAGGAATTGGTCCAGAAGCCAATTGTGGTCATGTAGACGCCGCCGATGACGCAGTAGACGAACCCCAGGCCGTAGCCGTACAGAAAGATTGATGACCGTTTCGCCCCGTCGACGATCATCATTCCGAAGACGGCGCCGTAAAGCGTGAAGCCTGCGTAGGGAAAAGCGGGGGCCATGGGCCCCACCAGCCACGAGGCCACCAGGGCTCCGGGAAAACTTGCAAGGGTGACGGGAGAGGTCATCAACGGACGCAGCGCAGCGTGCACCAGGGGATAGCACCAGATGATCACCGTGGCGGCGAAGATCAGTACCAGGTAGTTGCGCCGTGGTTTCCCATGCCCTCCGTTCCGTGTCAGCAGGTAGAGGAAAATGCCGGTGAAGATGGTGCCCCAGGCCACCATGGTGAGGGCTGTGGCAAAAAGCATCCGACCCACCGACGGGTGGTAGAGCCTTCCCGTGCGAATCAGACCGGGCAGAATCCCGATAGCTTCTTGTCCGGGGATGAGGAAGCCGGGCGTGAAGATCGCCAGGTATATGTAGTTGACCAGCAGTATGATCAGTCCCCTGGAAACCGCGCTTTTCAGCATGGTTGCACGGGTGGTCCGGCCCTGGCGCAGGTGGCCGTACAGGGAGATGCTGTTGCTGAAGCCGGAGACCATCCCGAACATGCCGACCCAGGTGATGAAGTACAGGAGCAGGAACAGGAAGAGCTTTATCAGCAAAGGGATCTCTTGCGACGCGCCGCCGCCACCGCCACCGGTACTGTCGACGTTGAATACCACGGCGTGAAAGAAGACCACCATAACGATGGCACCGCCGCGCAGGCAGTCCAGGGATATTAGACGTTTCATGGGCCGCATCTCTCCAAATGGTAGTGGGATATCATCAGTTGCATCGAATGGCGCTATTACGCTCGATCGGCCTGGATGATGCGGAGCGTTCTTACGGTCTCGTGCACCACGACATGCATCAGAGCGGCATCTTCCTTTACAGCGTCGTTGCGAATCTGTTGGTAAACGATCATGTTGATCGCCATGGCGCGGACGCCGTATTCACTTCCTCCCAAAAAAAAGCCTCACACTGAAGGCTTGCTGATGTCCTTAATAACATGAAGTAATTCGCAAGTATATCCATGAGCGGCCCTAATGTCAAGTCGTTGTAGTGCGCGGCTCTGTCAAGAGATCGTGTTGAAATTAAGTTGAAGCGCATAGGGGGTCTCCTTGGCAGCGAGCAAAAAGTCCTGTCTGCCCAGCAGGTAGAGGCCGAGGACCTTGGCGGCGTGACGTTCATCGGCAAAGCCGGGGAACCGCCGCACTCAGATACCGCATATGCCCAAGGAGGGAACGCGCACGAGCGTTTCTGTTAGTTGACGGATTCGGGGTTCGCGAGGTCGTTGTGCATGCGGTACGGAAGACGATATACTCGTTCGCCCGTCCTGTCGCAGAAGTACAGGCGCGACTCGGACGGCCGGCGGCCGTGCCCGTCGGCCCAGAAACCGTAGAAGTCGGGATGGGCGTTCAACGGCCTCCGCACGTACGTGTGGTTGTAGGGGCTGTTTGCTGTGAGCTGGCGCTGCTTTGTCCACGTTTTCCCTTCGTCGGCGCTTGTCCAGACGGCAACCTCGCCGCCGGGGTTGAACGGTTGCGGCCCGGTTTCGGTCGGGCCGATCACGCGCCACGTTCCGCCGGGTTCGATATGCAGGCAGCCTGTATCGTAGTTGTTGTCCGAGGTTGTCACGGTGTTGATCGCCCACGTTTCGCCCGTCCAATGGGCGACCCGCCACTCGCGCGGACCGTTTTCCGGGCCGGGCTCATACCCTTTGGCTGTCACGTGTAGGATGGCGGGCCGGCCTTCGGTATCGAAGTTGAGGTCTTTCATATACACCAGCAGCTTGTCGGCAACATAGTCGTGGACAAGAGCGGGACTTCCCACCGAGCGGATGGGCGTTTGGACCGGATCGCCGCGTACGGTTCGCCACGTCGTTCCCATGTCGTCCGTTTCCACGTAGTACAGGTTGGTGCGATAGTTGAGCCCGAGATCCTTCGGATGGTAGTTGAACGCAGTCCCGACCTTCGTACCGTGCGGCCAGCTTACCTGGTAATGCCCCTGCTCGATATGGGCGAGACACGACCCTTCGTTCCAGGTCACGCCGTCCCGGCTCGTCATCCAGTACAGTCCGCGGCCGCCTTTGTATCGGGTGTGCAGGAAGAGAAACCCTTTCCCTGAAACGTGCCACGGCTGCGGATATGAGAAGTTCGTCTCGCGAACCAGCGCGAAACTGTCGATGTTGTATGGGTGGCTGCTCTTGTATATGTATGACGGGCGCGCTGTGCCGTGTGAACTTGCAAACACCCAGACGTATCCCTGGTCATCGATAGAGATGACGGGGTTGTCGTGTGCGTCGGATGTTCCTTTGTCCATAACGATGGTCGGTCGCGGCACGGCGCCCGTTTTGTGGTCGTAGTAGGAGACCATTTCGAGCAGGGCCCGGGCGTCGTGTTTCGTGCCGCCGTAGACAAAGAACGTCTTGTCCGCCTCCGGCGCGTATACGGCGAACGGGATGTGCTTGGCGCAATAGGTACCAAGCCCGCCGCTGTACTTGTACACGTACTCGTCGTTCGTCGGCTGGTTGGAGTACCAGATGCCCCGATACCCGTCGTCTTTCTTGAAGGGGGCATACTCCTGCGCGCTGCACCGAGAGACGAAAGTACACAGAAAGACGGTGAGCAGGACAACGACACGAGGGACAAATACTTGTGGCATGGTCAATTTCTCGGAAATTTCGTTTTTTCCGGCCTCAGACTTCCTCGATCTGTGAGCCGACCTCTCTCATTAGCTCGACGAAGTTCGGGAACGTGACCCGCGTCGACTCCGCCGAGTCTATCTCGGTGGTCCCGCCTGCTGCGAGGCCCGCAACCGCCAGCGCCATAACGACGCGGTGGTCGTCGTGCCCGCGGACGTTTGCTCCGGTCAACCCGCCGCCGGTCACCACCAGCCCGTCGGGCAACTCCTCGATCCGGCCGCCCATCCTGGTCAGCTCCTCACGCATCACGGCTATACGGTCCGTCTCTTTCAGCCGGGCCTGCGGTACGTTCGCGAGCTTCGTGACGCCTTCAGCAAAACATCCCGCAACAGCCATTGCCGGCAGCGCGTCGGGCGTGGCGTTCAGGTCGAACTCGGCTCCCTGCAATGGTTTGCCCTCGATCCGTACAGCGTTCTCGGTCACTGTCACTCGTGCGCCCATCTCGTCGAGCATGCCGACGACCGCCTTGTCGCCCTGCGCGTCGGTCATGTCGAGCCCTTCGAGCGTCAGGTCGCTGCCCGTTATTGCTGCGGCGACAAGAAAGAACGTGGCCGACGAGAAATCGGCGGGCATCTCGCGCGTGAAAGCGCTGTATGATTGGCCGCCTTCGATCTCGAACCTCTCGAAACCGGCACGCGAGTACGCGATGCCCTGGCTGTCCAGCCAGCCGAGGGTCATCTCGACGTACGGGTGTTCGTTGAGTTCGAGAACGTCTATCTTCGTCGAGGACTCCGCCAGCGGCGCGTTGATCAACAGACTTGTCAGGTACTGCGACGTTGGGCAGCGGATGCTTGTCGTTCCACCGCGAAGCAGCCCTTTCACCACAAGTGGGGGCATGCCATTAGCGCGTGTCGAGACGACTTCCGCGCCGAGATCGTTCAGTGACTCGATCAGCGGTTGGGCGGGCCGTTTCCGGATCTGGTCGTCGCCCGTCAGGACGCTGTACCCGCCGCAGAGCGCTGCAGTGCTCATGGTGATGTACAACGACGTGCCGGAGTTGGCGACGTCGATCACGTCATCGGGCACACGCAGGGCCCCCGCCGTCCCGCGCACCGTCCATTTCTCGCCCAGCGTTATCTCTGCGCCGAACCCCCTGCAGGCATTGACCGCGGCCATCGTGTCGAGAGAGTCCAGCGGCTGAAGGATATCCGACTCGCCTTCAGCAAGCGACGCGATGAAAACCGCACGTATCGTGTGCGATTTCGATGCCGGCACTCGTACGGTGCCATGCAACTCTGACCTTCTTACAATGAGACTCATGTTCCCTCCCACTCGAGTGGATGAGATTGCCGCTACAGGGTGCCAACGCAACTGTGCGAACTGAAATAGTACCGTATGGAAAGACCGCTGTCAACGGCCAGCCCGGAGCACGAGACGTTCCGGAGATGGTCCTGTAGGGAGAGGGCACCCTGAAAGACGCAACCGTGCGCTGGTCCGGTGTCGAGGTGAAGTAGGGCGAACTCGGTTTAGCGCCGTCCGCCGTAGACCGAACCTTGTGGCTGCGTGTTGATGTAGATGACCGGTTCGGGCTCGCCAACGAGGGCGTGGTTGATGGTGCCGAACAACTGAGATATGTTCTGGAATACGACTGCGCCGCCGAAACCGCCGCCGCCCATACCGCCACGCATGCCGCCGCCCATGCCGCCCATGCCACCGCCCATGCCACCCATGCCGCCTGCACCGCCGCCAAAACCGCCTCGCGCTCCGCCGGATGCCGTCCCGTACGCGGAACCTCTGAAACCGCCGGACATCATCCCACCGGTAGCAGCCATCCCGCCAGCAGAGAACTGGGCGGGAGCTTTACCGACGAGGGGATATCGCGGCCGTACTGCTTTGGCGCGAACACGCTGTGTCGCCGGCTGCGGGGCAGGTCTCGCACTCGCAACGGCGCGTTGCGTCTCGGCCCTGCTCGCATCGGCCTCGGCAATCCGACGTTTCCAGCCTGCACGAATCTCGGCCCGCTCGCTATCGGGCGAGACGTGCACGGCCGCCACCTTGTCCCCGGAGATGGTACGTCTATACGTTGAGGCGATCCCCTTCCTGTCGTAGAGCGCCTTGATGGTGACGGAGTCGTCTTTTCTGTCCACGACAATGATATTGTCGAGCGTCTTGCCCCGTTTGAGCACGACCGAATCGGCGGCCGCAATCATGGGGATAGCAGCAAACAACACCGCTAACAACGCTACCAGTAAACAGCTTCCCTTGTTCATAGCAAGAACCCCTCTCTGAATTACAACCCTCACGTACCGCCTACACTTGTATTCTACCTTCTGCCGGACTCTGAATGCAAGCGAAGGATGAGATTTGAGACGGCTGGCGGTCGAAACCTACTCGAAGATGCGGTCGAATTCGACGTCTTCGGCTGCCATTACCATGACGGTGGGAGGCAGGTTCTCGGTATGACCCATCAGCTCCTGACAGTACCGGCCGTATTCTTCGGCTGATTCGTCCGGTTCCGGTGCGCGCATGCCGAGAAACACCAAGCCGGCTCCCTGTGATGCCGCACGAATCGTCTCAAACGCGTCGCCGGACCGTCTGACTATGACCTCCGTCTCGGCGTTGAGTCGTTGGTTCTGGATGAACGATTCGGACTGTTTCATCGTTTCGTCGCGTTCCTCTTCCGACGAGACGATCGTCTTGAGCACGAGCCTCGACCCGGCCCATTCGGGGTCGCGGTTCAGCAGAAATGCCAGAGCAAGCATCAGACCGACGTTCTGTCGTTTCCCTCGCCACCACACGTCGATTCGCGCACCTTCCTCGAAGACCGGCGACTCGTCACTTTCCCGCACAATAACGAGGTTTCGCCGGGTGTCATGAATCTGCTGGATCAGCCTCGCGTAATGGGCAAAGTTCTCGGGCCGTTCGGTGTGGCCGATAAGTATGGTGTTTGGTACGACAGGGCCCAACCCGTACGCTTTGACCAGGTCGCTCGCTCCGGTGAGCGGGTCTTCCGCAGGGTACACCTTCACAAGGGCCGGAATTGCGTTCTTCTTCAAGTACTGATGAATCGACGCGGTGATGTTCTCGGTCCGTTCCG
Organism: uncultured bacterium; assembly: GCA_964524145.1. GTDB lineage: Bacteria > Hydrogenedentota. Next base: position 58,068 of record CAZGCA010000013.1, on the reverse strand, counting down.
CGGACATCGACGAGGAAGGCACGACCGTTGCCACCGTGAGGAGACTTCTTCCCTGTGCGATGGCATCGGCTATCTGGATCAGGTGCCATCTGGTCGTCGGCGGCCCGCTGAGCACGAGAATGTTGGGTTGCCACGTTCGTTCGTCGGGTTTCTTGTCGGCGAGCTTGGTTGTGGCGAATCTGACCATCTGCATCAGTATGCCGTAACGCACGTCGCCCCAGCGCGCCGTGAGGCTTCGCCGTTTCATCATGTAATAGACACCTACGGCGCAAAACATCGCAATGAACGTTGCTCCGGCGTTGATCATGAACATCGCCGCGAAACAGAAGAACGCGCCCGTCAACGAGATTGCCCAGTGAACGCGGAATTTCGGACGCCAGGAGGGTGTACCGATCAGCGACTCAATCCCCGCGGACACGTTGAGCAGCCCGTAGGAGGTCAGGAAGAACATCGAGAGCACGGGAGCGATCACATTGAGCCCGCCCAACAAAACACCTCCCAGCGCGACGAGACACGACGCGACCGTGGCAATCCGCGGGTCCTTTCCTTTGCCGAAACCGCGGCCGAGTACGCTCGGCAACACCCGGTCGCGGGCCAGGGCCTGCATGGTCCGCGGGGCACCGAGAATCAGTCCCATAGCGCTGGACAACGACGCCGCCCACACCCCGTAAAGGATAAGGCTCGGCCAGCGGGCGACATAGTGCATGATAAGCGGATACGTGAGCAGGACATCGCTATCGGCAACGACAAACGAAAGAAAGAACGGGACTATCATGTAGACCACATAGCCCGTCAGCACGGCGCTGATCGTCCCTAACGGCAGCGATCGTGCCGGGTTTTTCAGGTCGCCGGACATTGCAATACCGGCTTCGATACCCGTCACTGCAGGAAAGAATACGGCGAATACATACCAAAACGACTCCGTTGCGGGTTTGGCTGCGCCGGCAGCCAGTTCCGGGACCCTCGCCGAACTGCCTGCGAAAAACGAAACCAGCGAGGCGAACACCACCGCCATGATCAGAAGTTGTGACTTGAGTGCGAGGTCGGCCGAGATGTATGCCACCACCGCGAGAACGAAAAGGGTCACGATGGCGACGAGTTGCTCGTCATACATCGGGTAGGTCTCATGAATTGATTCGGCGAATCCCGACACGTAGAAGCTGATCCCCAGCGCCTGCGCAAAGAAGAGCGGCAACCCCACTGCTGCACCTGGTTCCAGGCCCAGAGACCGCGAAATAATGTAGTACGCACCACCGGCCCCGACCTTCATGTTCGTCGCCAGCGCGGAGAGCGACAACCCCGTCAGGAACGTGATCGAGCTTGCCATCGTGACGATCAGCAGCGTCTTGGTGAGACCGACGTTTCCGAGCACCCACCCGAACCGCAGGTACATCACCACACCGAAGATCGTCAGGATGCTCGGGGTGAACACCCCCTTGAACGTCCCGAACTGATACCCTCGTCCCGTATCCTTCGACGGTGTTTCCGCGTATGAGCTGCGTATCATCCGGTGTTCTCGCTAGGCTGTTTCTGACCGCGTTTCGACCCGCAAACCGTCGTTCCAGCGGTTGCGCGAGCCGTCGTCCTCCAATAGAAAAGGTCTCTTTACCAAGCCATTGTACCGCACGCTGTTCCGTGGACACAAGAGTTGTTGGGGAAGAGATCCTGTGTTTGCGACATCCGTATTTGCGGGAGCCGTGGGGACTAGTAGAAACACCTTTCCGGGGAGCATGCGCCGGTATCCTCGAGGCCGAGGCGGGGCGTCGTCTCCCCCCACGAGATCGGTTGGGCGGTCTTGCTTCCCGCCCTGTAAACGGTGATGCCCTTACACTTGAGTCGGAACGCAAGCCGGTAAATGGTCCCAACGTCCTTGATGGAACAATCGGCGGGAAGGTTTACTGTCTTTGACACAGCGTTGTCGACGTGTTGCTGGAAGCTGGCCTGCATGCGCACGTGATCGCGCGGCGCAACCTCCGTCGTTGTGACGAACAGCCGCCGCATCTCCGCTGGGATAGCTTTCATACCGGCGATGGACCCGCAACGTGCTATCTCGGCCATCAGATCGTCGCTGTGCAGACCCCGGGCCCGGAGCATCTCTGCAAACCGCTCGTGAGTCTCGACCATCTCGGTACCTTCCATAATGTTGCGACGGAACGACAGCGCGAACAGCGGTTCGATACCGCTCGAACATCCGGCGATGATGCTGATTGTGCCTGTGGGCGCGACGGTGGTGGTCGTCGCGTTGCGCAGCACCGGATACCCTCGTTTGGGCCAGACGCTGCGGTCGATGTTCGGGAACGAACCGCGTGTCTCGGCAAGCTTGACAGAGGCCTGTCGCGATTTCTCGGCCACGAACCGCATCACGTTCTCAGCAGTCTCCAGGGCCTTCGAAGAGTTGTAAGGGATGCCGAGCGCGATCAGAAGGTCGGCAAACCCCATGACGCCGAGACCGATCTTTCTGTTGGCGCGCGTCAGTTGCTCGACTTCGGGCAGCGGATAATTGTTGACCTCTATCACGTCGTCGAGAAACCGGACAGCCACAGCGACTGTTCTCTCTAGTTTCGCCCAGTCCAGGTGTCCGTCCGCGACCATTCTGGCGAGATTTATGGAGCCCAGGTTGCAGCTTTCGTAGGGCAGAAGCGGCATTTCGCCGCACGGATTAGTGCTTTCGATCTCGCCCAACGCTGGAGTCGGCTGGTGCCGGTTGATCTCGTCAATAAAGATGACACCCGGATCGCCGAACTCCCAGGCGTTGGCAATAATCAATTCGAATATCTCTTGTGCCCGGACTTTACCGGCGACCCGGCCGGACCGCGGGTTGACAAGCCCGAGGTGCCCCCTGTTCTTGACCGAATCCATGAACTCGTCGGTCGCAGAGACCGAAAGGTTGAAATTGCGGAACGATACCCCGTCGCGCTTCGCGTTGACAAACTCGATGATATCGGGATGGTCAACCCGCAGTATGCCCATGTTTGCGCCACGCCGACGGCCGCCCTGTCGCACGATGTCGGTCGCCTTGTCGTAGATGCTCATAAACGAGACGGGCCCCGACGAGATGCCCTGGGTGGATTTGACGACGTCGTTCTTCGGTCTCAGTCTGCTGAACGAGAATCCCGTGCCACCGCCCGACTGGTGGATACGGGCCATTTGTTTGAGCGTCTCGAATATGTTCTCGATAGAGTCGCCGATCGGCAGCGTGAAACAAGCCGAGAGTTGACCCATATCGGTGCCGGCGTTCATCAGGGTCGGCGAGTTAGGCAGGAATTCCAACCGCGACATCATCTCGAAGAACTCACCCTCCGCCTGATCGGCCTCCGATTGGCTACCGAACTCGAGCTCGGCTCTCGCCACGGCCGTTGCAACGCGCCGAAACATCGACTTCGGCGTTTCTGCAATGTTCCCGGTCTCGTCCTTGAGCAGATAGCGTCGCTGGAGCACCGTGACAGCGCTGACCGACAGTTTGAGCTCGTCCTCAACGCCTATGACCTTTTTCGCCTCGCGCAGTTGCGACCGTTGCCGGCGATAAAGGATGTACGCGCGCGCCGCGTCCGGCAGGTCTTCGGCCATCAGCGCTTCTTCGACGAGGTTCTGTACGTCCTCGACGTCGGGTATTGCAGCTCTGTCACGCGACTCGAGTGTGCTGATGACCGAGCGGCATATTTTCTCTGCCAGATCAGGCGACCCGCTGCCTGTCGCCGAAAAACACCGTCGGACCGCTTCAGCTATCTTTGCGCCGTCGAAGTCTACAACAGTGCCGTCGCGCTTGCGTATCTTGCGTATCCCGATTTCCCCCATCGGTAGCGTGTCCTTTTCGCCCCCACAGTCTCCAGCCGAGCTTCATTTGACAACACCACTCTGGCAGGCTATAATCGTAGCCTACCGTAACATCGTATCACAATTTGTGGTTGAATGGTATAGGGAATCGGAATGCCGGGGAGCACGGGGAAACCAGTACTGAAGGAGGTTGAATGGCGCGAGTAGTTATCACTGGCGGTGCGGGATTTCTTGGGTCTCATCTTGTCGACCGCTTCATAGAAGCAGGCGACCACGTCATCTGCATAGACAACCTTATCACCGGAAACAACGAGAACATCGCACATCTTATCGGCCACGAACAGTTTCACTTCATCCATTACGACGTCACGGACTACGTTTTTGTCAAGGGACCGGTCGACGCCATACTGCATTTTGCGTCGCCTGCCAGCCCTATCGACTATCTCGAGATGCCCATTGAAACGCTCAAGGTGGGGTCTATAGGCACGCACAAAGCACTGGGTGTCGCGCGAGAAAAGGGTGCGCGATTCCTGCTTGCAAGCACGTCCGAGGTATACGGCGACCCGCTCGTGCACCCACAGAAAGAGGAATACTGGGGAAACGTCAATCCGGTGGGTCCGCGCGGGGTGTATGACGAGGCAAAACGGTTCTCGGAGGCGTTGACGATGGCGTACCACCAGGTACATGGCATCGAGACCCGCATCGTGCGCATATTCAACACCTATGGGCCGCGGATGCGACCTCACGATGGGCGTGCAGTCTCCAACTTCATCTGTCAGGCACTCAGAGGCGAGCCGATAACCGTCTATGGCGACGGATCGCAGACAAGGAGCTTCTGTTACGTCTCCGACGAGGTAGAGGGCATATACCGGCTGTTGCAGTCTTCCGAGGTTGACCCAACGAACATCGGCAACCCGGCCGAGAATACGGTGATGGAACTCGCGCAGCTTGTCAAAGAGCTTACTGGCACCAACAGCCCTATAGTCACAGAACCCTTCCCGTGCGCGGACGACCCGAAGGTCCGACAACCCGATATCAGCAAGGCAAAGCGCATTCTTTGCTGGGAACCGGTCGTTCCGCTCGAGCAAGGGTTGCAGCACACGATCGATTACTTGAAGGAAAACCTTGACGCATGAGCATCTGTAAGTTCGACATTGGCGTTACCACCGACATAGGTCGCAGAAAACAGGAAAACGAGGACGAGTTCGCCATCTATGATGCGAAAGGCGAGGAAGTGTTTCCGCGCGGCGATGTGGGTCTGTTCGCGGTGGCGGACGGTCTCGGCGGTCACGTAGGCGGCAAGGTGGCCAGCAAGCTTGCCGTGAAGATATTGAGGGACTTCTTCGAGGTTAAACGACCCGAGGGACAGAATCCGCTGCCCGCGCTGGTAGAGACGATCCGCAAAGCCAACACTGAGGTTTTCAAGACCAACCAGCAGATGCTTCCCGGTCAAATAGGCATGGGTACAACGATGGCCTCTGCGTTTATCGAGAACGGCACGGCGTACTTCTGCAATGTCGGCGATTCTCGCGGGTACATCCTGCGGGGAGATGTGCTGGAACAGGTTACAACGGACCATTCGTGGGTGGACGAACAGGTCGCCCTGGGCCAGATGACTGAGGAGGAAGCAAAGAAGGACAAGCGCCGCCACCTTATCACGCGCTCGATAGGAACGCGGGCCGAGGTCGAAGTGGACACCTTCGAACGCGAGCTCGAGCATGGCGACCGCATACTGCTTTGCAGCGACGGCGTCTCAAATATGGTCAGCGACGACGAGATCAAGAGCATACTGCTCGAGGCCAACTCTGCCCAGGAAGCTACCGACCGGATCGTGCGGGTCGGCAACGAACACGGCGGGTCGGACAATCTGACGGCGCTGCTCATCTGGACAGACAAGTCGTTGTCCAAAGCGCTCGCCGGCAGGATAAAGCACGATACGCACAGGACAGAGCAAACAAAACCCAGCCGGCTCTGGCTTATACTAACGCTTCTCTGCGCGCTTGCCATCGGGTTCGTGTTGGGCAAGTTCACGTAGCTCGATACTCTTTCACGCCACTACCCCGCCCTGAAGTGATGTGCCGATCCTACGGTGCCGACAAGCTGGCCAGAATCTCCGTGAGCGTGCCCGCGGCACCGCACAGGAGCCGGTCCGCCGCGCCGTAATACACCGTCAGGACCTCGCCTTCCAGCACCGCGCCACACGTGAACACAACGTTCCCGAAGAACCCCTGTAGCTCATACTCGGTTTCGGGTTCGAGGAGGGGGCGGGCAGAGCGGGCTATCACGCGTTCCGGGTGGTCCGGGTCGCAAAGCAGGGCCCCTAATGCGTACCGGTCGTTTTCGTCGGCGCCGTGGTAGATCGAAAGCCAGCCCCGGTCGGTCCGGATCGGAACGGTGCCGCCTCCGACGCGTGCCGAATCCCAAAGCCCGGGCCGACGCCCCATCACAAACTTGTGGCTCCCCCAATGCACGAGGTCGTCAGAGAATGCCGCCCACATATCGAATCCGCCGATCGAATGTCCGACGGGGCGATGGTGGCAGACGTAGCGACCGCCGACCTTTTCGGGGAAGATGGTGACGTCGCGGTTCTCGGGAGGGAAGATTATACCGTGCCGCTTGAAGCTTCGGAAATCGTCTGTCGAGGCCAGCGCAGAGGCGATGCCGCGCGGCGATACGGCGGTGTATGTTATGTAATACGTACCGTCAATCAGTGTTATGCGGGGGTCCTCGACGCCGAAGGTCTCGCTCCACGTCTCGGCAACAAGCGTCGGCGCGGCATCAGCGGCAAAACGCCTGCCGTCCAGGCTGCGCGCCAATCGCAGGTGCGATATCGAGGTGAGGTAGACCTCCCCGCGGTACGTAAACATGCGCGCGTCTTCCTGGGCCGCGTCCGGGCTGTCGTGCCGCACGCGCAGCAGTGTTATCTCGGGAGGCTCGGTTCCCAGTTCGAGGAGAGGCGCGACGTACTCGTTCGGAGATGAGTCCCGAGGTCGCTCGGCTACGCGCAACAACAGCAGCGTCTCGCCTTTGTATCGTGTCGCTCCCGCGTTGAACGCGCAGACGACCTCGAAGTCGTCGCGTGAAGCCGTGATCATCTCCGGCGTTACGAGCGGATTCTCAGAAAACCGTTCGAGCCGCATGTGCCTGCATTTGCTCCGAGAGAACCATTCTTCACGAACAAGTTATTTCTACCATATCATGCAGCCCCAAAAAAAATCAAAGAGGAACACTGTTCAAGTGAAGTGGGCGGATCTGAGCTTCCCTTTCAGGCGGCCTTATAGTAAAATACGGGGCTAATAAGCAAAAGCGGACGATTGAGTAGCGACTGACAGAGTGGAGACGTAGACCTATGCCCTATACTCGAATTACCGGTACGGGTTCGTATGTGCCCGAGAAGGTGGTTACGAACTTCGACCTCGAAAAGATGATGGATACGAGCGACGAGTGGATACGGCAACGGACCGGGATAACCGAACGGCACATCGGGGCCGAAGGGGACGGTGCGTCGGACTATGCCTTCGAGGCTTCGAAACTTGCGCTCGATGCAGCCGGTGTCGAGCCCGAAGATCTCGACGTGGTTATCCTGGCGACGATGACGCCCGACTATCTGCTGCCTGCTGGTTCGTGCTATCTGCAAACCAAGCTCGGCGCGAAAAACGCGGCAGTATTCGATCTGGTTGCCGCGTGTTCCGGGTTTATCTACGGCATGTCGGTGGCCGACCAGTTCATCAGCAGCGGCCGGTACAAGAAGATCCTGGTCGCCGGGTCGGAGTTTTTCAGCAACCGGATCGATTGGTCCGACAGGGGCGCTGCCATCCTTTTCGGCGACGGAAGCGGTGCCGCGGTATTTGAAGCCACCGACGAGCCGGGCGGTGTGCTGACGTTCCACCTGCACGCAGACGGCACCCAGGCTGAATGTTTGTGGGTGAAAGGCGGCGGGAGCGTGTGCCCGCCGACCCACGAACGGCTTGATGACGGGACAATGTGGGTCCAGATGAAAGGGCGCGAACTGTTCAAGCTTGGCACACGCGCGTTCGTCGACGCGGCGCGGGAAGCCCTTGACGCGACAGGATATACAACAGCGGACATAGATTTCTTCGTTCCACACCAAGCCAACGCGCGGATAATCGAACTTGTCGCGTCCACGCTGGAACTGCCGCTCGAGAAGGTCATCATAAACATCGATCGGTATGGCAACACGGTGGCGGCATCGGTTCCCATCGCGCTCGACGAGGCGGTCCGCGGCGGACGGATAAAGAAGGACGATCTGGTGCTCTTTGCCTCGTTCGGCGGTGGCCTGACCTGGGCCTCGGCACTGATGCGCTGGTAAGGAAGATTCGTTCCGCCCTAGGGTCAAAAGGGGCAACGCCGTTGGCATCTCGAAAACGAGAGAATCTCACCGCGTACCTGCTCATCTCTCCCGCAGCGTTGATCCTGACGGTTTTCGGGCTGTGCCCTATCCTGTTCGCAGCGTACCTCAGCCTGTTCAAGTGGGGGTTGGTCAAGGAACGGTTTGTCGGGTTGGGCAACTACGCTGCGGCACTGACCAGCAAGGAGTTCTGGAACGCGGTCCTTGTCACGTTCTTCTATGTGGCGGGGACCGTGCCTGTGTCGATAGCGCTCGGGTTTGCTCTGGCGTGTCTCCTCTTCAGGGTCGTGCGCGGCAGGAGCGCGTACCGCACCGTCTACTTCCTGCCCTACGTCACCTCGACGGTCGCGGCTGCGACGGTCTGGGGATGGATCTTTCATTCACAGTGGGGGTTGGCGAATTACGGGCTGACAACGCTCGGTCTGCCCGCACAACAATGGCTCCTTGAACCGCGCGGTATCTTCACCATTATCGGGAAGTACGCAGGTGTAGTGTTGCCTTCCTGGCTTGGCGGCCCGAGCCTCGCGCTGGTGGTCGTCATGTTCTTTGCCGTCTGGCACTCGCTCGGGTTCGTGATAGTGGTCTTTCTGGCTGGTCTCTCGAACATCCCGAGGGAGCTCGAAGACGCTGCCCGGATCGACGGTGCAAGCTCGTTACAGGTCGTGCGCAACGTGACGCTGCCGCTTCTCTCTCCGACCGTCTTCTTTCTCGCGATACTATCGGTGATTTGGTCGTTTCAGGCGTTCAACCACATATACGTGCTTACCGAGGGCGGCCCTGTGGACACGACCACCAACCTGACCATGCACATATTCCTGAGCTTCTACCAACTGACCAGGCGCGGGTACGGCAGTGCGGTGGCGATTATACTGCTGGTTCTGATCGTCGGGCTCACCGCATTCCAGGCGCGGCTCATCGGCAGGAGGGTTCATTACCGATGAGATCGAGGTCCGCTCTGCGACGCGTGACGACACACGCCATCCTGCTGTGCGGCGCGGTTGTCTGCGCCACGCCGTTTGTGTGGATGGTGCTCACCTCGCTCAAGACCGCGCCCGAGGTCGCCCAGTCGCCACCGTCTCTTCTCCCGAAGCTGTGGCTGTTCCGGAACTATCTCGAAGCGTTTGCCGCAGCACCGTTCGCGCGATACTTCGCCAACAGCTTCGGTGTGGCGACAGCCGTGCTGCTCGGCGTCGTGACGACATCGGCCATGGCCGGTTACGCCTTTGCGCGGCTCGAGTTTACCGGCAAACGCGTAATGTTCGGCGCGTTTCTCGCCACGATGATGGTGCCGTTCGAGGTGACGTTTATACCGAACTTCGTCATCATCTCGCATCTCGGCTTGCACAACACGTATCCGGCGCTGGTGCTGCCCTGGATTGCCAACGCGTTCTCGATATTCCTGCTTCGCCAGTTCTTTCTCGCTATGCCGGAAGACTACTTCGACGCGGCACGAGCCGACGGGTGCGGCCACTGGCAGTTCTTAGTGCGCATTGCGGCACCAATAGCCAAACCGGCGCTCACCACGGTTGCCATATTCGCGTTTCTCGGCAGCTACAACGCGCTGCTCTGGCCGCTGGTCGTCACCAACGAGACGAGCATGCGCGTTGTCCAGGTCGGGCTCTCGTATTTCCGTACCGAACAGGGTACCCAGTACCCGCTGCTCATGGCTGCTGCGACGCTGATCATCATTCCTACCGTTGCCATCTACTTTGTGGCTCAGCGCCAGTTCCTCGAGGCAGCCATAGCATCGGGCGTGAAAGGATAGTAGCCAGGCATTGACAATCTGTCCGCGGCTCGCAGATAATCATTACAGACAGAGACTTCCATTGGACATGTGAGAAGTGCAATTCATGAGCTTCAGCGCATCGGAGAAAGATACACTGCAGCGGTTGGCGTCGCGCGTTGCCGAGATCGCCGCTGACCCTGTCCAGACTGTTCGGCGCAACCTGTGGTACAAGCATAACGGGCTCCGGCCCGAGAAGATCATGGTGCTCTGCTTTCCGGAAGGTTCGTGGGAGGAGTTGCTTCCCGAGAGCGTGCTCGTTGCCGAGGACCCGCTCGCGCGCGCGTGGGAGTGGCAATTGCTGGCACGCATTTACGGCTGGGAGCATATTCACGACGACCAGGTCACGGAAGCAACATTTGACGTGCCGCACGTGTGCGAGCCGGACGGATGGAGCCTCCAGGAAGAACGTATCGTGCCCGAGAACCGAGGCGCGTTTACGTGGAAGGCGCCACTCAAAGATTGGGGTGACCTCTCGAAGCTCTCGAGGCGGAAGACGACCGTCGACGAGGAAGAAACACGCAGGCGGCTCGATATCGCGCATGAGCTCTTCGACGGCATTCTCGAAGTTCGCAACCGCGGTGGTCACTGGTGGAGCCTCGGGATCACGGGCACCGCGATAATGTTGCGCGGGCTCGGGCAACTGATGCTTGACATTCACGATTCGCCCGACCGCGTCCACGAGATGATGTCGCGCCTTCGCGATGCCACGATGGATCGGCTCGATTTCCTCGAGTCAAACGGTCTTCTATGCCTCAATAACGGGTGCGATTACGTGGGGTCCGGAGGGTTGGGATTCAGTGATGAGCTGCCTGCGGAAGATTTCGCCGGCACGGTGCGGTGCAAGGACATGTGGGGGTTTGGCGAAGCGCAAGAGTTCGTCTCCGTCTCGCCCGCGATGTTCGAGGAGTTCTCGCTCCAGTACCAGTTGCCCATGCTCGAAAGGTTCGGCCTGAACTGTTACGGCTGCTGCGAACCGTTGGACACCCGGCTTGAAGTCGTGAAGAAGCTGCCCCGGCTCCGTCGAATATCCATCTCACCTTGGGCCGACCTCGAGATATCCGCCGAATCGCTCGAAGACAACTTTGTTTTCTCGTACAAACCCAATCCGTCGGTTCTTGCGGCTCTAACGCTTGACGAAGAACTCGTGCGGAACCAGTTGCGTGAAGCGGTTCGCGTGACAGAAGGGTGCGTGCTCGAGATGGTCATGAAGGACACCCATACGGTAAACCGTCAGCCCGAACGAATCGAGCGGTGGACGCAGATCGCACAAGAGGTGGCGGCGGAGGCCGTATGCACACGATGAGTTCGGCACCGGGCCGGGCTCAAGCAGCCTTTTCCAGGAGGTAGCTATGAATACGGAGTCAATTGGGAAGCGAGTCGGGCAGATACTTGCCACGCTGCCCGATGGTGTAACCCTGGTGGCGGCGGCGAAGACGCGCACGCCCGAGGAGGTGGTTTCGGTCATCGAGGCCGGCGTGACGGCTGTCGGGCACAACTATGTCCAGGAAGCCGAATCGATGGTTCCCGTTGTCGGACAGGGCGTGTCGTGGCATCTCATCGGCCATCTGCAGAGAAACAAGGCGAAGAAGGCCGTGGCGCTGTTCGATCTTATCGAGACGCTTGACTCGTGGCGTCTTGCCGACGCTCTGGAACGTCATTGCGCTGCCGCGGACAGGACGATGCCGGTACTTATCGAGATCAACAGCGGAGAGGAATCGAGCAAGACAGGGGTACGCCCGGCAGAGGTTGACGCGCTGGTGCGACGGGTGAGCGGGCTGGAGCATATCCGTGTGCAGGGCGTGATGACGATGGGGCCCCGTTTCGGCGACCCCGAAGAGGCCAGACCCTATTTCCGTCTGACCCGCGAAGTCTTTAAACGGTTGAAGGATGCGCAGATTCCTCACGTCGAGATGCGGTACCTGTCGATGGGGATGAGCAACACCTACGAGATCGCCATCGAGGAAGGCGCCAACATTGTGCGCATTGGCACCAGGCTTTTCGGCGAACGGGCGTGACGGAATCCCGCAAGAGTACCAAGGAGACAGGCCGGTGGTTCAGGTAACAGCAGAGTACGCGGCGTCGATGGTGCCCGCCCGCAAGCCCGACGCGCATAAGGGCGAGCTCGGTCATCTGCTTGTTGTGGCGGGCTCCGTGGGGTTTACGGGCGCAGCGCATCTGACGTGCGAAGGCGCGCTGCGGTCGGGTGTGGGCCTCGTCACACTCGGCGTTCCGCGCAGCCTGAACGCGGTGATGGAGGTCAAAACGACCGAGGCGATGACACTGCCTCTGCCGGAGACTGACGCCCAGAGCATTTCGCCGGACGCTGTCGAGGCGATCAATGCGTTCCAGGAACGGGCGACAGCGGTCGCTGTCGGGCCCGGGTTGTCGACACATCCCGACACCGCCGAGGCCGTCCGCTCCCTCTTGCCGGCGCTCACCGTCCCGATGGTGGTTGACGCCGACGGGCTGAACGCGCTTGCTCAACATGTCGAGCTTGTTGCGGAACTGCGGGCCGAGGCTGTACTTACCCCGCATCCGGGAGAGATGTCGAGGTTGACAGGCATGCCAACATCCGAGATCCAGGCCAACCGGGAGAAGGTTGCCCTGAACCACGCACAGGAATGGGGCTGCACCGTCGTGTTGAAAGGCGCCGGGACCGTCGTGGCGTCGCCCGCGGGCGATGTCGCGGTCAATACCACCGGCAACTCCGGCCTCGCGTCAGGCGGGTCGGGCGACGTCCTCACCGGCTTGATAGGCGGGCTGCTCGCACAGAGACTCGACCCATGGTCCGCTGCCACGCTGGGCGTCTACGTCCACGGCTCGGCAGGAGACATCGCGGCTGAAACGTTGACTCCGCAAGGGATGACCGCGCTCGACGTTGTGTACGCGTTGCCGGCGGCGTGGCGCATGCTGCTCGAGGAGGATCAAGGGTGAAGCGGGTCCGTGACATCGGCGAGTTCGGACTTATCGAGCGCATCGCCAGGAAGCTGCCAAGGTCGGAGCGGTCCATCATCGGGATGGGCGACGACGCGGCGGCGGTGATGGTACCGACCGACAACTCCGTGCTGGTTACCACCGACATGATCGTCGAGGACGTCCATTTCACCCGGAAGATTTCGACCCCTCAACAGGTCGGTTGGAGATGCGTTGCCGCTGGCATCAGCGACATAGCGGCCATGGGCGGGATTCCATGGTGGGCGCTCGTGTCGCTCGCGATCCCCGAGGACTGTGACGTTGCATGGGTTGACGGTCTCTACGACGGGATGATTGACATGGCCTCAAGGTACTCAGTCGAGATACTTGGGGGCGACACATCGCGGTCCAAAGACAAGATCTACATCGACGCCGTAACGCTGGGCCAGGCACCGATATGGTCGCTCGCTACGAGGTCGCTTGCCCGGCCCGACGAGATGGTCTACGTTACGGGAGAACCCGGCCGGTCCGCTGCCGGGCTCGAGATACTCACGTCCCGCCCGTCTCTGGCGGAACGGTTCAAGCCGCTCGTCGAAGCACATCTTCGACCTCTTCCAGCAGTAAGAGAGGCACATTTTCTGGCCGAGACCGGTCCACTGGGGGCGATGATAGATATCAGCGACGGCCTGATGCAAGACATGAGACACATCTGCCGACTCAGCGGTGTCGGCGCGCGAATCGAGGCGGACCGTCTTCCGATATGCGACACATTGAGAGACTATTGCGACCAGGTCGGAAAGAACCAGCTCGACTATGTCCTCGCCGGCGGCGAGGATTACGACCTGATCTTTACGTGCGAGGAGGATTCCGCACACAAGTTGGAAAAACTGTGGGCCAAGAGGTTCGGCAACAGGCTCCGCCTCACGCATATCGGCACCGTAACCGAGCCGTCGCACGGCCTCAAACTTGTGGATGCCCACGGCAAAGAGGTACCGTTCACCGGCGGACATGACCACTTCCTCAAGAAGCGGGGGCACCGTCCGGGGTGATCTCTCCCTTGGGACGTGTTTTCGGCGCGCCGGGCCATCATTCCCCTTCACATCGGGGCCGAGATGTGGTATAATAGTGTCGCTAAAAGAGTTAGCTGTCCATAACGGAACGGATTATGGGGAGAAAACGATGGCGTCGACACTCACCAAGCGCGAGCTTGTAAACCAGGTGGCGCGCAAAACAGGTATGCCCCAGGGAATAGTAGCCAAGTCCGTGCAGTGCATGTTCGATAAGATCTCGGAAGCTCTGGTGCGCGGCGAGCGGCTGGAGTTCCGCAACTTCGGTGTCTTCCAGGTGAAGATGCGCGGCGCACGCACGGGCCGCAATCCGCGTACGGGCGAACGTGTGCCGATCCCGCCGCGCCGTGTCGTGACGTTCAAGCCCGGCCGGTTGATGAAGCCGTAGCAGGCGCGACAACCTGACCGGTATCGACAGACATTCCGCTCTGTGACGGATTGAGGAGGGTGATTTGTGCGACTGTTGAGAGTTGGTATGATAGGGTGCGGCGCCATCGGGCACGGTCACGCGGGAAAGCTCGCCGACCTCGATACTGTTCGCGTCGTCGGCCTCTGCGATCTCGTACGCGAACGGGCCGAGCACGTAAACCACACGTGTTTCGGGTCGCGAGCGGAGCTATTCACCAGCTGGCGCAAGCTGATAGACGACTGTTCCCTCGACGTTGTCTGCATATCGTTACCGCCGTTCGCGCATAGCGGCGAGCTGGAATACGCCGCCCGCAAGGGTGTTAATATATTCATCGAGAAGCCGATCGCTCTCACTACGCGACGTGCACGCAGCATGGTCAACGCGGTGCGGCGCGCAAAAGTCAAGTGCCAAGTCGGGTTTATGTACCGGTTCGGGGCAGCGGTCGAGAAAACGAAGGACCTTCTGGACTCGCGCGCAGCCGGCAAGCCCGGCCTGATGACCGCACGGTTCTTCTGCAACAGCCTGCATTCGCAATGGTGGCGTGACAAGACCAGGAGCGGCGGTCAGGTTGTCGAACAGGTCATACACGTCTTTGACATGACCCGACATCTGCTCGGGGAGCCCGACCACGTGTACTGCGAAACAGGCAACGTGTTTCACCGGAACGTCCCCAGTTACACCGTCGAGGACGTCAGCGGCACGGTCGTACGGTTCAAGAACGGCGCCGTCGCAGTGGTGGGTGCGACCAACGGGGCGATTCCGGGCAAGTGGACCGGGGACTGGCGGCTGGTTGCCAAGAACGCCACGGTCGAGTTTACCGACCCGAACAACGCGGTGATTCATCACACTGAGACCGACACGCCGACGACCACTACCATCGCTTCCGAGAAGGATTTCTACGCCGCCGAGATGAAGGATCTGCTCTCTGTCATAGGCACGAAACGGGAACCGCGCGTGCCGATAACCGAAGGGGCGAAGACGCTCGAACTGGTGCTAGCTGTTGCGAAGTCGGCCGAGCTTGGTCGTCCGGTGAAGATCGGCGGCCGGAAGAGCAGATAATGGTCCTGCGGCCAATGGCCGGATGAACGGTGTAACGTCACCTCGAGGGGGGAGGCCCGACGGCCTGTATGATTGACTCAAATCGAGTAGAACTCAGCGTCGTCGTACCGATGTACAACGAGGCCGAGAACGTCGTGGCCACCGTCACCGAGATATCGCGTGTGGTGGACGGCCTGGGCGTGCGAGCCGAGATAGTGTGCGTTGACGACGGCAGCACCGACTCGACTCTCGAACGGCTTGCCGAGCTGGCGAAAGAGCATGAAATCCTCCGCATCGAGTCGCACCAGCGCAATTTCGGCAGGGGAAAAGCGTTGCGAACGGGTTTCGCGACCGCCCGGGGCGAGATAATCGTAACGCTAGACGCCGATCTCACGTACTCGGCGGAACACATCGCGTTGCTTTACCGGAAGCTGGAGGCCGAGCCCGGCGTTGACGTCGTCGTCGGGAGCCCGTATTGCCGGGGTGGCCGGACCGAAAGCGTGCCTCCATTCAGGCTCCTCGTCAGCAAGTTGGGCAACGTTGTGGTGGGTCGCGCGCTCGGCGGGCACGTCAAGACGGTAACAGGCATATTGCGCGGGTACAGGCGCCACGTTATCGAGTCGCTCGAACTCGAGTCCGACGGGAAAGAGATACATCTCGAGATACTCTCGAAAGCGTTGGCGAACGGGTTCAACGTCTGCGAACTACCCGCCACGCTCACCTTCCGGCGGCACGGGAGATCGAAGTTCAGGTTCCGGGCGACATCGGCCTCCCACCTGCTTTTCTCGCTGTCCGAACGACCGATGATGCTCTTCGGCGCCATCGGGATACTCTTCGGGATGGCGGGACTGGCTCTCGGCGTCTACTTCATCTACCTCTGGCGTCGGGCGCAACTGAACCCCGAACGGCCGTTGATGACGCTGATGGTGCTGCTGATCGTCACGGGCATGCAGATTCTCATCCTCGGGTTTATCGGCACACAGATCGTCTCGCTCCGCAAAGAGATCTACAAGGTGCAACGCGAGAACTTGAGCCTCAAGAAACGGCTCGACGAGATGGCCAAAGACTGACCTTTCCGGCCGGCAGACCCAGTCTCATCACACCTTGATCGCACCGCTGGTGATGCCGCGCATGAACGTGCGCGTCATCATCAGGAAGAGAATCACGAGCGGGAGCGAGGCGATGATATAGCCGGCAAACATCGGGCCGAGCCGCCCCACGTACTGGCTGTTAAAGATCATCAGGCCGTTGGTCACGACGCTCTTGTTCGAGTCTGTCACTGTCACAAACGGCCAGATGAAGTTGTTCCAGGTGCCGAGCAGGTTGACGATGCAAACGACGCCGAGCATCGGTTTGGCGAGCGGTAGCCCGAGGTGGAGAAAGAGCCGCCAGCCGGACGCGCCATCGATTCGGGCGGACTCGAACAGGTCCTCCGGGATCGACGCGAAGTAGTTGCGCATCAGGAAGATTGCCACTACCTGTCCTCCCGATACGAAGGGGACGATAAGCACGCGGTACGTGTTGAGCCAATCGAGATCCTTCATCAGCATGAATGTCGGCACGAGCGTGAGCGATCCCGGGACCAACAGCAGGCAGACCACCGCGCCGAACAGGAGCTTCCGTCCGGGAAACGAGTACCTCGCGAAGATGAAGCCCGCGACCGACGCGAGCGCCAGCACAGCAACCAGGGTCGCACCGCTCACCATGATGCTGTTCGAGAGGTAGTTGGCGATTTCGTCCCACGCGTCAACGTAGTTTTTGAGGTGCAGGGGAAACGCGGGAATCCAAAAGTGCCGGTAGAACTGCGGTAAGCTCTTGAATGACGTGATGAAAAGGAATACGAACGGAAAGAACGTCAGTATCGCGAGAACGGCCAACATGCTGCGATGAAAGAAGAAACGCAGCCGCATGGTTGAAGGTTGTGCGCTCATATCACTCGGGGACATACTCCGTTTCGGACCGCATGTACTTCATCTGGAGCATCGTAATAACGAGCAGGACGACAAACATCGCAAGCCCTATCGCACAGGCATACCCCATTCGTTTGAACGAGAACGCCTGATAGTACATGTAAAGTCCGGGCACCATCGATGCGTACCCCGGCCCGCCGCCGGTTCCCTCCCCCGCGCCCGTTATGATCAATATGCGTTCGAACCCCTGAACGACCGCGATTACGGTCATGATCGACAGGATGCGCGCAGGGCTCATCAGGAACGGTAGGTGAACGCGGAAAATTGTGGAAAGAATGCCGGCCCCGTCGATCTTGGCTGCGTCGAGTATCGAGTCCGGAATGTTGGCCAGACCCGAGTAGTAGATCAGCAGGTTCAGACCGGTGATGAAAGGAAACCCCACGAACATGATGGCGTACAACACCGTGTGCGGGTCGCTCAGCCAGCCCCGGATTAGTGACTCTGCCCCGATAAGTTCGAGAAAAGCCGATACAGGTCCCGCGTCTCCATACATGAACCGCCAGATCAGCGATATCGCCACGCCGGGAACCACCATCGGAATGACAAAGATCACTCTGGAATAGTAGCGCCATCGCTCGCTGCGCAGATGGAAGATCAGTTCCGCAGCGATAAGGGGCGGGATGAGTCCCGCAGCCAGCCCGAAGAGGCCCAGTTTCAAGAGGTTGCCCGCACTTTTCCAGATGACCGGATCTCTCACGAGACGCAGGAGGTGAGAAAGTCCGATGAATTCCGCCTTCGTACCCACGTCATACCGGTAGAACGCCTTTTGAAACGCCGAGAGCGCGGGGTAATAATTGAATATGAGCAAGAGGGTGAAGGTGGGCACAAGGCAGAGATACAGGAGGCGGTTCTTCCACATGCGTTCCGCGAGGCCAAGACGTTCTGACGCTCTTCCACTGGTGGGACTCATTGGCCTGCAGCCTTGTCGAACTCGGTGAAATCCCAGCCCTCCTTCCCGATGAGGTAGTCCGCACTCTCCTGCAGATGTTCGTGGTGCAGTCTCATGAAACTGTCGAGCTCGATTCCGCCGCCGAGATAGAGCGCAAACGTGCGCCGCATGTAGTCGTTAAACTCTGGACCGAACGAGAACATCCACTTGACCGTGCAATAGCGCCGCTTGATGATCTCCGCAAATGGTTTGAGGTGAGGCGCCATCTTCGCGCCCTTGACGTTCGGGATAAACATTCCGGCCTCGTTGACAATCCGTTCGCAGTTGTGAGGAGCCGTGATGAACCTCAGGAAGTCGATCGTCTGATCGAGGTCGCCGTCGTCAATCGCGCGTTTGGTGACCGAGAGCTGCAGCCCCGCCCCGCCTATAACCGCCGCTTCGACACCGGTCGCGAACGGCGACGTCTCCTCGGTCATCGGCGGGAGGTAAAACACGCCCCACTCGAAATCGACGTACGGGTCGTTGCGCATTCTCCTGATGAAATAACTTCCGTCCCAGAGCATTGCCGCTCTGCCTGTGACGAAGAGCCGGATGCGGTCGGTGTTGACGAGGTCGAGGTTCCAGTATTGACGCCACTCCTTGAGCAACCGCCACATCTCGCGGTACCGCTCGTCCTCCGGGCTGAAGTAGCCCCGCTTGATGTTGTAGCAGAGCTCTTTCGGAAACAGGTATCCGCGCAGGTATTCCTCCTCCTCCTCTGGACCGCGTTCGATGTCCAGCTCCTTAAGTATCGGGTAGTAGAGTTGGTCGAAGACGATGTCCTGGGCCCAGTCGGAAGCGTTGGCGTCGGCCATACAGAGCGGAATGTACCCAGCGGCTTTCAGTGTCTTCTGCATCTCGATGAACTCGGCCCAGGTCTCGGGGATCGTGACACCGACTTCCCTGAAGATATCTTTGTTGTAGTAAAGCGCCGTCTCAACGAGGTCGAACGAGATGCTGTAGAGGTTGCCGTCGGGACCGCGCTTCGCGCGGGTAAGCGCCTGGTTGGCGAAGGTCTCCCACCATGTCTTGGACCCCGGAACGTAGGGGTTCGGCTCGGCCATATACGGTTCGAGACTCAGCCACCATCCCTTGTCGACGTCCGGCCAGACGGACTCCGTGTTGATGGACACTATCTCGGGTGCGACCCCCCCTACGAGCTGTGTACGGACCCACTCGCCCTCGACGGTTCCGGCCACCGCAGGTTGTTTCCGGAAGACTATGCGCGTGTCGGGGTGAAGGGCTTCATACTCCTTTCCAACAACCCGAAACATCTCGAGCGGATCACCGATGCCATGGGGAACGAAGCCGGGTGTATAGAAACCCGTGAAGACCTCGATCTCGTGTGTGGCCTGCCCGGTTCCCCAGGTCGTTTCTTCCCCTCGAACCCTGACGTAGTTCTGCACCTTGGGCACGATCAACAAGACGAGAAGGAGGAGCGCCGCTGAAATGTTGTTAAACCTGCGCATCCAGCCCTTCCCTTTCTCACCAGCATGCGATCCCGTAAAGAACGCTATTATAGCACACTGGTTTCCGCGTGACACACATACATTAGCCGTGTACTATGGATTTGAGATCGAACATACCATAATGGTGTACTGATAGGCAGGAGCGAAAGAAGATGCGCCTACCGAGGGGTTAGAGCGAAGTGGCGATAGCTCAAGATTGCTGCAAATACTCGAGCCGAGTCTTTTCACGGTATTGGGTTACTTTGTTCAAGTGCTTTCTTACCACGGTGTCTTTCTCAGACGTCTGCCGCGAGTAGTACTTTGGCTTGTTCTTGATTACTCGAATGACATCATCCACATATGAAGTTTGATTGGACGAACCAAGTTCCTTGGAGAATTGGACTACTGAACTCACCATTTTCCCTCCGCCGCCTCTCTCATAGACGAAAACGCCATGGTGTTTGTGATGCCATCCGCTTTTCTTGGCAGCTGACATCACCAAGGACTTGGCGAATCCGATAGCTACCCTGGTCTTCCTGTCAATCGAATCATATTCAGCCGTGCCGAATGATGACACTAGAGCGTTCCGTATATCCTCGTGTGACGAAGCATTAGATTCAAGATCCCGTTTCAAGCGGGCTTCGGTGTCGCTATGAACATGGAAAATTGGTGTTGTGACAAACAACAGAAACGTATCGACGCCTTTCTGGAGTTCAAATACCCTCTCCAGAGCTTGATACAGCGGGTTGTCTTCCTGGTCTGGACTCAGAAGGTTGCCGTATGGATCGAAGTTGATTATGTGAAATGGAAAGTAGGCTTTGGCTCGCTCAGAGAGCCCCTTTAGTCTTAGTAGTCTACGCAGTTCCCGATCCTTGACGTACTCATCAGCTGAGCGGCCTTTGGTAGCTGGCGTGTCGCGAAACGTCAATATCTGCTCAAGTGGTCCAACGAGTATTGCCTCCTCGAGTGGAGGACGGACTAGGTTGAAAATCTCGGACGCGTGTTCGCGTTCCTGCTCGCAAATGACCACGTTGCCAAGTTTTCCATTCGCGTCTCTGTTGAGTAGGCCCTCGCGTTCAAACATAAAGACATCAATGGCCTGCCTCGCACAAAGCGTGAAGTACTTGAGGGTGTCGCTACCGATCTGTTCCTGGTACGTCTTGGTTGCAGGCAGCCACCCGTAGTAGCGAGCACAATGCTTTGCGTAGTGGGTATCGTAGTCAATGTCAATAGGGGTTTTCACATGAGTGCATCCAGTACTTCTTTGACAAGTTCATAGAATTTGCTGTCCTGTTCTTCCTCATCCTTCGTGATCCGTTTAGCCGCGTGATAGGCAAGCATAACGGCCCGAATGATTCTGTCGGGATTCTTCTTTCTAAGCGGACGGGCCGCTGTGTTGAGGACAATTTCACCCTTGTCCTCGTTAACACTAACAATAGGGCCATCGCTCTCCAAAGCGCGTCGGCGGAGTCTGAATCTTCCTTTTGACTGCTCAGCAACAATTCTCTGGATGTCCTTCTTGAGTTTCTCCTCCTTCTTGTCCCGCTGCGCGTCTGTGCGTTCTCGAGCGATTGCGTTTATCTCGTCAAACACATGATCCAGCTTGTCGTGAAGCACCGACTGCAACCTCTTGAAGTGTTCGTCGTGTTCGTTAAAACTATCGCGGTCGATGTTCAGTGCTGATTCAAGTCCTTCATCAACGAAGATCTCTCCTGACACCCACTTACTGCGTATCGTTGCAATCGCCTTGTGGTATCTCAAGAATGTGCTGTCGTAGCCTCCGATGCCGACTCCTCGTAAGCGGATTTGCACGCCGTTTAGCTCGAGTGGTTTGATGCCCGTCGAAACCTGCGCGAACAAGTAGCCATAGAAGGTCAAACGAGAATCGAAACAAGTGTCATCGAATGCGACGAAATACAGTCTCGGTAGTGTCCCGCCTTCTGTAGGCAGTTGTATATGACGCCGGAGTTCGATGCCATCGAAAACAACGCGGAAGTTATCGTTTAGGAATCGTTGTTGACGATCTCGTATGAGTCTAGCAGCTGCCCGAAACTCCTTAAACTCCTTAGATCGTTTATCGCTATGTGAAAAACCGCCCATGTCAACGGGATAGTTTTCTGTCTTGCCGTAGTAGGGCAGCGGGCACAGGATAGCCAATTCCCAGATTGTCTCTAGATACGCTTTGTGAGCCCGCACCGACCTAGTCGAGCTGTCATAAAATGTTGAATGCAAATGTGACAGGCTGAAGGATATCTTGCCACGCTGTTTCTCATCGACACTGTCCTTCATTTCGCCACGAAATGTGGAACGCACATCCCAGGAGTAAACCCGGAATCCCTTTCTCGTCTCATCGTAGGGAATGATGTCATATTCCCAGGTACCGGCCGGGATCTCTTTTGTGTCCGCGTCATTGTTGCGTATGACCTTCTCTTTGTCAGGAATCGACAGATCTGCAAGAACGATCTCCGCGTGATATGCTTTCGCCTTTCCGTCTGCTGGGTCGGTGTAGTGTGATTCGATTTCGAAGCTGTGGCATAGCTGCCCAATGGCGAGCATTCCGATGCCCAGTCTGCCAATGATGGGACGGTTGTAAACCTCTGTTTTGTCTTTTTGCTGTTTCCTCTTGGTACAGGCTCCTATCCCCATTTCGTTGAAATGCCTGAGGAACTCCTCCAGCGGCATTCCTGTCCCATCATCAACACATGAGATAAAATCAAACTCCGGATAGTTCGTGTCGATTCGCACTACTTCGGCATCAGCATCGTAGGCGTTGCTTACAAGTTCCTTGAAGGCAGTTGCAGTGCTTCGGTAAAGTCCCCGGCTCAATTGAGCAATAGTAATGTCGGCAACGCGAATTGTGCCCTGATCGGCTGTCTTTAGCACGTTCATTTAGATACCGGATAGTACATTACGCGCGTTGACCGAGAGTACTTTGAGGAAGCGGTTCGGGTCGCGAGGAGTCTTGCCTGTTTCAGATGCATTGGTCCAAGCCGCTTTCGCGGTGTGAGGAGTATGTTGAAATCCGATATCGCAGCAACGCGCTTACCATTAGGCAACTCAAACACAAACTTACGGAATCCTCTTTCTACTTGGCCTTGCGACTCCTGCTTAAGAAACTCATTAATATACTCTAGTTCGTCCCTGGTTATCAGTTTGGCGGGCACACTTTCCTGCATGTCCAACAGCCTCTGCAGGATTTCCCTCCGTGTTTTGAGCAGAAATGGGCCGAATTTGGCAAGTCCATTGAGATCTTTTGGAACATACTGACTTGTTTGTTGGCGAATATCATAAAGGAAATTTCGGAAGTCCAGCAGTCCCCTCATCCATTTCTGCCCGTTATTGATCAGGTTCTCCATGGATTTGTCTCTATCGACAACTGTGCACACCCAACATCCGAAGCGTGACTTTCCGCAACTTTGCGTCCCCGTCTCGATGGCGAAGGGGCATTCGCCTCCGCTAGAGGCATTGCGGTACAGGGACAGCAAGTGCCTATTGTTGGAACCCCAGGGGTTTGGAGCCTGTAGAAGGTAGGCCCATACTTCGTTATTGGACATGTCCTCAATGGGAGTATAGACAAAGGCGTTGAGCACACTATGCTTCCGCAGGCGTCCCTTTGTCTCATGGTTCTTCATTGATGCGGAGCGGTTCGCAGATTCCGCTTTTCGACTTCCGAGAACGATGATTGCCTGGCCATTCTGGTTGACAGTCTTGAAAATGTAATTGCTTGTGGGGTTGATCTTCATACGTTCGGTACACCAGCGAAACCAGCGATTGGGTGACGGGTAGCCCTTAGCGATGAGGCTCACCCAAAAGGTTTCCTCAAGTTTGGGTTTCACTTTCACAACCTTGAACAGCTCGGGATTGTGTTTGAACAGTCTGCTCTTTCCCTCTGCCTTGATTCTACGCAACTGTTGATCAACAAACTTCAGGATCGCAGGGTTTTCAACAAGTGTGTCGTTGCAGAGCACATGGATTTCTTTGGATATCTTCCGTTTGGGTAAGCCGAGGAGTGCGTAGAATACCATCTGCAAGACCGTAGTGCTGTCTTTTCCCCCGGAAAAGCCAATCACCCAAGGAATGGTGTCTTTGAGATAGAGTTCTTGGATCTCAGATAGGGTCGCTTTGTAGTCCAGCATGTAGGTTCCTCATGCACGAATCCGGGGCTTAAGCCGCTCTGCTTCAGGACCAGACACGGCACTTAACATCTGCGTGTCACAACGCTGGCCTTCAGTAATCGCACACAATTGTACAGGATCTAGTTCCTGCTTTCAAGGGAAGCTGCTGCGAACTGTGGCACCAGCCACGTCTTCCGTCCTGTCTAGGCTCAGTGGCTACACACAGCGAAGACTGCCATCAGGAGCGGGTTTGGCTCGCGTGAGGCCTTGGCCGGGAAACGTCTCCCACCATGTCTTCTGGCTCCAGACACCTACAGGTTTGGCTCAGCTATCTAGGCATCGAGCGCGAGCCACCACCCCTTATCCATCACAGACGGGACGCCCGTGCGGTTTTGACAGCGTGGAACGGTGTCTGATAGGATTGTTCCGGTGATACGGTTATGGGCAAACCTCGAATTATCATAAGTGCCGGCGATGTAAACGGTGTCGGGCCGGAAGTGGCTGTGAAGGCGCTGATGGATCCCGGCGTGTTCTCGAGCATAGCGCCTGTCTTCGCCGGGCCGCATCGAGTCTTTCGCGACGTTGCCGAGTCGCTTTCCGCCCCGTTCAGGATCGTCGAACAGTCGGGTGAGCCGGAACGTAGCGATGAGATACCGTGTGTTCTCCCGGAGAACTGTCCAGTGCCCGAAAGGAAACTCGGTCAGGCGACGCCGGAAGCGGGTGCGCTCGCCGTGAAGTGTATCGTGCATGCGGCCGAGACCGTCATGCGGGGTGACGCGGACGCGCTGGTGACCGCGCCGATCAACAAGGCCGCGATACACATGGCGGGATACGAGTACGCGGGGCACACCGAGCTGCTCGCCGAACTGACGGGGACCGAAGACTACCGGATGATGCTCGTTGCCGGCAACGCTCACGTTGTTCATGTCACTACCCACCTGTCGTTGCGCGATGCCCTCGAGGCGATCAGCGAGGACCGTATCGCCAAAACCATCGAGCTGACCGATCTCGGTCTGAGACGGCTCGGTATCGCGGTGCCACGTATCGTGGTTGCCGCGCTCAACCCTCACGCGGGGGAAGGCGGCATCTTTGGGGACGAGGAGAAGAAGGAGATCGCGCCGGCGGTCGAGAAGAGCGTTTCGAAAGGCATCAACGCGAGCGGGCCATTCCCGCCCGACACGGTGTTCCAGCGATTGTTCGCGGGCGATTTTGACGCGGCTATCGCAATGTACCACGACCAGGGACACATCGCGGTGAAGTCGGCATCCTTCGAGAGCGCGGTCAACATGACGCTTGGGCTGCCTATCGTTCGCACGTCGCCCGCCCACGGGACAGCGTTCGATATCGCCGGGAGCAACATCGCAAACCCGTCGAGCATGATAGCGGCCATTAAGCTCGCCGCACGGGCCGCGAGCAACGGTTGACATTCCAGCCCCCGGATTGTACTATTCAGGTTCAGCGTGTCGCAGGTTTCTGTGGGAGGGCGTGTGCCAGTGTCAGACGGTGGAGAGATGACTTCAAAGCATCTAAAGAAGCCCGTTGTGCCGGTCGAAGTGTCGTCCGAGGGCAACGTGTCCGAGCTGCTCGAGCAGATGAGCGACTCTGCGTTCCAGGGACGCAACCTGGGTCGTGCCGTCGAAATCTGGCTCGAGATGTTGCAGGAGGAAACCTACATTCTTCTCGGGCTTGCAGGCGCAATGGTGCCTGCCGGCATGAGGAAGCTCGTAGTCTATTTGATAAGGAACCGCTTGATAGACTGCATCGTTTCGACCGGAGCGAATCTCTTCCACGATATTCACGAGACGCTGGGTAAGTACCATTACAAGGGATCGCACATGGCCGACGACAGCGCTCTCTTCGAGGAAGGTATCGATAGAATATACGACGTCTTTGCTCCCGAGAAGGAGTTTGTCGATACCGACGAGTATATTGGCAAGGTCGTTGCCGGTCTCGACAAGGACGCGAAGATTAACACGCGCCGGCTCATGCATCTGCTCGGCGAAGACCTCCACAAACGCAAAGCGGCGGATGGGATAGTCGTCGCCGCCTACGAGGCGGGCGTGCCCGTATACTGTCCTGCGGTGAGCGATTCTTCCGTGGGAATAGCGTTGGCCGTGGGGCGTGCCGAACACGGCAACGACGTGCAGATCGACGTTATTGACGATATCAACGAGCTGACCGCCGTTGTGGATTCAATGGACGCAACGGGCGTCATATACATCGGCGGCGGCACCCCGAAAAACTTCATTCAGCAGACCGAGGTGGTGAACGCGGTGATCGGGCACCCCGGGATGGGGCATAAGTACGCCATCCAGATAACAACCGATTCGCCGCACTGGGGCGGGCTGAGCGGGTGTACGTTCGCGGAAGCTCAGTCCTGGGGGAAGATATCGCTCGAATCGCATCACGTGATGGTGTTCTGCGATGCAACCATCGGGTTGCCGATGCTGGTTACTGCGGTGGCTCAGCGAGGCAAGGATATCATGGCGGCGCGCAAGCCGTTGGACTACGATTTCAAGAGCCCGTGACCGTGACCCAGAAAGATACATCGTTGTTCGAAGCGCCCTTCAACTTCGGCGCTCTACCCCCCCGGCTCTCGGATCCGGAGACGAGCAGGGTCGAGATCGTCTCGGTTCCGTACGACGGCACGACAACGTACCGTGCCGGGTCACGGTTGGGGCCCGAGGCCATAATTTCCGCCTCCCGGTACCTCGAGCTGTACGACGAAGAACTCGACCGTAGCGTATCTGACGTGGGCATCCACACATTGCCCGAGCTCAAGGTTGTTGACGACGCGGAAGGGACAATCGGCTGTGTTGAACGTGTCGTGGCCGATTGCCTCAGCCGCCGCAAGTTCCCGGTTATACTGGGCGGGGAACACTCGCTTACGATCGGCGCTGTCCGTGCTGTATCGAGCGCGGCCGATGACGTTTCAGTCCTGAAGCTTGACGCCCATACCGACCTGCGCGACAGTTTCCAGGGGAACCGGTTCAACCATGCGTGCGTCGGAAGGCGTCTGGCCGAGCTGTGTCCGGTCGTACACGCCGGCGTGAGAAGCCTATCGGCAGAGGAAGCCGAGTTCATACACAACAACGGAGTGACAGTCCATTACGCAAAGGATCTTTCCTCGCCTGCGGCTATGGACGAGACTGTTTCGGAGTTGAGCGAGAATGTATACGTCTCTCTGGACCTCGATGTGCTCGACCCGGGTATCATGCCGGCTACGGGTACGCCCGAACCCGGGGGTCTGGACTGGTACAACATTCTCCAGTTCTTGAGATCCGTCGCTGAGAGCAGGAACATCGTAGGGTTTGACGTGGTGGAGTTGGCACCTATCCCAGGGCTTGTCGCTCCGAACTTCACGGCGGCGAAGCTTGTCTACAAGATGATAGGCTTCTTCGTCACACCGGACAGTTGAATTGCGCGGCCATCGTTGGCCGTTTTGATAGGACAGAAGGAGATAGGCAGAAGTTGTTTACACCGACAAAAGTGTTTTTCACCAAAGGAGTAGGTGTCCACAAAGAAGAGCTTCGGTCGTTTGAGCTGGCGTTGCGCGATGCCGAGATCGAGAAATTCAACCTGGCAAAGGTCTCGAGCATCCTTCCCCCCGGGTGCAAGATAGTCAGCAAGCGGGCAGGCTTGAAACAGTTGAGTCCCGGTCAGATAACCTTTTGTGTTATGGCGCGCCTGAGCAGCAACGAGCCCCGACGGCTTATTGCGGCGTCAATCGGGTGCGCGATACCTGCCGACAGAAAGCTGTACGGGTATCTAAGCGAGCATCACGCATACGGCCAGACCGAGCGCGTGGCCGGCGATTATGCCGAGGATTTGGCCGCGGCGATGCTTGCATCAACCCTCGGCATTCCGTTCGACGTCGACGCAGGCTGGGACGAGCGAAAGGAGTTCTTCCGTATCAGCGGCAAGATAGTCCGGACGCGGGAGATCACTCAGTCAGCGGTAATAAAAGGCAATGCGTTCACAACGGTTGTGGCGGCCGCGGTCTTCTTGCCCTGAGGTTTTCGGAGCAGGCCGCTCAGACCACATGTGGCGGTAGGAGAAAGTGTATGGCGAGAGTCCTGATAGTTGACGATGAGGTCGACCTTGCCGAGACGTACTGTATGTTCCTCGAAGCGTTGGACCATGAGTGTCTGGTAGTGACCGATCCTGCGCGCGCCGTGTCCGTGGCCGTGCGGGAGAAGCCCGAGGTCGTCATCCTGGACCTGAGGATGCCCAACGTTTCGGGGCTGGACCTGGCGTCCGAGATCAGGTCTGCGCTGGGACCGGGAAATGTGGGTATGCTTCTGGTTACCGGCAATATCTTGGACGACGCCCAGCGCGCGGATGCCAGAGATCGCGGTGTTGACGATTGCCTCGCGAAACCGGTTTACCTGGACTTGCTCGCCGAGAAGATTGACTCGCTTGTTACGGGCGCAGCCTGCGGACGCGGTGACGCCGGCGCGGCAGAGAGCGTCCCTCATACGACCAACGAAGAGGAAGCGTAGATGGCTGTTCTCGTGACCGGTGGCGCAGGATACATTGGGAGCGTCGTAGTCGAGACGCTCGCCGACCGTGGGGAACAGATAGTGGTTCTCGACAACCTCGAGAACGGACATCGTGCCGCCGTGGATGAGCGTGTGACATTTCTGCAATCCGATCTCGCCGACCGCGCGGCGATTGAAAAGGTACTAGTCGCGCACCGCGTCGACTGTGTGGTGCATCTGGCTGCATACGCCGAGGTTGCCGAGTCTGTCGAGCAGCCGGCGAAGTACTTTCGGAACAACGTCGCGAACGGTTTGACGCTGCTCGATGCAATGGTATCAGCAGGTGTGTACTCTATCGTTTTCTCCTCGACCGCAGCGGTCTACGGTACCCCCGAACAGGTGCCGATCACCGAGCAACATCCGACCAACCCGGACAATCCTTACGGGTGGTCAAAGCTTGCGTTCGAGAAGATTCTCGACTCGTATTACGTCGCGTACGGGACGCGTTACGTCTCGCTTAGATACTTCAACGCGGCAGGCGCAACGCAGGAGCACGGCGAGGATCATCGTCCCGAGACGCATCTCATACCGCGGTTGCTCGAGGTGGCCGCCGGGAAGCGTGACAAGATCGAGATATTTGGCTCGGAGTTCGACACGAAGGACGGCACCTGCGTGAGGGATTACGTCCACGTCAAAGACATTGCTTCAGCCCATCTGCTCGCATTGGATTTCCTGCGCGCAGAGGGTCAGACGGGGATCTTCAACCTCGGCAACGGCAACGGGTTCTCGAATCTCGAGGTGGTGGAAGCGGCACGAGTGGTGACCGGAAATGACATCCCGATCGAGTTCGGGCCGCCGAGACAGGGCGACCCGGCATCGCTGGTTGCCTCGTCCGAGAAAGCGCGGTCGCAACTAGGGTGGGAGCATCGGACAACCGATCTCGACGCGGTAATCAGCTCGGCCTGGAACTGGATGCGAGCGCACCCGAGCGGGTACGAATCGCAGTAAGGGGGTATTATGACGGTTGGCATGTGTGTGTTCCTCATAGCAGTGACAGCCTCCACCGGCGCGGGTGCTGCGGAAATGCCTGCTGATATGAAGCATGTGATTGTGTACAACCTGCCGGGCCGTTTCGGTGGCTGGCCCGCGAATCACGGTATATGGTCCTGGGGTGACGAGATCCTCGTCGGCTTCAGCGCCGGGTACTACAAGGATCAGGGGCCGACCCGACATGCCATCGACCACGACAGGCCTGAAGAACACCTGCTGGCGCGAAGCTTGGACGGCGGCGAGACCTGGAGCATAGAGAACCCTGCCGACAGGGGATTTCTCCTGCCCAAAGGCGACGCGCTCCACGGGACGTCTCTGCCCGGCTTGGCCGAGGGGAAGCCTGTCGCCTGTCCCGGAGGCATCGATTTCACCCACCCCGGTTTTGCCATGACGATCCGTATGACGAATGTCGACGCGGGCCCTTCGCGGTTCTATTACTCCACCGATCGCGGCAAGAGATGGAACGGGCCGTTCAGACTGCCGCTTTTCGGCCAGAAAGGGATCGCTGCCAGGACGGACTACCTCGTTAACGGTCCCCGGGACTGCATGCTGTTCCTGACGGCGGCGAAATCGAACGGCCGCGAAGGCAGGCCGCTCTGCGTCCGCACGACCGACGGCGGCAAGACGTGGGACCTCGTGTCGTTCATCGGACCCGAGAGCAAAGGGTTCTCGATCATGCCGTCGACTGTCCGGCTTTCGGAAACGCGTATCGTCACCGCCGTCCGGCGCCGAGAAAGACGAAAACGCTGGATTGAAGCCTACGCCTCCGACGACAACGGGAAGACGTGGAGCCTCCTCAGCACGCCCGCTCCGGACACCGGCGAAGGGAACCCGCCGAGCATGATCTTGCTTCAGGACGGCCGGCTCTGTATCACTTACGGCTATCGTGCCGAACCGTACAGCATGCTGGCACGGATCAGCAGCGACGGCGGTAGAATCTGGGGCAACAAGATCGTGCTGCGCGACGACGGCGGCTGCCGCGATCTGGGATATCCTCGCACCGTCCAGAGGACCGACGGGAAGGTCGTCACCGTCTACTACTTCAACGACCACCCGAACGGCGACCGCTACATCGCCGCGACTATCTGGGATCCCGGCAAAGCCGGCAAATAAGGTCTGACCGGATCGGTCTTGCCGACAGGCTTCGGGCTATCCTTCTTTTTTGACCGCTGCTACGAACATCTGCTTGCCGAAAAGCTTTTGCAGGAAGCCAAGTTTCAAGTATACTCTGACAAGCAGCGGGTGTTTCGGGTACGCGGTCTTGACGGTGAACGGCATGAACCTTGGCCGTAGTTCCTCTATCTCGAACCCTGCAATGGCGAGCGCCTCGGCCATGCTCCCGTGGCTGAGCGGGAGGTGGTGATCGAAGAAGTCGAAATACACCTTGTATGCGTACCGGTAGTTCGGTTGGATAATGAGCAGCTTCCCCGCAGGAACCAGAACGCGCCGCGCTTCGTGCAATGTGGCAAGCAGCTCGTCCCGCGAGCCAAGGTGCTCGAAGAAGTTGCTGGCGAACACCACGTTGACCGAATCGGGTTCGAGCTTGCTCAAGTCGTCAGTGCCGCCCGTCAGGCATTCGACACCGTCCGCCGCAGCCTCGGTCAGGTCCTCGCGCGTGTCCACGGCTATCTTCCGTCCGCAACCCACGTTGTTGATAAACTCGCAATCGCCCGCGCCAAGATCGAGTACCGTGTCCGAGGGCTGGACAAATCTCTGAAGAAAATCGGCGATCAGCACCTGCCACAACCGGGCCTTGCAATCTCGGTCTTGCCCGCTGTACCTATAATCGTAGAGCGAACCGCGTCGTTCCATAATGAGTCACATGCTCCTTTCCTGCCCCACAACACGGTGCCCGGCCGCTGCGTGTTCAGACAAGTGTCAACTGGCCTCCGCTCGGGCGGCCGGCTATCTTGCGCAACCGTGGGTACGTTTCGAGCAACTGCGCCGGGATATCCGGCAGTGTTCCCGTGATCTTGTTGTTCATCTCGAGCGCGTTCACTACCGCCTGCCCCCGGTAGTGGTTGTTTGTGATGACATATATCTCGTCCGCTGTCTCGCTCATGCGGTCGATCTTCTCGATCCACGGCTCGAGCTCGTCTGCCGAGTAAAGATAGTTGTACCGCTGGTCGCGGCCCGCGTTCTCCCGGAACCAATCGCCCGCGTTCTGGCCGTGCAACCGGACGTACCCGACGCGGGCCGTTACGCGCGCAGTCGGCTTGAGCGAGTCCCGGAACACGGGCTGGTCTATGTTGCAGAACGCGACGCGCCGTTCGTGCAGATGCTCGTAGACTTCGGGCACGTTCCACGACGCGTGACGAATCTCCAGCGCCAGCGGGTATTTCTCGAACGCGTCGAATATCCGGTCCAGCCACGACCGGTTCTCTGGCACGTTCCGGAACGACCACGGAAACTGTACGAGTATCGCCCCAAGCTTGCCGGTCTCGAAGATGGGCGCGATGCCTTCAGTGAACGTTTCGCGTTCATTGTCGCTCGGCCATGTGTCGCGTTCGTGCGTGAACCGCTGCCACAGCTTGAGAGTGAACTTGAAGTCAGGGCGGCCCTCGACCTTGCGCAACCAGCCGGCGCTGTACTCTTTGCGCGGAGGACGGTAGAACGTGGAATTCACTTCGACCGTGTTGAAGAGCGACGCGATATAGGTGAGCCTGTCAGTGCCGCGCGCCATCCGTTGGGGATAGACTATCCCCTTCCAGTCGTCATAAGACCAGCCCGCAGGCCCGATCCGAACCGTGGCGGAACGTGCTGGGCCGGTTCTTGCAGACTCCATGAGGTTACGGGTGCCCCCTTCACTCGACCCTGATCACCATCGCTTCGCCGGTGACGCAGTCAAGAGCGTTGATCGTCGAGATGGCGGCACGCAGACCCCGTTCGCGGCTGCGATGCGTCATCATAACCATTGCGGCAACATCCTTGCCCTTGGGCACAGGTTTCTGTATGACGGAATCGATGCTCACGTGGTGTTCGCCCAGTATGGTGCTGATCTGTCCCAAAACCCCGGGCCTGTCCAGTGCCGTGAGACGCAGGTAGTAGCGGCACTCGATGTCCATGATGTCCCGGATACGCCGTCTGTCGCCGAATACGAACGGCGGCACGCGGTTTACCGAACCGAACCGGATGTCTTTGGCAAGGTCAACAATGTCGCTGACCACCGCGCTCGCCGTCGGGAATCTTCCCGCGCCTTTGCCGTAGTACATCGTCGTTCCGGTAACGTCGCCCCGTACGTAGATCGCGTTGAACTCGTTCTTGACCGACGCGAGCAGATAGTTCTTTGGGATGAGCGTCGGATGCACTCGCACCTCGAGTTCCCCCGTGTCGCGGTCGTCCTTTATGATGCCGAGAAGCTTGATGACGTGCCCGAGATCGTCGGCATACTGAACGTCCAAGTCCGAGATGCGGGTGATACCTTCGACGTACACGTCGGAGAAGTCGATCTCCGTCGCATACGCCAGGGACGCGATAATCAGCGTCTTGTGTGCCGCGTCGTGACCTTCGATGTCCAAAGTGGGATCGGCCTCCGCGAAGCCCTTTGCCTGGGCGTCCTCGAGAGCCTCACTGAAATCCTTCCCGTTTTCGGCCATCTGCGTGAGAATGTAGTTTGCCGTCCCGTTTAGTATCCCAAAAATGAAGTCGAATCGGTTCGCCACCAGCGCCTCGCTCAGCGACTTTATTATCGGGATGCCGCCCGCAACGCTCGCCTCAAACTTCAACCCGACTTCACCGGCCGCAGCGCCGCGCGCAAGCTCCGGTCCGTGTTTCGCCAGCAACATCTTGTTTGCGGTAACGACGCTTTTGCCGTTCTTGAACGCTTCGAGTATAAACTCTTTCGCGGGCGATTCACCGCCGATGAGTTCGACAACGATGTCTATATCGGGATCGACGAGGATCTGGGATGCGTCGGTTGTTGTCGCGTCGTCAGGCAAGCCGAACTCTTCGAGCCTCGATCGGTCGAGGTCCGCCACTTTCTTCAGCGCTATCTTGGTTCCTGTCCGAGCGCCTATCGTCTCCGCGCTCTCCATGAGCACCTTGACAACGCCGCCGCCGACTACCCCGGCACCTATGACCCCGACGTTAACCTGTTCTTTTGCCATTATCATTCCCCTAGGAAAGCACGGTTATAGCCTTCTCGATCCTGTCCATTCCCTCGGTGATCTCCTCCATCGAACAAGCGTAGGACAGCCGCATGTGACTGTCCGACCCGAAAGCGCCGCACGTGACGAGTATTTGGTCCGGTTCGGACTCCAGCCCGTTGTCGCGTTTCAGCTTGTCCCCAATGGCCGCCTTGAGCTCGAGCGAGCCGGATGTGGGAAGAACGTACGTGATATACCCTTCCTCGATAGCCGAAATCGGGCTCGCCACGGCCAAGCTCAATGACATCAATCCCTTGCGCCTTCATCGCTTTCGCCTTCGCCGACACCGCAAGTGTGCGCGAGGGAGCTATCGCGGACACCAGCGCCGATATCTTCGTCATGAGAACACGGCCTTTCTTATGCCGCGGACTGCCTGGCGGATTCGCTTCTCGTTCTCGACAAGCGCGAACCGCACATACCCTTCGCCCAGATCCCCGAAGCCGATCCCCGGAGACACGGCAACACACGCCTTCTCGAGCAGCAGTTCGCAGAACTCGAGCGACCCCATCGCCCGCATATGTTCCGGTATCTGTGCCCACGCATACATCGTTGCCCGAGGCTTCTCGATATGCCATCCGATGCGTTCGAGCCCTCGGCACAGTTCGTCGCGCCGCTTGCGATACGTCTCGGCGGTCTCGGCAATAGAGTCGTCGGGGCCGCGCAACGCCGCAATCGCAGCGACCTGCACGGGGGTGAAGATGCCATAATCGTAGTAGCTCTTCAGTTTGGCAAGCGCAGCGACGAGGTGTTTGTTACCCACCGCAAATCCCACGCGCCATCCCGCCATATTGTAGGTCTTCGATAACGAGTAGATCTCGATACCACATTCCTTCGCGTGTTTGGCTTGCAGAAAACTCGGCGCGCTATACCCGTCGAAACATATCTCGCCGTGTGCGAGGTCGTGGACGATGATAAGCCCCTCCCGCTTGGCGAACGCTGCCACCTCCTCGAAGAAATCCAGCTCGACGACGCGCGTGGTCGGGTTGTGCGGATAGCTCAGAACCAGCACCTTTGGCTGCGGATAGACGTGTTTGACGACCTCGAAGATCGTCCGCATAAATGTCTCCTCTTCGGAGATCGGAATATGGTATATATGGCCGCCGGCTATCGCGATGCTGTAGAAATGGCTCGGGTACGTCGGGCTGGGAACGAGAACCAGATCGCCTGGGTCGAGGATGGCGAGTGCCAGGTGACTTATCCCTTCCTTGGACCCTATGACGGCGATGGCTTCCGTCTCCGGGTCAAGCTGGACGTCATACCGGCGGTCGTACCGCTCGCAGATAGCCTTTCGCAGGTGCGCAATACCTCGCGAGGCCGAGTACCCGTGCGCGCGCGGGTTGCGGACCACCTCGCAGAGTTTGTCAACTATATGGGGCGGAGTCGGCTGGTCCGGATTACCCATGCCAAGATCGATCACGTCCTTGCCGGCGTGGCGGGCCGCCATCTTGAGCGCGTTCACCCGCGCAAACACGTAGGGCGGCAACGCAGCAAGTTTTGCTGCTTCGACGTTATGTGACTTTTTCGAGCCCGCCATTCTCCCTACCTCGTATGGCTAAACGGTATCACCACAATCCGGCTTAGTCCTCTTCTTCTATTATGCAAAGCACCTCCCCAACCTTCACAATATCACCTTCAGCCACAAGCTTCTCGACAAGCGTTCCGGAGACCGGAGATGGTACGGGAAAAGCCGCCTTGTCGGTCGTCATCTCTACCAGATCGTCCTCCTTCTCGACATACTCGTCCTCCTCGAAATTCCAGAACGAGACCGTCGCTTCGTCCTCGGCATCCTCGCCCAGGTCCGGCAACACCACCTCATAAGCCATCCTTCGCAACCTCCATTCGCTCAAACACCAAGCCACGACTTACTGCTTCGAATGCTTCCGCAGCTTTGTACGAACTCCTGGCCAGCGGCGCCGATACAGCATACAGAAACCCCAGCGTTTTGGCAACCTCACTATACTCTTCGAACTCCTCGGGCCGAACGAATCTCTGTACCGGACAGTGGCCCGAAGAGGGACTCAGGTACTGTCCGATCGTGAAGATGTCACAACCGGTTTCCCGCAGGTCTTGCATCACGCTATGGATCTCGTCCTTCTTCTCACCAAGGCCCACCATGATGCCCGACTTGGTGAGCAGGTCCGGTGCCACATTCTTCGCATGCGCCAGCACCTTCACAGAGCGAGCATAATCCGCTCCGGGGCGCACGTCACGATACAGCCGGGGCACCGTCTCGACGTTGTGATCAAAGACCTCCGGGCCGGACTCCACGACCGTGACTATGGCGTCACCGTTGCCGCCGAAGTCCGGCACGAGCACCTCTACCTTCACGCCTGCCGCGTGAAGCGACCTCACGGTTGCGGCAAAATGCGCGCTCCCGCCGTCGTCAAGGTCGTCCCTTGTAACGGACGTTACCACGACGTAGCCCAGCCCCAGCTCGCGGGCTGCTTCTGCCACGCGTTCGGGCTCGTCGGGCTCGGGTGGTTCGGTCCGCCCTCCACCTATGGCGCAAAACCTGCACCCGCGCGTGCACCGGTCCCCGAGAATCATAAACGTTGCCGTCAAACGCGAGAAGCACTCGCCGACGTTCGGGCAGTGCGCGCTCTGGCACACGGTGTTGAGCCGATATCTGGCAAGTATCTCCTTCGTTTTCGAGAACTCGGCCCCCGAGGGCCATCTACACCGTATCCATTCGGGGAATTCACGCATAATCGCACCCCCTCCTGCCGCTGTCACCAGTGCGGCGAAGAGGCTAGTATCCCGTCATTCGAACAAAGCCGATCATATATACGACTTGGACGTGCGAAATGTCAACAGGAGGCCTCAGCAACCAGAACGCCTGCCGGTCCCGCGACGGAGTGGGTCTGTGAGGCCGTGCCTAGTAGGTCATCTTCTGCATCGACTCGAGAAACGCCTTGTTGCTCTTGGTCTTCTTCATCTTCTCGACCATCAGTTCGGTGCATTCCGTAACGCTCAATGAACCGAGCACCTTGATCAGCACCCACACCCTCGCTAGTTCCTCCTCGGTCAGCAGCAGCTCCTCTTTCCTCGTACGCGACTTCTGCAAATCCATCGCAGGGAAGATTCGCTTGTCCATGAGTCGCCGGTCGAGATGGAGTTCCATGTTGCCGGTGCCTTTGAACTCCTCGAAGATAACGTCGTCCATGCGGCTGCCCGTGTCGACCAGAGCCGTCGCGATGATAGTGAGGCTTCCGCCTTCCTCTATGTTGCGCGCCGCGCCGAAGAAGCGTTTCGGGCGCTGCAGCGCGTTGGCGTCTATCCCGCCCGAGAGAACCCTGCCGCTGGGCGGCATGACCGAGTTGTACGCGCGGGCGAGCCGGGTGATGCTGTCGAGCAGTATGACAACGTCTTTCTTGTGCTCGACAAGCCGCTTGGCCTTTTCGAGCGCCATCTCGGACACCTGGACATGACGCTCCGGCGGCTCGTCGAACGTCGAGCTTATCACTTCCGCCTTCACCGACCGCTGCATGTCCGTCACCTCTTCGGGCCGCTCGTCTATCAGCAGCACGATCAGGTATATCTCGGGATGGTTCTCGCTGATGCTGTTCGCCACCTTCTGCAGCAGTACCGTCTTGCCAGTGAACGGAGCGGCGACTATCATACCGCGCTGCCCCTTTCCGATCGGCGTGATCAGGTCCATTATCCGCATCGAAACGTCGCTCTTCTTGGTCTCGAGGTGGATGCGCTCGTCGGGATGAAGCGGCGTCAGGTTATCAAAGAGAATCTTGTCCCTGGCCGCCTCCGGATCCTCGTAGTTGACAGCCCCGATCTTGAGTATCGCGAAGTAGCGCTCACCGTCTTTCGGCGGACGTATCTGGCCGGAGATCGTGTCCCCCGTGCGCAAGCCAAACTTGCGTATCTGGGACGGCGATATGTAGATGTCGTCCGCACTTGGGAGATAGTTGTAGTTCGGCGACCTCAAAAACCCAAAGCCGTCCGGGAGTATCTCGAGCACACCCTCGCCATAGAGAGAGCCCTCTGACTCTATCTCGGCCTGAAGAATCTTGAATATCAGATCCTGCTTCTTCATGCCGCTGTAGCCGTCGATCTCGAGCTCGCGGGCGCGTGCCGTTAGGTCCGAGATGGTTCTCTTCTTCAACTCGGCTATGTCGACAGCCACTTCCCTTGCATGCACCTCGGCATTACCGTTGCTGCTGTTACTGTTGCGGGTGCTGCGGGTGCTGCGGGTGCTGCGGGTGCCGCGGTTGCCGTCGATCGGCCCTTTCGCAGGGCGCTTCTTTGGTCGTGTGTTGCGTTTTGGTGCTGTTTTCCTAGTGGCACTCATACCAGTTTCTACCCCATCCAGTTTCCACCTTCAATGGAACTGCTAGTTTGTACACGTTCTCCATCGTTTCTCTAACAACAACTCCAGTTGTCTCGACTTCCTCATTCGGCACTTCCAAAAGAAGTTCGTCGTGCACCTGGAGTATCATCTTGGCCGCCATGCACCTCTCGGTCAGAGCGGCATCCAGCTTGACCATCGCTAACTTTATCAGGTCGGCAGCCGAGCCTTGTATCGGCATGTTTAAAGCCATGCGTTCCGCCCGGCGCCGTGCCTGTCCACGTGATGTGCGGAGTTCGGGTATGTAGCGTCGTCTCTTGAGAATCGTCTCTGCATACCCGCGCTCTTCGACTCCATTAATAACACCTTCAAGGTATTCTTTCACCCCTGCAAAGACCGAGAAGTAGTGGTCTATAAACTTCGCGGCCTCCTTGTGCGCGATCCCAAACTCCCGCGCAAGCCTGAAAGCTCCCATCCCATACAGGATGCCAAAATTGACCACCTTCGCGCGCCGTCTCATCTCGGGCGTGACCTGCGACGGCTGGACGCCGAAGATACGCGCGGCAGTGTCCTTATGGATGTCCGCGTCGGCATTGAACGCACCGACAAGCGCCTCGTCGCGCGACAGATGGGCCAACACCCTCAGCTCGATCTGGGAGTAGTCCGCCGAGAGCAGTTGATTGTCGGGCGAGTCCGCCACGAACCCCGCCCGAATCTCGCGGCCCAGTTCCGTACGGATAGGTATGTTCTGCAGGTTAGGATTGCTGCTGCTCAACCGTCCCGTAGCCGTCACCGTCTGGTTGAACGATGTGTGCAACCGCCCCGTCTCCGGGTTGACCAGTTTCGGCAGCGCCTCAACGTACGTTCCCCTGAGTTTCTCGAGCGAGCGGTACTCGACAAGCTTGTCGGGCAGCGGGTGTTCAAGGGCCAGATCCTCGAGCACCGCCATGTCCGTCGAGTACCCTGTCTTTGTCCGCCTGCGCCGCGGCAGCTTCAATTTGTCGAACAGTATGGTCTGAAGCTGTTTCGGCGAGTTGATGTTAAACTTTTCGCCTGCCAACTCATACACCTCCGCGGCGACCCGGCCTGTCTCGTTGTTGAGCCTTTCAGCAAGACTCTCGAATGACGCAGGATCGATCGCCACACCAGCCATCTCAATCCTGGCGAGCACCGATATGAGCGGCACCTCGACATCGTCGAAGAGACTTCTCACGCCGCGTTCTTCCAGAAGCGGCTCGAGCTTGCTCCGCACACGCCACGTGACGTCTGCGTCCTCGCAGGAGTATTCGGCCACGCGGTTGACGTCCACGTCGGCCATCGAGATCTGCTTCGATCCCGTGCCGATAAGGTCGGTGATGGGGATCATCTTCCTGTCGAGCAGCTCGGCCGAGAGATCCGTCAGGTTGTGCCTCCTGTGAGAGGGGTCAATCAGGTACGAGGCTACCATCGTGTCGAAATCGATCCCGCACAGATCCAGACCGTGTCGAGCCAACACAACCATATCGTATTTGATGTTCTGGCCGGTTTTTCGTACGGATTCGTCGGCAAGAAGCGGCCCGAGCAGACCGAGCACTTCCTCTCTCGAGGGGAGGCCGGAACGAGCGTCGCCAAGTGGTGCCAGCGACTCCTTTCCGTGACCTACAGGAATGTAATACGCCTCCATCGGCCTGTAACAAAGGGAAATGCCCACCAACCCGGCACGCATGGGGTCCACGGACGTTGTCTCGACGTCGATGCAGAACGACCCGTGGTCGCGCAGCTTCTCCACCAGCTCTGACAATTCCTCGACCGAAGAGACAATCCTGTACTCGAGCTTCTCGTGCGTCTGCGGCAGGAAATCCTCCATCAGCGACGCGAATCTGAGCCTTCTGAACAGCTCGGCGATCCGTTCGCGGTCGAACTCCTTCAACTCACAGGAGTCCGGCTCGATCTCGACCGGCACATCTCTCTTGATCGTAGCAAGTCGGCGGCTGAGCATCGCTTGCTCGCGCTCCGCCTCAAGCTTCTTTCTCAGGGAATCCTTCATCTCGTCAAGGTGGCTGTAAATCTGCTCGAGCGTCCCGAACTCGGAAACGAGCTGTTTCGAGCCCTTCTCACCTATCCCGCGCACGCCCGGGATGTTGTCTGTCGAGTCGCCCCAAAGCCCGAGAACGTCCGTTACATGCTCTGGCGGCACGCCGAAATGCTCTTCCACTTCGGCAGGGCCGTACCTGCCGTTGGCCTTGTTTGGGTTGTAAACGGTGACCTCCGGCGACACCAGTTGGAAGGCGTCCTTGTCGCTGGTTACGATGACCGTGCGGAACCCCGACTCCGTAGCCCGTTTCGCAAGCGTGCCCAAAACGTCGTCCGCCTCGCATCCCTCAACGATCACCTTGGGTATGCCGAACGCCTCGACAACCTCTTCGATGACCCCAAACTGCGCTATAAGCTCGTCGGGCGTCTTCTTTCTTTGTGCCTTGTACTGCGGGTACATCTCGTGGCGGAACGTTGGCTTGCCGCTGTCGAAGACGACCGCGATATACCCAGGGGTTTCTTCTCTCAACAGCTTCATCAGCATCTTCGTGAACCCGAAGACGGCATTGGTCGGGTTCCCGGACTCGTCGGTGAGCTGTGTTCTGATCGCATGGAACGAGCGGTGTGCAAATGCCGTGCCATCAATCAGATACAACGTCTTCTCCGAACTCATCTTCCCACTCTTCACCTATTCAAGCGGCGACAACGGTTTCCGGCACCTGGCCATCGAGCATGCCAACGATTATCTCCGCCGCACGACGTGACGCACCCGGTTCGCCCATCTTCTCTCGAACCAGTTTCAGTTCCGCCACCATTGTGTCTCGGGCCGCGGGCTCATCGATAAGGCGAGCCACAGCTCGGGCAATACCATCGGGGCGGGCGTCGGACTGGACGAATTCCGGCACTATCTCCTTGCCAGCCATTATGTTAGCAAGACCTATGGTCCTTACATGTATGAGTACGCTCGCAATCAGTGCTGAAACAAGCGACACCTTGTAGACGATCACCATCGGCGTGCCGAGCCACGCTGTTTCCAGCGTTGCAGTGCCAGACGCCACAAGGCAAACGTCGCAGGAACTGATGACCTCGTAGGTGCGTCCCGAAACCAACCGCACGGGAACATGGGTCTTGCCGTCGTCCAGACAATTCCGTATGTACTCGGCCCTCTCATCGTCCCGACACGCGACGAGAAAGCGTGCCGCAGGGTACTTCTCGGCGAGTATCCGAACCGAGCGAAGCATGATAGGCAGGATCCGCTCTACCTCCTGTGCTCTGCTGCCTGGAAGCAGCCCGATACAGGGACACGATTTGTCGTTCTCAAGTTCGCAGATGAGTTTTCGGTCCATCTCGTAACCGGCGAGCCTGTCAACCAGGGGATGTCCTACGAAGGCGACGTCCACTCCCGCATTACGGTAGATATCCTCCTCGAACGGAAGTATGACTATCATCTTCTCAACCAGCTTCGATATGAGATTCACCCTGCCCCCGCGCCACGCCCATACCTGCGGGCTGATGAAATAAATGACGGGGATCCCGAGTGCTTTGGCGCGTTTCGCGAGCCTCAGATTGAAGTCGGGATAGTCTATAAGCACCAGCAGGTCGGGCCGGTTCTGTTCAAGCATGGCGACCGTCCGGCGAAATATGCGTCTTAGAAGCAACAGCTTCCTGGCCACTTCGGTAAACCCCATGATCGCCATCCCCGCCAGATCGTAGTGCAGCTTCATGCCTGCCTGGGCCATCGCTTGGCCGCCAAGCCCTTCACTATCGAGAGTCGGCAACCGGTGTTTTATCTCTCTGATCAAGTTGGCTCCGTGCATATCACCGGAAGCCTCTCCCGCGACGAACAACACCCGTTTACCGCTCATTGGATGACACTCGATTCCCGTACGGAGTCCGCTATCTGCTGTGCCAGGGCCAGCGCGGCACGCCCGTCCCGGCCGCTCACAACCGGCTGGTCGCCCGTCCTCACACAGTGCAGGAACGACTCGAGCTCCAGCTTGAGCGGCTCGCCTCGATCGACCGGAACGTCCTCGACATTCACAAGGGTCATACGCGACTCACCCGGGGCCGGCTCCCCTGGGTTCCGCCGGTAGACGGACAACCGTTGATCGCTGTAGTTGAGCGATACGTAAGCATCTGTCGAGAAAACCCTTATCTTGCGCATCTTCGTCACCGACACCCGGCTGGCAGTGAGGTTTGCCACACAGCCCGATTCGAATTTCAATCGCGCGTTTGCTATATCCTCGCTATCCGACAGAACAGGCACTCCCACCGCGTCAACGCTTGTTACGGGAGATCGAACAAGGCCGAGCACGATATCTATTTCGTGGATCATGAGGTCCAGCACAACGTCCACATCCACATTTCTGTCCGGGTACGTGCTGAGCCGGTGCGCCTCTATAAATAGCGGTCTATCGACTACTTCATGAAGTTTCCTGATCGCTCCGTTGAACCGTTCAACATGGCCGACCTGCAGCACCAGGCCGCACGCGGCGGCGAGATCCACAAGGTCGTCCGCGTCGGAAGCCTTTGCGGCAATTGGCTTTTCGACCATGACGTGGACGCCGGCACGCAGGCAATCCGCCGACACGGAATGGTGCATGGATGTCGGCACCGCAACGCTAACGGCACTCACCTCGCCGAGCATCTCGCGATAATCCGTGTACGGTCGCGTTCCGAACTGATCCGCGACACTGCGAGCAGTCTCCTCGTCGATGTCGGCCACACCTGCCAGTTCAATCTCCGACAGGTCCGCGTACACGCGTGCGTGGTTACGACCATAATGGCCGACTCCTATAACGCCGACTTTCACAACGGAATCCGTCTCTTTCTGCCCCATAGCTGAGCGTGTGATGCGCAGAACACCATGCTCTGGCGCCCGTCTTGCTTTGATAATTGTGATGGAATTCTATACGTCCTGCGTCATCGTCTTCGGCCAAGCTGTTGGCCGGATCGGCTACTTCGTAACGCCCCGCTTCGCCCCCTCAATAAACGAGATTAGGTGTTGGGTTTCATCGCCTTGAGCGACTTCTTTCTTGATCCTCTCGATGGCCTGCGTGGTGTTTAACCCTGACCGAAAGAGTATTTTGTAAGCACGCTTCAGCCCCAAACGAGAAGACTCCGGAACACCGTTGCGCTCCAACCCTATACCGTTGAGCCCATGGCATCGGGCGGGATTTCCGTCAACCCTACAGTACGGGGGCACATCCTTGGGAACCTTCGACACCCCCCCGACAAACGAAAGTGTTCCGACACGGCAAAACTGGTGTATTCCTGCAAGACCACCGATGATAGCCAGGTCCTCAACCTGTACGTGGCCGCCGAGTTGAGCGCAATTCGCCATAACCACGTTGTTTCCTATCTTGCAGTCGTGTGCCACGTGTGTGTATGCCATGAAAAGGTTGTTATCGCCCACTACGGTCGTGCACTCCCAGTCGTCTCCCCACCCCGTACTGACTGTGGCGAACTCTCTGATCGAGTTTCCACTCCCGATCCGCAGTTTCGGCTCGCCCTGTGGGGGCTTGAGCGACTGGTGGGGCACCCCTAACGCCGCGTGCGAGTGAATGTGATTTCTCTCTCCAATAATTGTGTCGCCGCTGATGGTGACGTGCGATTCCACAACGGTTTCTCTACCGATCTTGACCTGGGGCCCGATTATCGAGTATGGCCCGATGTGCACATCGGCACCAAGATCAGCCTTCGGATCTACTATTGCTGTTGGATGTATAGCCATCCAGGATACTGGCCGATATTCAGATTAGACGTTTCCAGAGAAGCCTACAGACAGTACAAACGCCGGAATCCCTTATCTTGGATACAGATGGTGTGAATATCTATGGGGAAACCATCTCTATTAATACCACAAACTTGAAGCCGTTGTCAAGAGAAAAAGCTCGCACGCTCGATTCCCTTTTCAGGGACGCCGCCCGCGGATTCCCGGACGACGATTGCCCGTGACGATCTCACGGCCCATGATGTTGCACCGGAAGGTCGTCATAATCCTTTGGCACCATCAGGGAGAAGAGCAGATCTGCGTCTGCAACGAGCGTCTTCCCGACGAATATGCGCCCGCGCACCTTGCCGGTTCGGGTTCTGAACCGAACAGCCTCGACCTCTACCTGCAGTTGATCTCCCGGCCGCACAGGTATGCGAAACCGGGCCTTGTCAATTCCAAGAAAGAAAGCCCTGTGATCGGGCGCAGAGGACTGCACGAGCATAAGGCCGGCGAGTTGGGCCATCATCTCAACAAGCAACACCCCGGGCACGACGGGATAGTCCGGCCAGTGACCTTCAAAGTACGGCTCGTTCACCGTGATGTTCTTGATAGCGACGGCCGTCTTGCCGGGTACAAGCGAGAGAACCTTGTCTATCAGCAGGAACGGGTACCGATGCGGCAATACCCTCTTTATCTGTTCGATGTTTAGGGACGTGTCGTCAAACACAGTTATCGGCGTCCGGGAACCGACGCCCTGATCGGAGGAGCGGGCTTCTTCACGCATCCGGTCGCGTATCTTCTTCGTCATGGCAACGTTCGCTGCGTGACCCGACTTTATGGCGACCACGTGACCGCGGATCGGGCAACCGAGCAGGAACAGGTCGCCGAGCAGGTCGAGCACCTTGTGGCGCACGAACTCGTCCGGGCAACGCAAATTCTCGTTCAGTATGCCCTCATCCCCGACAACCACCGCGTTGTCCAGGCTGCCGCCTTTTATAAGCCCTTGCTCCTGCAAGAGTTCGACCTCATGAAGGAGGCAGAAGGTCCGCGCCGCACCCACTTCCTCCGGGAAAGAGTCCTGTGAAATCTTGAAGGACCCGTACTGGGTACCGATAGCCTTGTGGTCGAAGCTGATAGTGAATGATATGCGAAACGCGTCGTCCGGTACGACGGTCAAGGTCACGTCGCCGTTCCGGAGAATCAGCGGTTCATCAACCACGTAGATCTGCCGCTCGGCGTCTTGCTCGACAACGCCTGCCTCGAGCAGGACTTCGACAAACGGTTGTGCGCTCCCGTCCCCCACGGGTGGTTCATTCGCGTCGATATCAACGTAGAGGTTATCGATCTCGAGACCGGCGACCGCTGCGAGGAGGTGTTCGACGGT
This sequence comes from uncultured bacterium, assembly GCA_964524145.1. GTDB lineage: Bacteria > Hydrogenedentota. The sequence continues at coordinate 13,163 of CAZGCA010000013.1, read as the reverse complement.
GAGGATCTTGATCCCGTTTGTGCCCAGGGTCGTGCCCCGCGAGACATCGACGACGTTGTCTATGTCCGCTTTTATCGAGGGCATCCCCGGGAGGTCGCTCCGGAAAAAGACGACTCCGCTGCCCGGCGGAGCCGGCTTAAACGTTACCGTCGTCTCGTTGCCGGTATGCAGACCCGTGCCCGAATAGGATACCGTGCGTTCAATCGTTCTTTGGTTCGGCATCGAGCACTTGTTCGAGGGCAGCAAGCCTTTTTTCGAATCGACGGATCTGTTTGTTTATCTCCGGAAGACGCCTTTGAACGGCAACCATCCTCTGCCATTTTTCATGGAGGGTAGCGGGCAGCCCCGAGACGCAGGTGTACGGCTCGACGTTCTTGGTGACGCCGGCACGCGCCGCCACAATCGCCCCGTCACCGATCTCGATATGCCCGACAATGCCAGCCTGACCTGCCAGAGTCACCCCGTCACCGATCTTTGTGCTTCCCGAAATACCTACCTGGGCGACAATGATCGAGTTCTCGCCCACTTCGACGTTGTGGGCGATCTGGACGAGGTTGTCTATCTTCGTGCCCTTCTTGATCAGCGTCTTCTGAAAGGTGGCACGGTCGATCGTCACGTTGGCACCGACCTCGACGTCGTCCTCAATTACGACGGTTCCTACCTGTGGCACCTTGTGATGCTGGCCTTTTATCGGCGCAAACCCAAAACCGTCGCATCCTATCCGTGTTCCGCTGTGAATAATGACCCGGTTGCCGATAGAAACCCGATCCCTCACGGTCACGTGGGGATAGAGCACTGTCCCGCTGCCGATCTTCACGCGGTCACCGATGACGACATGGGGATAAACAGTGACACGATCCCCCAGGGTGACGTCGTCACCGACTACAGAATATGCACCGAGGGTGCACTCGGCACCCATCGTCACGTTCTTCCCGACCACGGCGGTCGGATGGACGCCTTTTGATGTGGTGTGCTCTTGGGGAACCCAGAGATCCACCACGCCGAGAAACGCTAGATAGGGGTTCTCAGCCCTTAGAAAAGGGGTGTTCTGGCCGTTTCGGCGAGTTTCGGGCGTAACGATGATTGCCGAGGCTCCCGTGGTCTCGATCAGGCTGGTGTAGCGTGAGTTCGCTACAAAGGTGATCTCGCCCTCCTGAGCCTCCTTTATCCCGCTAACGCCCGAGATTATCGTATCGGGGTCGCCTTCGATTTCGCCTCCGACGAGTTCGGCGATCTCCCTCAGGGATTTCTCCATTTCCACTTCTCCCGCCGTCCATATCCGGGGAGCCGAAGGGCGGTCGTCAGGCACCTCGTCTCGCAAACCACGTTGTGCCGTACCATCCCGGAAGATGTTGTCAAGTACTTCAACATCTTCCTCCCAATCCCCCGCTCTCCATATATGAACGTGCCCTCTGCTGGGCAAACGCCAGCTTCGGACAGTTAGGTTCCTTCTTGCTTGTTGAGGATATCGAGCACGCTACCAGTCAGATCGAGGGCCGGCGAACCCCACAAGAGGTGCCGTTTCTTGAATATTAGGTCAAAACCCTCTTTGGTGCCTATTTCTTTGACTGCGTTCTCGATCTCGTCAATAATCTCCATCGTTTTCTTGCGTTCTAATCTATCTAAATCGCTCTGAGCCTTCTGTGCAAACAACCGAAGCTCGAGCTGCCTTTGGGACAACTGATCTTTGAGTTCTCCTAGTCTTTGCTCTGTGAGAATCGCCTCCTTTTGCTCAATCTCTTCCCTGAGTTTTGCAATGTCCTGTTTTTTGGCCTTGATCTCTTCGTCGCTTCTGTTAAACTCCGCATCGACTTCGTTCGATGCGGTTTTCGTCTTGAGGTATCCGTTAAACGCCTCCTCCATATCCACGAAGCCGACCTTGAAGGAACCCGCCTTCAAGGGCTGCGCCGTGGACGTCTGAAGAGGCACCGATATCGCAAATGCTGCAAGTATGAGTGCTGCGACCACCGACCTCAGTATCCTGGCCGGTTCGCTCATTAACCTGTCCCCTTCCGTCACACACTTCCTCTTGCCAAGCCCCCAAACAGAACCCACCGCCCCAATCCTGTCCATCGTTGTCAAGACCAAAGACGGAGGCTACGGGAATCAGCATAATCAGCCCTTAGTATACCAGCAAACGGGTAAATATGCAAGCATCTTTCTCCACGTTCCCACGCGACCGCTCAGAACCGGAACCCCGTGGTGAAGTGCAAACGGCCGTTGCCCTGATACTCGTCAGGGTTGATCGGGAAACCGTAATCGACCCTGATTGGGCCGATCGGGGTTCTTACACCTACGCCGAGGCCAAAGCTGAACCTGAGGTCGTCGAGATCCGTAACGTCGTCAAGCTCTGCCCAGGCGGTTCCTCCGTCGGCAAACAGATACCCTTTGAAATACCGGCTCAGTGCGTAGCCCAGCTCCACGTTTCCGACGAGCCGCACTTTCCCGCCGACGGGTGTATCATCGCGCTCGCCGGTCGGCACAGGCACGGGCCAGCCGGCACGGACAAGCCACCTCAACGGAGACCCGTATTCGTCGCGGTCGAAAAGAAGTCGCGGATGTATGAGAGCCAGCGGGACGGTCGTGTAGACTCGGTCGTCCGCGCGCGGCCCGATATCGCGATAGTTGTAGCCACGCACCGTGCTCGATCCGCCAACGAAAAACCTCTCGAATATCGGCACGCCGTCGCTGTCACCGTACTCCTCGACAATACCCCAAGTCTCGTGCAACGAGAGAACCAGCTTACCGTCTTTCGTCAGCGGATGGTACCAGACGGAGTCCTGCATCAGCTTTACGAAGTCCGTATCGCCGAAAAACGGGCCCCCGGCAAGCTCCAACGATACCCTGTGCCGCGAGCCCGTTGTTGGATCCATAATGTAGTCACGCGTGTCCCGCGTCAGTTCCACGGTGGCGCTGATCGTGGACCGCGCCCCCTCCTCCTCCTTCAGCTCGCCGGGGGCGTCGTCCCGGACGTCGGTTATATCGACGTCCTCGAGTCGAAGCATGAGAGATCCGCGAGTGTATTCCGACAACGATTTGCCGAACCGCAGCCGCAGCCCTATCCTATCTTCGGCGAAATCGCTGTTCGTGAGGTACTCCAGCTCCCGCTTGAATATGTCAAACCCGAACGAGACCGGATAGCCGAACACGTGCGGTTCGGTGAAAGACAGGCCGAGTTCGCGCCGGCTCTCGCCATGCTGGAACCTCAGCCCGAACGTCTGCCCGGCCCCGCTGAACCGCGGGAAGTTGGCAATATCGAAGTTCCGCAGTTCAAGCTCGAGAAACCCGAGCACACCCTCATCGGAGCTGAACCCGCCGCCGAAGTTGAAGGCACCGGTGTCGCCCTCAGTTACTCGTAGAAAGAGGTCGGCAGAGTCCTCGGTGGTGAATTCGCGGGATATCTCTATTTCGTCTTCGAAATAGCGGAGGTTCCTGACCTTCCGAACGCTCCGGCGTATCTTCTCACCGTCGTACCGGTCCCCGGGAAATATCGTGAGCTCGCGCCTGATGACTTTGTCCTGGGTGATGACGTTGCCCGAGATGTCTATCTCGCCGACGTAAACAAGCTTCTTCTCGTCGATCTTGTGGGTTACATGCGCCAGATGCTGTTTCGTGTCGCGCGTCACCTGCGGCGTCACCTCGCACGTGATGTAGCCCGCATCGAAGTAAAACGTCGCAATCCGGTGGATGTCGCCGCGCTTCCCGCGGGCCAGGTCGCCGTGTACCTCGCCTTTATTATAGATATCGCCGTCATGCACCGTAATAAGATCGAGGAGCTCATCGTCGTCGAAAACTTTGTTGCCTTCCAGGACGAGCGATCCGACACGGTACTGCGACCCTTCGTCGAGTCGCACGGTTATCAGAAGCTTGCCCGGCTTGGTGGAATAGTCCAGGTCGGTACCGACTATTCGCGCGTCGATGTACCCCTTATCGCCGTACTCGGCAAGGATTCTTGCGAGGTCGGCCTGGAATTTCGTCTCGTCAAACTTCCCACCCAGGAACAGAAGCGCCTTTCTCGTCTTTATCATCTTGCGCAGCTCTCTGTCCGTGAAGGCTGTGTTCCCCTCGAAGCTAACCTTCCTAATGCGCGCTTTGCCTCCTTCAGCAATGTGGTAGACGACACAGACGCGGGACGGGGCAACCTCGTGAATCTCGACGTCGATCTGCGCGTTGGAATAGCCGCGCTGGGCATAGAGATCGGCTATCTTCTGCTGCTCGTTGTCGAACGATTGGGGCAGGTACGTGTCGGCCACGCGAAGGGTCAACGCCTCCTTGAGGTCCCTGTCGTTCAGCTTTTTGTTTCCTACAAACTTGATCTCGTCGATAACCCTGCGTTCACGGACAATGAACGTGAGCTCGACCTGGTTGTCGTCGGTCTTCTCCGCGTCGACGACAATGTCAGCGAACTTTCCAAGCTGCGACAGTTTGAGTATGACGTTTTGACGAGCGCGTTTTGTGTGCACGTCACCGGGCTTAAGGGCGATCTGCGATTTGATGAACTCGTCGCTGACAAGATGGTTGCCGACGATTTCGATGGATTTGATGGGAAGCCCCTCGTATTTCTGCGCGTAAGCGGGAGCGCATGCGAGGAGAACCGTTGCCAAAGCCACAAGAGCCGAGCGTTGTGTCAACGGTTGCTTTCCTCTTTGAGTGCGAGGGAATTGGCTCTCGAGAACAGCAGTTGCTCTTCGTCGTCGGACTTCTCGACGCGAATAGTGCACCCTTCCGGAAACAGCCCTTTCAGGATCTGCTCGGACAGGGGGTCTTCGACGTACTGCTGAACCGCGCGGCGCAACGGGCGTGCTCCGTAGGCCGGGTCAAACCCCATCCGCACGAGGAAATGCTTCGCCTCGGAACTCAGCTCGAGCCCCATATCCTGCTTGAGCAGCCGTCCCCTGACGTCGCGCAGGAGTATCTCGACTATCTCGCCCAGCTCCGCCTCGGTGTGGCGCTTGAAGACGACCGTCTCGTCTATCCGGTTGAGAAACTCCGGATTGAACGTCTTTTTGACTTCGTCGAGGACGCGGGACTGCATCGCCTCGTAATTCGATTCTTCGGATGTGGGCTGAAACCCGACGGAGCCTCCGCTGACGATCGCTCTTGCGCCGATGTTGCTCGTCATTATCACCACCGTGTTCTTGAAGTCGACCTTTCGGCCGGCGGCGTCGGTCAGGTGGCCGTCCTCGAGCACCTGGAGAAGCGCGTCGAATATCTCGGGATGAGCCTTCTCGATCTCGTCGAACAACACGACCGAATAGGGGCGACGGCGCACTTTCTCGGTGAGCTGGCCCCCCTCTTGGTACCCGACATAGCCCGGCGGCGCGCCCGCGAGACGCGAGACGGTGAATTTCTCGCTGTACTCGGACATGTCGATCCGCACGAGAGCATTCTCGTCGCCGAACAGGAACTCTGCAAGCGCCTTGGCTAGCTCGGTTTTGCCGACACCCGTCGGACCGAGGAACAAGAACGAGCCTACAGGCCGCCTCGGGTCTTTCAGGCCGGCCCGGGACCGCTGTATCGCACGTACCACGGCGTCGAGCGCGACGTCTTGACCAACGAAGCGCGTGTGTATCTCCTCGCGCATCCGGAGCAGCCGTGCTGATTCTTTCTCTTCGAGCTTGACTATCGGTACACCCGTCCACTTCGACACTATGTAGCCGATCTCCTCTTCACCCACGACCACCGCTTCCTTTTCGCGGCTCTTCTCCCAGTCCCGCTTCTTGTCCTGGAGATCGAGCCGGAGCGACCGCTCGCGGTCGCGCATGGCGGCCGCCTTCTCGTACTCTTGAGCCTTGATGGCAGCGTCTTTCTCCTGGGTGACGAGCTCGATCTGCTTCTCCAGAGTCTTGAGCTCCGGCGGCCGTGTCGTGCTCTTCAGCCGCGCCCGCGCGCCTGCTTCGTCTATCACGTCTATCGCCTTGTCGGGGAGGAACCTGTCCGAGATATACTGATCGGAAAGCCGTGCGGCAGCGTAAAGTGCTTCGTCAGAAAGCTTTATGCGGTGGTGCGCCTCGTACTTGTCGCGCAGCCCCTTCATGATCTCTATCGTCTCCTCGACCGTGGGCGCATCCACCATTATGGGCTGGAACCGTCTGGCGAGTGCGGCATCCTTCTCGATGTATTTGCGGTACTCGTCGAGCGTTGTGGCACCTATGCACTGAAGCTCGCCCCGTGCCAGGGAGGGCTTGAGCATGCTCGAAGCGTCAACAGCACCCTCGGCAGCGCCCGCCCCGACGATGGTGTGCAGCTCGTCTATGAAAATGATGATCTTCTCCGAACGTCGAATCTCTTTCATGACGGCCTTGAGCCGTTCTTCGAACTGACCGCGGTACTTTGTGCCGGCGACTATGGCGGCGAGGTCGAGCGCGACGACCCGCCTGTCAAGCAAGAGGTCCGGCACGGTGTCGTCGACAACAGCCTGGGACAACCCCTCCACTATGGCCGTCTTGCCGACCCCGGCTTCCCCTATGAGAACGGGATTGTTCTTCGTGCGGCGGCACAGAACCTGGATCACCCTCTCGATTTCCGATTCCCGACCGATGACCGGGTCGAGCTTGTCTTCACGGGCAAGTTGGGTCAGGTCGCGCCCGAAGGCGTCGAGGGCGGGAGTCTGGCTCTTCTTGGCGGCCTGGCCGGATTTTGTCCCGGGCTCCCCTCCCAGCAGGCTGACGACCTCGGCCTGCACCTTGTTCAGGTCGACATCCATGTCCTGGAGCACTTTGGCGGCGATTCCCTCGCCCTCACGGATCAGCCCTAGCAAAAGGTGTTCCGTGCCGATGTAGTTGTGACTGAACTTGCGTGCCTCTTCGATAGCGAGTTCGAGCACCTTCTTCGCTCTGGGAGTAAACGGGATGTCCTCCGCGACCGCTCCCGAGTGTCCTTTCTGCACCTGGCGCTCGACTTCCCGCAGAACGCTCTTGAGGTCCACCCCGAGGTTGAGGAGCGCGCGCGCGGCTATGCCCTCGCCCTCTTTGACCAGACCGAGCAGTATGTGTTCCGTGCGAATGTATTCGCTGTTAAGGCGTGCCGCTTCTTTGCGGGCAAGCACAATGACCTTGCGCGCCCGTTCGGTGAATCGTTCAAACATCTTGTTGCATCTCCTTCTTGCCCAACAGGGCGCGCGCCAGGTCGGCCCGCATGGCGTCTCTCTCGAGGGGCCCGACCGTCCGGCCTTCTCGGAGTTGTATGTGGGCAGGCTGCGCCTCTATCATAAGCCGGTTTATCGTTGCGATGGAATAGCGTGGTGCCATGCGTAAACATACGCCAAGACGGACCCAGGAAAGCTGTTGCATCAGCTCTTCGGTACCCATGAGACGTGCGTTCTCGAGAGTGCCGACGGCCCTGCAGACCCGGTCCTCGAGTTGGCGTCTGTTGTGTTTCAACATCTCCTCACGCGTCTGCATCTCTTCGGATATTATGTCGCGCACGATTCTGTCAGTCGTCTCGATTATCTCCTCTTCGGACTGACCAAGGGTCGCCTGGTTCGATACCTGGAAGAAGTCGCCAACCACGTTGCTTCCCTCGCCGTACATGCCGCGCACCGCGCAGTTCGACCGGGCCGCATTCTGCAGGAGCGACGGAACCCGTTTCGCAGTCACCTGGGCCGGCAGGTGCAGCATTACCGAAGCACGCATACCTGTGCCGACGTTTGTCGGGCACGCCGTCAAATACCCCCATCGCGGCGAGAAGGCGTACTCGACTGTCTGGTTGAGTTCATCGTCAACGCCGTCGATCCTCCGCCAGGTGTCTTCCAGACAGAAACCCGAACCGAGCACCTGCATGCGAATGTGATCCTCCTCATTGAGCATGATGCTCACGCTCTCCCCGCTATGCACGACGATGGCGCTCTCGCCGTCCCGAGCAGCCATTTCCCGGCTTATCAGGTGTCTTTCGAGCAGGAACTGCCGCTCCAGCGGGGGACGTTCCTTGTCCTCAACCTCCCGGGGAATTTCGAGCGTACAGATCGAAGCGCCACCAAGAGAAGGACTCCGGCCAACGGCCGCACGCGCGGTTTCTATCACGTTGCGCCTCTGCTCGCGGGTTGCGCGGTGCCAAAACGGCAGACCGGCGATGTTGCGGGCCAATCTCACCCGGGTACTCAGCACGATACCGGACTCGGGCCCGTCGCCGGCAAGCCAACTGCCGAGCCCGCCAAGCAAATGCCCTATGAGTTCCTTCACTTCCACGCTGCGTTGTTCTCCAGCATCTTTACGCGAAACCGCGCTTACGGCTTCGATTCACTATTTGACAGACTGCTCCAGGTCTCGGATCTGGTCCCTCAGTCTCGCAGCCTCCTCGTACTGTTCTTCTGCTATGGCTCGCTCGAGCAACTTGCGCCACTCCGCAAGCTTGGCGTACGTCTCAAACTGACCCTGCTTGTCGCGAGGTGCTTTGCCTCTGTGTTGGAGGGCACCATGGACTTTCTCGAGAAGCGGTGCAAGGGCTTCCTGAAACGTGTCATAGCAGTCCACACAGCCGAGCCGGCCGTGCTTTGTGATGTCCTGGTATGTATGGCCGCAGGCTGGACACGTGGCAGCAGGGTTTGTAGCACCCAACGGTACCGATGTCCCGCCCGGGACGGTTACAGCGGTCACCTCCAGGCTCAGGCTGAAATCGTTCGCCTTGCCCTGTTTTGCCGCGCACTCCGGGCAAATGTTAACCTCGGCCACCTCACCGTCGACGACCTCGGTATACCGGACGGTCGCGACGTTGCTCTTGCATATCTGGCAAAGCATCCGCTCTTACAATCCCTGGCTTATTCCGAGGAGTATGTTCCGGCGATCATCGTTGAAAAAGGGCCTTTCAACCCCTGAAGAATTATAGCATAACCAAATTACTGCTTCAACCGCAGGAGACGACCTCTAGCCGCTCTCCTCGATTGTGCCGCCGACGAGCCGCATCCACCTGTTGGCCGCCCGGGCGAACCCCTCATTGTGTGTGACCACAACCAGGGTCGTGTTTCTGTCTCGATTCAAGCCGAGAAGGAGCGCCTGGATGCCAGAGCTCGTCTCCGCGTCGAGGTTGCCCGTCGGTTCGTCGGCAAAGACAAGCGCCGGATCGCTGTAAAGGGCCCGGGCAATGGCAACTCGCTGCTGCTCGCCTCCCGAGAGCTCCGACGGCTTATGACGGGTGCGTTCCTCGAGTCCAACGCTTTCCAGCAGCTCCATGCCGCGTTTCCTGGCGTGCCTGCGGCGCACCCCTCTTACGAGCGCCGGCAGCATGACGTTCTCGATAGCGGAAAACTCGGGCACGAGATGGTAGAACTGGAAGACGAACCCGATCTCCTCGTTCCGGAGCCTGTTGATCTCCTTCTTGTCGAGCCGGACGATCTCTTTCCCACGGAACAGCACCGTTCCGGTTGTCGGCCTGTCGAGCGAGCTCATGATGTGCAGCAGCGTGCTTTTGCCGGCTCCCGAGAGGCCGGATATGGCAAGCACCTCGTGCTCGCGCACGTCGACGTCAACGCCCCTGAGAACGTGCAGCACCTGTTTGCCGTTCCGGTAGCTTTTGCGGACGTCCCTGCACTGAAGGATATCACTCATATCGCAAGCTCTCGACCGGGTCGACCCGTGCCGCCTGCCATGCCGGATACACTGCCGCGAGGAAGCTGAGAACCACCGCGACGCCGGCTGTCCACAACACGTCGCGGGGTTGGATGTTGACGGGTATCTGATCGAAGATATACATCTCGCTCGGGAACAGCTCGAAGCCCGTGATGTTGGCTACCGCATCGGCGATGTTGTTGAGCTGGTTGGCGAAGATGACGCCGCCCACCAACCCGAGGATGGTGCCTATCAGGCCGATGATGAATCCCTCGAACACGAAGACCGCCATGATCGTGCGGGTCGACGCACCCACCGTCCGCAGTATCCCGATATCCCGCGTCTTCTCCATCACGACCATTATCAGCGTGCTGACGATGTTGAACGCGGCCACCAGCACTATAAACGCCAGTATGATGAACATGACCAGCTTCTCCTGCCTGAGCGCGTTGAAGAACGTCTGGTCCTGCTGGATCCAGGTACGGACGCTGTAGCCGCTGCCGAATTCGTCGCGTAACTCTTTCGCCATATCGTGCGCAAGGAACGGGTCGTCGAGCTTCACGTTCAGGCCCGTCACCGAACCCTTGTAGCCGAACAGTCTCTGCGCCAGGTCCATCGGCAGAAACGCCACCCGCGAGTCGAAGTCGTAATACCCGGAATGAAACCTGCCCGTCACCCGCAACTTCTTGCTTGCGTAGCTCTGCCCGAGAACATGCTTGAACGCTCGCGACGTGACTACTGTTATCTCGTCGCCCTCGAATGCCCGCACGCTGTGCGCTGTGCTGCTGCCCAGCACTATCCCGTTTGACTCGAGACCGCCCGATGTGACGTGTTTCGAAAATTCCGTCACGCGACCGTAACTGTCCGGCTCGATCCCGAGGATTATTGCGGGGTAGCTCGCGCCCCGCCGGTTTTGCAGCAGGCAGTACCCCATCACGAACGGCGCCGCCGCTACGACATTGTCGCGTTGTTCGAGCGAGGCAGCGAGCCGGTCGTAGTCACTTAGACCGCCTCGTTCCGTGATCTCGAGATGCGCCTTGTTGCCGAGAATCTTTTCGCGCAGCTCGAGATCGAATCCCGTCATCACCGCCAGAACGACTATGAGCGCCATGACTCCCACCATCACGCCCGCAACGGATATGACGGTGATGATCGAGATGAAGAAGTTCTTGCGTTTGCTCCTGAGGTAGCGCAGCCCGAGAAAGAACTCGAATCGCATGCCGCTATCCCACCGGTCTCAACTGCGGGAAAAGCACGACGTCGCGTATGGACGCGGAATCGGTCAGCAACATCACCAGCCGGTCGATACCTATCCCGAGGCCGCCCGCGGGCGGCATGCCGTGCTCGAGCGCGGTAACGAAATCGGTGTCAAGCCGCTGCGCCTCGTCGTCGCCCGCGTCGCGTTGTGCGGCCTGCATCGCAAACCGCTCGGTCTGCTCGACCGAATCGTTGAGCTCCGAGAACGCGTTGCCCATCTCGAGCCCGGCGATAAACGCCTGGAACCGTTCGGTCAGCCGTGGGTTGCCGCGTTTTGTCTTGGCCAGCGGCGATATCTCTATCGGGTAGTCGTACAGGAACGCCGGCTGGGTCAGGTTGGGCACCACCTTGGTTTTCATCACCTCGTCGACGACCTTGCCGTACCCGGCCGAGTCGGGAACATCGATGCCGTGGTCGCGCGCGGCTCGTTTCGCGGTATCGTCCCCGTCGATCCCGGAAAAGTCTATGCCCGAGTCCCGTGCGATTGCCTCGTAGAGAGGCACCCGCTGCCACGGAGGCTCGAGGTTGACCTGCCGGCCCTGGTACTCGAAGGACAACGTCCCCATCGTCTCTCGCGCGACGTGGACTATCAGCCGTTCGGTAAGGTCCATAATATCGTTGTAGTCCACGTACGCCTGGTACACCTCGAGTATCGTGAACTCCGGGTTGTGGCGCGTCGAGACGCCTTCGTTGCGGAACGTGCGGCCAAGCTCGTACACCTTCTCGAATCCGCCGACCAGCAACCGTTTCAGGTACAGTTCCGGGGCTATCCGCAGGTACAGGTCCCGGTCGTACGCGTTGTGGTGGGTCACAAACGGTCGCGCCGTCGCGCCTCCCGGAATCGGCTGGAGCATCGGCGTTGCCACCTCGAGGAACCCTTCGCCTTCCAGAAAAGCGCGCACAGATCCTATGATCCGGCTGCGCTTACGGAAAAGCTCGAACACCTCGGGGTTGGCGATGAGATCGAGGTACCGCTGCCGGTACCGGGTCTCGACGTCCGCGAGCCCGTGCCATTTCGCCGGCAGCGCCCGGAGCGATTTCGACAGCAGCTCCCACTCGCTTACCTTGACCGTGACCTCGCCCGTCCGCGTCCGGAACAGCTCGCCCTCGGCACCTACGAAATCGCCGATGTCCAACTCCGAGAGAAGTTCGAACCGGTCTTCACCCAGCTCTTTGAGACTGAAAAACAGCTGTATCGTGCCGAAACCGTCCTTGATGTCGGCGAACGAGCTCTTCCCGTGTTTCCGCACAGTGAGGATGCGGCCCGCGACCTTGACGACGATACCCTCACGCTCCGACTCCTCGAACGCCGATCGCGCCTCCGGTATCGTGTGGGTCCGCGTGAAGGCGTACTTGTACGGCGTCTCGCCGGCGTCTTCGAGCCGGCGCAGCTTATCGAGCCGGTTGCGGTACAGGTCGCTTGTGTCTTCTGCCATGCTTTCCCTTTTCGTTGTCTGCCGGAATTGCAGCAGCGCGATTGTGAACCTTTGTTCCGCTTATTGTACGTTTGCGCGCCGAACCGAGTCAAGCTGGGGTAGTTGCTGGTTGCTAGTTGTCAGTTGTCAGTGGCTGGTCGCTGGTTGGGGTGTATCCGGTTCCTGATCGACGCACATCGTTAATCGGTTTTTGTTATCCTGAACGCAGCGAAGGATCTCTTCACGGACAACACGTCACAAGTCACTGGCAACTAGCAACTGACAACTAGCAACTATTCGCCACGCAGTTCCGACGTGAGCCAGTCCGCGTACGATTTGGCGGCATTGACGATCGGGACGGCGACAATCTCGGGCACATCGTAGCTGTGTGCCGCCCGGATAGCGTCCTCAAGGTCGGCGTATAGTTCCTCGCTGGTCTTGATAAGGCACAACCACTCCTCCGACGTCTCTATCTTGCCCTGCCACCAGTACGTGCTCGTTATTGGCCCGACGATCTGGGCGCACGCCGCGAGCCTGCTCTCGACAACCGTACGCGCTATCGTCCCCGCTGCGTCGCGCGAACCCGTCGTCGTCGACACCTGAAGATACCCACCCATCCGTGAACCCTCCTTCCGTTGGCTGCGTTCCCTCTCTCTGTTCCGATAAAAGCTCTATACCACCCGGAAATGTAATACGACCGCTCGACCCATGTCAACGCACGCCCGTGCAACCTTTCCGGGGTAGGACGGTTTGTTCGCCCGGCGACTCGGAAGATTTTGCATTGCCCGTTGTCAGTTTTTTCTCGTTCCCACGGTCCTCCGTGGGAACGAGCGTGGGTTTTTGGAAGGTCCCGCACGCGGGAATCCAGCCCCCCCTCCGCCTCACCATATGTGCCCCCTACATGCTACCTACCACATACTACCTGCTGATTCTCCATTGTCAGTTGTCA
>CAZGCA010000012.1:0-85901 GCA_964524145.1 uncultured bacterium | reverse complement strand
TGAACCCCTTTCCTCTCCTCTTCTCACGAGATTCCCCCCGTCACTGAAGGGTTACACTCCTTGGGCCATTTACCTTGACACTGGCTGGCTGGGTGTGGTAAAAACTTGACAGAAGGTCAGAATGGTACGTGGCGAGCAAGAGGGACCGTATCCCCGGAGGGAGAGAGAGCGTGAATAGAAGAAATGGGTGCTTGGTGTTGTCGGGTGTTTGCGCGACCTGCGTCGTGCTCCTTATGGCAGGATGCACCACGACCTCCGCTGTTCATGGCAAACCGGAGAACCCCTGGGATATCTCGCTTGGCGAACCGGCTCCGGTCAAGGACTCGCGCCGCAGCGGGTACTGGTGGTGGCCGACAGAGCCCGCCAACGAGGCGGCCAGAGACAGACTCTGGGGCAACCGCGGCACTGTCTACAGCCAGCTGACTCCTGCAAAGGAAGAAGAAGCGGTCGCGCAGCCCGTGGTGGTGCTGCGCGAGATCCCAGAGACCGCGCCTGTCGTGTCGGAGAAGATGGAAGTCCGGGCACGGATCGTCATCCGCAACGTTCTCTTCGACTACGATAAGTCCGAACTGAAACTCCCGTTCAGGCCCGAGATAGATAAAGCTGTCCGTATGCTCGAGGAAGACCCGAAACTCGAGGCTCTCGTTGAGGGACATGCCGACTGGATCGCCTCGGAGAAGTACAACCTGGCGCTCGGGCTCCGCCGTGCCAATGCAGTAAAGGGCGCACTGCTGGAGCGGGGCATTGACGCCGCCCGAATCTCGGTTGTCAGTTATGGCGAATCGCGGCCTGTTGCCTCCAACGAAACTGACGAAGGCCGCGCCCTTAATCGCCGCGCTGTCGTTAATTTGAAGTGATTCGACGTTGCAGCGCCGCAGCATGCAGGACTTGCCGTGATACACGGCCGGCGGCAGGCAGGATATTTTGGACCAATACCTCAAGCCGTTCATCGAGTATTTGATGGTCGAACGATCCCTCTCGGCCAACACATGCGACGCGTATACCCGTGACGTGCTGCGCTATATGTCGTTTCTTGCAGACGAGGCCCGGGTCAGCGCCCCGACGAGGATAATGGGTGAGGATGTGCTCGACCACCTGCTCGAGCTCAAGGAGTCCGGGTTGACTGCTCGCTCGATAGCCAGGCATCTCGCTGCGATACGCTTGTTCCACAAGTACCTGTCTGCAGAAGGGTTGCTCGACAACGATCCGACTGAGAATTTCGACACCCCCAGAATCTGGCGCCGCTTGCCGGAGGTGTTGTCGCCGCTGGAAGTCGACCGGCTGCTCGGCGTCCAGATGGCCGAAGGACCGCGTGGCGTCCGTGATGGAGCGATACTTGAACTGTTCTACTCATGTGGGCTGCGTGTGTCCGAGCTCGCCGGGTTGAGACTCGACGATCTCGATTTGGCGACGCGCGTGCTCCGGTGTCGTGGCAAAGGTAACAAGGAGCGAGTGATACCGATAGGCGGCAAAGCTGTCGAGAAGCTGAATGCCTACTTGAGTGCCCGCGGAACGTTCTGCAAGAGAACCGACGCGGACGCGTTGTTCCTCACGAGGCTCGGCAAAGGGTTTACGCGGCAAAACATCTGGAAGATCATCAAGGCGACGGCGTTGCGTGCGGGGCTCAGCAAGAATGTGACTCCACATACGCTGCGACACTCCTTTGCGACACACTTGCTTAACAACGGCGCCGACTTGCGTGCGGTCCAGGAGATGCTTGGGCACGCCGACATCTCGACGACACAGATCTATACGCACGTCACCCAGGACAGGTTAAGACAGGCTCATGCGCAATTTCATCCAAGAGCATAGGCCGGCCCACAATTCACTCGGGCGCCACCCGTTAACGGTGCTACGATCCGTATGTTGTGCGACCCTTGTCGCTGTGGTTTCATGGCCTGCCTTCTGCCAGCAACCCCTTGCCCTCGAACGAACGGTACCCCTGGGAGCCGTCGCTCCGGCGCAGCCCATTTCCGGGTTGCCGCCTTATGGTATCCCTCCGTCCGGCGCGCCCCCGAGCATCGCTCCGGGAACGACCACCCGGTCGGCACCGGTGCCGCAGATGAGTCAGCCCGCTCCGACGGCTGTTTCGGAGGCCGCCGCTCAGCCGACGCTGCCGCCGGTCGCATCGTTGCCGCCGCGCACCTTTCAAAACCGAGGCGACACCGTTTATCTCAACACCGGCAAAGTGATAAGCGATGTCTTGGTGGCTGGCGAGAGTGAGAAGTACCTCTTGGCTGACGCGCTTTTCGAGCGCGCCGACATCGTTCGTATGTATGTCAAACGAATCCCTCTCGAACGGGTCGAGTCCATCGACCGAGCCCCGGAGGGTTCGCGGGAGAAGCTTCGGGGGGAGTGGGCTAGCAGGGTGCGCGAGGCAGAGAGGTACCGGTCGGAGCAACGCGCGCGGGGGTACGTCCGCTACGGACAACGCTGGATCCCGGCCGAGGAGGCTGCTCGTTACCAACGGGAAGCCTATCTGCGGCTGCAGTGGCGAGGGGCTCAGCAACTCCAGGCGCAGTATTACGGGTGGCAGCAGGCGTTGCCCAGCCAGTACGGGTATCGGTATGACGCTCCGCCAGCTTACTGGCCGCAACAAGAGCAGCCGCCCGGACAGGTGTACTATCAGCGATACAGGACAACAGGGTTTTCCACGCCCGGCATAGTGCCGACCCCTTCCCCACAACAGCAACAGACAATGCCGGGCGTGACGCAGCAACAGCCGCAAGCACCTCTCGCGGGAACCCTCGTCCGTCCGGGTGTGCAGAGCACCGGGATGCCACCGTTTCCCCCACAACTTATCTCGCCCCCGGCACAAGGGCAATACCCCGGCGTGAGCAGTTCGCAGCAAACACCCGCGTCGCCGCCCCAGCAACAGAATCCGAGCTCCCCCCGGTAGCAAACCTGGAACCACCGAACGAATGCGGGCCTTTCTTGGCCTGGGACCTGCGACTTCTCGGGGATATCCGGCCAGAGACGGGGCTCAGAATGGTGCCTCACATTGGGATGGGGACCCACGCTCAGTGTTGCATTGAGACACCGCGAAGTAGGATAATTGAAGAAACAGAGAGCCCACTCTACGTGGTAGCAGGCTCTGACACCTGAGGAGTCCGATGGCGGGTCAATCATGATGAAGGAGGTTCGTCGTGCTGGTTGAAGCTGTATCCTGGGAATCGCAAAGACTGCGCATCATTGATCAGACGAAGCTACCGGAGGAGTTCTGCTATGTCTATTGCGACAGTCCCAATGAGGTTTGGGACGCGATCAAGGTTCTGAAGGTCCGCGGGGCGCCCGCCATAGGCGTCGCGGCCGCGTTCGGCGTGTTGCTCGGTTTGCGCGAGCAAGAGTTCAGCGACGGCCCGGCTGTGGCGGCGAAGGTCGATGAGGTGGCCAACTACCTGGCAACGTCGCGACCTACCGCAGTCAACCTGTTCTGGGCGCTCGACAGAATGAAGAGCGTGGCGCGAGAAAACGCGGGCTGTAAGCCGGCCGAGGTTCTGGCGCATCTCGAATCCGAAGCAATTCGGATACTGGAGGAGGACAAGAAGGTCTGTACGGAGATAGGCCGGAACGGTTCCGAGCTCTTGCATGATGGCGACACGGTTCTGACACACTGCAACGCCGGTGCGCTTGCCACTGCCGGACGTGGTACCGCTCTTGCCCTCATATACGCGGCCCAAGAGCAGGGCAAACGCATATCGGTTTATGCCGACGAAACCCGGCCGTTGCTTCAGGGTGCTCGGCTGACCGCATGGGAGCTTATGCAATCCGGTGTCGACGTAACGCTGATATGCGACAATACTGCGGCACAGGTCATGAAGGAAGGGAAGATAGACCTGGTCATCGTTGGCGCCGACCGGATTGCCGCAAACGGTGACGCGGCAAACAAGATCGGGACGTACGGAGTTGCCCTGCTGGCGCGCGCACACAACGTGCCATTCTATGTGGCTGCGCCGGTGTCAACGTTCGACACAAGCATCCCGTCAGGCGATCAGATACCGATCGAGGAACGCGACACGACCGAAGTCACAGAGGGTTTCGGGAGACGAACAGCACCAGCGGGCGTAAACGTCTACTCGCCGGCGTTTGACGTCACCCCCGCTGAACTCATAACCGGCATAGTCACAGAGAAAGGCATTTTGCGCGAGCCCTTTGAGACTGCAATACAGGCGATCTTCGAGTAGCCGTGCAGAGTTGGAGATGGAAAGAACGAAGGTAATAGCTATTGACGGTCCCGTGGGGGCCGGCAAGAGCACCGTTGCGCGTCTCGTCGCGCAGAAGCTTGAATGTCTCTACCTCGACACGGGCGCAATATATCGGTGCATAACACTGGCGGTGATGCGAGCGCGGATTCCGCTGGATGATGGGGACGCCATAGTCGGGTTGGCACGGCGCTTGACCATCGAGCTGACGCCCGGGGAAACCGGGACGATGGTCGCAGTCGATGGCGCGGACGTAACGTCTGAGATTCGCACTCCCGAGGTTACTCGAAACGTTCGTTACGTGGACCAGTTGCCTCGTGCGCGAGAGGTTGTTGTCGAGATGTCCCGAACGATAGCCGAGTCGGCAGGCGGTACGGTCGTTGCTGAGGGGCGGGATACCGGGACGGTGATCTTCCCGCAGGCAGCGTGCAAAGTGTATCTTGACGCAGACGTCGACGAACGGGCTCGCCGCCGGCATAGCGAATATGTCGAGAAGGGTATGGATCAACCGTTTGCTATTGTAAGAGACGAGCTCGAAGCCCGGGATAAGAGAGACATGACGCGAAACGTGGCACCGCTCATGAAAGCCGGCGATGCAGTGGTCGTTGATTCGACGGGCCTCTCCATCGATGAGGTTGTTAACAGGATCGTAGAGGAAGCACGCCGGAGAGGTCTGTGATGGAGACTCGCTGGGAGATCGCATCGACGGACGAACAGCTTGTCGATCATCTCGTCTCGAAGCTTTCCATCACACGGGTTGTGGCGCTAACTCTCTGCAACCGCGGGGTGGCCACGCTTGAGGACGCGCGACGGTTTCTTTCGCCGACCATCTCGACGCTTTCGGACCCATTCCTTTTCAAGGATATGACGGTCGCCGTGCGACGGATCCGGGCAGCGATAGATGAGCGCGAGCGGATACTGGTGTTCGGGGACTACGACGCCGACGGCGTGACCGGTACCGCGCTGTTGGTCGCAGCGCTGGGTACCCTGGGAGCGGATGTCCAATACACCATGCCCGATAGGACAACTGAAGGGTACGGAATGCAGGAGCAGCATGCTCGTGAGGCATTGGACGCGGGCGTGTCGCTCGTCCTCACCGTTGACAACGGTATGGGGGCTTTCGACGCGGTAAACTTCGCGCGGTCACGTGGCGTCGACACGATCGTTGTCGACCATCACGAGCCGGAACTGAAGGGCGTCCCGGACGCGCTCGCAGTGCTGAACCCGAAACGGCCCGATTCTCAAGTCCCGTGGCGCGACATGAGCGGTGTCTTGGTCGCCGGCAAGCTCGTCCAGGCTCTGACAGGCGAACTCAGGGGTCTCGATCTGATCGCGTTGGGTACTGTTGCGGATATTGTGCCGTTGCGCGACGAGAACCGTGTGGTGGTGGCTGAAGGGCTCCAGCGGATAAACGAGTCGCCCCGCCTCGGTGTTCAAGCGTTGATTGACGTTGCCGGCTTGCGTCCGGGAAGGATAGCAGCGGGCAGTATAGCGTTTCAGCTTGCTCCACGGCTTAACGCGACCGGACGTATTGGGTCGGCGCGCCGCGCGGTCGAGTTGTTGCTCACGCAAGATGCTGCTGAGGCAGAAGGGATCGCCCACGAGCTTGACCAACTGAACCGTGATAGACGGCAGATAGAGGACGACATCTTCACTGAAGCTGTGGCGCTGGTGGAGCACTGTGGCAACGAGAACCGGTCGGGCATCGTGCTGGCAAGCGATCGGTGGCATCCTGGTGTCATAGGCATTGTCGCATCGCGGTTGGTAAGACGCTACTACAGGCCCACGGTGCTTATCGCGCTCAAGGACGGTCTCGGAAGGGGTTCGGCACGCAGCATTCGCGATTTCGATCTTCATGCTGGTCTGACGGAATGCGCGTTGCACCTCGAGGGATTCGGTGGTCACCGGCTTGCCGCCGGATTGACAGTAGAGGAGGATTCGATACCGCTTTTTCGCGACGCCTTCGACCGAGCCGTTCGCTCGCAGGTTTCCACGGCGGATCTGTTACCCACAGTCGAAATCGATGCGCTATTGGCCCTCGAAGACCTTGATTATCAGATTGTTCAAGAGATAGAATACTTGCAGCCATTCGGCGCTGGCAACCGAAAACCGGTGTTTGCGAGCTTCGGCGTTGGCTTGAATAGCTTCCGATGTCTAAAGGAAAAGCATTTGAAGCTCTGGCTGAGCGCCGGCGATTCGAAACTCAGTGCGATAGGGTTCAACATGGGCGATATGGCCAGCATGCTATCCGGAACTCCCCCTCTTGATGTTGCGTACACGCCTCAGATCAACGAGTGGGGTGGGAGGAGGCAGTTGGAATTGGTGTTGAAAGACATCAAGGTGTCGGAGTAGAGCGAGGCATGGCAGAGGTCGTATCTGAGACTGCAAAACACAGTCGTTACTTGACCGAGTTGCTGGCGCAGGTCAGGAAGTACAGCCCGTCGGCTGACGAGAACCTGCTCGCGGCGGCATATTCGTTCAGCAAGGCCGCGCACGAGGGGCAGTTCCGCCTGTCGGGCGAACCCTTCTTCTCCCATTGTGTAGAGGTGGCGCGCATTCTTGCCGAACTCGAGCTGGATACAGTTACCATAGCGGCTGGGCTGCTCCACGACGTCGTTGAAGATACCGGCTGTGAAATCGGCGCCGTAGAAGAGCGATTTGGCCACGAGGTCGCCATGCTGGTGGCCGGCGTGACGAAGATAAGCATGCTCGGGTTCAAGACCGATGAGGAACACGCAGCCGAAAACCTGCGCAAGATGCTTGTCGCGATGGCCGAAGACATCCGGGTCATCCTTATCAAATTGGCGGACAGAATGCACAACATGCGCACCTTGCAGTATCTTCCGCCCGAGAAGATAGAACGTATCTCACGCGATACGCTTGAGATATACGCGCCGCTCGCCCACCGGCTTGGCATAGCAAAGGTCAGATGGGAGCTTGAAGATCTCGCGTTCCGGTATCTGAAGCCAAGGGAATACAAGGAACTGGCGTCCCGCATAGCACGGAAACGACGGGAACGGGAAAACTCGGCCCAGGATGCCTGCACCCACATCAAGACATTCCTAAAAGGGGCAGAGATCGACGCCGAAGTGATGGGGCGACCAAAGCATCTCTATAGCGTGTATCACAAAATGGTCGAACAGGGAAGAGATTTCGACCAGATATTTGATCTCCTCGCGGTGCGGGTGTTAACAAAAAACCTTGCCGATTGCTATGCGGCGATGGGTATTATTCACAGCCATTGGAAGCCGTTGCCCGGCAAGGTGAAGGATTACATTGCCATGCCGAAGGCGAACATGTATCAGTCGTTGCACACCATTGTGGTGCGCGACACGGGCGAGACGCTCGAGATACAGATTCGCACGCTCGATATGCACCGTACCGCAGAGGAGGGTATAGCGGCACACTGGCGGTACAAACAAGGACCTCGCAAAGTTGACGAACAGCTGGACCAGAAGCTGCTCTGGTTTCGGCAGATGATAGAATGGCTTCAAGATGCCAAGGACCCCAAAGAGTTTATGGAAAGCCTGAAGATAGACCTCTTTGCAAACGAGGTCTACGTCTTCACTCCGAAGGGTCATGTCAGGGTGCTGCCTCGCGGTTCCACTCCCGTCGATTTCGCCTACGCGATACACACCGAGATAGGCGACCACTGTCTCGGTGCGCGGGTCAACGGGAAGATGGTGCCGTTGCGTTACAACCTGCAGCAAGGCGACAGGGTCGAGATTCTGACGTCAAAGACACAGGTGCCTCACCGCGACTGGCTCGAGTTTGTGAAGACACCAAAGGCGCGCTATAGGATACGACATTCACTGCGGGCTCGAGGCGAGCTCGAAGAAGTCGAGGAGGGTGCGGGACGCCCCGCCGAGCCTGTTCCGCCGGCTCGAGCCGAACGGCGGCGTGAAGTGCGCAGGGGCGTCCATGGCCGAGAGCACAGGATACGCATTGAAGGTCAAAAGGGGTTGCAGGTGCATTTCGCCAAATGTTGCGACCCAATGCCAGGCGAGCAGGTGGTAGGGTATGTAACGCGAGGTCGTGTCTCCGTGCATCGGGCAGACTGTCCTCACTTCCTGCAGGCCTGCCGTGACGAGGCGCGAATCGTGCCCGCCCAGTGGGAAGGCGAAACGAGAATCATCGAAACCGCTGGCATACGAATAACCGCAATCGACCGGCCCAACCTGCTATCGGATATCCTGCAATCATTCGTGCCACTCACGGTAAACATCTCGCAGGCACGCGCGTACAAAGCCAGAAATCATCGCGGCATGATCGATCTTGTCTTCGAGTTGACCGAAGAGGGACAGTTGGACAAGGTCATTGCCACGGTGAACCAGGTGAGCGGCGTTACAGGCATCAGCCGACTCAAACCAACGGAGTACCGATAGGACGTTGATGCTGTCTTGAACGAATCCGAAGTGCACAGTACGGAGCTGGCGTTGTCGATCATTATACCCGCCTTCAATTCAGCGGGTACCATCGGGAAGCTGCTGGAATCGATCATGACACAAGCCGACGACGCCATTGAAGTGATCGTTGTGGACGACTGTTCAACTGACAAAACGTCCGAGGTCGTCCGAGCGTTTCCGCGGGTGCGATTGCTGCGGACCGAGTCGCAGGGCGGGCCCGCGGGTGCGCGGAATCTGGGCGCCCACCATGCAAGCCACGATATGTTTGTCTTCACTGACGCAGACACCGTCTTCGAAGACGAGACAATCTCGGGCGTACGCCGATTCTTCACGTCACAACCCGAGGCCGTATGCGCTATGGGAGCTTACTCGCGTATCCCCGCTAACAACGGGTTCACATCGCGATACAAGGCATTGTGGGAGTATGCAATGATCGAGAAGGGCAGTGGTCGCGGCGACGTGGTTGAAGTGAAGACGATTGGGCCCCGTCCCGCGATGGTGCGTCGTGACCTATTCGAAAAGCTTGGCGGGTTTGACGCGAAGGGTTTCAAAGGAGCGGAAATCGAGGACATGGAATTTGGGTATCGGGCGGCGAAGACGGGCCCCGTGTACATGGTGAAATACATCACAATCCGCCATCATTACCCAGCGTCGTTTATGAAAGAGCTGAGACCATTTGCGCGTCGCTCATTCCTGTGGGTGAGAACGTTCCGCAAGCACCGGGTGTTTGAGGGGTTTGGGGAGGCTTCGGTTGAGAACCTGTTTGCGAACGCTGCCGCATTGCTGTTGCCAGTCGCTATAGCCTGTGCGCTGTGGTACCTGTGGGCCTGGCTTGTGGTGGTTGTGTGCGTTGCGGTGTTTGTCGGAGCCAACTGGCGATTCTACCGGTTGACTGTCAAGGAAGAAGGTCTGTTATTTGCGGTGCGGTGTGTGCTCATTCGCTACGTTCATGTTGTTGTGCTTGCGGCTGCCGCAGGGTTGTCTGTTCTGACACTGCCGTTTGCACGGGAGAAGGAGAAGGCGGGATGCCCAGCTACGGACGTTTGATCTCTGCCGTGTTGCACCCGCGATCTGTCAACTACTGCATTTTCTTCGTTACAGCGCGGTGCAACTACAAGTGCAAGATGTGCTTTTACTGGCAGGAGATCGATGCGGTCGATAAAGACAAGGAACTTTCGCTCGCAGAGATAGAGAAGACAGCGGATCATATGCCTCATCTGTTTGACATGAATCTGACGGGCGGGGAACCGTTCCTTCGCGAGGACATCGTGGACGTGGTGAGAACGTTCTATGAACGCAGCACGCTCCGGTTTTTGACCATGCCTACCAATGGGTCGATGCCGGAACAGATTGCCAGGACCGTGGATGAAATCTGCGAGATCTGCCCCGACATCTGGCTCAGGATAACCTTGTCGCTGGACGAGGTCGGCGAGAGGCATGACGAGATGCGGGGTGTAAACGGTGCGTTTGACCGTACGGTGGAAACTCATGACAAGCTTGCCGATGTTGTCCGGCGCCGACAGAACCTCTCGCTCGGCGTGGCAACGGTCTTCTCGAAGTTCAACCAGGACAGGATCGGCAGGGTATTTGACTATATCGAGGACAGGTTTGAGATGGACTATTTCGGCCTGTTGCTCGCCCGAGGCAGGACGCGTGATGAGACGGCCAAGAACGTTGACCTGGTGAAGTACGCGAACGCGGTTCGTGAGGCTCACACGCGGCTGGCAAAGCGCGTCCAGCGCAAATCGCTGTATGACAGGATGTTTAAGGCGATGCAAAATACCGTTGGCGACGTGGTTGCCCGAACTGTTCTTGAGAACCGTGCGGTGTTGCCGTGCGTGGCGGGTCGGCGGATGGTTGTGATAGGACCTACCGGCGAAGTCAGACCGTGCGAGATTCTCGGCGAGCTTATCGGCCAGGAAGGGTTCCCGCTTGAGACCGACCTTCTGGGAAACCTGCGTGACGTCGACTACGATATCGGGCGCATCCTGGCAAGCGAGACCGCAAGGCAAGTCGTGCGTGCAATAAGGAAGTGCCGCTGCTACTGCTCGTTTGAATGCGCTGCCTCGGCAAGTATTGCCTTCAACCTGCGCGCGTACCCCACCCTCCTACGGAACTTCTTTCGAACGTAGCCCCAGAGAGCCCCCCAACGATTTCGAACTGGTACAGTTGCGTTTCATATTGAGACAGTCACGGGAGGAGGATGGCTGAGACCGGATTTCGGGCAAGATGCAACCTGCTGCTGGGCAGCAACTTAAGGCGGCCAACATGTTTGGTGCTTTCTTGGCATTGCGCATGCAATGTAAAGGGCGTGAGTGGTAAACAGGACATGAAGCGAGAGCATATGTTGTGAAAGAGGCCTTGAGCCGAACATGGACAAGGCAGACCAAAAGGAGGATATGAAAATGGCTATCACGAGATGGAGACCCAGAAGGTCGTGGTGGACCCCCTTCGGAGCCCTCGCTGAGATTCAGGGTGAGATGAATCGGTTGTTCGATACTCGGTTCCGCGATACCGACGTATTCGGCGACGGCGCTGGGCTTCTCGAGCGTGGCTGGAGACCTGCGGTAGATATTCACCACGACGACAACAAGGTTGTAGTCGATGCCGAACTGCCCGGTCTGAAGAAGGAAGAGATCGAGATCGGCGTCGAGGATGGGGTGTTGACCATCAAAGGCGAGAAGAAGCACGAGAAGGAAGTGGATGAGGAAGACTACTACCGTGTGGAGCGGGTACACGGCACGTTTGAGAGAAGTTTCCGCCTGCCGACAACGGTTGACACTGCGAAAATCACGGCGAAGTACAAGGACGGCGTGCTTCACGTTGAGGTACCCAAGAAAGAGGAAGCCAAGCCCAAACAGATCACCGTCGAGGTGAAATGACGTTAAGTTGCTGACCGAGTTCCTCCCCCTCGCAGCAACTTGACCCAGGGCAGCATAAAGCACGGAAGGGTCACGGGGAGACCCTTCCGTGTGCCCTTTGAAATCGAGAATACGGATGAATGCATTGTTGTGTAAACGATTTGTGATGAGCGTCGTTATACCATATGGCAAAGGACGCCGGGCAACGCGAAGGAGAGAGCAATGAACATGATAAAGACAACGGTGCTGCTGGCTGCGTTGACGGCCTTGCTGGTCGTCATAGGGAACATTATATGGGGGCCTAACGGTGCAATACTTTTTTTCTTCATAGCGCTGGCATTCAACTTCTTCAGCTACTGGTTTAGCGACAAGATAGTGCTGGCGATGTACAGGGCCCGGGAGGTTTCGGCACCCGAAGCCCCCGAGATCCATGCGATAGTCTCCGAGCTTGCCGGGAACGCGGGGCTACCGAAACCGCGCGTTTACCTGATACCGACACAATCGCCCAACGCGTTCGCGACCGGCCGGAACCCGAAGCACGCCGCAGTTGCCGTGACGGAAGGTATACTTAACACGTTGAACCGAGACGAGTTGCGCGGTGTGCTGGCTCACGAGATGGCCCACGTCAAGCACAGGGATATACTCACGTGCACCGTAGCGGCAACGGTTGCCGGCGCGATAACCATGATGGCAAGCGTCGCACGCTGGGGGTTGCTACTCGGCGGGATGGGTCGGTCCCGAAGCCGGGGCGGCGGGTTGGAACTGCTTGTGATGGCGATAGTGGCCCCATTAGCGGCGCTCATCATTCAGATGGCCATATCGAGGTCGCGAGAGTATGCTGCTGACAGACGTGGCGCGATGCTCGCCGGGTCACCCGACGGGTTGGCGCGAGCGCTTGCGAAGCTCGATCGGGGCGCACGGCACCAACGGCTCGAGGCGAGCCCTGCGACGGCGTCGCTCTTCATAGTAAATCCGTTGCGAGGCGGAGGCTTGATGTCCTTGTTCAGCACGCACCCGCCGATAAAGGAGCGCATACGGCGGTTGCGAGAAGTCAGCGTTCCGTGAACCGGCGTCAACGTACAGGCAGAAACATTGCGGAGGAGGTGTTCGCAATGAAGATGAACACGAAAGAGTACAAAGAACTCTACAGGGAAGCGGAGGAGAAAATAAAGAATCCGTTTCTTCTGTGTATCATGGTAGCGCGACGATACAGCCAACTCGCACGCGGGGCACCGCCGCTCGTACCGGTCGATTCGGATGATCTCTACCGGATAGCGCTCGAGGAGTTGTTGGCTGGAAAGATCCACGCAGAGGATGAGGACGAGCTTGTAGCTGCGTAGTGTAGCCTACGGGATTGCCCGACTATCCTCAGAACGAGGCCCCTTCAGGTGCAGGGGCCTCGTTTTTTTTTGGTTATGTGGTACAATCATGGCAAACGTGGCTGTGGACGGAGCCTAACGGCGTATGTCCGTCTTCAAAAGGAGGAAATGTTGTGTGTACCAGGAAGGGTTTTACGTTAATCGAGCTTCTTGTGGTGATAGCGATCATCGGGATCCTGGCCGCTATCCTGTTGCCGGCGCTGGCGCGTGCGCGGGAGGCTGCGCGGCGTGCCTCATGTGCGAACAACCTGAAACAGATGGGCATAGTCTTCAAGATGTACGCTAACGAGTGGGACGGGCGACTGCCACGGTGTCACCTGGGCGAACCGTTTCCGATCGACGATGTTTTCCCGCTGGCGTGCGACGGTGCACCGAATGACGGGGATTTCGCCCCGGACGCCTACGCCATCTACCCGGACTACCTCAGCGATCTAAGTGTGATGATCTGTCCATCCGACCCGGACCCGCTTGGACTCCGTATCATCAGGAATCGCGACGGTGGAACCTGCATGTGGGAAGGCCGGGATTACAGCGGCTACTATTCGAACGGCGACCAGTCGTACCAGTATCTCGGCTGGGTCATAGATAGAGGCGACAATAACGATCCCATGATTCCCATTTCCGGAGTTGATACTCCGCAGCAGCCAATGATGCTCTTTGCTTACTTCTGGACTCTGACGTGCGTCATGCCGCCAGCAAATCGGCACCGGCCGTGTTATCAGGCTGCCGACCAGGACATAGTCGTCGGGGGTACGAGTGGCAACGCCGGCGGAGACACCATTTATCGTCTGCGGGAGGGTATCGAGAGGTTCCTCATAACGGACATCAACAATCCGGCGGCGAGCGCTATGGCGCAGAGCGAGTTGGCGATCATGTGGGATATCGCAGCCGCTACCACCCAGCCAGACGGCAGCCCGACGAGCGCCGAGTTCAACCATATACCCGGCGGATCGAACGTCCTTTACCTGGACGGCCACGTCGAGTTCGTAAAATATCCGAGCACCAAGTTCCCCGTCAACGCGGCCTTTGCCCACGCCGCCGCATACTGGCAAACACCGTAGACGCACGAGATCGGCAGACGTGACCGCGTGTCCGCAGTCTGCTCAGACGGTTGCGGAAGTAGCACTAGTAGATGCCGCCTGCCAGCAGCACGAGGTCGGACAGGTTGATGGGGACAGGGAACGCGGCAATCTCGAAAGTCCCGAATGCTCTGCTCGCAGCGCGATCCTCCCGTGCTCGCTCTTACAGTCCTGCCCTGAATCTGTTATAATCGAGCCAACGGGCAGATCCCAACTACCTAGAAAGGGCAGTGGGTTTGCCGGTGTGTGGATAACGGCATTGGTGCGTGGTATCAACTCTGCGAGGAGCCGATGACAACAAAGGTCTCGATTATTGGTGCCGGCATGACCGGTTCGACGACGGCCCACTGGCTGGCCGAACGCGAACTGGCCGACATTGTGCTGGTGGATGTTGTAGAAGGCATGGCCCAGGGCAAGGCTCTCGATTTGCAGGAATCCATGCCGGTGATTGGCAAAGATGTCACCATCATCGGCGGCAGCGATTATGAAGCGACCGCGGGGTCTGATGTTGTGGTGATCACCGCAGGGTTGCCGCGCAAACCTGGCATGAGCCGGGACGATCTGTTGGCTGCCAACGCCGAGATCGTGGGCAACGTGGCGGAGGAGACCATCAGACGATCCCCGGATGCCATCTACGTGATTCTGACTAACCCTCTGGACGAGATGACCTACCTCACCTGGAAGGTTACCGGCCTTCCTCCTCAACGTGTCATGGGGCAGGCCGGCATCTTGGACTCGGCCCGCATGCGCGCTTTCGTGGCGATGGAGTTGGGAGTGAGCGTCGAGAACGTTCATTGCTACGTGCTGGGTGGGCATGGCGATGCGATGGTGCCTCTCACACGCCACTCGAACGTGGCCGGCGTACCGCTGAACGAGATCTTGCCGCCGGAGCGTCTTGAAGCCATCGTTGAACGCACGCGCAAAGGCGGCGGCGAAATCGTCAGCCTGCTCAAAAAGGGCAGCGCCTTCTACGCCCCGGGCGCCGGTGTGGCTCAGATGGTTGAGGCCATTCTGAAAGACAAGCATCTGATCGTCTCCGCTGCAGTCTACATGCAGGGCGAGTATGGGCTGAGCGACATCTTTTTCGGCGCTCCTGCCCAGTTGGGCCGAGCGGGCGTTGAGAAGGTGATCGAGTACGTGCTGAACGAAGAAGAGATGGCCGCTCTTCAGAAGTCGGCGAAAACCGTAGCTGCCAACGTTGCCAAGCTGCAACGTTAACACGCTTTTCTCACTGGCGGTCGTGACGAGAAGCGAGCTAGTAGTCCAGCGGCCAACACTTTAGCTCAAATGTCAAGTCCTTTTTAGGGAGCACTGGCCTATCCCCCTAGAGAGATGCCTGTCTGTTGTGT
Organism: uncultured bacterium; assembly: GCA_964524145.1. Classification (GTDB taxonomy): domain Bacteria; phylum Hydrogenedentota. Next base: position 70,625 of record CAZGCA010000012.1, on the reverse strand, counting down.
GAGCGGTCGATTCTCGATTACGAGGACAACCACGAGCAGGGCCACAGTGTTGTGAGAAGTATAGCGATGCCTGCGTTGACGTGTTGGAGTTTTCGGAGTACCATTGTAGACGACAGCTGAAACTGAAGACGTCCTGGCTGGTTGCAAGGAGTTGTCCGGATATCATGGGCAAGGAGGATACCATGTCAGATATGAGCCGGCGGGATTTTATGCGCAGTTCCGGTGCGTTTGCTGCTGCTTTGGCTGAAGCCAAAGAGCGCAAGATCGTGAGAGCCCATGGCGTGTCTAGCCACAACATCGGCGCACGTTCAGCAGCGCTCGTTGCGGGAGATTGCATCATATGACCGACGAGCAGCAGAACGCGACAAGAGCGGAGACATTGATCTCGGAGGGGGGGAACTGCTTGGCGCAAGGCGATGCATCGACGGCAGTCAAGCTGTTCGAGGAGGCAGTGGAACTCAGTCCAGGGAACCCGACGGCACATTACAACCTGGGTCTCGTCCACCGGAAGCTTGGGAACTTCGCAACCGCGATGCGGCACCTTAAGATGGTTGCCGAATCCGATCCGGACAACATGGATGCGCTTGACTGTTTTGCCGAATGTCTGCTGGGTGCGGGTAGACTCGACCAAGCTGAACTGCTCTTCACCAGAATACTGGAGCGACAACCCGGCAGAAACGGTATCAAGGTCAAACTCGCACACGTTGCCATTCTGCGCGCGCAAGAATCTCTGGCGACGGGGGACCTGGAGAGGGCCGAGCGATCGCTTCGAAGTGCCGTGGAGCGGGGGGTGCGCACGGTGCAAACGTACGGCTTGCTCGGTTCGCTGGTACGCTACAGACACCTCCAGAAGGCGAAATGGTATCTGGAAAGAGCAGCACGGTACGGTCCGAGCTTGCATGAGAGAGACGTGTTGGCCGGCACGGTAGACACCGTCTGCGCAATGATACCGGCCACCTCGCCACACAATGATGAGGATATTGCCAATGGGGACTGAGCCCGGCGAGAATCTGCAATCCGCATTCGACGCGATCAGAGGCGACTACGTATATCTTGAGACGGCGCCAACCGTTGTGAGAGTGCAGATTGACAGCGGCGGCGAGCGATGCTGGCGAGTCGCTTCCGGGCAATTGGAGGAGTTCATCACGAGGGCCGAGTGGCTGGACGTTGTCATCTCCGGGAGACCTTGGCCTGCAAAGGAGGTGCTGGGGCTGTTGCCGGAGCCGGGCAGCGAGACTTCGCTGACTATTACGCTCGGGGAAGCCTGTTTGCTCGACGGCCTTGCCGGTATTCGTGGCACCCAACCTCTTGCGGAGGTTAACCTTTGCCTCGACCTGCGTGACGAGCAGATTGAGAACGAGGACGCGGTTGCACGTTCTGAGAGATGCTATGTCGAGAGATTCGCGCAGCTGCAGAGGGATGCGGGGTTGCTATCCAATTGCACGTTCCGGATTCTCGGGCTGGGCAACGAGAGCGTGAAACTGGCCGGGCTGTCTTCCGATGGTTCGAACGTCGCGCGCTCAGATATTCCTTCCGATCTCTTCGGACTCTGCCGCGAGGATCTCCACGCCACTGATCTTCCTGCCGAACTGCAGATGCTCCTGCCAAACACGCTCCTTCCCGACGGACTGTACTCGGCAGCGCCGCCCGATGTGGCGCAGAAAGTGCTTTGCGACCGACCATGGAGAGCGCTGACGATAAGACCGAATGGCGAAGCGGGGACCTGCTGTTTTCTGTCCGACCCCGATGTTAATACCTTCGGCAACATGCAGTATCAGGACGCCCACAGCTTGTGGAACAGCCCTAACGCCATGTACGTACGCGAGCAGATGCTTTCGGATCCGCTGCCGGAACTATGCTGCAACTGCCCGAAGTACAGCCACAGGGAGCGGCATCTGTTCTCCGACCCGACTCAGGCATCGAAGGTGCTGATGGGAAAGGCTGTACGCAGCATCCGCCTCGCCTGTGCCCGGTCGAATCGTTGGTTCATCGCGGCGGTTGGGCTTGGGCCGGAGGATGAAGATGCACGCAATAACGTCAGACTCAACATGAAGCTCGGAGCGCTGGCGAACAGCGTTGCGGCATCCCTGCAGCTTGATCGGAGAGGCGAAACCAGTTGAGGAGCGAGAATTGAACGTCCCGCGACACGTCGTTCTGATAAGTCTTGATTGCCTCCGGTTTGACTGTTTGGGCTGCGAAGACAACCAACAGTACCTGAAGAGGCATCGGCTTGATCATAGGGTAAGAACCCCTACTCTCGACGAACTCGCAGGCAAGGGGGTGAGATTTTCCCAGGCGATCTGCACAGCTCCCTATACGACCAGTTCCCATGCCTCGATCTTCACCGGTTTGTATCCGCCGAGACATGGATTGAGAGCGTTCCTCACCAGCAAGCTCAGCGGGACCGCAATCCCGCTTGCGGAGAAGCTGCGGTCAAACGGGTTTGTGACGATAAGGTCTGCTGATGGCGCCAGTTTCTTCAGCCTGGCGGGGCTGGACAGAGGAGTCGATCACTGTCTCTCTCGAGCGGACCACGCCCTTTTCGACGTGCTCAAAGAGCACAGGCGCGACCACGTCTATCTCTTTGTCCACTTCTTCGACCTGCACGAGTGGTACGGGTTCTGCGAGTACCCTTACCGTCAGCACCACAACGCGGATTTCCGCGAGCGCGTCGAGCAACTCCGGCGACTGTACGGCACAGAACGGGCCGACAGCGATATCCAGTATCCGCTGGTGAAGGATAGCGTTCAGGCAGCGGGACATTATGACGTCTTGTTCCGCGAGTACATCCACGGGATCACAAAGTTCGATCAGGGACGGCTTGCATGGTTCATGCGCAACCTGGCGGAGACGGGCATCCTCGACGATGCGCTGCTGGTGCTCTTCTCAGATCACGGTGAGGCTATCAGGCTCGATTCGCCAAGCGACGCTCAACGCATTCTGGAGGGCGCGCCGGTGCGCATAGAACCGGTGAACCATGGCGGACCGCTGACGGAAGAAGTCATCAGGGTACCCCTGATCCTCAGCGCGCCGGGCGGACTGCCGGAAGGCGAGATTATTGACGACCAGGTAAGCCTGGCTGATATCATGCCGACGGTGCTGGACATTCTCGGCATCGACCCGGAAAGCGACCCGGCATGTACGTCTCTCGACGGTCGCAGCCTCTTGCCGTTGATAGAGGGGGAACCTGCAGAAGATCGAGCTGTGTACAGCGAGAGCTGGGTCTGGAGCTGGGACGACCATCTCGAGTTTGTGGACAGATGCGAGAAGGCAGGGGAATTGCTCGTTCCCAACCACAAGGCGTCGCTTTACCAACGAAGCATCAGAACGCCGCAATCGAAGCTGATCATACAAGGCGATGTACCGGTGGGAGAATCATCATTGCTGGACAAACTCAAGCCTGCGAACTCCTTCAGGGACATATGGCCGTTCAATCTGGATGTGTTGCCTGGCTGTATGTTGTTCGATATCCAGAATGACCCTTTTGAGGAGAGGAACCTGCTTTGCACCGGCATGGCCGGCCAATATGCCGAGGTGACGGACACCCTGTATCGCGTGTTAGACCGGGTCTGCTCTGCAGAACGCGCGGTCGAGGAAGAGGCCATCGGATACAAGAGCGAGGAGGAGATCGAGGAAATGAAACGCCAGCTTCGCGGCTTGGGGTATATATGAGACTGTTGCAGAGACACTCGGCGAGGCCGGTCGATCACATGTCGGCTGCCCGCCGCGACTGCGCTACATTCTTGGCGTTCCACACAGCCTGCGGTCACGCGTTGGCGTAATTGATGTTGATGGTCCTGCCGCAGTTTCGGCAGTCGATCTGGTGCGCCTCGCATGATGGAGCGAGATTGATGGTCCTGCCGCATGAGCATCTGAGTGTCATCCATCCCCCGGTGTGAGTGATTTGGAGCGGCGGCTCCTTGGAGACAGGTTGTGCGGTCGGCAGGTCCGGCACCAGTCCGGGCGGCAGCTCGGCGGCGACCTGGCTGGCAGCGGCGGCCTCGGCCACGGGAACCGACAGCTCCCGGTGACACCTGGGGCATTCGACCCTGTCTTTCTTGAAGTCGGGCGGCAGCTTGATGCGCAGCCCGCACGCGCAGGGGAGAAACACGAACTGGTTGACTTTGCGCATCAGGTCGCCTGCGTCGCGGAACTGTTGCCGCGCGTCCTGCGCGGCCAACGCCTGAGGATGCGGTTCGCGGATTTGTGCGGTCGTTGCGGCCCGGAGCGCCGAGGCGGGCAACATCCCGGCGGATTTGCCGCTGACCTGTCGCCACGAGTTCTGGTATTGGGCGTAAGAGACGTTGCCTCCTATTCCCCGCAGTATGCGTATGCGCTCCTCGATAGGAGGGTGGGTGCCTGTAAGGTTCAAGGCCATCTGGCCCGGTTTGTGAAGCGGGTTGATGATGTACATCGGTGCCGTGGCCTTGTTGGCGCCGACCAGCACGTGCGTGTCGCCTGCCAGGACCTCGAGCGCGGAAGCCAGACCCTCGGGGTAGCGTGTGAGAAGGGCAGCGTTCGAATCGGCGAGGTACTCGCGCCGTCGTGACACAGCGAAGTAGATCAGGTACGCCAACAGCGGCGCCAGGATCGCGAGCACTATTGCCACCACCATCATGATCGCCTGGACCTGCCCACCTCCTTTGGACGAGGAACTGTAGCGCCGGGATCGCGCCCCGCCGGAGTACCACAGACCGCGCAGAAAGATCTCCGATATCATCACGATCGCGCCAACCATGATCCCGACCATCGACATGTAGAGCACGTCCCGGTTGACGATATGGGAGAACTCGTGAGCGATAACCCCCTGGAGCTGGTCGCGGTTCAGACGCTGCAACAGCCCGGCCGTAACGGCCACCGCGGCCTTGTTGGGGTCGCGTCCGGTGGCGAACGCGTTGAGCGCCATGTCGTTCATAATGTACACGTCGGGGGTTTTGGGCAGCCCGGCAGCGATCTGCATCTCCTCGACGATATTGAAGAGTTGGGGATGGTCGTCGTGAGTGATACGGCGCGCGCCGTGTATGGCGAGAAAGATCTGGTCCCCCTGGTAGTAGGCGACCAGGCTCATGACAATCCAGACGATGATCGCGACGCCCAGCCCCAGCACGCCCGCGCCGCGTGCCGCAGCCTCGCCGATCACGAACCCCAGCGCCGCAAGCAGCAGGAGCATCGCCGCCACCAAAACGGCGGACCTGCGTTTGTTAGATTGAATCTGTTCCCACATGGTCCATACTGATAGAAGTCAGTCCGGCACGTGCGGGTTAGAAGCTGACCTGTGGCGCGGCACGTTCGGCCTGATCCTCGATCTCGAAGAACTCCTCCTGTTTGAAGTTGAACGCTCCCGCAACGATGTTGCTGGGGAACATCTGTATCTTGTTGTTGAGTCTCATAACCTGATCGTTGTAGAACTGGCGCGCGAACCCGATCTTGTTCTCGGTCGACGTAAGCTCTTCCTGCAGCGCGAGGAAGTTCTGGTTGGCCTTGAGGTCGGGATAGTTCTCGGCAACCGCGAACAGCCGTCCGAGCGCCTGGGAGAGCATCCCCTCGGCCTGTCCCGCCTGGGCGGCACCGGAGGCTTGCGTCGCCATGGTGCGCGCCTTGGTGACGTTTTCGAGGGTCTCGCGTTCGTGCACCATGTATCCCTTGACCGTCTCCATAAGGTTGGGGATCAGGTCGTGCCTTCGTTTGAGCTGGACATCGATCTGCGCCCATGCGTTCTTCACCTGGTTGCGCAGCCGTATCAGCCCGTTGTAGATCGCGACCACGGCAAGCAGGACCACGACCACTATTCCAACAAGCACAAGCAACACGACGATCATCTTGACCTCCTTTCGGTTCCGGCCGATGCCTCAATCGGCGCTGTGTTCATCTCCTTCCGGAAACACTTCGCGCAAGAACGCGGAGATCCGGTCGCCTCCGTCAAGGGCGTGTCCGTGTTTCAGAATTTCCGCGAGTTCGCCTTTATCGAACCAGAGACCGTCGCCGCGTGGACATCGGTCGTAGGTGACGGGATTCTCGCCGCGTGTGACGTCCTTGGCCATCCGTTTGCGGCAGATGGGGCAGCGTCTGCGTTTTTCGCGGCGCGCATGGGAAGTGTCGCCGCCCGAGAGAAGTTGCTTGCACGCGTCCGCGTCGCCGAACAGCAACTCTATCTCGCCCGCGTCGAGCCAGATCCCTTCGCAGGAGGTGCAGTAGTCGACCTCGACGCGGTCGTACTCGAGCACTATCATCGGTTCCTTACATACAGGACAATTCACGGGATGTCTCCGCCTGAAACGTTGTTTCTCTCACACTATACATTCAATCGGTCGAATATGCCACCCCTCGGTAGTCCATCGGCGGGACCTCGATTGTAAGAGTGTTGTCCTTCTCGACAGGAAGGGCCTCTCCGCCCCAGAGCGAACGAACTTTCCCGGGCGTCCCGTCGAGGAATGATAGCGTCACCGAGACCGGAGAGAGGTTGTAGTTGCCGATGACGAGCAGCCGGCGACCGAACGGGTACAGACCGACGCGCGACGGCGATTCGACCTTAAGGCCGAGCGGTTCCCAGAATGGGCGTCGCAGCTCGTTGACGACGGGTTCGGGCATGTAAACAAACTCGATTGGCGTGTCGACAAGCAGATCGTTGCGGAACTGACGTGTGCGCACGTTGAGAACGAAAGCCTGTTCGCCGTTCGGGCCGACCATTCTGGTAAGGAACGGAACGCGACGGTTGTCGTCGAGCCCGGCACGTATCAGCAGATCGGCCTTGTCTTCCTTCCAAGCCGCGCCAATCTCGATCTTCCGGTCACAGCTCGCGGTTTCGCCCTGAAACTCGAACTTGTTTGCGACAAGAGGTTTCGTTGCGCGTTCGGAAGGTCCCGTACCGAACCGCGCGACGAGCTCGGGGGCCGATTCTCGGACAGCGAGGAGGAACGCGGGCGTGGCAACGGCCGTACCGCCGCCGTCGAGCAGCCTGGCGACCTTGATCGCGATCTCGGGGTCGGTTGCAGCCTGTGTGGTGAGGAGGACAGGGCCGTCCTCGGGGAAATGTGCGACAGGCAGCAGCGGGAGTCCGAGCATGCCGATAAAGTCGTAGATGTACTCCTCGTTCCCGCCGGACGAATGAGGCGGTTTGTAGGCGTAGATGCCCTGCGGCGGGAGCCCTTTCATCGCGGAGGCGAGCTCGAACAGGCGCGGTATCGCGGCTCCGAGAGGTGTACGGAACTTCTCCGCGCCGGGCTCGACAATAGCGCTCCCGAAATTGAAGAACAGAACCTCGCGCGCCCCCGCCAGGACGCTCTGGTACGCCTGGATGACGTAATGGCCGGGGTCGCAGTCGCCCGTGTCGAACCACGCGCCGCGAGTCTTGGTGCCGCCGACGTCGCTCAACCATCGGTACACGACGATCGATTCGTACGGTTCGACGAACCCGAACCGTCGTGTAGTCGGCGTGCGCGTCTCGGTTCCGATCCATATGTGGTCGAAGAGCGCCGTTTCGTCGGTGACGTTGTACCCAAACTCGTGAAACTTGTCGTACCATTGCGGGTACTTGATGATAAGGTCCACATTCGGGTTGGCTTTCTTGGCGGATGGAATGATGAAGTTCTTCGAGACGTCCCTCATCAGTTCGGTACGGTACTGCCACCACGTCCGGTCCCCCTTGAGGTCCCGGCAGACGTCGCAAGTGCACGATGTGGCGAGAAAATCGTCGAACATCACCTCGTCGAAGAGCGACGCCGAGAAAGCGGTTATCTCGGCAAGGTCACGTTGCGATTTCTCTTTCGAGTAGCATATCCACGTCCGCGAATCGGACGCGTGTTCCCCGAACCCTTCGCCCCAGGTGGTTGTTATCGCGGCACCGACTTCGAATCCTTGAGCTTTCAGAAAATCCCGTCCGCGTTCAAGGTTCTCTCTCGCGGCACGATGCCCGCTCCGTATTGTTTCGAGAAAGACACGGGTGACGCCGAGCGCGCGCAGAGATTGTGCAGCGTGATCGAGGTCGCTCTCGGGACCAAAGTATCGGTCAACCTGGCTCGCCATCACAAGTGTGCTGAACTCAAGCACGTTCTTGTTCGAGCGGCAGTACTCCCACAGCGATTGGCCGCCGGTCACGTCATCGCCGGCGTCGACTGGCGCAGCGTGAGCCGAACCTACCACAACCACGCAACACACAACGATTGCTACAACCGTCACGCAATACATGCCATCTCCTCTCTTCCGGTATCACCGAGTCGCAGTACACCTCAGAACGCACGCCCCTCATGCTAACCGCTCTTGGCGTTAGAGTGTACCTGCGTGCAGGATGCCGCGTCAACCCGGTTCTGTTTGACTTTGATCGACGCCCGATGGTAGAATTATATCGGGAACTAGCGACAATTGGACGATAAGGAGGGCTCATGATGAAAGGGAGTATAGCTCTGACCGTCGGCTGCGCGTTTGTCTTGTGTGTGACCGCTCTCTCGTGCACGACAACCCAGAAAGGTGCCGTCGCAGGCGGCGCGCTGGGCGCGGGTGTGGGCGCGATTATAGGCCACCAATCGGGCCACACAACCGAGGGGGCCCTCATCGGCGGGGGCGCGGGCGCGCTTGGGGGCGCGCTGGTGGGCGACGCAGCAGACAAGTCGCGACAAAGGCAAGGTCAGTATCCGCAACAGCCGCAAGCCTCAACGCCGGCTCCGTCGCCAGGCGGGCATTGGGAGGTCCGTAAGACGACCGACGCCAACGGCAACATAGTCGAGGAGCAGGTGTGGGTTCGCGACAAGTAGACAACGAGGTCGAGCAGACCGCCTTCGCTCTCATCACCACCCAGTCGGGTCGCCGCAAGCTGTGTGGCGGGGTGCTCGTCGTGCTGGTGGTGATGTCCGTACTGGGCGCGAACTCCTCCGGTTTGCGAAACCACCCCATCATGTTTCTGATCTACTGGGGCGCGATCTTTCTTCTCCTGGTTTGGGTGCTGCTGCTTGTTGCGATAGATCTACTGACAATACGCCTGAAATACGTCGTGAAGCGTCGCCAGCTATTCCGTCAGACGTTTATTGACGATAAGCTGATGCACCGTCTGTGCGAGGAAGCAGAAGCGGCTGCGCAAAACGAACCGCCCGATACTCCTGCCACCAACGATTGAGTTGCACCTCTAAGAGCGCAGCCGATCATTGCGCAACGAGTTCGCGCGCCCTGTCGACCATGCGTTCCACGACGGCCTCGACAGCTTCCCGGCCAAACTCCGCTGACGCTTCTTTCCTCGGGTCGATCCCGCCGACACCTATAAGCGGTTGATCGAGGTCCGTTGGCAACCGGCTCATATCGACCAGATCAGGCCGGAGAGCCATGAGCAGCGACGTCTCCCATTTTGCAGCGTGATCGCCCTTGTATCCGAGATCCATAGCGAGGTCGAACCCGATGGCGCAGAAGACCTTCGTCTTGCCCGTTTTCATGTACTTCTCGGCGGCGTCGTTCGCATGCTGTATGAGCGGATAGTGGCCGGTCAACACGAAGATGCCCTTGAACCCGAGGCTTTCGATCTGGGTGTATATGTGCACGAGCAACTGCTGGTAGAACGCGTTCATCTCGTCATTCGACCGGCCCATGTATCCAGGCCGGAAGTTCTCGGGATCCAGTTCCATCGCTTCCGCGATCCGGCCGTCGGGATCGTGGCCGCTCTCCATGATCTCGATCTCCCGGTTCTCGCCATAGTAGAGGGGCGGGAAGACCAGTCCGCCACCCTTCTTGGCGGCACGAACACAGAGTGCGTGCGCCTTGATCGTGTCGTTGCCGACAGCGAGATGCCTGCCGTGCCACTCGACGCCGCCCACCGGCAGGTAGGCGACGGGAAACTCATTTCGAGCTGCGACTATCTCATGCGGCAGCATGGTCTCGTACTGCACCTTCTTCATCAGTCACCTCCTCCGCTCACGCGGCCGAGAACCTTTCTCGCCTCCTCGTACACTCGTTCAACGCCGATCTCGGTCATGCAGCGGTGGTCTGTCGGACACACCTTCTTGCGGCAGGGCGAACAGTCCACCTCGGCCCTCACCACCACTCCTTCTTCAAACCGCGATTCAGTGAGTTTCGGGTCGTTAGGTCCCATGATGATTACTGTTGGCACGGCGAACGCAATGGCCATGTGTCGCGCGCCGGAATCAGCCCCTATGAGCAGGTCGAGCCGTTTCATCAGGCTCTTAGCGAAACCGAGCGTTGTTTCGCCGGCTTTGACAACGGCCCCCTTGTCTTCTATGCCGGCCTCAACGGTTTCCCGAATCGATTGCTCCCACGGGCCGGCCAGCACGACCACGCTCGCTCCGTCCTCTTGCACCAACCGGTTTGCGACGGCGGCATAGCGGTCGAGCGGCCATATCTTCGACGGGCCGAACGCAGCGCCGGGAGCGATTCCGACGATCGGGCCCGACCGGCGCGATTTCCGGGTCAGCACCATCTCGTCGGCGAGCTCTTCAGAATGTCGGTCAACGGGCAAACTGGGCGGGCCGGTCTCTTCCTGGCACCCGAGCCGCGCGGCGAGACGCATGTACTGATCTCCCATGTACTCCGGAGTGGGCGAGAACGGCAACGGCTCGGTAAGCAGAAAACGGCGTCCGTTGGCCCGGTAGCCGATGCGCCGTTTCGAGCCCGCCAGAAACGCGAGCAGCGCCGTCCGAAACGAGTGGGTCAGCAGGAGCGATATGTCGGGCCGGCGGCGGCGTAACGCGCGCGCGACATCGAGCACTGCCATTCCTTTGTCGCGTTCGAACTCGATCAGCTCGTCGTAGTAGTCGGCACCTTCGATAAGCGGCTTCAGGCCGCTGCGCAACGCGATCGAGATCCGGGCGCCGGTCCAGCCGCTTCGCACCGTCCGAAATGTCGGCGTCGCCATAATAACGTCGCCGATCCAGTTCGGGCAGAATATCAGTATGTGGTCTAATGATTGCAGGTCTTTTGGCATAGCACCGCCATGAAATCGTTGTACTTGATGGTATAGTGAGGCCGACCGAGGGCCGACATCTGCTGCGAGAACATCGAGTCAGCGTTGCGAAAGTGTGGCTCGAGGTGGACAAACTCGCCGGGCGACAACCCCTCCACCAACTCGACCTGGCCGGCGTAGAACTCGGCAGCTTCCGAGTCCAGGTAAGCGTTTACCCACCACGGAAACGTCTTTTGCAGCTTCTCGATGAACAGGTTGTGCTCGTCGCCGAAGTCCAGGCACGACGCGTCCATGAAGTTGCTGAGCCGTTCCATTTTGTCGAAATCGATCATCCCTGCGTCCCGGGCAATCTCGAACGCTTTGGTGTGTGGGTAGGGGAAGAATATGGCCCAACGAATACGGTCCGGCACAATACGTGCCAGCAACTTTATGGTGTCGAGAATGTCCTCCCGCGTCTCGTGCGGCAGCCCAAACATGACGAAGGCCGACGTTTCGAGCCCCGCGTCGCGAGCGACCTCGAACGCGCCGGCGATCTCTTCGTTTGTCATGTGCCGATTCATCACGTCTCGCCGGACACGGTCGCTGCCGCTCTCCACCCCGAACTTCACCATCCAGCACCCGGCGTCCTTGAGCAGTTGCGCGATCTCCGCGTCGAACACCTTGACGTGACCGTTAACGACGAACCTGACGTCGGTCGTCTCACGGTATCGTCGGCAGAACTCCTCGACGTACTCCCTGTCGAACGTGAACAGGTCGTCGTCAAATATGAATACGTCGATCCCGGAGTAGTTCTTCAGCAGGTGCTCGATCTCGGAGATGACGTGGTCGACCGGGTGGTGACGCGTGTAACGAAGCTCGCTCGTGCTCAGCCCCGTCTCGCGACTGTACGTCTCAACCATTCTGTGGTTGAAACAGTACGAGCACCGGAATATGCACCCGCGCGACGTCATCAGGCCGACCCAGCCGTCCTTGGCGTCTATCAGCTTCTGAAAATCGAACAGCTCGTAGTCCTTTATTGGAAGGTCGGCAAGATCCTCGAACGGTCTCACGGCATTGGCGACTACCTCGCCGTCGGAGCGCTTCCAGATGTTGGGTATTGCGTCGGTGGGTTCGCCCTTCTCGAGCGCATCCGCGAGGTCGGCCAGCGCGCTTTCGCCCTCGCCCACGCAGGCGTAATCGAAGAGCCCGTCCGCGAGAACCGCCTGCGGGTCCATTGTAACGTGCACGCCTCCCGCGACCAGCGGCACGCTGACGTGTTCTCGAATCGTGCGCGCAACATCACGCGCAACGTTGTACTGGTTCGTAACGATCGAGAACCCTATCAGATCCGGCTGGAATGCCTCTATCTCGTTCCGAATCCTGCCGGGATCGAGCGGGAACCCAAGCTTCTCGTTGAGGTTGATGAGAGCTGTTTCGTGTCCGCGCTGTTTCAGGACCGCCGAGAGGAACGCGATCCCGTAGTTGAATCCCATTTGTGCGTTAAGATTGGGGTAGATGAACAGTATTCTCAATCTATGTCTCTGGGCCGCTAGAGCTTGAGTCTCGCGGTTGGGAACGCCGTCAGACAGACCTCGAACAAGAAGTCCATGCTGTCGCGTCGATCGCGCAGTGCGAACGATACATCGACGCAATGCAGTGTCCGCAAGAAGCTGTACTTCTGGTACTCGAGCTCGTCATCCACAAAGTCGTACCGCCACTCGGCAGAGATCCTGTTGTGCTTGCCCACCCTGGTCGCAAGAAGAAGCTCGATATCGCGGTTGAACACGCCGTCGTCGAGTTGGGAATACCCAAAGCCGAACCGGGCTTCGCGTTCCGCGGGATCGTCGGGGTCCCGATAGTGTAGGCTGGTGTTGACCCGCTTGAAATCCGTGTACCCGTCGTGCATGTCAGCCTGGAAATCCAGAGCCCATTCCCTGGTAGGAGCTATCCCGAGTACTGTTTCCCAGTCGATCTGTTTGCGATAGTCGTTCGCGAAATCCTGGCTGCCATAGAGCGACCAACGGACAAGGGGCCACGTGTTGCCTTCCTGCGACTTGACGAGCAGCATGTTGTCGAGCTTGAGCTGGATTCGGCTGCGTCCCTCTGTCCTGTCAAGCGCGTCGAAGAAAGCGACCTTGTGCGGTTCGAGACCGTACTGGTCTCTGTACGAGTAGGTGACCGAAGGCATGACGACATGCCGCATCTTCGAGTAGCTCTCCGTGAACGATTTGTAGTCCCGGTGGAATCGTGATGAGAACGTTATCCCGCCAAGATAGGACTCTCTGACGCCGCCCGTATCTCCGTTCCATTCTTCCGAGTAGTACGAAGTCTCGACCTCGGCGTACGGCACGATCTTGAGCCATTGCGGTGTGCCCGTATCGAGGGACAGCCGCGCCCGGTTGAAGGTGCGAAACGCGTCGCGGTCGGACGGTTCGGCGTTGAGGTATCCCAATGCGTCCTCGAACGACAAGTATACCGGCGACGAGCCAAGCGGCTGGTCCAGCGCGTTGAACCGCAGTTCCGGCAGACGCTCGGTGTCGCGGAACCAGTCGTGGGTCCGCACGCGTGCCGTTGCCGAAATGATATGGTTCGGCTTTGTCCGCGTCAGGTTCAGGAACGTCTCTGGTTCCGTGCGCTCTTTGAACTCACCATAATAGAACTCGCGCAGGAAGTCCTCATCGTACCACTGCTCCCACTGCACCCGGCCGACCCAATCGTCGGGGAGTTCCTGCCTGTAGTGAATCTCCGTACGTCCGTTATCGTCCCGGGTGGCATAGGTAACGAAGTCGCCTTGTCCGGTCCCCTTAAATAGCTGGAACTCGCCGTCAACCCCGCCGCCGGGACCTCTGCTCGAGTAGAGGTCGAGCCGGATTGTCCCGTCAACGCGGTCGGGCGTCTCGTCACCGGGTTCGAGATTTGCAGCCGTGGTGGGCAACCTGAACCTGTATCCTGTGCGCAGATAATCACCGATGTGTGATTCATGCCCGGCCCGAATCTCTATCCTGGCAAGATCCGAGTCGAGATAATGAGTGTAACGCGGCCAGTAGAAGATGGGTACCGGACCCAGAAAGACGGTGGCGTTGTGTACGACAATCCGGTCCTCGTAAAACTCGGCCTCCTTATAAGAGATACCCTGGTGCGGTTTTTCGAGATCGCATGTTGTCAGCGTGCCCTGCTGAGCCGCTCCTTCTTGGGCACCGGTCTTGTCAAACCGGGACGCATTATAGTAGAACGGCGGTTCGTGGCCTCTTGCGTTCTCGATCACACCCGTTTCTGATTCGAAATTGAACTCCGCCCGCGAGCCCGACAGATAGGCATCCTCTGTCTCGAGCCTGACGTCGCCTGTGGCCACAGCGTCGTCGGTATCAAGTTGGTATTCAACTTCGTCGGCGCTGAATCGCGTCTCCCGGCCCGTCTCCTGGTCGATCCTGCCAATCACGACAGGAGATCCCTCGAGACGCACCAGCCCGCCAACCTCTTTGCCGTCTTCGGTTTTTTCGGGATGCTTTATCTCCCAACGATCCGCTCGCAGTATCTCGACCCGTGTCGGGCCTTCGCCGGTCCGCAACGCTTCAATCTCGCCGATCAACCCTTTCCGCTCCTCGGGCTCCTTTCCCTCTACCGGTTCCTGCGTGGGGGCGGGCGGCAGTTGGCGTTCTTCGACGTCAGGCTTTTTGGCAACGACGACCGCACGCTGTTCCTCGGTGGGTGCGGCGAGTTCGTAGAGCTCGTTCGCTGACGGACATGCAAGAAGAACGAAAGAACCGTCTCCTGGAATTGCGATCGCACCGGCAACGGCCCCCATCGGAATGTCGCGGACCACGTCGAAGGTTTGTATGTTGACTACCGCGACCTCCGGCGAGTCCGCTCGTCCAACCAGTGCAAACCGGCCGTCGGCAGAGACCGCAAGCACGCTCGGCGACCCTTCCACCCGTATCGTTTCGGTTGTCTCGCGCGTGGCGACATCTATCACCACGATGGAATCCGCCCGCGCGCAGGCAACGAGCAGCAGCTTTCCGTTGGGCGTGAATCGCACCGCCACGGGGTTCTCGGGCACCTCGACCTCGGCAGCGACTGTCATTGAGGACGGGTCGACAAGCACGACGCGAGAGGGAAACTGCGCTGCCACAGCCAGAACGGTTCCATCCGGAGAGAGGGCAAGCTGCTCGGGCAGCGACGGCACGTCCAGCCGGGCTTCGACCTCGCGCGAACGCACGTTGACCACAGAAAGCTCGTCGGAGAACAGGCTGACAACATAAGCATGCGTTCCATCATGTGAAATCGCCACAGCACTCGGACTCTTGCCGACCGGCACAACCCCAACAACATCTTGCGCAGCAATATCGACTATCGAAACGTTGTCCGAAAGGGCGTTGACAACCAGGAGCAAGCTTTCGTCGGGTGCGAGCGCCAGTGAAACCGGACCGTCGCCAACGGAAATATCCGCCTTCATCTCCCCAGACACGAGGTCGATTGCCGACACCGTATCGTCGCCGTAGTTGGCAACGTAGGCCATGTTGCGGCCCGGATCGATTGCAACGCTTCTGGGCGCGGCTCCAGCGGGCAAACCTCGAACCGAGAATACCGGTTGCTCCAACAAGACAGCCTCGCCCGGTGCGAGCGCACGGACATCCTCAGCACGGGCTTGTGGAGTGGGTGAGGCGGCGATCCGATCCTCTGTTCTTCTTTCGGGTCGCACTTCTTTCGGCGGCAGAAACGCAACTGTTCCCTTTCTTTCGTCGGTCACGGCGAGCACCAGCGGCGATCCCGCAACGGCCACGGATTGAGGCGAGGGGCTAACCTCCACCTTTTGAATCTCGGCTAGCGATTTCGTGTCGAAGACCGAGACGGGCGAGTCCCACAGTTTTGCGACAAGGAGCTGGCCACCGGATGGTGAAACGGCGATATCGTTCGGGCCGCCGCGAATGTCAATAGAACGAACAGCTTCGGCGCTGGCCAGGTCGACGGCGGTCAGCTTGTTCGACTCCGGGCTTACCACGTACGCTGTTGCGTCGTCGCGGGCGATTGCTACGGCTGACGGCGCGGTCGGCACGGGAACGACACCGCTCACCGTGCTTGTCGCCGTGTCAATCAGAACGAGTTGCGGCGGCTGCCGTGTCGTTACACAGACAATGTTGCCGTCGCTGGTTGCCGACACGGCACGCGGTAACGATTCAACCCGTATGGTGCCGACAACGTTCGCCGCTGCGATATCCACGACGGAGACGGTGTTGGAAAGCAGGTTGGTGACGAACGCTCTGTTTCCGCGGACAACTGCGACGCCACGAGGACTGTCCCCGGTGGTGACGCGTCCAACGGTTTTGCCGGACGCAAGATCGATCACTGAGACGTCGTCCGAACGCATGTTGACCACGACGGCAATGCGCGCGTCCGGTGTCAGGGCCAAATCGGCGGGCCCGTCGCCAGCGGTCAGTTCGGCCTTGATCTCCCCGGTGTCAACGTCTATAACCAGCAGCCGGTCCGAATCGTAGTCCGTCACGTAGGCGACGCGTGCGGCAGGGTCGAGAGCGATTCCGCGAGGACTCCCGGACGTTTCACAGACCACGACGCTCCGCTCAGCGAAGACTGCCGGGAACTCAAGTTCGGAGCCCGCCGCTGTGGTGCATACAAGTACGAGCGCCAAGACGACCAGTCGTATCCCCCGCTCGACCCCTTTTCGCTCAGCCACCTATCTCTTCCCCACCTCGCTTGCACGGGTGATTCATCAGGTCCTCCTCGTCTATTCAACCAGCCAGAACGGAGCCGTGCGGTGTTTGTGTTCTCGCACCTGGGAGCTCGTCGCGCCTCCCGCTTTCAACTCCCGTATCTCGGCCCGCAAGAACGACAGCTCTTTCTTAAACTCTTCGATCTGCCGTTCGAGCAACTCCATCCTGGCGGTCAGAGCCGCCGCGTCATCTTTGTCAGTTGGTCCCTCTTGTTCCGTTCCATCAACAGCCGCGTCGGGTTCCTCCTCGTCGACCGGGACGAATAGCGGAGGGCGTCTGCCGGTTGTTTCTTCCCTTGGCTCGGCAGTATTCGGCTCAGCGGGTTGTATGCCCTCGGCCTGCGCTACCGATCCCAGCAGGTCCCCTCGCTGCGCGGCGGCGAACCCATGCGGGAAGACGGCCGCCGCCACAACGGCGACTGCCAGCGCTGCTCGCACAGAGAACGTTGACCGCATAACCCGACTCCCGCCTTACTTGATGATCTCCGCCGGTTGCTGTTCCATAAACTCAAGGGTTGCCTCGGTCGATCGAACAGCTTCGGCGCCGCCGATTTGCGTTACCGTGATTCCGCCGACAGCATTCGCGAACTGCAGCGTCTCGAGCAAGTCCCACTCATGCACAACGCCGTACAGAAACCCGCCTACAAACGCGTCCCCGGCGCCCGTTGTGTCAACAACGTTGACGCGATGCGCTGCGAGCTGGTGTTCGCGGTCGCCGCGTTTCAGGTAACACCCTTGACCGCCGATCTTGATAACGGGCGTCTTTACCCCGTGGTTGCTGTACACCTCAGCTATCTCTTCCGGGGTGTCCGCCCCGGTGATCTGCCGAGCCTCTTCGAGGCTCGAAAATATGTAATCCAGGTGAGGCAGCGACGGTTCCAGAACGGCCATCCAGCGACCGGTGCCGTCCCACGCCGTGTCGAGCGATGTGATAGCACCGGCCCGCTTTGCCCGGCGAAATACGCTCGCTATCGGTTCGCCGTCGAGGTGGGCCATGAGAAACGTGCCACCGTAATGGAGCACCTTTGCCTTGCGGATAATGCCGTGGTGTATCTCAGATTCCGTCATGGCGCTGCTAGCCCCAACATAATGGAGGAATGTCCTTTCGCCATCGTTCGAGACGAGCACAACAGTGCTCGATGTGTTTGTAGCGGGGTCGACGACAATACCCGTTGTGTCCACGCCGGCGTCGCGCATCGTCCGGACCAGAAACTCTCCGAATCCGTCGTCACCGACTTTGCCCACGACGGCCACTCGAGCGGCGAGCTTGGCAAGCACGGTACCCGTGGCTGCGGCAAGGCCGCCCAGATGCAGTTCGAGCTGGTCAACAAAATCGATTTTGCCCTTCGGCGGCAACTGTTCGACCGGGCGACAGAGCACGTCAGCTACAAGGATGCCAAGGGACACAACATCGAGTCCCATCTCCACCTTCTGTCTCCTTCCTGCAAGTCCGCCGGCATGCCTACACATTTATGCATCAGGCGGTGCCGTTGACCGATACTGCCGGTCTCGCTCCGTCCGCCCTACTTTCGAACTCACGGCACCCTACATCGTTGCCGCCAAACCGAAACGCTCCTGCGGGATAGATCTTATACCGCCCGGCCCGGAATTTCAAGAAGTGGCACGGGTGGCCGCCGGCCGTTTTTTCGCAACGTGCTCGGATATGCCACAAGAGAAGAGTGACGTCGAATGATTGATAGGGCAGGCACCGTATGCTAGAATAGTGTAGACCAAGAGGTTAGCTGCAAACACACTCGAATCGGTCAGAAGAACGAAGGACTTGAGGGAATGCCACAGCTCAGGAGAGACCCGGTCGGCGGCCGGTGGGTTATAATCAGCACCGAACGGGGGAAACGGCCCCAGGATTTCGCGGCCGAATCAACGCCGGAAGAGGAAGGGTTTTGCCCGTTCTGTCCGGGCAATGAGCATGTCACGCCGCCGGAGATAATCGCGTACAGGGACCCGGGCAGCGTCGTTAACGGACCGGGCTGGAAGCTCAGAGTGGTTGCCAACAGGTTTCCTGCTCTCAAGATCGAGGGCGAGTTGGAAAGACGAGCGATGGGCATGTACGACATGGTCAGCGGCACAGGGGCTCATGAGGTCATAATCGAGACGCCCGAACACGACAAAGACATCAGCGACCTTCCGGAGAGCCAGGTCGAGCGGGTGATATGGGCGTACAGGGACCGCATGGTGGACTTGGCCAGGGACTCGCGGTTCCGCCATGTCATGATATTCAAGAACTGGAAGAAGAGCGCGGGCGCACATTTGGCGCATCCACACTCGCAGCTTGTTGCGACCCCGATCGTCCCCAAACGTATCGAGGAGGAGCTTGAAGGCGCTAGAACACATTACGGGTATAAGGAACGGTGCATATTCTGCGATATAATACTCGAGGAGTTGCGCGTTCAGAAGCGAATCGTCGCGGAGAACAAGAACTTCGTAGCGTTCGAACCGTTTGCGCCGCGGTTTCCTTTCGAGACATGGATAGCGCCCAAATCCCATGCGGCCAGCCTGGCCACCATCGGTGCAAGCGAGGTTTCCGACCTTGCCAGGATTTTTAAGGAGGTGCTTAAACGTATTAAGATCACGCTCAACGCGCCGCCTTACAATCACGTCCTCCATAACGCGCCGCTGAACCTTGCGGACGGAGCGCTTTATCACTGGCACTTCGAGATCATGCCCAAGTTGACGAAGGTCGCAGGGTTCGAATGGGGTTCAGGGTTCTACATCAACCCTGTTGCTCCCGAAGACGCAGCGTCGTTCCTCAAGACAGCTTTGGTTTAAACGCCTTGCGACAACAAACCGACACGACCGTCACAGCGTCTGAAGGGCTTGGTCGAGATCGGTTATGACGTCTTCAGGATCTTCAATGCCGATAGAGTACCTGACGAGTTCGTCCAGAATGCCCAGCTCGGCCCGTTCCTCGGGAGACAGGTCGTAAAACGTGAACGTCGCCGGGTGATAGATGAGGCTTTCCACCCCGCCGAGGCTGGGCGCCCGGTACGGCAGTTGTACCGCATCCATGAACTTCAGGGTCTCCTCGAGCCCGGCGTCAAGCTCGAAGGTGACCACTCCTCCGAACCCGGTCATGAGCCGTTTGGCTAAGGCGTGGTCGGGGTGGCTGGCAAGACCCGGATAGTGCACGCGCCGCACGCGCGGGTGCGATTCGAGAAACTCTGCAACAATTTGACCGTTGCTGTTGTGGCGGTCCACCCTTATCGCCAATGTCTTGAGTCCCCGTATGAGAAGGTACGCTGTGTGCGGGTCAATTGCCCCGCCAAACAGGCTGCGTGCTTCGAGGATCGGCTCCATCAGCTTCCCGCCGCCTGCGACAACTCCTGAAAGAATGTCGTTGTGACCGCCCAGATACTTTGTCCCACTATGAACGACCAGGTCGGCCCCGACTTCCATCGGCCGGAGATTGCAGGGGGTTGCAAGCGTGCTGTCCACGAGAAGCTTTACACCGCGATCCCTCGCCAGATCGGCCAACCGAGGCAGATCGGCAATAAGAAGGTGCGGGTTGGTCGGCGTTTCTGTCAGAATGAGCTTTGTCTTCTCGGTGATGGCGGCCGCTATCGCGTCGTAGTTGACAGGGACGAAAGACGACCCGATATTGAGGCGCGGCAACGTCTCTGCACAAAACCCCCGTGTTCGCTTGTAGCAGTCGTCGGTGATGACCATGTGATCGCCCGGCGAGAGGAGCGCCAGCAGCATGGTGGTCACAGCGTTCATGCCCGTCGAGAACAACAACGCAGTCTCGGCACCTTCGAGCGCGGCGATCTTCTGCTCGGCAATGCGTTGGGTCGGTGTTCCGTAACGCCCGTACTCGAACCGATCCTTCTTGCCCGAGGTGTACTCGGCGACCTCTGCCATATCGTCAAAGGCGAAAACGGCTGCCTGTGAGATGGGGACTGTTACGGCGTTCTCGAACTTCTTCTTCTCTTCGCCCAGATGAACTGCCCGCGTTGAGAATCCCTTCATAGTAGGTCGTCTTGTCTGCATCAGCAATCTCCCGGAATCAGGTTATCCCTGCCGCCTGTCTATCTCGCGCCAGATAGCATCACGAACCTCATCGTACTTGGCGGGAAGCTCGATCGGCAGGTTTGGCCTGCGAACCTCGATGTTCTTCAGTTTGCTTTGGTGATATTTCAATTTAAACCCGGCAAACTTCAGCCCGTGCGCCGTGGATATCACCACAACCTTATCGTCGGACTTAATCTCACCGGCATCTATCAGTTTGAAAAAGACCGCGAGCGCAACACCCGTGTGCGGGCACGTGAAAAGACCCGTCCTGTCGGCTCGCGCGCACGCGTCAGCCAGCTCATCCTCGGTCGCCTGCTCGACAATGCCGTCGAACAGCTTCATTGTACGGATCGCCTTGTTTATGCTCACGGGGTCGCCGATCTGGATCGCGCTGGCCAGGGTCTTTTTTGCATGCATCGGCTTGTACTCCTTGAACCCTTTCAGGTAGCTCCTGTAAAGCGGGTTCGCGTTTGCCGACTGCGCGCAGACGATCCTCGGCAGCCTGTCGATCATGCCGAGAGCTTTCATCAGAAGAAACCCCTTGCCCAGCGCGCTGACGTTGCCCAGGTTGCCCCCTGGTATGACGATCACGTCGGGGACCTCCCAGTCAAACTGCTGCACCAGCTCGATGCTGACCGTCTTCTGCCCCTCGATCCGCAACGAGTTCATCGAGTTTGCCAGGTAGATGTTCTCGCTCGAACATATCTGCTGCACCAGCTTCATGCAGCCGTCGAAGTCGGTTGCGAGCGACAGGGTTATCGCACCGTTCGATATCGGCTGGATGAGCTGCGGAATCGACACCTTGTTCTTCGGCAGAAAGACCACAGACGTAATGCCGGCGGCGGCACAGTACGCTGCTAGCGCCGCGGAAGTGTCGCCCGTCGAAGCGCATGCCACCGCAGGAATCTGTTTGCCTTCGCTCATCATTTGCTTGACCATCGATACGAGCACCGTCATGCCCAGATCCTTGAACGAGCCCGTATGGCTGTTGCCGCACTGTTTTATCCACAGGTTCGGGACGCCAACCTGGTTGCCCAGCCGCTCGGCCCAGAAGAGGTTCGACCCGCCCTCGTACATCGAGACCACGTTCTCGTTGTCGACGACCGGACACACCACCTCTTTCTTTCCCCAAACCGAACTCCCATACGGCCATTCCGTGCCCATGTACCGGTCGTCGAAGAGCTTCCGCCACTCCTCGGCCGGTGTTTTCTTGAGCAGATCGAGGTCGTGGGCAACTCTCAGGAGACCGCCGCATTTCTCGCACTTGTAGACGACTTCGTTCAGTTCGTACTTGACACCGCAGCCTGCCAGACACTCAAACCACGCTCGGTACTCCATCTTCCTTTCGCTCCCTTTCCGTTCAGATCAGGGATAACAAGCCAGCCTGATACTCCTCCGCATCTCGACGATAGCATACTACGTCGCGACCCGGAAACGCAACATCGACTCAGGAGCAGGAGCCTGTCCGGATCCTTGTTGATTTTCTCTGCGCACGTCGAGTATCATGCTCTGAGTCGCGTATGCATATATGGTATGAGCCGAGGTCTTCCCATGGTGAGGGCAAGGCGCCAACAAGAGGAGCAACTATGTCCTGCGAAGCCGGGCGCCAAAGCATGGTGGATTTACTCGCTCGGACTCTTTGGGGACGGGCATTGCGGTTGATCCCACGTTTCTCAAGAACCATCACAGATGCGGATTGTTTAACCTTTGGACGATAGCCAAACGCGGAGCATGACGAGTCTTGAGACAGGTAATCGAGAGAATCCTGAAAGCAGAAAGCGGCGCCAAGCAGAGAATCGCTGAAGCGCGAGACCAGGCGCAACAACTTGTGCAGGAAGCCCGAATGCAACGGGCCAGACTGATAGAAGAGAAAAGGGAACAAGCCCGCAAACAGGCACGCGAGCTCATTGAAACCGCGAAGAAGCAAGCCGAAAACGAGAAGAAGCGTGTCATCGAAGATGCCAGGCAAAGAGCCCAATTCATAGTCGAGGGCGCACGACTCGACGATCACTCCTTTATCGAGCCGGGTATCAGGAAGGTTGCCGGTTTGGAACGATGAGATCGCTGGCCAGGTATGGAGTGACAAATGCAGTAACGAGGACGATGCTCACGGAACTCCTGACGAAGGAGGATTTCGATGCACTAGTCCGCCCCCCGTCGCTCGAAGAGACCTGGATCGCACTGAGGAAGACTGCCTATGGAGAGTGGGTTCCGGAAGACCCCGGAGTCAACCCGCTGACAATGGAGAAACTTGTCCGGGAAGCCACCGCGTTGCGTTTCAAGAGGTCGACCCGCACACTCAAGGGCAAGCCGAAGCAGGTAGGCACGCTCCTTCTGTCCAGATGGGAACTTGACAATCTTGAATTCGCGCTCAGACTGTGGCATGGGCAGGACGAGAGTCTGGGAGAGATTCTATCGTATCCCTCCTTCGTTCATCCGATGCCAGTCTTCGAGATTGTCGGAGCCGAGACGATAGACGAGATAGCCGTCGCCCTGAAAGACACGCCGTATTTCGAACCGATTACGGCAAGTGCGAAGACGTACAAGCAGAAGCGCTCGATATTCTACGTCGAGGTCGCGCTCGAAAAGGATTACTATCGAAGAGTGCTTGACGCGATCAGAGCGTTGGGAGGACGCGACGCTCTCGAGGGAGAAAAGATAATCGCCGCGGAGATTGACAAGTTCAACCTCACGTGGTTCGCACGGCTTTTCCGGTACTATGATGTCCGGTCGCAGGAGTTTCGTGAGTATATGATTCCCGGGCCGTCTCCTGTATCGGCACGGCTTGCGAGTGCTGACCTCACTGCCGATCTGCTCGACGACATAAGCTCGAGAGTTATGCCCGGAGGGTTGGGCGAGGAAGACAAGGGGGTGTCAAGCATCGAAAGAGTATCTCTGCTCGAGCATATGGTGAACGAGATGGCGGTCGACGTTTCAAGACGTTTGCTCGCGGGATATCCATTCAGAATAACCGGCACGCTTTCGTTCTATCTCTTGAAGCGCATCGAGCTGAGAAACCTCTCCACTGTCTTTGTGGGAAAGGCGAGCGGTCTCGGTGCAAACGAACTCTCGGGAAGGCTTTACGGCTTGAGGTGATGACAGATGCTAGTCGCTGAAAAGATGAACAGGGTAAGCATAGTCATCATGAAGGAGGACATGGAAGCTGTTCTCGAGGAGATCGCAAAGGCGGGGGTGCTCCATCTTAGTAGAGTAGACGAGATCGATGAGTGGGCGAAAGAACTCGAGTCCCTCGGCGTAGAGAAGTTGTCCAATGAGTATCTCAAGAGGCAGCGGAAACTCCAGAGCTTGATTGAGGAGATCGCGCCCGACGCGCTGAGAAAGAGCTATGGTCGCCAGGAGGAAGTCAGCCTCATCGAGCTGAGCGAAATCGACGACGCGGTAGACAAGATAGAGGGAAACCTCGAACCGCTGCTTTCCGCGCGGAGACGGCTTACCGAGAGGCTGAGCGAGCTGAGGAGTATCCTCACGCAGCTCGAAGCTCTCATTCCATCTGGTTTGCCGGTTCGGAGTTTGATGAGATCGACATTCCTTTGCTCTGCGATCGGCCTCATCGATGAAGGACAACTGACAAGGCTCCAAACCCTCCTTGAATCCGTGCCATCGATGGTTTTCCCGTACCACAAGGAGGGAGGGGAACTCCATGTGGTGTGCGTTGTTCTCAGAAAGGACAAAGCGGCATTAGATCGCTCGTTGAGAGGGGTGTCATTCCGGGAAACGGATTTGCCGGAGGATCTGAGGAAGGTTTCAGCCGACATCGAGTCGAAAGTCACTGGCGAGGTCGGGGCACACGAAGAAGAGCTGGCTCAGGTAACCCGAGATATCGAGGCCGCACGAGAAGCTGTCGTCCCGGAGTTGGTGGCCGTTTTGCGGCAAGTCGAGGCCGCAATGCTCCTGCTTCGCATCAGGGACTACTGCAAGGTTACCGATAGGACATGCCTCTTCTGCGGATGGGTGCCGAGAGAGAAGAGCGCTGAACTTGTGGTCGCCACCAAACAGCAGACGGGCGGCAGGTCAATAGTGGACGTCGTTGAAGCGGAAGACATAGAGGAAGTGAAATCGGGTATTGTCGAGGTTCCCGTGAAGTTCAAGCACCCACCGTTCTTGAGACCGTTTCAGATGCTTATCAGCGGATACGGAATTCCATCCTACAGGATGATCGACCCCACGATATTCGTTGCGGTCACTTTCCTGATCATGTTCGGCATGATGTTCGGCGATGTTGGCCATGGCCTTGTTCTTCTCGCTGCGGGAATCGTCCTTGCCGCCAGGTACAAGAAGTTCGCGGACGTAGGGAAGCTTGTCGCATATTGCGGCGTCTCATCAGTGATATTCGGGATCCTTTACGGCAGCCTCTTTGGGCTCGAAACGGTCTTGCCAACGGTGTGGGTTAAGCCGCTCGAGGGCATATCGGACCTGTTCAAGGTCGCGATAGGTTTGGGCGTGGTCGTGGTGAGCCTTGGCATACTGCTCAACGTGGTCAATTCGCTCAGAACGCATTCGTTTCTTGAGAACTTCTTTGACAAATCGGGCCCGCTTGTGGGGGTCATCTACTGGGCCGGTGTGGGTATTGCCGTCAAGTTCATGATGTCGTCCGGACGGCTTCCGAACCCGGCGATATTCTTCGGGCTGTTCATCGCGCCGCTGGTGGTTTTCTTTCTGAAAGGACCCATCCTGCGGGTTATCGGCAAAAGGGAGAGAGCTTTCCCTGAAGGCATTGCCACCTACGTGATGGAAGGGCTCGTCGAGATTCTCGAGATCCTTATGGGCTATCTGGCCAATACCGTTTCGTTCATTCGAGTTGCTGCGTTCGGCTTGGCCCATGCGGGGCTCTTTGTGGCGGTATTCAGTCTTGCAGAAGTCGTTTCGAGCGCGCCTGGCGGGGCGTTGCTCTCGTGGGTTGTACTCGTGCTGGGCAACATCCTTGTCATTTTGCTGGAGGGATTGGTGGTGACCATACAGGCGATCAGGCTCCAGTACTACGAGTTTTTCGGCAAGTTTTTCGAGGATGTCGGGTCGAAATACGAACCCGTCAGCCTTGTCGGCAGTGTGGTTGGTTCAGGAAACGTGAAAGGTGGTGGAGGCGTTGGATAGGATGTCAAACATGAAAAGGTTGATAGCCGTTTCGTTCGCGCTCGTCATTGTCCTGGTTCTCTCGGTGATGTTCACTTCCGCTGCGAGAGCTCAGGTCGGTGAACCGGGCGGGCCTGAGAGCAATGAGTCCGGAAACCTGAAATGGGCGGTTCTTGCCGCTGCCATAAGCACGGCGTTCGGATGCGTCGGAGCAGGTATCGCAGTGGCATACGTTGGCGCGGCCGCCGTGGGAGCGGTAGGCGAAAAGCCTGAAGTAGCGGGCAGGACGCTCATCTTTGTCGGTCTCGCAGAAGGGATTGCCATCTACGGGCTCATCATCGCGATAATGATACTTGCCAAGGTGTAGGTTGTGAAGTTCTTCGTCATTGGCGACAGAGAAACTGTCCTCGGGTTTCGCTTTGTTGGCGTTGAAGGCACTATTGCAACGTTGAGAGTCGATGCCCTGGCCGCGCTCGAACAAGCTGTCGAGAGAAAAGATGTCGGCGTTGTGCTTGTGACGGAGAACGTTGCGGCTGAGATCAGGGACGAGGTGGATGCAAGGTTGTTCGGATTCGGCTTTCCGCTGGTGCTCGAGATCCCCGATTCATCGGGACCGGCTCCCGATAGGCCGAAGATCGAAGAAGTGGTGCGCAAGGCAGTAGGAATAAGCATATGAACGAAGAAGCAGGCTCAGCACCGGAGCTTGAGATTATCGAGAAGATCGTCGCTGACGCGGAGGCGCAGGCCCAAAAGACGATCGAGAACGCAAGAAGCATAGCGGATTCGGAAAACAAGAAGACAGAGAAAGAGGCGCAGCAAGTCCAAGCGCAGATCCTTGCCGATACCGAGGTGAGAGTCAAGAAACTTCAGTCAAAGGAGGTTTCGACCGCCAGGATAGAAGCCAAACGGATTCTGTTGAGAGCCCGTGAAGAGGCTGTTTCGAAGGTTTTCACGCAGATCGAGAGCGAATTGAATAAGGTGAGAGAAGATCCTGACCGGTACGGACAGTCGCTCCGCAATCTGGCGACAGAGGCTGTAGTAGCGATCGGCGATCGCGAAGTTGTGTTGAAGGTAAACAAGCTTGATGAGCCCTTCGTCAACAACGCGTTTGTTGATGATCTCAGAAATAGGGTGCGCGACCTTTCCGGCGAGGATGTGAAGGTCAACCTTGAATTCGAATCGCTCGATATGGGTGGTGGATGTGTTGCAGCGTCCACGAAGGGCCGAATAGTGTTCGACAACACGTTCCGGAGAAGGTTGGAGCGGATGAAGCCGCAACTGAGAACGCTGATCATTAGGGAACTGGCGAAATCTGATGAGTGAACGGGTAATCGGCAAGGTCAAACGGATCGTCGGGCCTGTTGTTGAGGCAGGCAGCGTGTCCGGCGCCGAGATGCTCGAGCTGGTGCTTGTCGGCGAGGAGCGGCTGGTCGGGGAAGTAGTCAGGATTCGAGAAGATTCGGCCTGGATACAGGTCTATGAAGACACGACGGGATTGCGTCCCGGCGCACTTGTTCGCGGTCAGGGCGAGCCCCTTTCAGTGGAGCTGGGTCCCGGACTTGTTGGAAGCATATACGATGGTGTGCAACGACCGCTTGATGTGCTGCGAGCCCAGATGGGTGACTTCGTTTCGAAGGGGATGCACATACAAGCGCTTGACAGAGACAAGAAGTGGAGATTCAATCCGGTCGCCGAACCAGGGCGTGATATGCGTGGCGGAACCCTGGTCGGGACGGTGCAAGAGACAGATCTCCTCGAACACAGGATAATGGTTCCACCGTCCGTGGAAGGCGAACTGATTGAGATCGCGCCAGCCGGCGACTATTGCGTCGAAGACACAGTCGCAAGACTGAAGAACGAAGAAGATGAGTTCGAGGTCAAGCTGTACCAGAAATGGCCTGTACGAGTGGGACGGCCCTACGGCAGGAGGCTGCCGCACTCGATGCCCCTGATAACCGGCCAGCGGGTGCTCGACACCCTCTTCCCCGTGGCACGGGGAGGGGTGGTCGTTGTGCCGGGCGGTTTCGGCACCGGCAAGACGATGATACAGCACGCGCTCGCAAAATGGTGCGACGCGGATCTGGTCGTCTACATAGGGTGCGGTGAACGCGGAAACGAGATGACCGAAGTGCTCACCGATTTCCCGAAGGTCACCGACCCGCGAACCGGCAAGTCGTTGATGGAGAGGACCATACTTATCGCGAACACATCCAACATGCCCGTTGCTGCCAGGGAGGCGAGCATCTATACGGGGATCACTGTAGCCGAGTACTATCGGGACATGGGCTACGATGTGGCGGTTATGGCGGATTCAACGTCGAGGTGGGCGGAAGCGCTGAGAGAGCTTTCGGGCAGGATGGAAGAAATGCCTGCTGACGAAGGGTTTCCGGCATATCTACCGACGAGACTCGCCGAGTTTTACGAGCGAGCAGGGATGATTGAGACTCTCGGGGGCGAAGAGGGTTCGATCACCACAATAGGCGCCGTATCGCCGCCCGGAGGCGATTTCTCCGAGCCTGTCACCCAGCACACCAAACGGTTCATACGCGTCTTCTGGGCGCTTGACAAGCAGTTGGCAAACGCGCGGCATTACCCGGCAATCAGCTGGCTGGACAGCTACAGCGAATACGTTGAGGACGTCTCGGGCTGGTGGGACGAGAGAACGAACGATGAATGGCAGGATCTCAGGTCCACGATGATCTCGGTCATGCAAAAAGAGGCAAGGCTGCAGCGGGTGGTGAAGCTGGTAGGTGCAGACGTGCTGCCTGACAGCCAGCGGCTCGTTCTCGAAGCAGCCACTATGTTCAAGAACGCGTTTCTGCAACAGAACGCGTACGACGATGTGGATGCGTTCTGCGTGGCCGATAAACAGTATCGGATGATGAAGATCATAGTGACCTTCTACAACCTCGCGTCCGACGCCATAAAGAAGGGCGCAACACTTGCCAGCCTCAGGAAGATCAGGGTGCTGAGGAACATAATGCAGATGAAATACGAATACGGGAACGAGGACGCCGAAGCGCTGGACGATCTTCTGAAGAAACTCGAGAGGTCAATGCATGAACTCGCAGCACTCTATGCCTGATCCGCAGGCACCCGAACTGCTCGACCGGAGAGAATACGTCGGGGTGGATGAGATATCCGGTCCGATAGTGGCAATACGTGGCATCCATAACGTCGGTTATAACGAGCTTGTGGAGATTGTCGACGCGCAGGGTGTGGTTCGTCTTGGAATGACGCTCGAGGTATCGGAAGGGGCTGCTATTGTCCAGGTGTTTGAGGGGACGGCGGGATTGAAGCTCGAGAACACGAAAGTCCGCTTCAAAGGCAAACCGCTCACCATGCCTGTGTCGGAGGAGGTACTGGGCCGAATCTTTGACGGGTTGGGCAAGCCCGTCGACGGTGGTCCCGAACCCGTAGGCGACGCAAGGGATGTGAACGGGCTCCCGGTGAACCCGACCGCAAGGGACTACCCCCGGAAATTCATCCAGACGGGCATATCGGCGATAGACGGCATGAACACCCTTGTCAGAGGCCAGAAACTCCCGGTCTTTTCGGGCAGCGGTCTTCCTCACATGCGGATTGTGTCCCAGATCACCAAACAGGCAAGGATAGTCGGCGAAGATGCAGAGTTTGCGGTCGTATTCGCGGGCATGGGCATCAAACACGACGAGGCGATGTTCTACATAAGGAACTTCGAGGAGTCGGGCGCAATGGAGAGAGTGGTTGCGTTCCTGAGCCTTGCGGATGCACCGTCGGTGGAACGGCTTATCGCGCCGAGAGCGGCGCTCACGGTAGCGGACTATCTCGCGTTCGATCTTGGGATGCACGTGCTCGTAATCCTGACAGACATGACAAACTACTGCGAAGCCTTGAGAGAGATTTCAACGCAAAGAGAAGAGATACCGAGCAGGAAAGGTTATCCCGGCTATCTTTACAGCGACTTGGCAAGCATCTACGAGAGAGCGGGCATGGTGAAAGGCAGAGCGGGTTCAATAACTCAAATGCCCGTTGTTACCATGCCCAACGACGACATATCGCATCCCGTCCCGGACCTCTCAGGCTATATTACTGAAGGTCAGATCGTGCTTGAGAGAGACCTCGATCAAAGAGGCGTCTATCCACCGATCGCAGGTCTTCCGTCGCTTTCGCGACTTATGAAAGACGGAATAGGGGAAGGGATGACCAGAGAGGACCACGCTCACCTTGCAAGCCAGCTGTTCGCAGCGTATGCTAATGTGAAAGATATCAGAGCGCTCGCTTCGGTCATCGGCGAAGAAGAACTCACGCCCCTTGACCACAATTACCTCGAATTCGGGGAAGCGTTCGAGCGTGAGTTCCTCAGCCAGAGCTTCGACGAGGACAGGTCGATAGCACAGACGCTCGACCTCGGCTGGAAAGTCCTCTCGATGCTCCCTAAAGAGGAGCTTCACAGGATCACTGAGGAAGAGATCAGAAAGTACTACGGTAGCTGAGATGGCACGGTACGAAATCGCCCCTACAAGGACGAACCTTATCAACCTCAAGAACGACCTATCGTTTGCGCAAGAGGGATACGAGATGCTCGAGCAGAAACGGGAGATTCTCGTCGTTGAGCTCAAGCGGTTTACGGCACGTGCCGTCGAGGCGCAGAAGAAGGTCGATGAGGAATTGGCGCACGCGTTCGTTTCGTTCAGAGAGGCCGAGCTCGCCAGCGGCACGGCGGGAGTCAGTTCCGCCGCACGAGCCGTCAACATCGAGTCTGATATCGCCTTGAGAGAAAGAAGAATCATGGGGGTGGCGATCCCGGCGGCAAAGCTCAGTCTCAAAGACAACACGCCACACTATGGTCCCCAATCGACCTCGGTCTGGACCGATGAGGCCGTAGTGAGGTTCAAGAACGCGCTCACGGCGATTGCCGCGCTCGCGGAATCGAGAATATCAGTCATAAGACTTGCCAGGGAGATTCAGAAAACCATACGACGAGTGAACGCGCTCGAGAAAATATTCATTCCCGACTACGAGGAAACGATAAAGTATGTCGAGGATTCACTTGAGGAAGCCGATAGAGAAGCGTTCTTCATCCTGAAGCTCGTAAAGGACAGACTCGAAGCTCGCAGGAGGTGATGAGGCAATGGCCGTTACGCCTTTGGGGAAGATTCTTCTATACGTGGATGCGACTGAAGCGGCGCTTGCTGCAGCCCGTTACGCTGTTGCGCTTGCCAAACAGTACGGGGCCGAGCTGCACGCGGTCTACGTCGTCAACGAGAAGATGCTCGACGAACTGTTGCGGGCAAAGGTGTTCATTGAAGAAGAAGGGCTCGACCTCGAGCGCGACCTGGAAGAGGACGGCAAAAGGTATCTGTCGTTTGTGGAACGACTGGCAGCGAAGAAAGATGTGAGCATTACGACCGAGCTGCTTAAAGGGAACGTCCACCGGGAGGTTGTTGACACGGCAAAACAGATGGATGCGAGTCTCATCATCATAGGTGAGATAGAAGAGGCGTTGAGTAGGAAGGATTCGTTCTATGACGAAGCTGAGATGATATTGAGACGGGCGGAGTGTCCCGTGCTCGTTGTCAAAGGAGAGACGATAGTTGAAGATCTTTACGATTCAGTATGACCTGGGATCAGATAGCGGAGGTTGTTGGTGATGCTCTTGGAGAGGGTACTATCAAAGCAAACGATCAAACTCGATATCTCGGATGTCGACAAATGGACAGTGATTGAGGATCTGATCGACCTCATAATGGACAGCGGAATAACCGCCGACAGGGAGGCCATATACTCTGCCGTCATCGATAGAGAGAAACAGGCCAGCACCGGTGTCGCAAACGGGATTGCCATACCGCATGCGAGAACGGATGGCGTAAGCGAGCTTGTCGCCGCTCTGGGTGTTTCAAAGGATGGTATAGATTTCGACTCGGTCGATGGGAAGCCCTGCCATTTGATCTTCCTCATTGTTGCCCCGCACGGTGAATCGACGACGTACCTCAAAGCGCTCACGGCAGTGGCTTTTATCGGAAAAGATAAGGAGAAAATAGCACGGCTCAAATCCGCCACGTCATCCGAAGAGCTCGTTTCAATTCTCGAGGAACTCGGCGAAGGCTCCTCCTGAGCAGAACGGCTCACGGCTTGCTCTGTCGGCCTCGATGACACGTGCCCTCTGAGTGGCGGCACCGTCGCCCGTTAAGGTAAGACGCCTGTCATAACCGGGCACGCGTCAGAAGCCCGGGTAGAACGTAGTAACATGTGGGAGTTCATGCCATGACAAGCAAGGAACGTATGCTTTGTGCGTTGGATGGGGGTAAACCAGACCGTCTGCCCGCATCGGTTCACCAGTGGCAGCCATACCATCTTGACAAGTATATGGGAAGCATCAGCGAGCTGGAAGCGTTCGCAAGATTCGGTCTGGACGCCCAGATCCAGTATTTCGAGGACATGGGCCAGTTCTGGTTGCCTGACGCCGATTTAACGGTGCTAAACACACCACAGTGGGTCGACGAAGTCGAGATCGTCAGCGACGACCCGGACAACCGAATCAACCACCACACCGTCCGGACGCCTGAAGGGAGGTTAACCTACAAGACGGCGGGTAACCGCATGACCACGTGGTTCACCGAATACATGGTGAGGCATGATGATGATATCGCACTGATCGACAAATACATGCCGGTATCTGAGATCGATCTGACTCAGGTAAGCGCGGTCTACGACGAGATTGGTGACCGCGGTATCCTGCGCGGGTTTGTGTGGGGTGACCAGGCAGGGTGCTGGCAGCACGCATGCTGTCTGGTGGATGTCAACGATCTTATACTTGCCTGTATCGATAAACCCGATTGGGTACACGAGCTTCTGAAAACCCTGCTGGAGAAGAAGCTCCAGTTTGTCGAGTCTCTCAACGGAGCGAAGTTCGACCTGATCGAAACGGGCGGCGGCGCCTCGTCTTCGACGCTCATCTCGCCGGCTATTCACGAGGAGTTCTGCCTGCCCTACGATCGCAAGCTGCACGACGCCCTTCACGGCCTGGGATTCAAGGTCACGTACCACACCTGCGGCGGTACGCTTGCGATCGAGGAGATGATCGTGGCCAACGGCTGTGATGTTTCGGAGACGCTCGCTCCGCCCAGCATTGGGGGCAACCAGGAACCGTGGGAGTTTAAGGAGAAAGTCGGCGACCGCGTCGCATTGATCGGGGGCGTGGATCAGTTCAGCGTCCTCACCGGCGGTACAGAACAGCAGATCCGCGACAAGGTGTTCGAGCTGTTCGAGAAAGTCGGCTACAACGGCGGGTATATCTGTTCGATGGCCGACCACTTCTTCGAGACGCCGCCCGAGAAACTGAAGATTTTCGGCGACGCGATCAGTGACTGCACGTATTGAGCTTCCGCATCAAGCGTTGTAGGGATGTTGGCCTTGAGCCGTGTTTCGAGCGATATATCGAGCACATCAGTGGGAGTTTTCGGCTACCATAACGCATCACACTTTCGAGCACGGAGCAGAGGAATGTCCAGACGCGTAAGGGTGACGGTGCTGCTATCGGTGTTTGCCCTGAGCAGCGGAGCGTTTGCCGGGGTGTTGGAACCGGAAGACGCGGCCCGGGGCGTGTTGCAGAGACTGATCCCCGACAAGGCGGACCTGTTCGAGCTTGTGTCGATCCCCAAAGACAATGGCCGGGACGTCTTCGAGATCGAAACCGCAGAAGGGGGCAAGATAATCTTGCGCGGATCGAGCGGGGTCGCCATTTCCTCCGCTCTCAACTGGTATCTGAGACGGTACTGCAACGCGACCGTGTCGCTGTGCGGCAACCAGCTGGACCTTGCCGATCCGCTGCCGCCGGTCGGCGAGAACGTCCGCATCGTGAGCCCGTTCAGGTACCGGTACTGTTTCAACTACTGCGCTTTCAGCTACTCGATGGCCTGGTGGGATTGGCCTCAGTGGGAGCGGCTCATCGACTGGATGGCGCTCCACGGCATCAACATGCCGTTGGCGGTCACCGGCCAGGAAGCGGTCTGGCAAGCGGTGTACCGCACACTGGGGTTGACCGAAGACGAGATCGGCACGTTCTTCGTCGGTCCCGCGTACCTGCCGTTCGGTTGGATGGGTTGCATGGACGGGTGGGGAGGACCGCTGCCGCAGGGTTGGATCGATCAGCACGTCGAGCTCGAGAAGAAGATCCTCGCCCGGGAACGCGAGCTTGGCATGACCCCGGTGCTACAGGGGTTTACCGGCCATGTCCCGCCTGCACTGAAAGAGAAGTTTCCCGAAGCGAAGTTCCAGCAGCTCCCGAGCTGGTGCGGATTTCCGGGCACGGTCTTCCTCGACCCGCTCGACCCGCTGTTCGAGCGCGTCGGCAAGGCCTTCGTCGAGGAGCAAACGCGGCTGTACGGCACGGACCATCTCTACGCGTCGGACACGTTTATCGAGATGTCGCCGCCGAGCAACGATCCAGCGTTTCTCTCGAACATGGGCGGCGCAGTCTACAACGCCATGAAAGCGGGCGACCCCGAGGCGACCTGGGTGATGCAAGGCTGGATATTCGTCAACAACCCAAGGTTCTGGCAGCCTCCTCAGGGGAAAGCGCTGCTCGGTGCCGTCCCGGACGACCGTATGATCCTCCTTGACCTGATGTGCGAGACGAGTCCTGTGTGGAAACAGACGGAAGCATTCTACGGCAAACCCTGGCTGTGGTGCATCATCCAGGATTTTGGCAACGTGGTCAGCCTCCACGGCGGTCTCCCACAAATCTCCGAAGGACTTTCCAATGCCGTCACCAGTCCGCAGCGCGGGAAACTGTCCGGAGTGGGGTTCCTTATGGAGGGGCTCGGCTACAATCCGGTCGTGTATGATTTGTTGGGCGAGATGATCTGGTCCCCGGAACAGCCCGACCTCGGCCAGTGGATCTCTGAGTATGCTCATCGCCGCTACGGAGGAACCAGCCGGAACGCCGACCGGGCGTGGCAACGGCTGCTCGAGACCGCGTACCGTGTGCCCGGGCGAACAAACTCGGTCATCTGTTCTCGGCCGACCTTGTCGATTCCCGCCTCACGAATGCGGGCCGGAAAACCGTACGAGCCCACCGAACTGGCCCGCGCGTGGCAGTTCTTGTTGGGGTGCGCCCGCGAGCTGGGAGATGCCGACACCTACCGGTACGACCTGGTCAACGTCGCGCGGCAGGTTCTGGACAACCGCGCCCGGTACCTGTACCGCGATATCGTGACCGCGTACAAGAAGAAGGATCGGGAGAGTCTGGCATCCGCAGGCGAACGGTTTCTCGGATTGCTGCGCGACATGGACGAGCTGCTCGCCACACGGGAGGAGTTCCTGCTCGGCCGGTGGCTTGCCGACGCAAACCGCTGGCCGACAAGCGGCGAGGAAGAACGGCTCTATGAATGGAACGCCCGGAACCAGATCACGTTGTGGGGCCCGCGCGACAGCGTGCTGCACGACTACGCACGGAAGCAGTGGTCGGGCTTGACAAAGAGCTTCTATCTGCCTCGTTGGGAGATGTTCCTCGATGATCTGGACCGCTCGCTTGCCGACGGGGAACCGTTTGACGCGGAATCGTTCGAGCAGGAACTACGGACCTGGGAAGAACAGTGGACGCACAAGAGCGACCCGTTTCCAGACCAACCAGAGGGCGACGCCGTCGAGGTCGTGCGTCGCCTGTGGACGAAGTATCACAAAGAGATTCTCTAACCGGAGCGGACCGATTCCGATTCCCCGAATGCGTCGTCACTTGGAGCCGGTGCGCACGCGGCAATCGCACCTGTCGCGCCATTTCCAGCAGGAAACGCTTTCCCCACCAGGAAGACAGCGCAAAGTGTTGCCAAGACTCTTCGTCACTCGACCGAGTTTCGGCTTGACGGAGGGGGTTTTCCGTGCTATCATCGCGGGAGAGTCGTCTCTAGGAGAAAGTCGGGACTGTGGATGTTTGGAGTGGGGAGTTAGGCTTAATGAAGCGAGGCGTGCTCTTCTTAGTAATCGCCCTTGCGCTATGTCCGAGCGCATTTGCGCCTGTGAATCCAGGCGCGGTAATTGGGTCGGTGACTGATTCGGTAACAGGCGAGCCTATTGTCGGGGCAACGATCACACTCACACCGGGGTCGATAAACGTCACATCCTCAAGCCATGGAGCATACGTATTCCCGGATGTGTTTCCAGGCACCTACACGATACAGGTTTCTGCTTCCGGATATCAAAGTAATACCCGGACCACATTTGTCAGGTCGGGAAGCGTCGCCGCGGTAGACTTCCAGCTTATTCCTGGAGAGATGAGTAGCCTGTGGGGCGAACTGAGCGGGGAGGGTAATACAGGTGCCTATGACGCCTCGCTGATACTACAGTGGGTAATTGGATTGATTGATAGATTCCCGATCGATGAATCGATTATGAGTCCTGAATTTCCGCAGGCTGCTGACGTGAGCGGCAATGGAACCCTCAGTTCCTACGATGCGAGTATTATCCTTCAGAAGAAGGTAAGGTTGCTGGACTGTTTTCCGGCCGACCTGAACTGTGACGATTATGGGCCTGACAGCGGTGCCAAACCTCGCTCCAAACTCCAACGCCCATCAACACAACAGACCAGTGTAATGCAGGTCCCGGCAACCACGACTGGCAGTCCAGGTGCGGAGATTGATGTGCCCATCATGCTGGAAGACGCATCGAACGTCTTCTCCTACTTCTTTGACCTAGGATTCGATGGCAGCATTTTGGAGTGTTTGGGTGTATCGAATGGAACGCTCACCTCTGGCTGGACAGTTCCCACCGTCAATGTGGGGGAGGATCGCGTCCTGGCCGCGTCGTCCGGCGCAAGCGCCCTTGCAGGATCAGGGAGTCTGGCGGTACTTCACTTCAGGATAAGCAGTTCGGCGACCGCGGGTCAGAGTTCGCCGCTGCACCTTGAGAGCGCGGAGCTGAATGACCTCATTATCGAGACGGCTGACGGGGAAGTAGTGGTGGGGATAGAGACTGACACTGATGGTGATGGAATGCCTGACGGGTGGGAGATCGCCAATGGACTCGATCCGTTGGAAGACAATGCCGATATGGATCCGGACGGGGACGGCCTCACTAATGCTCAGGAGTACACCAACGGAACGAATCCACAAGAGTCCGACAAGCCTCCGCCGCCGGTCGTGGATGTGACGCCGGACTCCACGGGAGACAGCCCCAAGACGACCGATGATATCATGTGCAGGGTTACGTCTGAAAGCGATGTTGGCGAGGGGCGCACTGCTCAGTACGAGTACATCTGGTCTAATGGTGCGGAGACCATCGCCCACGGGCCGAAACAGAATCTGACAGACAGACTCGATGGGTCATTAACGCGCAAGCATGAGACCTGGACCTGTACAGTGCGCTGTTGGAACGGCATCCTGTATTCCAGTGCTGCGTCGGATTGGACCGCAATTGTCAACTCAACGCCCGAGGCGCCGGCCCTGTCTTTCCCGGAGCAACCGGGCGCCGGGGCCAACCTTGTGTGCCAGGTCACCACACGGAGCCCAGACGCCGACGGCGACCCGGTCTCCTACACTTTCCAGTGGTGGGTCAAGTACGAAGGCGTAAATGACTTCAACGAGTTCGGTTCTGCGTTTCACAAGGAACTCGCCAGTCTGGTAGAGAGCAGTTCGACCTCGGTTGGAGACGTGTGGTTCTGCACGGTCACGCCCCATGACGGTGAGGGTGACGGTACGCCGGCCGTCTCCAACGAGTGTCTCGTCGGTAGCAGCGGTTCCCAGGCATCGTCGATATCGCTGACAGTTACACCTGAGACGGTCACACTGGGCCGGCCTGTGACCCTCACTGGTGTGATCGAGCCAGCGCCGGTCGCGGGAGGCCGTGCTGCATTTACTTGTACACTGCCTTCCGGTCAGGTTCTCTTGAACTTTCCCGAGGGCGCCCAGGTTACCTACCTTGATAACAGTTACGAGCGGAAGTTCTATCCTGCGGAAGCGTCGGAAGGCAGAGACCCTTGGGAAGTGATAGCGTCTTGGGGCGGCGATGAGACTTACGCAGAAGCCACCAGCGAGCCAGTTGCGTTTACCGTAGCCAAGGCAACACCTACGCTTACGTTGGAGTTATCGGCGTCCTCGGTACCCGCCGGCCTAGGAGGAATCGACGAGCTCACAGCGACGGCGACGCTCATGGCGCCGATTCCCAGCGAGCTGAGACATCTGCTGGAAGGAAGGACAATCGAGCTGTACTGGAGGGATCCGGACGGGCATACCGCGACCCCGAGTGAAGCGCTCCAGGCCACGACTGCAGTCGAAACAATGCCCACGGGTGCCGAGGTGGGCGTTGCCACGTTCGACATTCTCAACTCCGGCATGGATTTCAGCAATGCGGGCACTTGGAAGTTCCAGGCGAACTTTGATGAGGACGACGATTTCGAACGAGCTACTTCGCCCGCCTATGAGGACGATGACGCGGTTCGCCTGATTGTCAGAGATGGCGCGGGCTACGCCATCATTGTCCTCGGCAGGTACGACTATGATGCAGAGGGGCATCCCGAGCACGCCAAGACCGCGGACTATGTCTATAGCATACTGCGGGATCGTGGGTTTGCCCACGAAGACATATACTATATCCGTGACGTATTGCCCGGTGAAGAGGTCGGTGCTGGCATTGAGATTGACCGTGCGGCAACACAGGACAACGTCCAGTACGCCATTGAGGAGTGGGCTCTGGCCAGAATGAGCGAGATTCCCGCGCCGCTCTATGTCGTCTTTCTCGACCACGGCAGCGAAGAGGTGTTCCACATCTATTCGACCCAGGATAAGGACCGTTACATCACGCCCGACGATGTAGCAGGCTACTTTGCGGCGTTGCGCACGGGACTGCATCAGACAAACCCCGAAGCTGCCGAAGAAGAGATGGTGTTTATCTATGGAGCCTGCCACGCCGGTACATTCATTCCGTCCCTTTCCGACCAGGAGCGCATGGTAGTAACGAGCTGCGGCCCCGAGGAGGTGTCCCACCGCGGTGTGGTTGACCCGGACGACGACATTCGCGACGGCGAAGTGTTTATCACAGAGCTCTTCCGGAATGCAAGCAGGGGCAGGACGCTCAAACGCTCGTTCGAACTTGCTGCTGAGAAGGTGGGGGAATACACCGCGGAGCGGAGCAACATCGGTGAGTCAGATCGATTGCAGCATCCACTGCTCGACGACCCAGGGGAGCGTGCGGAACAACTGGTGCTCGGGTTTGGATCCAATGCAGGCCGGTCTGTAGGCTGGCTGTACGCGACGCCCACGGTGATAGGTCCCGACGAAATTATTGACGTCCTGGAAGCGCGTGCTGATAGGGACCACCTGGCAGGGGACTATGTAGCGTGGGTTGAAGTGAAAACGCCGAGTTACCTGGGTTCAACGGTCGTCGACCCGTCCAACCCTGACTCTCAAGAGGTAGTGGAGATGCCGCGTATTTCATACAATGCGGCCATCTCCGATCTCGACACTGGCACGTTTGGGTGGACCGTGTTTGACCTGTCTCAAGAAGTCGATTTCGGCGTGCCCGGCACCTACAAGGTCTTCTACTACATCACGGATCCACATACTGGGGAGACCAGTTCATACTTGCTGACAACTATCTACCAAGCGCAAGAGGGCAATCAGGCACCATTGCCCGTGACGCTGGTGTACCCGGACAATGATGCATTGATGGGTAGCATGCCGGTATTTGCCTGGGAGGAGACTTCCGACCCGGAGGGCAACATGTTTACGTATCGTCTCGAGGTGTCCGAGGACAGCGAGTTTCCGGAGGAAGGCACGATTGTCAAGGGAGGACTCCTGGAGACCGTGGCAGTGACGACCGTCGCGGACGGCATCGAAGATCTGCAGACATACTACTGGCGGGTCATCCCTGTGGATCAGTTTGGTGCAACTCCGGCAAACAATGCCGTTCGCATGTTCACAACGGATTTCCTGAATGGAGACGCGCAGGGTTCTATTGTGGGCAGGGTGTCCGATTCATTCTCTGGTACCGTCATTGTTGGTGCGACAATCACGGCAACGCCAGGCCCCGGAATCGGAAGGTCAGACAGTCAAGGGAAATACGTTGTCTCGAACTTGGCCAAAGGCACACATGTGGTCGAGGCTTCGGCACAAGGCTACCACAGTCGTACGGGAGAAGCCGAAGTACCCGCGGGAAAGGTAGCTGAAGCAGACTTTCGGCTTGAGCGTGTGAAACAACCCCCGGTCTGTCAGCCAATCAATCCGGTGGAATTCGATGAGGACGGCAGGGATACGAGCATAGACCTTGATGATTATGTTTCGGATGCAGACAACCCCGATGCTGAGTTGAGCTGGACACATTCCGGTGCGATAGAGGTTGCGGTACAGATCCATCCCTCAACTCACGCAGTGACACTCAGCCCTGCGAGCAATTGGCACGGTGGAGAGACAATAGCATTCACATGCACCGACCCGGGAGGATTGTGGGATAGCACGGAACTGGAGTTGACGGTAGAATCTGTTAACGACGAGCCATGGATAAACCCGCCGATACCGGACCCCCTTTCTGTAGAGACAAGCGTCGCCCGGATCTACGATCTGAGTGAATACGAACATGACGTGGAGGATGCCGACACAGATCTTGTGTGGTCGGTGAGTGCCTTCGATACCTCGCTATTCGACGCTGCAATTGACCAAGCTACTGACGAGTTGACAATCACACCTGTAGATGACATAGAGGGCAGTCACTCTATTGACCTGGTGCTGCATGACAGTGAAGGTGGAACGGCATCGAAGTCGATTGAAGTAATGGTATCAGCAGATATGGATGAGGACGGTATGCTCGACGCGTGGGAAAAAGAGCACGGACTGGATGACGCGTCGGAGGACGCCGATGCGGACGGGCTGACCAACCTGGAGGAATATGATCTTCATACCGATCCGGGAGATCGGGACACCGATGACGACTTGCTGGACGATGGCGACGAGGTAAACACGCACGGCACAGACCCGCGTGACTCCGACAGTGATGATGATGGTCTCGAGGATGGAGATGAAGTCAACCGAGGGACGGACCCAATTGATATCGACAGCGACAACGACGGCCTTGAGGACGGGCATGAGGTCAACTTTTACGGGACAGAACCGGACAACACCGACAGCGACGACGATGGTATGCCCGATGGTTGGGAAGGGTGGTACGATTGCGCTCCGACGATCAACGACGCTAGCGCCGACATCGATTCAGACTCATTGACCAATATTGAAGAATACGAACTGGGTACGTTGCCCAATAACAATGACACCGACCACGACGCTCTCCGTGATGGCAACGAGATCAACGACTACGGCACCAACCCGCTCAACGCCGACACCGACGGCGACGCTCTCCGTGATGGCAACGAGGTCAATGACTACGGTACCAACCCGACCTTGCGCGACACCGATGGCGACGAGTTCTGGGACAACGTTGAGATTGATACCGGCACAAACCCTCTCATCCCTAACGACCATCCTGAACATAGCGGGGTGCCAAGGGACGTCAACTGCGACGGTACAGTGAACGCGCTCGACGTGCAGCTGGTAATCAACAGCGCGCTCCGGATTGACATCCCCTATCCAGCTTCCTTTTCTGATCTAAATGTTGACACACTCTGCAACGCCGTCGACGTGCAGCTCGTGATCAACACCGCGCTCGGGATGGACGTATCGGAGCAGGTGTAGTTTCGCGGTCTCTCTTTCTTTGACCTCCGGACAAGGTGTTCGCTCCTAAAGTTCGTCGCCGCCATCTTACGGCTTGGGCCGGAAACACATCCCACCAAATCTCGCTGCGCATGGTTGTCTTGATCAAGTTATGTCTTGACGAAGAGAGGTTTCTGCGATATCATGTTGGGAGTTTGGGAGTGGGGGCGATAAATGGAAGAGCCAAGCTTCGGGGAGTTCGCTAGATGAGAAGGCTCTGCTTTTCTATTGTGTTTGCGGTCACGATGTGCCAGGCGGCACTTGGGGCTCCTTGGTACGTCTGCAAAGACAACATCTCCGGCCCGTGGGACGGGAGGTCGTGCGCCGCCTGTGGACGAAGTATCACAAAGAGATTCTGTAACCGGAGCGGACCGCTTCCGATTCCCGTTCTGATGCGCATATACCTATTGGGGGACCACACATATCATAGACGCGACCATCGCTGTGATTCGTTGTTGTCCATGCTTGACGCGGGGGGTATTCTGGTCTATCATGTCTACAGACCAAAAGACGAGAGGTTGCTGCAAGTCTTGATCTTTATGGGGGCTGCTTGATGAGAAACCTCACCTTTCTAACTGCGGTTGCTGTTGCGCTCTCTCCCGCTGCGTTTGCTGACAATTTGTACGTGGACAAAGACAACACCTCCGGCCAGTGGGACGGGAGGTCGTGGGCGACAGCGTTTGTCACGATCCAAGCGGGCATAGATGCAGCGGTCGATGGCGATGAGGTAATTGTCGAAGAAGGGACGTACGTTGAGAACATTCACTTCAATGGGAAGAAGATCATCCTGCGTTCTGTCGAGCCCACCGATCGAGACGTGGCTGCAAGTACTGTCATAGATGGCAACCAATTTGACTCTGTGGTGACCTTTTCAGGCGCAGAGTCCTTCGAGTGTGTCCTCTCGGGTTTCACCATAACCAATGGCAATGCCTACTATGGTGGGGGAATCCGCGGCCATAACACCTTGGCAACTATCCAATACAACACCATCGCAGGCAACACTTCTAAACAAGGCGGCGGACTTTCGGGTTGTCGTGGCACCGTTCAGCACAACGTCGTTAAGGGCAACTCTGCGGAGCTGGGCGGTGGGTTCGCATGGTGCCCGGGAACGATAAAAGACAATACCATTGTGGGCAACTCGGCAGACGGTTATGGTGGGGGGCTTTACGAGTGCGACGGCACCATCACGAACAATACAATAACGGGCAACTCTGCAACTGGTTTGCTGGGAAATGGCGGGGGGCTTCACGAGTGCGACGGCATCATCACGAACAATACGATAACAGGCAATTCCGCAACTGGTTCGTTTGGAAGTGGTGGGGGGCTCCACGAGTGCGACGGTACTATCCGCGCTAACATGATCACGGGCAACCGGGCTAGGCGCCGGGGCGGCGGGATCTCCGGGTGCGACGGCGCAATCCAAAACAACGGCATTTTGGACAATTCGGCCGGATTCGATGGCGGTGGGCTTTACCTGTGTAATGGTGCCATCCATAACAATACGATTGCGAGTAACATCTCGGATAGCGGTGCCGGGGGCGGGATCTACTGCGAGGATTCTTCACCGGTGATTGTCAATAACATCCTCCTGAGTAATGCTTGTCATGCAATCCACGTGACCGGTGCTCAAAGCAACCCGGAGGTGAGACACTGTCTTTTCTACAACAACCCTGATGGAGACTATTACGATGATGGGCCGCTATATACCGGCGCCCACGCAATCAACGCAAACGTGGCGGGGGCAAGCAACAATATCGATGGAGACCCATTGTTCCGGGACGGCTCTTCGGGCACATGGACCGGTGACCCGACTTACGACGCGAGCACCGGCTGGACCACGTTGGTCGACTCGGCGGCATCGTTTACGCAAGGAGCATTAGTTGGTATGCGTATCAACGTCGACACGAGCCAGAGCGATCGTGGCGTTATCGTAGATAATACGGCGACAACTGTATCAGTTGCTGGTAACCTGATCCACTATGCAGGAAGCGGCGATGCGTACCAAGTCATAGACCACCACTTGCAGGACGATTCACCGTGTATAGACGCCGGTACAGATACCGGTGCGCCTTCGGATGATCTTGACGGCGAGCTGCGACCTTTTGACCTGGAAAGTCTCGGCGCCGACGACACAGGGAGTGAGTACGACA
This sequence comes from uncultured bacterium, assembly GCA_964524145.1. Lineage (GTDB taxonomy): Bacteria > Hydrogenedentota. The sequence goes on along the minus strand of CAZGCA010000012.1, from coordinate 27,083 downwards.
TAGGCTGCGACGAATACGTTCCAGCCGGTTTTGATACTGATTTCGACCGTTTGGGGGATGCTTGGGAGATCGAGCACTTTGGCGATCTGAGTCACGATGCTGACGAGGACATTGATGGAGACCAACTCACGAATGGACAGGAATTCGTGCATGCTTGTAACCCAAACGACTGCGACACCGATGGCGATGTCATGCCTGACGGTTGGGAAGTAGCCAACGAGCTAGACCCGTTGGTGAATGATGCTTTGGACGACCCTGACCAGGACGGGATAACCAACTTCCAGGAATACGGTTACGGAACGGACCCACACGAGGTTGACACGGGTATTCTGCCCACAACGCCGGAGGTGGACGTGACACCGGACACGACTCCCGAGCGACCCAGGACGACGCATAATCTAGTGTGTAGCGTAACGAGCGAAAGCACGGTAAGCGGGCGGCGAACGGCAAGGTACGAGTATGCCTGGTCAAACGGGTCGGAAGCTATAGTGCACGGGCCGAAATGGTACCCGCAAGACACCCTGGATTCATGGTACACGAAGAAGCACGAAACCTGGACGTGCAGCGTACGTTGTTGGGATGCGATTGCGTATTCCGGACCGGCCTCGGACTCGACGACCATTGTTAACACGCCGCCGAGCCAGCCTGTCCTGTCTTTCCCGACGTTCGAAAATGCCGATACGGATCTGGTCTGCTTGGTAATCACACCCAGTGCTGACGAGGATGGTGACGTTATCAGCTACATGTACGACTGGTATGTGAGGCATGTGGGCGAAACGGGATTCAGCGACCACGAGTTTGCTGACGACGGAGACCGTTACAGTCTTGTCAAGGATTTGTTTACAGTGGTGGGTGACGTGTGGTATTTGACAGTCACGCCAAGCGACGGCGACGATTACGGCACCGAGGCTGTGTCGAACGAGTGCACGATACTGTCGACAAGCGGTACTGCCCCGTCGTCTATCACATGTTTTGTTGATCCTCAAACAGTGCAACTCGGCAAATCGATAACGATATCGGGCACGATTGTCGGGACGGCAGGGAGGGGAACGTTTGTCGGCTTCACCAGTAAGCTGCCTTCCGGCCTAGCGCTCTCGAACTTCCCGGAGGGTGTGGTTGTTCCCCACCTTGTAAACAGCTATAGCCGGATGTTCTATCCCACTGAAGCATCGGAGGGAAAGAACCCTTGGGAGGTGATTGCTTCCTGGCCCGGGGACGATATCTACAGAAGCTCTGCGAGCCGTCCGGCTGAGTTTACCGTGACCAAGGCGCAACCGACGTTATCGCTGGAGCTTTCGGCGTCCTCGGTTCCCGTAGGATTGGGAGGGACTAGGGAACTCACGGCGACGGCCACGTTTGTGGCGCCCGTTCCTCCCACTAGCCTTGATCTCGTGTCCTTGCAGGGGGGAAGGACTATAGAACTCTATTGGAGGGATCCCAACCGTAATACGCCAGAACCAGACGAAGCGATCGAGGTTGAGACAGTGCTCGGGACGACGACCGCTGGCACGAAAGTGGGCATAGCCAGATTCGATCTTCTTAGCTCAGGTATCAATTTCGACAATGCAGATACTTGTGCAGGCACTTGGGAATTCCAGGCCAACTTCGATGAAGACGACAACTTCTTGCGAGCTACCTCGCCCGGGTACGACGACGATGACGCTGTCCGGTTGATAGTCAAGAACGGCGCGGGCTACGCGATCATCGTGCTTGGCAGGATCGACCTGCATTCTGAAGGGCATCGAGAACACGCGAAAACCACCGACTTCGTCTACGGTGTTCTGCGGGATCGCGGGTTTGCCCATGAGGATATCTATTACCTGCGCGAACTGCTTGAGGGTGAAGAGGCCGGTGCGAATACGGAGGTCGACGATACGCCGACGAGAGAGAGCATTCAGTACGCCATTGAGCAATGGGCGTTTGCGAGAATGACCGAGAGAACCGCGCCGCTCTATGTCGTCTGGGTCGATCACGGGAGCGTCAACCGGTTTTGCCTCTACTCGACCTCCGGGGGCGAAGGTTATGTCACGGCGCAGCAACTCGCGAGCTACTTCCACACCCTCCAATCGGATCTTGTCCTGGCAGACGACGATGCTGCTGGCCAGGACATCGTGTTTGTCTATGGCGCATGCCATTCGGGTAGCTTTGTTCCGGTCGTGACGGGCGAGCATCGGACAATCATTGCAAGCTGCGGGGCAAACGAGATATCGCATCGGGGCGTGGCAGACATGGATGACGGAATTCGGGACGGCGAGGTGTTTGTCACAGAGTTGTTCCGAGAAGTGAGTTTAGGCAAAACGTTGAAGGACTCGTTTCGGTCAGCGGCCGAGCAGGTGGCCGAATACACCGCTACCCGTAGCAACAGCGCCCAGGCGGATTGGCCGCAGCACGCGCTACTCGATGATCCCGGATGCCGCGCAGGACAGTTGGTGTTGGGGTTTGGCTCGAACGCAGGTCGGTCTGTAGGCTGGCAATACGCGACACCGAAAACGATAGGCCCCGACGAACCGATCGATGTTCTGGAGGCGCGGGCAGACAGAGACTACTTGACGGAGGAATACCAAGCGTGGGTTGAGGTAAAGACGCCGTTGTATGATGGCGGCGAGCCTGCCGACGATGACTACGATGAGTTCCAAAGGGTTGTTGCGATGTCGCGCGTCAACTACAGCCCGGAGATCTCGAACCTTGATACCGGTATCTTCAGGTGGGCTGCATCAACGCTAATAGCAGAAGTCGATTTCAGCCATCCCGGTACGTACAAAGTGTTCTACTACATCACAGACCCGGAGACGTGCGAGACCAGCACGTACTTGTTGACTACAATCTACCGGGGGCAGCAAGACAACGAGGCGCCGTTGCCAGTGACGCTGGTGTATCCGGAAAATGGTGCAGTGATGGGCAAGACGCCGGTATTCGTTTGGGAGGAGACGACTGATCCGGACGGCCACGCGCTCACCTACCGTCTCGAGTTGGCGGAGGACAGCGACTTCACGGTAGGCGTGATAGTCGTGGAAAGGCTTACAAGCACCAGCGCAGTGGTGAGCGATGCGGACGGGCTCATGAACAACCGAACGTACCACTGGCGAGTTATTCCAGTGGACCAGTATGGTGCGGCTCCCGGAAACAACACGCCTCGCACGTTCACGACGGATTTCCAAAATGAGGATGCGCGGGGCGCCATCGTGGGCCTGATAACGGATGCACGTACGGGCGACCCAATTGCTGATGCGACAGTGACAGTGTCGGACGTTCCGGGAACGGTATTCTCGTCCGATCGAGGGAACTACGTGTTCGCCAACTTGGCACCTAGCGACTCGGAACCTACGAACCTCTACACGGTTCAAGTGTCCGCCGACGGTTACGAGAAGGATACGGCGACAAGTGTTTATGTGCCCGCGGGTGACGTTGCGGAGGTGAATTTCGCGCTGATGTTGCTGGTGAAAGACAGTGACGGTGACGGTATTCTGGACGAGGAGGAGGGTACAGACGATCCTGACGACGATGGGCTCCCGAACTATCTCGACACCGACTCGGACGACGACGAACTCCCTGATGCCGACGAAGGCACCAGCGATCCCGACAGCGATGGGCTTCCGAATTATCTCGACGCTGATTCGGACGATGACGGCATGCCTGACGGGTGGGAGGTGCAAAACGGTCTTGACCCGGTAACCGACGACGGTGACGGTGATGTAGACGCCGATGGCTTGAGCAATACTGACGAGCACGTATATAGGTGTGATCCGAACAACTCCGATACTGACAATGACGGGCTGAGCGACGGTGATGAGGTTAGCCAGTACGGAACAGATCCTACAAACAGTGACACGGATGGTGATCGCCTCTCGGACGCTGAGGAAATCAGTGAGTATGATACGGACCCGCTTGAGCGTGATACCGATGGCGACGGCGCTTCGGATGGACGTGAAATCGATGCCGGCACAGACCCGTTAGATGAAGATGACAAGCCGCCGTTTGCGTTTGGTGACGTGAACGGTGATGGGAGCGTAAACGCTATTGACGTGCAGTTGGTCATCAACGAGGCCCTAGGTATTCACACTGGCTATGATTGTGACTTGAATGGGGACGAGTCCGTCAACGCCATCGACGTGCAGCTCGTGATCAACACCGCCCTCGGGATGGACGTATCGGAGCAGGTGTAGTCTCAAGGTCTCTTTCTCATTGGCATTCAAACTCTTGCTGGAGGTGGTCGTCTTGGATTGTGTCTGAAGCAGAACCGTGGTTGTGGTATAGTAATAGGACTGGTGGCTCTTACTGTTTAGGAGGAGGGAAATGTCTTATGTCCAAGTTACTTTCAGCCATTGTTCTTACAGTCGTTTCTGTGTTGCTGGTTTCGTGTGCGCCTGGCGAGGACAAGGCTCAGCCGGCTTCCACTCAACCTCGCTCGGTGCCGATCGCGGAGAGAGAAGTTCTCTATTTGGCCAGGAACGCTGCGAGCGATTACCGGATCGTATTATCCTCGTCGGCCAGCCCGTCAGAGAAGCGTGCCGCCGAGGAGTTGCGCTCGTATTTCAAGACGTGTACCGGGGTGGACCTTCCCATCGTCGACGAACCGCCTGTCGAAGACGCGCCCATGATCGTGCTGGGGTGCGGAGCGGCCGCGCAGGGGGTGGGGGTCGACCCGCAGGCGGCGGAGCTTGGCGAACAGGGGTACGTGATACGCACGGTACCGCCGCATATCGTTATTGCAGGAACGCGTGGAGCGGGCACATTGTACGGCACGTTTGATTTCCTGGAGAACGTGTTAGGTGTGAGATGGTACGCGCCGGGCGTGACAAGAACGCCGCAGGGTGCCGAGGTGCCGCTGCCGCACATAGACAAGCTTGTGCGTCCCGCGTTTGCGTGGCGCCATGCAAGCTACGCCTGGCCGGGCCGCGACGCGGCATTTCTCGCCCGCGTTCGGGATAACAACGGTAACGGGGATGCAGAGAACCCTCACGGGATCCAGTATGCGTTCGACGGCAGAGCACACAGCTATTTCAGATACGTGAGCCCGGATGAGTTCTTTGCAACGCATCCCGAGTACTTCTCGGAGATCGGCGGCTCCCGGCAGGGATTCGAAACCCAGCTCTGCCTGACGAACCCCGACATGCTCGAGCTCGTGACTAAACGAATGCTGAAGCGAATGGCGGAGATGCCTCAGTGCCGTCAGCACAACTTCTCGCAGATGGATTACTACAACTATTGCCAGTGCGACCGCTGCGCGGCGATCAACGACAAGTACGGAACCATGGGCGGTACCCAGTACTGGTTTCTGAACCAGCTTGCGGAACGAACGGCGAAGGTGTATCCCGAGAAGCTCATCGGCACGCTGGCATACATCTACACCGAGGAACCTCCCAAAGGGCTCAAGCTGCACCCGAACGTCGCTGTCTGGCTCTGCCACATGTACCCTTCTTGCGACAGCCATCCCATCGCTACGTGCCCGCTGAACGCCGAGTATAAGCGGCGGGCACTCGAGTGGTCCAAAAACTGCTCGCATCTCTACGTCTGGCATTACATCATCGATTTCGCACACTACTACGCTCCGTTCCCGAACTTCCGGGCGATGGCTGCGGACATGAAGTTCTACCGGGATATAGGCGTGGAAGGCATCTACCTCCAGGGCATGAGCGCCAGGGGCGGCGGCGGCGAGTTCAACCTGCTGCGGCCGTACTACGGCATGAAATTGGTGTGGGACCCCGGCCAGAACCCCGATACGATCATGAAAGACTTTCTCGAGGGGTACTACGGCGCAGCGTGGGAGCCGATATGGAACTGCATCGAGCTGCTACACGACAAAGTCGAGCGCGAAGACATTCACATGCACCTCTACACCAATCCGGCGCAGGGGTACCTGACCGAAGACGTCATGGCGGATGCGGCCGGGCTTTTCGACCAGGCCGAGCAAGCCGTCGCCGAGGACGCGGAACTGCTCGAGCGGGTGCGCGTGGCCCGGATGCCGCTGACCTACGCACGGCTGTTCCCGTGCAACGGGTACCGGATCGAAGGAGGCAAACTGATCTTTGAGGGCGAGTTTGCGCAGATGGCTGAGACCCAGGCGTTTCTCGACAGGATGAAGAGGCACGGGTTCAAGAGCCTTCGCGAGTGGATGGGCGAGCCGGAACAGCTTCTGTTGTTCTGTCCGGCTATGAATACGCCGATGGACCTCGTGACCATCAGCAACTCGTTTCTGACGGTTGACGTCGTGCCGTTCCTGGGTGGCCGCGCGTTACGGGTCACCGAGCGCGAGTCCGGTGAATGCGCTACCGATTACAACACTGCGCGCAATCTCCACTTTCCGTTCGCCGGTGGCGAAGAGACCCGTCTCGGTGGCATATTCGAGGCACACGTCGCCGGCAACATGGACATGTACAACGTGGTCGAACAGGCGGACAAATCAATAACTGTCGAGACACAAACGCAGAACGGCTTTACCATTCGGCGCGTCTTGACACTGCTGCCCGACCGGCCCGTCTTGAATGTCGAGACGGTGGTCACCAATTTGAGGGATGCGCCGCGCGAAGCCCGCGTGAGAAGCCATCTGGAACTTGATCTGGGCGACCTGGCCGAAACACGCGTGCGCTTCAAGAGCCGAAACGGTGAAGACGTCGAGAAGGACATGCGGCCTATCATAGCCGGGCTTCGGGAAGGCGAGCACTATTACAGAGAGAACGCTCCCAAGGGTGCCTGGACGTTTACAGGAACCAAGAACCTCGAGGTGACGCAGACGTTCGACGACGCTCAAATCGATTTCACATGGCTCTACGCGTACCCGGATTATCTCGGTGAACTCGAGGTAGAAGTCTGGGCGAAACCCGTCGAATTGAAGAAGGACGAAAGCACAACGTTCAGCCACACTATCGAAGTCCGGCACTTGTGATCTCATGGCCGGGTCTCGGCAAGCCTAACCCGCGTATCTGACCACAGAGCTGCTACTTCGCGCTCGGCCCGCCTGCGTTCGAGTCTGCTACCGCCCTCACTTGATGTCCTTGTGATAATCGTGCAGCGATTTGACGGTATATCCGCCTTGTTTCCGGGCGCGTATGCCTCGGACTGCATCCAGAATCGTTTTCCGCGACAGGAACTAATCGAAATGTCGGTCCGACCACCTAGCTACGTTTCGGCGTATAGGTTCGGCGTTTGAGAAAACGTCTACCAGCACTTGGTGATACATACATTCTTCTGGCGAACGCAATCCGTCTTCGGGGTATCGCTGAGCATACTCGTGGGCCTCGCCTGGTGAGAGCCCGCTTTTGCAGATTTCCGCCATGAGATCTGTTGTGCCACTGCCTTCATCAAACTGTTCCTTGGTTCGCCAGACGATTTGTGGGGGGAGAAGATCCTCATAGGCCCTTCGAAGAATCCACTTCTCTATGCGCCTTCCATCATCCTGCCTGTAGAGCTTCAATTCCGTAGGTATGGTGAGCGCGAATTCGACCATCTCAACATCCAAGAAAGGAACGCGCCCTTCGAGGGAGCAAGCCATTGTCAGTCGGTCGCCGCGTTGAAGGCCTATGTTATGCAGGCCTGTCACCGACCGGCGCAGTTCCTGGTGAAGGGCATTGGGATCCTGGATGTCTTGCTGGTAGGCGTAACCAGCGAACAGTTCATCTGCGCCTTCCCCGGTCAGAACGACTCTTACGTGATCAGCGGCCAACCGAGACGCAAAAAAGCACGGGATGGCGCTTCGTACAAGGTCTTGGTCGAAGGATTCCAAGTGGTAGATGATTTGCGGTAGTGTTTCCCTGACCTCGTCAGCAGTAAACACATATTCATGATGTGCACTGTGCAAATACTGTGCGACCACACGCGCCGCTTCTAGATCCCGACTTCCTTCAATCCCAACCGAAAAGGTATGCAGCGTGTCTACATGGCGGCGAACTATGGCGGCGATGATGCTGCTGTCAAGTCCACCCGAGAGAAAAACGCCCACGGGGATGTGGCTCGTCAAACGCTTGATAACAGCGCGCTCTAAGGTTTTGCGAAGGAGCATCAGGCGGAATCCTAGGGGCATATCCCGCGGTGCCGCCTCCGGCACTGTGTAGAAGGGCCTGAAACCGATCTTTGAATGGAACCATGTGCCAGGTGGAAATTCCTTTGCGTCATCGGTCAATCCCTCGAACGCCTTAAGTTCAGAAGCAAACACGAACGCTTCGCCTCCGTTTGCATAGTAGAGGGGCTTGACGCCGATGCCGTCGCGCGCAAGGAATATGTCTTCGCCGTCTGCGATGGCCAACGCAAACACCCCGTCGAGACGATGCACCATGCCCATGCCCAGCTCGCCGTATAGGCGTAGCGCAAATTCGGCGTCGCTCCGCGCCTCAAGTCCGTGGCTGTGGGAAGGTCTTTCCTCTGACGAAGGCAGATCATAGATTCTCCCATCGGCGATTATCCGAGGCTGGTCGTTGGGGATAGCCTGGTTCCCACCCTTCAGGTCCATGATTGAAAGGCCCAGATGGCCCAGTGTTCCATCTTGACACTGACATAGCCCCTGGACGTCCGGACCCCGGTGGCCAAGCAGTCGCATCATCTGCCGAACGCTCTCTTCGTCGCTACTTCCCCACATTCCCGCTATGCCACTCATAAGTACGTCTTCCTTATTCGAGTAGGGCCTGAGCCGTCAAAAATTCACGAACGACCTTTTCCGGGGTGCGTCCATTTCCGTCCACTTCAAAGTTAAGGCGCTGCATCGCCTCGTCTTGAATAAGCCCTGCGAGCGGAGCAAGGGCGCCACGTGAATCAGGATGGACGAGCAAGAGACTGCTACGGATCACGGGAGCCGCCCGGTATGGAGGAAAGAACCCCAGATCGTCGTTTAGCGGCTGAAGCTCATACGCTGCGATCCGACCGTCTGTTGCAAACGCGCAAATGACGTCCACCTCGTCGTTTGCAATGGCTTCATACATTATGGCTGGGTCCAAATCTCTGACCTCACCAAAGGCATAACCGTAATGCTGACGGAGCCCGGGATATCCATCAGGTCTCTCGGCGAATTCGGCAGTGAAGCCGGCGCGGAGGTCTCGAGATCTCGATGCGAGGCCAGAGATGTTTTTCCACCCGTATCGATCAGCATCCTGCTTTCTCACGGTAATTGTGTACGTATTGTTGAATCCGAAAGGCTCCAGCCATTCTATGTCAAACTGGTCGCGATACGCCTGTCGCACATTATTGAGGGCCTCGTCCGGATCAGCAATTACGGCTCGATTGAGAATCGCCGTGAGGGCCGTCCCTGTGTATTCCGCGTAAAGATCGATTTGTTCGTTCACCATGGCGCCATGGCAGATCATTGTCCCACCAAGATTAAACTTGCGTTCAACGACAATATCTGTATGGGCCTCGATCATTTGCGCCATCAACTCACCAAGGATGATTTGCTCGGTAAAGTTCTTCGATCCGATTCTAATTGTGCCATCACGTGAATCGGACGCCCGGCATGGTGAAACAGATGATGAAGAGCCCGTCACGTAGGCAAGAAAACCCACCGCGAGCATAATGATTGGCAAAGAGACCGTAAGCGGTCTGGCTCTGCGTCTCAACGATGCTCTCTCTGTGGTTGGCACGGGTCGAAGACCCGATCCCGCGGCGCCAATTGCGGCATCGACCAATAGGGCAAGCAGAGCCGCCGGGATGGCGCCAAGAAGAATGAGCCGCGTGTCGCTAAGCGCCAGACCTCGATTGATGAACTGCCCGAGGCCGCCTGCGCCGATGAACGCAGAAAGTGTGGCGATACCTACTCCGGCAACGGCGGCAGTTCGTATACCGGCGACGATAACGGGCAAAGCGAGAGGCAATTCCACCATCCACAGTTGCTGTCGATCTGTCATGCCTATTCCTCGTGCCGCCTCCGACGCTTGGGGAGGCACGCCTTCGATTCCCGTAAGGGTGTTACGGACAATGGGCAGCAGGGCATAGAGTATTAGGGCTATGATAGCGGGCGCCTCGCCGATTTTGTGCAGGAGGGCTAACAAGATAGCCAGCATCGCCAGGCTGGGGATGGTCTGAAGGATTCCAACAACCGAAAGGACCGGTCCTCTGAGCCACACGCGCCTTGATGCGAGAATACCAAGAGGCATCCCGACTACGACGGCACAGGCAGTAGACAACCCTGTTAGGAGGATATGTTCACCGGTCCTTAGCCAAAGTTCAGGCAGCCGCTCTAATATGAAGTTTGTCATACTCGAGTCCATCATCGTGATTGGGAAAACAGTTTCAACTGCTTCGCGGGCTTGTCAAACAGTTCACGCACGAACGGACTGGCGGGCCTGCGCTGCACCTCTTCCTTGCTGCCTATTTGCTCGAGATTTCCCTCGTGAAGAATCGCAATTCGGTGGGCCAGCGTGATTGCTTCGAAGATGTCGTGTGTGACAAAGACAATCGTCTTCTGAAGCCGTTCCTTCACCATCAGCAGTTCTTGCTGCAAGGTGTCCCGGCTTAAGGCATCCAGAGCCCCGAACGGCTCATCCATCAGAAGATAAGAGGGATCGGAGGCAAGCGCCCGCGCCACGCCCACGCGCTGTTGCTGGCCTCCTGAGAGTTCTGCGGGAAGCCTCGCAGCATACTCTTCAGGCGGCAGGCCCATGATGTCGAGCAGCTCGTGTGCTCTGTCGCGCCGCTTCGCCGCGTCCCATCCGAGAAGGCGTGGCACGATCTCTACATTCTGCCGCACGGTCAAATGTGGGAAAAGGCCGATGCCTTGAAATACATAACCTATCGAGCGCCGCAGTTCCACCGGATCACACGTGGAAACGTCTCGTCCGTCCACTTCGATGTAGCCGCTGGTGGGTTCGATCAGTCGATTGATCGTTTTCAGGGTCGTGGTCTTCCCGCATCCTGACGACCCCAGCAATACCAGGGTTTCTCCTTCAGCGACCTCCAGCGACAGATCCCGAACGGCATACGAGGCTCCACCATCGAAAGATTTGTTCACATCCTTCAGGATAATGATTTCTTCTCTCCTTAGGTTCGCTGAGGATAGTCAAAGCGACAGGTCCACAGATTGCAAGAACTCCTGGGTAAGATCGCCATTCTTGCGTCCTGCTATCGCGAAATAGAACAAAGGCTCGCCTTCTATTGAGAGCCTATGACGGTAGCGCGCAAGGTGACACAAATCCAGATATTCGGAGAATATCAGTTCGCGTATTGTTTTCGAGAAACCGCTCGTATCACTTCTGTCAAGGAATGTTTCCTTTATATTGAAGGCCACCCAACCTTGACTCTGAATGATATTGAATGCTTCCACAAATGCTTTGGTAGGGATGTCCCCGAAGCCTAGCGCCGCAACAGACGTCATGCAGTCCAACGACCAGGATCCGATTTCCTCGCGCTGCTCATCGCCCAAAGCACAGAAGTCTTCAACATAATAAGCATCGTATACCCATGGTCTGTCTCGCTCTGTTGCATCACGTGCTTCAGAAATAATGTCAACCCCAACAAGTCTTGATACCCCTTCTTTCTTCAATAACTCGCCCATCATTCCATTGCCGGCACCTAAATCCAACACTCTGAGTTCGGTGAAATTGTCTTCAGATTGAGAAACCGCGGACTTCAGGATTTCTGTTACCTTGTCCGGGGATTTGCACTTGAGTCTCTCATAGAACAGTTGTTCGTAGAGGCCCGGTATTTTGTATATCTCATCGTAATCATGAAAACGGATCTTTCGCTTCTTGCCTGACTCCACCACATAGAAGAACGCCTCGTCTTGCTCAAGATCGTGTGCAGAGCTACGCGGGAATTGCATTCGATGCTGTGTTTTCATAACTACCTCTCTTTCTATCTGTGGCTGTGCCGAGCTGCGAGGTGATCCCCAATGTTTGGACTACTTCTGGGGTAGGCTAAGGTAACCTTGTCGAGTTGCGCCACACAACTCCTCACATGTTCAACAGAAAGGAACGGGATAGCTCCTGATCCGCTGCCCTCCGTTGGTTCATTGCGTGCTTTAACCCAGATAATGCAGTAGGACCTTCTCGTATCGGCTAAAGTCAAGAAGAAGGCAGAACATATGGCTAGAACACAACGCACAGAAAAACGACCCATTTCATCTGCAATGCAGTTGAGACTTATGAAATATCAACTGGTTATGACAATCAGCAAGAAGCGAACGGCACTACCCGCGTTTGATTTTACCACCTTTGCTCCTCGCTGTCAACTTGGTTTTCAGCATAGGACGTAATCCTTCAGTGACAGGGGCAATCTCGTGAGAAGAGAAGCGGGAAGGGTTCCAAGGAGATGTCGTTGGCGAGTTGGTCAAGGACGAGCTTGAGTTGGGAAGCTGGGTGGAAACCGCGCTTCTTGAGGGTATGCATTACGGTCATGAGTCTGCTTCGGGTTTTGGCGCCGGCATCGGATTGGGAGCCGAAACTGACTTTGCGGGCGGGGACGGTAGAGCGAAGGTTGCGCGGTTCAGCGCCGACGAGGATTCCGGTTTCGGGGTCACGCGGGGCACGGCCATCCTGCAACGCGACACGTTTGCTGGTGAGCAAGCCGCACCCGAAACAGATGAGCGCGGCGCCTCCGACGACGCAGAGGAGAATCCCCCGCGTTGACATGAATCTCCGTTTCACTTGGTGTTCACGGATTAGTCTGCTCAGCTTCATCACCCGGTACACGCAGACGCATATGGGAGAATTGCTTCTGCAAACGCACTAAACGTGAACCTGCAGGCGCATGTCAAAGTCGAGGACACGAGTGCGATATCCAACTACTCTCATGACTGGATTCGTCTGATCATACCAGCCTATTGCCACGCTTACTTGATGTCCTTGTGATAATCCTGAAGCGACTTAACGGTGTACCCGCCTTGTTTTCGGGCCGATATGCCGCGGGCGGCGGCCAACGCGGCGGCTGCTGTTGTGATATAGGGAATCTTGTACTTGATGGCGGCCTTCCGGATATAGGAGTCGTCGTACTTGCTCCGTTTCCCGCTTGGTGTGTTTACGACAAGCTGGATTTCCCCGTTCATGATGGCATCGACAATGTGTGGCCGGCCTTCGTGCATCTTGTTGATCAATTCGGTTTCGAGCCCGTTCTCGGCCAGGAACCGGTGGGTACCGTTCGTAGCCCTGATCTTGAATCCCAGAGTGTGGAACTGGTTGGCGATCTCAACAACCCTCGGCTTATCGTGATCGTCAACGGTCATCAAAACGGTACCTTCGGAAGGCAGCCGAAGCTGCGTAGCTTCCTGCGCTTTGAAGAAGGCAAGGCCAAAAGAATCGGCCATCCCCAACACCTCGCCCGTCGACCGCATTTCCGGACCAAGCAGTGGATCGACTTCCTGGAACATGTTGAACGGGAAGACCGCTTCTTTAACGCCGAAATGGGGGATGGATTTGTGTTTGAGATCCAGGTCGGAAAGTTTCTTGCCTAACATAACCTGGGTGGCAATTTTTGCCATAGAGATGCTGCACACCTTGGAAACCAGTGGCACCGTCCGGGAAGCGCGCGGGTTGGCTTCAAGGATGTATACGACATCGTTGGCGATGGCGTATTGGATGTTCATCAGACCTACGACATTCAACGCGACCGCGATTCTCTTCGTGTATTCGTTTATCGTGTCGACGTGTTTGGCAGGTATGCTAATGGGTGGAATCACGCACGCAGAATCGCCAGAGTGGACGCCGGCGAGCTCTATATGCTCCATGATGGCCGGAACAAACGCGTCGGTACCGTCGGCAATAGCGTCGGCCTCGGCCTCGATCGCGTTCTCGAGAAACTTATCGATGAGGATCGGCCGTTCGGGAGTGACTTCGACGGCCGCAGCGACATACTCTTTGAGCATCTCTTCGTCGTGGACAACCTCCATCCCGCGACCGCCAAGGACATAAGACGGTCGCACCATCAGAGGATAGCCGATCTCTCCGGCAATCTGAACCGCTTCCTCGAGGGTACTGGCCATGCCGGACTCGGGCTGGGGTATGCCCAATTTGCGCATCATTTGCCGGAATCGGTCCCGATCTTCTGCGAGGTCTATCGTTTCAGGCGACGTGCCGAGGATCGGCACACCGGCGTCGGCGAGCTCGTTGGCAATGTTGAGGGGTGTCTGGCCGCCGAACTGCACGATCGCGCCTTCAGGTTTCTCTTTTTCGTAAATGCTCAGAACGTCCTCGACCGTAAGAGGCTCGAAGTAGAGTTTGTCCGAGGTATCGTAATCGGTTGACACGGTCTCGGGATTGCAGTTGATCATGATGGATTCGATGCCCTCATCGCGCAACGCGAAAGCCGCATGAACACAACAATAGTCGAACTCGATTCCCTGACCGATCCGGTTGGGGCCTCCACCGAGCACCATCACTTTGCGGTTCTTGCTTACGGGAACCGTGTCCGGCGCGTTGTAGGTCGAGTAGTAATAGGCCGCGTCTTCCACACCGCTGACGGGAACGGCGTCCCACGCCTCGACAACTCCCAGCGACGTACGTTGTCCTCGGATTCGCTGTTCAGTGGCACCAATGATCTTGGCCAGATACTTGTCCGAAAACCCGTCCTTCTTGGCTTGAGTCAACAGATCGTCGGGAAGTTCCTTGTCTTTGAAAGTGAGGATCTTCTGCTCGAGATCAACAAGCTCCTTCATCTGCTCAATGAACCAGTGCTTGATGTAGGTCCTTTCGTGGAGCTCTTGCACCCCGGCACCTTTCCGGAGAGCCTCGTACATGATAAACTGGCGTTCGCTCGTCGGGGTACTGACAAGATCCAACAGCTCATCGAGCGGCTTTTCATTGAAATCCTTGACAAATCCCAATCCATAACGATCGTTCTCGAGCGAGCGTATGGCCTTCTGGAACGCTTCTTTGTAGGTTTTGCCGATACTCATCACCTCGCCGACGGCGCGCATCTGTGTGCCGAGCTTGTCCTCGACGCCCCGGAATTTCTCGAAGGCCCACCGAGCGAACTTGACGACAACGTAGTCGCCGGACGGCGTGTATTTCTCGAGGGTTCCATCCCGCCAATACGGGATCTCATCCATTGTGAGACCGCCTGCCAGCATGGACGAGACCATCGCAATGGGAAACCCTGTGGCTTTCGACGCGAGCGCAGAGGAACGCGAGGTTCTCGGGTTGATCTCGATGACGACGACGCGACCCGTTTTCGGATCGTGCGCGAACTGTATGTTGGTCCCGCCGATGACCTGGATCGCCTCAACGATATCGTAAGAGTATTTCTGGAGCCGCTTCTGCAGTTCCGGGTCGATGGTAAGCATCGGCGCCGTGCAGTATGAGTCACCGGTATGCACGCCCATGGCGTCAACGTTCTCTATGAAACAGACCGTGATCATCTGGTTCTTGGCGTCGCGCACTACCTCGAGCTCGAGTTCCTCCCATCCCAACACAGATTCTTCGACCAGGATTTGCCCCACCAGGCTCGCAGAGAGGCCGCGGGCAGCGATCGTTCGGAGTTCCTCGACGTTATAGACCAGCCCGCCTCCGGTGCCGCCCATGGTGTATGCCGGACGGATAACCACCGGATAGCCCAACGTATCGGCGATCCTTTCTGCCTCCTCGACGTTGTACGCCAGCTCGCTCTTGGGCATCTCGATGCCGAGGCGCGTCATGGTTTCCTTGAATGCGCTTCGGTCCTCGCCCCGCTTGATCGCATCCACCTGAACTCCGATCACTTGAACGCCGTACTGCTCGAGCACGCCCGCCATAGCCAACTCTGAGGACAGGTTAAGTCCAGACTGACCGCCTAGATTGGGGAGCAACGCGTCCGGCCGTTCCTTCGCGATGACCTCTTTCATGGCTTCGAGGTTGAGCGGCTCGATATAGGTGGCATCGGCCGTACCGGGGTCGGTCATGATAGTCGCCGGGTTCGAGTTGACCAACACGATCTCGTACCCGAGCTTACGCAACGCCTTGCACGCCTGAGTCCCGGAATAGTCAAACTCGCAGGCCTGACCGATCACGATGGGACCAGACCCGATGATCATCACCTTCTTGATGTCGTCACGTCGCGGCATGTGCCTTCCTTTCTCTTCCTGCGGGCGGTTCCATACAGGCGTCCAGATGCGGTCGAAGTCCGTTTTGACGGGGCAACGAGTGGCAGATCAGCGCCCTCACCTGTTGCCCGTGGACGAATTAAACAGGAAATGGTGGGCTTATGTCAAGACTTGCTCGACTGCACCGTTTTCGGCATGGACGAGATTCCCGCCGGTGGGAGGTGCTCCAAGCACTGGAAAGCGTCAACGCAAGAGGTCAGGCCGCGCAAGACGCGTATGGCGGAGAGGGCGGGATTCTCGCTCATCGATCTCGTAACCGATTGGCTACTAATATGATGCATCGCAGCCCATATTGGGGCAATGGCTTGTCTTTCACTCATTGTCATCCCAGTTCACTCAAGGTCACCCTCGATAATCAAGATTTCGTGGTGACTTTGCACAAAATCTGCACAAACCGGGAAGAGGCCGGGGCCGTTCGAGATCACAGGACTTGACGCTGGCCCTCTAACACTTGTGCTCCCACAGTGCACTCTGCATCAACTCAATCGCTCCGGTTCTTGGACGCCAAAGCCGATGTCCTGGCAAATCATGGTGCGTCGCCAACAGTATCGAGGGGAGAATCAGCTTCCGCTCTTGGGAGGCTTGACAGCAGCCACACGTGCACCGGAATCTGCTACCGATAAGCTGTCGGCTTGACGGAGATTCTTCGTGCAGCTGTGGCGCTCAGAATGACAGGTCACGGCGAGGATGATGAGCACAAAAAGTCATACGAATACGTGACCGAACTTACCAGCCGGAGCACCAAGGCGACTGTACGAATCGAAACATCCGATTATCGCCGATAGGAACACTTGTGACGTGACGTTTCTGGGGAGGGCTACCTGCCGCTGAGCGTCCGTTTCAACGAGAGCGGAACGTTGAAGAAGAGGTCGAAGACAAAGTGTTCGAGCAGCGCGCCGCGTTCGCCGAATACCGGCACAATACGGGTCAGCCGTGTGGCCCAGCGGCCTGCCATGAACCGCGCGAGCGACGGGTACTGCTGCACCATCTGGAGCGGGAACCCGAGGTAGCCGACGTAGTGCCAGTACGAGACCAGGACTGCAAGCCAATAGTTCCTGATGTTGCGCTCGCGTATCATCAGGTAGACGACGTAGGTTCCGCGAACGAGCGATCCGGGCGAGATGGGTAACCCCTGGAAGATGGCAAGCACAGCGGCGGCGTATAGCAACCCTTGCCCCCAGGTCTCGCCGAAACGAATCATCGCGTACACCGCAACAACTGCCGCCACGACTTGCGTGATCGGCAACGTGCAAAGGTGAACCGCGACGCACTTGAGGTATTTCTGGATGTACGGGTCTTTCACCTTCTGGAGAATCTGCTCGGCTTCGGCGTCGTTGAGCATGCCTTCGGCGCGACCGTCCTCGATCTGTTCCGTGAGCCATTCTTCGCGGAACTCCGCGTCGAAGTAGAACCTGATCGGGTACGTGACGGTGTCTTTGAACTTCGTCCAGGCAAACCGTGGCTCGGCGAGAAACCTGTGCCATTTCGGCGGGAGCCATGTCAGCAGAAAACGTTGGAGCCAGAAACGAAACGGCCGGTCGACGAGCCGCAGCGCGCGTTGCTCGCAGGCGCGGCCGTCCCGGTACCATGCAATGAGGCTTTCGGCCTGCTTGGCACGAAGCGCACGGCGGAAGTAGTCCCAGCTCGTGAACGCGGCACGAACGTGGCTCGCGTAACTCGCGTCGCCCCACACGCGGCGGAAGAACCTGCCGAACAGCGGTACCGCGCCTGCGATGAGAAACAGCGTGAACGCGGCGTTGGATCGTGTCAACCGGCGCGCGTGGACCGCGTCAACAAGCCTGAGCCGTGACCAGCCGTCCACGAGACCGGCCACTACCGACCGGCGCAGGGCGGCGTCCGTTATCAGGCGCAGACCGTGATGAGTGATGTCGGGCAGCGACGCCCGGTACGTCTTCTCGGCTTCTTGCAGTTCCATGAACGCCGGCATCAGGTCGACGAACTCGTCCTTGTTCATATCGATGAATTCCGCGAGCCGGTCGAGCCTGCCTCGGTCGAACTGGACCAAGTCGCCGCGCAGCAACCCCTTGACGATCAGCTTGAAGTCCGCCGGACTCATCGGCAGGAACGGGAGCAGCGCGAGCCCGGCCCGGAAGTCTATGGCAGTCAACCCTTCGTCGGGTTCGTCGCCCGACTCGAGCCGTTTAAGCGCGTTCGGCTGGCTCTTTGCGGTCCACCACTCGTACTGTCGCGCGAGTTCCGGCGCGCCGACCACATGCATCAGCCCCACCACCTTCGCCATGAACCGGCGTTTGGCAAGGTATTCGTGGGCCCTTACCGTTCCGTCGAGCGGTCTCCCCTCGCGTCTCCATTTCCTGCGCGCAAACAGCCTGTCGTCGATCTCGAACCGCCAGTTGCGGCCGTCAACCCACTCGCTGATCTCGCCGTGGCTGCCTAACGCTGGATCGTAAAAGGTTGCGAACACGTCCACAATGGCCTGTTCCGTGTCAAGGATCGACCGGGCGGCACGACGGATCAGCTTCTGCCAGAGCACGCCGACGCGCGCCGCCGCCTGGTTGACCTGTGCAGAGAACGGACCCTGGTACGCGAGCCAGTAGATGGCGTTGCGGAACACGCACGAGAACCCCGACGGCGGGATGAGTATCTTGACGGCGTAGTGTTCGCCGATTTCGAGCCCTTCCACGGAACCGCCAACCGGTTCGAGTCGGACCAGACGCGCCCGATACACCTGGCCGGCGAACCCGCCGCCGACAAACCGTTCTATCTCGAGCGTTGCATTGGCCTCGTGCGCCGGGGACACGCCCTTTATCCGGACCGCAAGACGGTCTCCGGTATCGTAGCGCGCGGGATAGCGTTCAACGTGCAGTCGCGCATCGGCTATAACCGATTCAAGCTGCCGGCGAACATCCATAGAGTACTCAGTAGACATTTCTCACCATCGAAACCAATTACAGGCTAGACAGAATGTGCCCGGCGTCCGGACGCTACACTCTACCATCGTTGGCGCGAAAAGTCCACTCGGAGGGAGACATTTGCGTTGTGGCGGTTCTCTGGAGTGCGGTAGCTTGCTACCGCTGTTCTGTTGGACAGCTTGCTGTCCAATAAGCCGGACTCAAGCAAGCTTGGTCCTGAGAAAAGCGCAAGCAAGCTTGCGCACTCCACATCCGTTGGGGCGAAAAGTCCACTCGGACGGAGACATTTGCGTTGTGGCGGTTCTCTGGAGTGCGGTAGCTTGCTACCGCTGTTCTGTTGGACAGCTTGCTGTCCAATAAGCCGGACTCAAGCAAGCTTGGTCCTGAGAAAAGCGCAAGCAAGCTTGCGCACTCCACATCCGTTGGGGCGAAAAGTCCACTCGGACGGAGACAGACACGCGAGGCGCTCCCTCACCCCACCCCACCCCTCTCCCGACGGGAGAGGGGGAACGAGCTGCGTTGTCTCGTCCGCGATCCGGTACCGTGCCGGAGGTTCTATTCTTCGTTCTTCTCCTGTTTCGCGGCCCAAATGGCTGCGCGTGTGATAAGAGTCTTGAACACCTTCTGGTCGCAGGCTTTCGGGTCGTGGCCGAGCGAGAGGTAGAACACGCGGCCTTCGCCCCATTGTTTTGTCCATGCCACGGGCATCGCTTTGCCCTGCCACAGGCCCGAGCACAGGACATGGACGCGCGGGTCGTAATCGAGTATGTACTGTTCGTCCGTGACGAAGAACTCGTCCATGCCTTTGGTGATGAAGTGTTCGGTATCCCCGACGCTGACCTGGAACCTGCGATACCGAGGGTGGGTGATGAAATGTCCGCCGACGAAAGCGGCGTATTCCGGGTCGCCCCTGAAACTGTCCGCGGTCGAATGCCACCCGACAAACCCTTTGCCCGACGCGACCGCGTTCAGCAGCCCGTGTTTCTGGGCGTCGCTGATCGTGCCGACCGTCCAGTGGAAGATGATCAGGTCGTAGGGGTCGAGTTTCGGGGCGACGAACGCGTCGAGGTTTTCGTGGACGCGCGTGATCTCGAACTTGCCGGTCGCCTCGAGCGCTTTCTGGACGACGTCGCCGCACCCTTTTGAATCGTGTATCTCGCCGCCGGTTGCGAGCAACGTCTTGATCTTGCCCTCAGCCTGCGCCGTGACGCATGCCGCCATCACAACGCAAAGACAACATGATACTACGAGTACCGTTCTTGACATCTCGCTCTCCTTTCCGTCTGCTGCGTTTGAACTGTATTCCAGCCGCATCATGTGTCATAATAATGCAGCAGAACATCGACCGCGTCAAGCGATTCGTTCCCGACAGCGATTGACATCGCGTCCTACATCTGCTACAAGTAGGCTTGTTTCCTGGTTTTCCGGTTGGTTTGCACTGAGGAGATAGGTTCTGGAATATGGCGAGTGAGAAGCTTGAGGTTTACGAGAGTGGGACAGGTGATCTGCCGCAGGGCAACCTCGCCTGGCAGGTGTTTGGCGCGGGGTTGGAGAACCTCGGCAAGGACGGGCGTCCTATCGAGCTGCCAATGCCGGATCCGGGCGACGACGACCTGCTCGTGCGTGTTGACGCGGTCGGGCTGTGCTTCTCGGACGTGAAACTCATACGGCTCGGTTCGGAACATCCTCGGATCCGCGGCCGCGACCTGCGCCGTGACCCGACAATACCGGGCCACGAGGTATCGATGACGGTCGTTAAGGTCGGGAAGAACCGGAAGGGCGCGTTCAACGTCGGCGACAAGTTCATCATCCAGGCGGATGTCTACTACAAGGGCGAGGGACTCGCGTTCGGGTACGCGATCCCCGGCGGCATGACACAATACATCGTGATGGACAAGCGGGTGCTGGACGGCGACGGCGGGTGTTACCTGCTGCCAGTGAAGAAGTCGACGGGATATTCCGAAGCTGCGCTCAGCGAACCGTGGGCGTGCGTCGAGATGGCGTACAGCATAGACGAACGGACGGCGCTGAAACCGAACGGGTCGGTCCTGCTTGCAGTCCACGACAGCGAGACGTTTCATAAAGCCTGGCGGGAGATTCGGGCAACCCTCGAAACGACGAATCCCCGCAAAGTCTGCGTTGCTGCGGCGGACGATGCCGTTCGTAAAGAGGTCGGAGGCGCTTTCGGGAAGGAGGTGGTTGTCGAATCGTTCCCGGAGGCCAGCGAGGACGTGCTGGCAGGCGCTTCCGAAGGCGCGGGATTTGACGACATACTGGTACTCGGCACGCCACCGGCCGATCTGCTGACACGCTATTCCCGTTCCCTGGCAAGAGGCGGGATGTTCAACCTGTTGGGCGGAGACGTGTCGGGTGTGAATATGGAAGTTGACGTTGGCCGGGTCCACTATCACAGAACGCGGTTCCTGGGCACGCCGGACGCGTCCTTGGCGCATTCGTTGGGCCGGTGCGGGAGGATCGACCTGAAACCGGAAGGCAAAACGTGGATAGTCGGTGCTGCGGGACCGATGGGACAAATGCACGTGCAACGGGCGCTGCAGAAGACGGACGGGCCGCGGCTGGTGGTTGCGAGCGACGTTGACAAACACCGATTGACGCACATGAGACGCCGGTTCGAGCCGCTTGCAGCCGAGCGGAACGTGCAGCTCGTTCCACTCAACCCAACCGAGTTCGAGGACGAAGCGGCGTTCTACGACGAGATCGAGAATCTTTCGGACGGCGGTTTTGACGACATAGTGATTATGGCTCCCGTCGCGTCGGTGATAGAGCGAAGCATGGGCTACGCGGGCGCTGATTCGCTCGTGAACATCTTCGCGGGAGTGAACATCGGCACGACGATCGAGATGGACGCGGGTCTGCTGACGCGCGGCGTCAAGGTGGTCGGATCGAGCGGGTCCAGAATAGAGGATCTCGAGAAGACGCTCTCGATGGCGGAGTCGGGAACGCTGAGCACGGACTATGCCGTCGCGGCGGTCGGCGGAATATACGGCGCTCACGAGGGCCTTGCGGCGGTCAACGACGGCACGTTTGCAGGCAAGATAGTCATCTATCCGCAGGTCGAGAACGTGGATCTGATCCCGTTGGAAGAGCTTCCGGAAAAGCTGCCGGATGTTGCCGCGAAGCTGGGCCCCGGCGGCACGTGGTCCAGAGAAGCCGAACAGGAGTTCCTCGAGGAGATGCTGCCATGAACGCGCTCGAAGGCAGGAAAGCGATTGTGACCGGGGCGGCCCGGGGTCTTGGTGAGGCGATAGTTCTTCGTCTTGCGTGCGAAGGGTGTGACGTGCTCGTTGCCGACATTGACGAGACGGCGGCCGAGAAGACGGCGTCGCGTATCGCCGGGGATACGGGCCGGACGGTCGTACACTGCGCGGTGGACATCACCGACGAAGACCGGGTACGCGCGATGGTGGCCGTCGCGGTGAAAGAGCTTGGCGGCGTGGACATCCTGGTATCGAACGCAGGGATACTCGTGTCGGGCGACTCGACCAAGATGTCGGTGGAGGACTGGCGCAAGGTCGTCGACGTGAACCTGACAGGCTACTTTCTCTGCGCCCGCGAGGTCGCGAAAGAGATGCTCGAGGCCGGCAGCGGCGTCATCATACAGATCAACAGCAAGTCGGGCAAGAAAGGCAGCTACAAGAACGCGCCCTACATATCGTCAAAGTTCGGCGGGATCGGCCTGACACAAAGTCTCGCGCTCGAATGGGCCGAGCAAGGCATCCGGGTCAACGCGGTGTGCCCGGGCAACCTTCTCGATTCGCCGCTCTGGGTGAACAGCCTGTACAGACAGTACGCGGAACGGTTGGGCATCACCGAGGAGCAGGTGAGGCAGAAGTATATCGACCAGGTGCCGATGAAACGCGGGTGTACCTACGATGACGTGACGGGCGTCGTCGTCTTCCTCGCCTCGGACGAGTCAAAGTACATGACCGGCCAGGCCATCAACGTGACCGGCGGTCAGGAAATGCGGTAGCCCGGACTCCTGGGCAGGTGAACCGGGGGAAGCTCACGTCTCATTCGCGTCCCAGTTGACTGGGCTCTCGCGTCCCTGCTCGTTCCGTTCTCTCATGGCATGCTCCTTTCTGTTGATCTTCTACCCCTAAGATCTACTCTATAACTCGCATGCCTGAAAAGAGGCGGATGGAGCGGATGGGGCGTTGCCAACGTTACTCTTGACGTTGTATACTTCGGAGGAAGGGAGGTTATCAACTTGGGAAAAGGAAGCCGAGTCTCTACCCTAATCGGAATCCACCAGTGTGGCAAATGTTCTGAAGACATACAAGAAGAACGTTACGAGGTATACGGAAAGGGAAGCGAGCTATGAGGAACACGGCAGGTCAAACCAAGGACACAACGAGACGGGCATTTCTAAAAACGGCTGCGGCTGCGGGAAGCGCCTTCCTAATTCTGCCACGCGGGATCAAGGGCGCGCAGGCCGCCGGCAACAAGCTCAACATCGCGCTGATCGGCGCTCATGGCCGCGGCACGGCACACTACGACGCGATCGCGAGCGAGAATATCGTCGCACTCTGCGATACGGACGAAGAACACATCGCCCTGGCCGCCGAACGATTCCCCAAGGCGAAGCACTATGTGGACTGGCGTAAATGTCTCGAGCAGAAAGATCTCGACGCGGTAGTCTGCTGCACCACCGACCACACCTATGCTTTCGTCGCCACCTGGGCCATGAATCGGGGCTTGCACGTCTACTGCGAGAAGCCGCTGGGCAACACCGTCGAAGAAGCGCGGCTGTTACGGGCCACGTATCTCAAGAACAAGCGTAAGCTGGCGACACAGGTCGGCACGCAACGCCACGCGCATCCGAACTTCAACCGTGTGCGCGAGATGGTTCTTGACGGCGCGATTGGCGACCTGAGGGAGGTTCATACGTGGGGCAACCGGCAACTTCGCCGGCAGGGTTATCCCCCCGCGAAAGGCACGCCGCCGAACACCCTTCACTACGATCTGTGGATCGGCCCTGCGCCGATGCATCCCTACAATCCGGAGTACTTCTCCGGAGAAACGGGTGTGAACTGCTTGCAGTGGAACATGTACTGGGACTTCGGCACAGGACAGGTGGGCGACATGGGAAGCCACACTATGGACCTCGCCTGGAACGCCCTCGATGCCGACCTTCCCGTCTCGGCCGAGGCTGAAGGCGAGCCTTTCAATCCCGAAGTGACGCCCGTCACACTGCACACGACGTTTGAAATCCCGGCGAACGATTGGCGCGGCGCCATTGAGGTACATTGGCACCAAGGGGGCGCCATGCCGAAGGTTCCTGTCGAGTTCATAGACCTGAACAAGATTGGCCACGGGGCGATGTTCCGCGGAAGCCGCGGCTATCTCGTATCGGATTTCGGCACACGCGCGCTGCTTCCCCTCGGGCCGCGGGCCGATATGACTTACTACGAGCCGCGGTCCAAAAGGAAGCTCATCCCAAAACTTGGCCGGTTCCAGAAAGAGTGGATCGACGCGTGCAAAGGCGACCTGAAGACCTCCTGCAATTTCGATTACGCCGGAAAGCTAGGCGAGATGATGCTGCTCGGACTGGTCGCTTACCGTGTCGGCAAGAAGCTTGACTACGACGGCGCCGCCGGTCGCGTGACGAACAGCCGCGAAGGCAACGACCTGCTCCGCCGCGAATACCGGAAAGGTTGGACGCTGGACGCTTAACCTCATTCCCGTTGTTCGTCACGCGCCGGACTTAAGCGGTATGGTTCGATGAAGCGGACATCCGCGCCAACTTGGACCGCGAGTATCGGCCAAGACCAAGCCAAATGGCGCGAGTGGTGGGACGAGAACAAGGAGAAGTTCCTTCAGGAGACTTCTGAGCTTCGGTCTCCCAACCAGCGCATCCAGCGGACCGATGGCCGCTGATGCGCGAACCGTTAGGCAGCGAGTATTGCAGCACTGGCGACGAGGGAATCTGTCCTAGGAGCCAGCTCAAGAGTTCTGACATCGTCCAGTACGGGCCCCCAGGATGCGGACACGACCTGTTCTTTCTGTTCTAGATTCCCGCTTTCAGGACATTCCAAGAATCCGGTAACGCCCATCAGGCTGACTGAGCGTCGTGCCTGGCGACATCGGCAGCGGATTCCGACGTGCCCTGCGGCGGGTCTGAAGCCTCCGAAGGAGGTGACGGAATAAAGCCCCGGGTGACGACGTAGGAGGAACCCGGGGTAAGGTATCCGGCAACCACCCCAGCCCCCGAACGGGGGCGACGGAAACGCTAGGCGTCTGGGTACAACAGATGGATGCCGACAGGGTTCCGCCGCCCCCTGCGGGGGCTGACTCTTCGCGATCTCATTCCCCAGGGTTTCGCTTCGCTTCACCCTGGGCTTTATTCCGTCGCCCTTTGCAGGGCTCGCCACGGCGTTGCGCTATAGGACTATGTGGGTTGTAGGATGCCGGTCCGCCGCATTTGTGGTGGGTTGTTGGAAGGTCCCTTTCGCCGGAAGGACGGGACCCGATGGTGTTGTGAACAAACTGTCCGACCGAATGAGCGCAGATGATCGGTGCGTTCATGCAAACGCGATAGTTCGCGACCCCCACTGGAGCGGGGGGTGGCGCTCCCCTTGGCTTGGAACAGACGGTGTCAAATCGCACAATCCGAGATTGCCACGCCAGCTGAAGGTGGCTCGCAATGACGGGTGTGCGGCGCGTTGGCAGGAGATTAGTTGTGCCGCTCTCAACAGCCGCACAACCGCCTTCCGTGGTTCAGCCGTCGCCTTTCAGATATTTATTGATCCAGACCAGTTTCCGTTCCTGGTGGTGGCTTCCGCCGCCTTCGTGCCCGTTGTACGGATACACGGCGATCTCCTTCTCGCAATCGAGCTTGTTGTATACGGAGAAGATAGTCGACGGCGGGCAGAGCATGTCCTGCATACCGACCGATATAAGCGTGGGACACGTTATGCGGTGCGCGAAGTTGTTGAGCTCGACGTACGACAGGGTTTTGAACGCCTGCTCGACGTGTTCCGGCTGCCGCTGGAAGTAGAACACGAGCTCGGTCCACGGCGGTTCGTGGGTCAGCTCGAGCGTTCGCTGGAAATGGCAGAAACCGGGAACGTCGGCAGCGCACATCTTGGGTCTGGGGTCGAGCGCGGCCGCGGCGAGCGAGAGGCCGCCGCCCTGGCTCCCGCCGGTAACGCCTATCCGGTCGGGGTCGGCCTCGTCGCGGCTCGAGATGAAATCGAGCGCACGCACACAGTCCGCGTACGCCCGGACAAAGTAATACTCGCGCGGGTCGAGTATTCCCTTGGTGATGTAGCCGGGAGTATGGCCGTGATGATACTCGGCGAGGTCGGAACTTTCTCCGGACTGGCTTCTCACATCGAGCGCGAGCACCGTGTACCCCTGCAACGCCCAGCCGAGATAGTCGAAGACGCGACCCTTGTCGCCCGAATACCCGTGGAAGCACACCAGCGTCGGCTGCCGTTTCGATTTGCGAAGCGAGATGAGCCAGGCGCAAATCCTGCCGCCATCGTATGCAGAGAAAGAAGCCTTCTTCACGGACAGAGTTTTGACGGGATACTCGACCTCCTCGACATCGGGATCGAGCGGTTGCGACCGGCTTCGCTCGAGGGTCTCGTCCCAGAACGTTTCGAAATCCGGTTCGCACACGCAGGGCAACGAAAAACCGCGCAACTCCTCGACGGGCAGCTCAAACGCCAGCATACTATCTCCTTTCTTGCCGACAGACGCCGGGCACGACCGGCCCCTTCCCCAGGCATACTCTATTCCGGGACCTTTCCTATGTCAAGGGTCGGCATACAGTAAAGGCTTTTGTGCTGTGGCTGTTTTGGAGTGCGGTAGCTTGCTACCGCTGTTCTGTTGGACAGCTTGCTGTCCAATACGCCGGACTCAAGCAAGCTTGGTCCTGGTAGAAGCGCAAGCAAGCTTGCGCACTCCACATCTGCTTACGCTCGTTCCCACGGTCCTCCGTGGGAACGCATACATGCAGGGCGCGATGAGCTGTGAGATGTCTGGCTGGACTGGTAGGGCGATATGCATTTCCACGGAGGACCGTGGGAACGAGAACAAATCCAATGAAGACGTACCTGTAAGGCGCTATAGATAGCAAGAAACACGACAAGCAGGCTTTCACCCACCAGCTGATCCCAGCTAGAACGACACCTCGAAGTCCCGCAGGGACGGTTGAGAATAGCCCAGGAGTTCACTCC
>CAZGCA010000011.1:0-85937 GCA_964524145.1 uncultured bacterium | reverse complement strand
ACTTAACCCACCCAATCACAATGGCTTAGCCACAAACAATCTGGGCTAACTTCGGTCTAATGGCGTCCAACCAAAAGTGGAGCCTTCAGCCCGGCCGTCTCCCAGAGGCAGAGGGAGACCATCTCGCCCTGCCGTAGGTTTCTTCCTGGCTCCCTTCCTTCGATGGGTAACGGTTCAGTGGTTACCCTTTCATCCCGGTGAGTGTGACGCCTTGGATAAATGTGCGTTGTGTGAAGAAGAAGAGCGCGACGATGGGAGCGGCGATCATGGTGGATGCGGCCATGAGTTGCGCCCAGGCCATCTCGTGATGGCTTTGGAACTGCTGGAGCGCGACGGCGAGCGTGTACTGCCGGTCGTCCTGGAGGTAGATGAGAGGGTTGAGGAAGTCGCTCCAGGTCCAGATGAACGTAAACAGGATCACGGTGGCGAGGGCGGGTTTAGCCAGTGGAAGTATGATTCGCGAGTAGATTCCGAACTCGGAGCAGCCGTCGATTCGTGCCGCGTCCGTGAGGTCGGCGGGAACGGTCATGAAGAACTGTCTGAGCAGAAAGATGTAGAAGGCGTTGCCGAAGAGGGCCGGTACCCAGAGCGGTTTGAAGCTGCCGGTCCATCCGACAGCCTTGAAGAGAACGAACAGCGGTATGAGCGTTGTCTGGTACGGCAGCATCATGGTGCTGAGCACGGCGATGAAAGCCACGTCGCGTCCGGGCCATCGTATGCGCGAGAAGCTGTATGCGACGAGAGAGCTTGAGAGGGCCGTCCCGAGGACGACGATGACGCAGACGTAGAGCGTGTTGCGCAGGCAGGGCCCGAACGCGATGGTCCCTATGGCGTCGGGATAGTTGGCCCATTTGATCGGGTCGGGAATCCATTCAGGCGGCAGCTTGAATATGTCGGCCTCCTCTTTGAGCGAGGTCGAGACCATCCAGAAGAAAGGCAGCAGGAAGACGGCGGAGAGCGCTATGAGCGTCGCATGTGTCAGCATGCGCCCGAACGATTCGCGGAACGCCTTTGACTCGGACAGTCGCACCTTTTATTCCTCGCTGCCCTGGTAGTAGACCCATCTGGCGGACGTTTTGAGCACGACGACGGTGCAGACGAGTATTACCACAAAGAGCATCCATGCAAGCGCCGACGCGTAGCCCATCTTCAGATACGCGAACGCGTTTCTGTACAGGTAGAGCGAATAGAACATCGTAGAGTCGGCGGGCGTGCCGAGCCCGTTGGTCATCACGAACACCTGGGTGAAGTACTGGAACGCGGTAATGAGCCCGATTATCAGGTTGAAAAGTATCGTCGGCGTGAGCATCGGCAGCGTGACGTGGCGGAGCCGGTGCCATGTGTTTGCGCCGTCTATCGAGGCGGCCTCGTAGAGCTGTTCGGGCACGTCTTTCAGTCCCGCAAGGAAGATGACTATCGCCGTGCCGACGTTCCAGAGGCCGAGCGTGATGAGCGCGGGCTTTGACCACGCCGGGTCGGACATCCAGCCCGGGCCCTCGATTCCTATCTTGCCGAGCAGTATGTTGACGATGCCCGCGGTGGGGTTCAGCACCCAAAGCCAGAGCACGCTCGATGCGACAATCGGCACGACGGTGGGCAGGAAAAACACAGTTCTATAGACTGACATTCCGCGAATCTTCGCGTTGAGCAGGAGCGCGATGGTTATGCTGAACGCGAGACTCAACGGCACGGCGAACGCAGTGTAGTAGAGAGTGTTCCCGAGGGATTTCCAGAAAAGCGGATCGTGGAAGAAGAGGTCGGCATAGTTTCTCAGGCCGATCCACACGGGATGGCGCATCGCATTGTAGCGGCAAAAGCTGTAGTAGATCGACGCCAGGAGCGGATAGAGAAAGAATGCCGTGAAACCAACGATATAGGGTGAGGCGAAAAGCAGTCCGTTTCTCAGTCGTTTGCGGTCTGATTTTGTCATCGGTTCGTCATAGAGATCGGCGCTGCCATTCGCGTACCTCATCGAGCTCGTTCTGGAGAAACGAATCGAGGTGCTCGACGGCTTGTTCCGGAGTTTTCAAGCCAAACACAACGTACTGGCGCTCCTTCTCGATCATCTCGAGAAACATCGGCGCGACTGGTATGGGCGGTACGGAGTATCCGGTGCGAGTGAGAAAGAGGTCAACGAAAGCGCGGAAGTTCGGCGCTTCGGAGAACCGCGGCTCTTGTGCGACAACCTTCATGGGCGGAATATTGTGTATGGCCTCGTTGTAGTCGGCGAGCGGGTAGGTGCCGTCGGAGGCCCGTTTCTTGAACATCCAACTGATAAACTCCCACGCCTCCTGCGGATGCGGGCTGCCTGCCGGGATGACATCGGTAACCGAAGACGGGACGACGGCACGCTCCTCTTTAAGATGCGCCGGTTGAGGTATAGGTGCAACGCCCCAATCGAGGTCGGGAGCGTATCGGGGTATGAACGTCTCCTGCCACTCGCCCTCGAGCGCCATAGCGACCTTGCCGACGTAGAATGGGTTGTTAGCGCTCATATACTGGCCGAGCCCGAGCCGGAACCCCTCGACCTTGGTGGGATCGTACCGTTTTCCATAGGAGGCCTGCCACCTGATGGACTCGAGGATGTGAGGGTCTTCAGCGATGGTGAACTGGTCGGTCTCAGGATCGTACCACCGGCCGCCGAAAGCGATGCCCCAGTGGAAGGTCATGTCCCACGGCGACCAGGGCAGGAATCCCATCCGTTCGAGCTCGCCGTTCGGGCCGAATTTGGTGAGCTTGTCGGCGAACGCGTCGAGCTCCTCGATGGTGCGTGGAGGTTGTTCGGGGTCGAGACCGGCCTCGCGGAAGATATCTTTGTTCCATAGCAGCGCATAAATGTCGGTCGTGACCGGGAGCGCCCAAAGGTGACCTTCGAAATGGACCATCCGCCAGCACGACGGAAAGAACGTATCTTCCCAGATGCCGCTTGCGCGGGCAAAGTCGTCCAGAGGCATGAACCCGCCTTGCGCTGCGAGCAGGAACATGTTGTTGCTGTCGATACCGCAGGCGTCAGGCGGAGCGCCGCTCGATATTGCCGTGAGGACCTTTTCGATTCGCTCGCCGATCGAAAGCACACGGACGTGGATGTTGTTGTTCGTCGCGTTAAACTCATCGATCAAGGCCCGCCGCATCTCGTGCTCGTGGCCGAGATGTCTGTCCCAATACGTTATGACGGTCTTGCCGGCTTTTGCCGCATCGTGTTCGGGTCGGGCTCCACTGCCCGGCGGCCAGAGCACGAATACCGCAAGTGTTGGAACAAGTATCGCCGCGAGAATGGGGAGGAGAGACCCTTTCTGAAACATGAATGATCGCTATCCCGATCCCGGAGTCAATGGAAAGTGCGCTGCAAAACCCAAGACAGACAACTGACAATGCAAAATCTAAAACTGACAATGCAAAATGAAGTGTTTCTCTAAGTGCTGTGGGCAAGACGGATGCCGGACAAACGGGTTTCTCTTATCCTTATCAGTCTACCTGCCTCCAGACCTCTACGAAAGACCCCATTTCACATTGTCAGTTGTCAGTTTTAGATTCCAGATTCGCAGGATGTCGTTCGGGCCGCGCTACTCCGCCTCTGCCTTGGCCTTGGCCCGAATTTCCTGTAGCGCCTCCCGAGACTGCTCTATGACGCTGCGTCTTGCCCGGCGCGTCTGTTCCATGCGTGCAACGTTCCTGTCGCGTATCTGCTGGGCGAGCGTTTGCTGTTGTCCTCGGCGCGCCTCCGTTCCGAGCCGCCGCATATCGTTCTGATGACGCCTGCCTCTCTGCGCGATGCGGCGCACCTCGGTCAACAAGCCGCGATCCTGGTCGCGCCTGAGATCATCGAGACCGCGAGAGACACGTCGCGTGTTTTCGCGCGATGTTCTCTCCTCGCGCTGCGCTTTCTGTCGGACGTCTGTGTTGTGGTCGCGAATCTCGTTAAGGTACTCTCTGGTAGCGTTGCGGGCACGCGTGTCGCGCCGTATCTGCTGCTGTTTGGAAGGGAGCGAGAAGGTTCTCACGAGGCTTCTCAGATCCTGAGCGTGCGCCGGCACGCTCAGACCGAGACATGCCAGAATGCTCAAGACACCAGCGATGGCTGCTACCCGTGACATTCTCATCAGATCAACACTCCAAGCCATACAACTTGCCACTGCTGCTTATATTATCGTCCAAAACGGCCCGTGATTTCAACTGGACGCTCTGTAATCGGATAGATTCATGATATGTCCATGCCCAAGGCGGCGTTGATCACCAACTGAACGTCAAGAGCGTTGATAAGCCCGTCGCCGTTTATGTCTCCCTTGGGATTTGTTTGGATCTGCTAGACACAAAGGTCGCGCTAATCGATGGATTGACCTCCCTGGTCGACGTTTTCGGTGGTGAATATTCGCGTGCCGAGGGTGATGTTCTTGGGCACCGTTTCCCCGGCCAGAATTTTGAGCGCGATATCGATCGCCTCGACGCCTCCTGTGGGGTACTGCAATGTGGCGTCGAGTACGCCCTTTTGGACGTACTGCACACCCTCGTGCGTCAGCGCGTCGATCCCGACGAACCGAATATCGTTCTCCCGGCCGGCAGCTTTGGCTGCAATCCACGCGCCGTGCGCCTGCGGATCGTTGTGCGCATAGACGACGTCGATATCGTCGAACCGCGCAAGGGCCGACTCCATCTCCTTGCGACCGTTGGGCTCGAGCCACTTGCAATCGGCCTCGAATATCACTTTGATGTCGGGATGTGCTTTAATGGCGTTGCGAAACCCTTCATTGCGTTCCTGTCCCGGTGTCGAGGTCATGAGCCCTTTGAGTTCGACGACGTTCCCCTTCCCCTTGAGCAACGTCTCGGCTATGTGTTTGCCTGCCTCGTACCCGATCTTGACGTTATCGGCACCGATGAAACACGTGTACGTGTCGCCGAGGATCTTGCGGTCGAGAACAACCACCGGTATGCCTTTTTCGTACACACGCCGTACCGGCGGCGTCAGTGGCGCGGCTTCTTTCGGGCTGACGATGAGCAGGTCAACTCCTTGTGCGAGAAACTCGTCCACGTGGGCGCGTTGTTTTTGCGTGTCGTTCGAAGCGTCTTTGAAAACGACCTCGAGTCCGGGTTGTTTCTCCGCTGCGGCACGAACATCCTCGTTCATCTGTACACGCCACGGCTCGCCCAGGTTGCACTGCGACATGCCAACAACCCAGGGGTTTTCTGCGGTGCCTTTGGAAGGTGTCAATTCGGGCGCGGGTTGCGTGACCGGTACGGCCCGTTGCGGTTGCGGTTCCTCTTCGGCACGACATCCATAGAGCGCCAGCACTGAAACAAGTGCCAACATCCAAAGAGCGTTTCCTTTCTGCATCATCTTCTACCTCCTGAAGCGTTGATCTTCCCGCTCACCTGTTTCTTTGTTGGACGGCCACAGCAAATACAATAATGGCACCTTGCACCATCAGACGGGCAGGTTCTCCGACGGCGTTGATGCTGAGTATCTTGTCAATATAGGCGATGATCAGCGCGCCCATCAACGTCAGCATTAGTCCGCCGCGACCACCCATCAAGCTCGTGCCGCCGATCACTACGGCGGCGATCGCGAACAGCTCGTACGTCATGCCGGCTTCCGGGTCGCCTTGATGATCCTGGGCCGCCCGGCATATCCCCGCCACTGCCCCGGTGAGCCCGCAGATGGTGTATGCGAACACCTTGGTGGCGGCAACCCGTATGCCGGACAGCTTGGCGGCCTCCTCGTTCCCCCCGATCGCATAGAGATGCCTGCCGAACCGGGTGTTGCCGACAACGATCCACAACACCAGCACGCAGGCGAGGAATATCAGTGCCACGACGGCGATGTTCTCATTGAACACATTCGCGTCTATCTGATTGAATATCGGTGGTTCCGGAACGTATCGCCATTCACCTGTGGCCGCGTCGCGTATCGCGCACGACACCTTCCGCCCGCCGTAGACGTATTTTGCCAAGCCGCGTGCAAACACCATCATCGCCAACGTCGCGACAAACGGCTGCATCTTCAGCTGTGTGATCAGCAGACCGTTTGTTGCGCCTACAGCAGCGCCGGCGAGCAGCGTAGCCGGCACGGCGATCCACACGGGTATACCCAACGGGATAAGCAGCAGCGAGAAGATCATCGCCGTAAGGCCGAGCACTGACCCGACCGAGAGGTCTATGCCAGCCGTAAGGATCACCACCGTCATCCCTGTTGCCAGGATGCCGAACTCGGCCCCCTGGCGCAACGCCGCCCGGTGGGTCTCGGCGGTGAAGAATGTCCCGTCGGCGTTGAAGACGATTCCGATCGCGACGACGATCAGGAGCGCGAGTATCCCTCGAGACCGTATAAGAACAGTCCGTCCGACTGACGCTGCGAAGCTTTGAGTGCCGGATTCTTCGGTCGTGGCGCTCATTGTTCTCCCTGGCCAGTCTTGACGCAGTCTATCCCCACGTTGTGTCCCGAGGACTTATCGTTCTTGCCGATGACGCGCCACTCGACTTTGCCCGATCCCGTTCTCGGCACGGAGAAGCTGACCGGCTCGGCGCGTTTGACTGTATCGGCATACCCGTCGAAGGGGTCACCAACCGGCTGGCCGTCGCTGGCCAATTGCACGATCCCGTAATCAGGTCCCTGGGTGTAGTAGACGACCAGCGTTGCCGTCGGCGTTGTCGTGGCGCTGTCTTCATCGGGAACAGTGACCGAGAACGAAGCGTCTGCTCCCTCCGCTTTGAAGAGCATCTGAGCTCCGCCGCTCCAGTCACCTTCGAACTCGGCCATATCCTGCTTGGCCAGTGTGCCGCCAACAGGAACGAAGAACGGGAGATAGTCCTCGACGTCAACGGCGCCCTCCTCCCGGAACACGCGTCCCAGCCTGATCAACCGGTCTGTGACCGCAGGCAGCTCGGGGAACGGTGAATGAGGTTCGGTCTGGTACCAGTAGGAGACGGAGGAGAAATTGTCAGCCCGGTCGTTGGCGTGTCCGTGCTCTATCGTAACCCGAATGGACTCCTCGAACGTTATGGGGTCTTCGATGTGGTACCGGTAGACGTTCCAGTGGTCGCCCTCTCTTCCGGGACCGCGAATCGGGCACCCGAAATAGAGGTTGCTGAATGGCTCTCCATAGCCCCACGCGCCGCAGAAGTAGTCCTCGGAACCTGTTCCCTTGAGCTGGGGTTCGGTGGCGCCGTCGATGTATATCATGTCGTCGCCCTCGCCCCACCATCCGTCGGTGTTCTGCTCGATCGACAGGTTGCAGCCGACGTACTGGCCCGCGCCTCGTGCTTCCAGCAGCACGTAGTTGCCGCCGGGTTTGCACGGCATCTCCTGCCGGTACTGCGCGTGAAACCGCAGCAGTTGGCCGGGCAACCGCACATACTTGCGGTAGTCAACGTAGAAATAGAACGAGAACACGGGCAAGTCGCCTTCGTTCGTTATGGTGAGTCTGGCCCCATCGGAGAAAGGCATTTTCCAGAAGCAGTTCAGTCCGCGGTTCGTGCCGATCTGCAGCGGCAGGCATGCGTACTGGTAGTACATTCCGTGTCCGAGCCCGAAGAAGTCACCGATGGGACACTCGATGGACGGCGTCTCCTCGTTATCCCAGTAAGCCCTCAAGACAAGTTCGCGCAGATGGTATTCGGCCTGCGAGTTTATGGTAACCCAGATGTGGGTTATCATCCCCGCACCTTCGATGTCGGCAAGCGTCTTGGTCTCTCCGGGTTGGATCGGCCAGGCGTCGGCGTTACCGCCCGTGGGGTCGTAACTCGATACGCGGGCGGATTCGAACCGCGATCGCTCAACAAGCCCTTCCAGCAGGCCCCCGCCGGCCCGGTACGATTCCTGGACGACCACGCGCGCTGGTTCTTCCACCGGTTCAGGCGTCCACGAGCTCACGACAACGCACTGCGACGTTAAGACAAGGACGCTTAACACCACAGCGACATGAACGAGCTTCTCTTTCATCGGTTCCTCCTTCCGCATGGCGGCTGGGTCTCCTTCGAGCGTTCGAGTCAGACCTGAATCCCCACGAAATGACTGCACAACCACACTGCGTGCCAATATATCACGGCGATCACTGCAAGTCAACGCCAGCTCTTTCGGAAGGTCTATTAGTCGAAGGCGAGGTGCGTGCGGAGTGAGCGGTCAAGTCGGATGTGAGGGGGGAGAGGAGGAGGGTTTTCTATTTTCGCGTTTATGAAGCCAATTGCGTTGTGTGGAAGCGAAGTAGTAGGAGTGGGATATAAAAGGAGCGGAGAAGTTGTTACCCCAAAGAACTGGGCGTTTTGTTTAGAGAGCGGCGGGGGTGACGTCAGGAAAAGGAAATTCACCCCAGAGCACAAAAGAGGTGCCCCGGGCAGCCACATCCGGCCGTCCAGGCCTTCCTGATCACTCCATTCACCGCTTCACTCACCTCACTACCTTCCAAAATCCACCACAGCGCAAATGCCTCTTCGTCCAGCCCACGCTTGACAATCGGCAGGGCATCGTGTAGAATTACTTCGATTTTGCGGGATGGTGTAATGGTAACACGCACGGCTCTGGACCGTGTTATCAAGGTTCGAGTCCTTGTCCCGCAGCCAGTTGCCAATGGTGAAGGTGGCCCCATCGTCTAGTGGTTTAGGATAGATGGTTCTCAGCCATCTGACAGGGGTTCGACTCCCCTTGGGGCTACCAATCTCTCACCTCGTTTCGCTTCCGAGACGTGCTCGGTTCCGCTCGTAACGCCCAAGAACCAAGCAAGCTTGAGCCAAAAAGACCCCACGATATACCCAAGGACAATGTCCGGGGTTGTGGCGAGAGCAAATACCGGGGGCCATGAAGGGCACAGAGACCAGGCACTCCGACTCGATCCCCGTTTCCCGTCTACTGTTTCCCGTCTACCGGCTTCACCGGTAGAGAAGCACGGGGCAGGTGGTTTTGCGCAGCACCTGGACGGTGGTGCTGCCGAGTATGAGTTCGCGAACCCTCGAGTGGCCGTAGGCGCCCATCACGAGCAGGGGGCCGTCCACCGATTCAACGACCTTGGCGATCTCTTCGTCGGGCTCGCCCTCAAGAACCTGCATCTCGAACGACAGGCCGCGGTCGGTGAGCAGTTTATCGACCTCGCTCCGCAACGACGCTGCAGCGGTCTCCTGGTCGGACACCGAGACCACGCGCAGCGGCAATTCCCACTCCCCGGCCACG
Source organism: uncultured bacterium (assembly GCA_964524145.1). Taxonomy (GTDB): domain Bacteria; phylum Hydrogenedentota. The sequence continues at coordinate 76,783 of CAZGCA010000011.1, read as the reverse complement.
CCGGCCGCAATGCTCAAGGCCCGGTTGGCGTGGGAGCTCCCGTCGTACGCCATAACGATCACGCCCATCTCGTGGTACTCGTCGCTGGTGACCAGCACGGGCTTCTTGGCGCGCCGGGCCACCGCCTCGACGGTGGTGCCCAGGAAGCCGTCGGACCAATGCACGTGTTCTCCTCTCCGGCCAACCACGATGAGGTCGGTATCGTCGGCCTCGGTGCATATCGTCCGGCTGACGAGCCCCGTCTTAATCACGGGCTCGCACTCGATCCCCTCCTGTTCGCAAAGCTGCTCGACAACGGCGACCGCCGCCTTGCCGCGCTCTTCGAGGATCGTGGCGATGTTTTTCTGGTAGTCGGCGATCGGAACGATGGCGAGCGAAGCCGAGACATCTCTCAGAAACGGCCCTTCGAGCAGCTTGATATCGACGACGTAGAGGATCCGGACCTTGGCCTGGTTCCGTTTGGCGATGTTGACGGCGTATCGCACGCCTTTGATGCAGGTCTCCGAACCGTCTACAGCAACGAGTATGGTTTTGAACACGTCACGCCATCCTATCTGCTGCGAGCCCGGACGCGAACGGCCGGGGTCTCCTACGTCAATGTGCCTTTTGTCGACAACGCGCCATCGATCCTCGGGTCGGGCCGTGTTGCCTCGTCAAGCGCTCGACCAAGCGCCTTGAACATCGCCTCGATGCAGTGGTGCGCGTTGGTGCCGTAGTTCAGGGAGATGTGCAGGGTAGCCTTAGCATTTTCGCTGAAAGAGTGAAAGAACTCCCGGGCGAGTTCAGTGTCGAACTCGCCGACACGATCCTTGCCCAGATCGGCGTTGTAGACAAGATGCGCCCTGCCGCAAAGGTCGATATCAACCTGCGCAAGCGCCTCGTTCATAGGCACGCGCGAACCGCCGTAGCGAGCGATACCCTCGTAGCCGTTCAAGGCTTCTCGAAACGCACGTCCCAGACAGATGCCGACATCCTCGACCGTGTGGTGGAAATCCACCTCGGTGTCGCCCGTCGCGGTGATTTCGAGGTCGAAGAACCCGTGTTTCGACATCAGAACCAGCATGTGGTCCAAAAACGGCACCGACGTGGATATCTTGGGCACACCGGTACCATCCACGAGAAGCGTTACCTTCACTTGTGTCTCTTTTGTTTTTCGTGTAACCGTCGCAGCTCGATCGCTCATCTCAGCGTCCCAGCATGAGCCTCTCTGCAAGGAACGGAGGCAGACCGCTGTCAACTATCTTCTGTGCCGTCTTGTTGCGGTCGTAGTCCAGTCGAACAAACCGCATCTCGCGAGCGTCTTCGTTGAAGAGTGCGTACGCAGCACGCGGATCGGCGTCGCGCGGCTGCCCCACAGAACCGGGGTTGATAAAGAACCGTTTGCCTTCCGGGAGCTTGAACAGCCCGTCCTCATCCGGGCGATACGTCCCGTCTTCCCCGAAGATGCCCGGAAAGTGCGTATGCCCGAACAGGCACAGGTCAACGTTGCGCTCTTCGAGCGCCGGGAACAACGGCTCGATCTCCTCCCACGTAAACAAGTACGTGTCGCGGTCGCCCGGTGCCCCGTGCACGGCCAGTATGCGGCCGTTGCACACCATGTCGTCCGGCAGCTGCTTCAGGAAGTCCCTGTTCTCCTCTGTGAGGGTGTCGCGAGTCCAGTTTGCAGCGTCAAGCGCGACCGGGTTGAACCCCCACGGTTTTTCTTTCCCGCAAGCGACGGCGTCGTGGTTGCCCTCGAGCGACGGGATATCCTGGTCCTCAACGATGCGAACGCACTCGTTCGGATCGGCGTTGTACCCCACAATATCGCCCAGGCACAGTATCTTGTCAACCTTGCGCTTACGAATATCCGCCAGGACGACGTCAAGCGCTTCAAGGTTCGCGTGAATGTCAGAGATTACCGCGTAGATCAAAGTCTATAATCCATTCGATCTCAAAAAAGGGCCCCCGGCCCGCAGTTACCAGAAACAAGATTTCGCCAACTAATCCGACCGATCCTCCCGCTATTCTACGTAGATTCTAGCACGCACTGAGCAAGGGTGTCAAGGCAAGTCCGAGCATGGACGTCCCCCATTCCCATCGAGAAGCCGCGGCTCGGTCCGCTACTCCAGACTTCCCAGGGAGGATCCGTCGAGGGTCGGCTGGGTACGTATTCAATGCTAACTGCGGTAGGGAGTACCGATCCAGACGGATCGCCATAGGCGGTGGGCGCGCGCCCGGACGGAACGCAACGAAATCGAGCGCTTCTTGTTTCCCCATCGAGAAAACGCGTACCGGGGGATCTCGTACTGTAGATCCAATATCACTGAGCCGTCGTCTGAAAGAGCCGCCTGGACTTTCTCGATTGCTGCGGAAGGAAGCAGATACTCCTTACCTCCAATCTCGACTGCATACAGTCTCTTGTACTTCAGCGTGAAGTAGTCCTCGACGGGCCGGTCGAGCGTGAGAACACCGTCAGCGTACCGCCCGGTTCGGTTCAGGTGCCAACCACCAAGACAGCCGCTGGCGCCAAGTCTCACTGTGTATGTGCCGGTCAAGGATCGGCTGATTGAAAGCCGTGTTGAAGCGTGACCGATGCTTCCGGCGCTCCATACCCCCGTGACGTCCATCCTGGGATGACGGATAGCCTGTATCGGCACAGACGCGTTCTCCGGCCCCGGCTGCCATCCCTCGAGTTCCTTCTCCTTCCAGCTTGTCGATGGCTCATAGTCAGGGTCGAGAATTTGCTCGACCGATCGAGGACGCAAGACAAGGAAAACGGCACATAACGACATCGGTACAAGAACGAAAAGCACCGATCTCATCCTGGACCCTCCTGTCATTCGTTCCGTACATTCACTGTCATCCTTCCAATACGACACGGGGCGGAGAAGGTTCATTTCCGCGTTCGCCGTCCGGCTCCGTGTTGTTGACAGGTGATGACGCGTTTGCTACCATGCGCAACGAAGGGTTTCCCTTGTCGATTAAGTTCGTTCAAGGTGGACTACTCTATGCTCCAGCTGGCAGCAACGGCAGTTCACTTGAGAATGTAATGGATAAACCAGGAAAATGGAGCTATCTTGGCGCCGGTCTCACGGGCGTGCTTGGCGCGCTGTCGTTTCCGGGGTTCGGGCTCCATTTTCTCGGTTGGGTAGCGCTTGTCCCGCTTTTCGTAGCGCTCGAGGGAAAGCGTTCTAAGGATGGGTTCCGGCTGGGTTTCGTTGCCGGACTTATCTACTACACAGCGGTCCTTCACTGGCTCCTCACACTCACCTACTGGGTGGGTGCAGTCGTGCTGATTGGGCTGGCGCTCTTGTTTGTGTACCTTGCGCTGTACTGGGCGGTATTTGGGGCGGTTGTCTCCCGGTTGTCACGGAAAAGCAGGGTGCCGCTCTGGATTGCCTGCCCCGTGCTTTGGGCCTCGTTCGAGTGGGTCCAGGGGCACATCTTCACGGGGTTCGGTTGGGGGGCGTTGGGGTACTCTCAGGCGGGGAACAGCCTCGTATTGCAGTGGGCAAGCATAGGGAGCGTTTATATCGTTTCCGCCCTGCTTGTGCTGGTGAATGTGTGCGTTTCAGGGCTGTTCCGGAGAACCAGAGGCCGGCTCATCTCCCTTGTGGGCGCGCTTCTGGTCGTAGGGGCGGCACATCTTTGCGGGTGGCTGATAACTCCGAGACAGCCGGCGGACGTTCAGGAACTGGTAATCGGGTTGGTGCAGGGCAGCTTTTCGCAGGACATCCTCTGGGGTGCCGAGTACGACAAATACGTGATTGATACGCATCTCTTGATAAGCGAGCACGTGGTACGAGAGGGCGCAGAGTTTGTCGTGTGGTCGGAGAGCGGCGTACCGACGTTCTGGGTGGACGACTCGGACCGGTGCAAACCCGTCCGCGATTTTGCCCGGAAACACAACGTTTATCTTCTTACGGGTGCGGCATCGATAGGCGAAGGCGAGCCCGGTAGACAGAAGCTTTACAACTCGTCATACTTCATCGGGCCATCGGGCGAAGTCATCGACCGGTACGATAAGATGCGGCTGACGCCTTTCGGCGAGTACACGCCGATGAAGAAGTACTTGCCTTTTGTCGGCAAGGTGGTCACGGCTATCTCGGATATCTCGGCCGGCACGACCCAGACGCTGTTCAGCCTGGATGAATTGCGGTTCGGCATCCTGATCTGTTTCGAGTCCGCATTCCCGGACCTGGCGCGCGGGATCGCAACTCGTGGCGGGAACTTTATCGTGACTGTCACGAACGTCAACTGGTTTGGTCGCAGCATGGAGCCGCAGCAGGATCTCGCCATACTGAAGTTCCGCGCGGTCGAGACCCGGTTGCCGGTGGCGCGGGCTTCGAACACGGGCATTTCGGGGTTCTTGGACCCGGCGGGAAGGCTCTACGGCGAGGTGGTGAGATATGGGCAACGGATCTTCGTTCAAGGCTGGTCCGTCGAGCCGGTCGCCGTCTGGCCGGTGTTTTCGTTGTACCGGACTGTGGGCGACGTCTTCGTGATCATCTGCGCCGTGCTATCGATCATTGCACTGCTGTCATGCCTGGCAGGTCGCGGTGTCCCGGGGACTGGAACGGAGAACGAGTAGCTCGTTGCGTTACCGATTCTCCCCTTTTCGATACCTGGTTGGGGTTGGTCTGTCGGCGTCAGTCGATGGGATTAATGTTTCGACCACTGATCGTCGCTGGTGATCTTGCCGTTCTTGTAAGCGTCCAGAAAGCAGCGCACGACCTCGGCATCGAATTGCTTGCCGGATTCTGTGTGAAGCTCCTCGAAGGCGACTTCGTCCGGCAATCGTTTCCTGTACGGCCGGTCGGAAGTCATGGCGTCGAATGTGTCGGCGACAGCTATTATTCTGCCTGCGAGCGATATTTCGGATTCGGAGAGACCCTGCGGGTAGCCTGACCCGTCGAACTTCTCGTGATGCTCCCGGATCCCGGGGACTATCTCGCGAAGCAGCTCGACCTCGTCGATCACGCTGCCGCCCTTCGCGGGATGCTCTTTAAGCTGATCGAACTCCTCGTCGGAAAGGCGGCCGGGCTTTCCGAGAATGTTGTCCGGAACACCTATCTTGCCGACATCGTGGAGCATCCCGGACAGATAGGTCAGCTCGACAAGCTCCTTCGACAGCCCCATCTCCTCGGCAATCGCACGGCTGAAAGACGCCACACGCTCCGAGTGACCGTAGCTGTACGGGTCTTTCGCGTCGACCTGCCGAGCGAGCGCCCGGATTGTCTGGTAGAAGGTCGCTTTTTGTTTCTGGTACAGCTGAGCGTTCTCGATGGCCACGGCGGCAGGCGCGCTGATCGCCGAGAGCATGCGCAGGTCTTCTTCGCTGAAAGCGTGTTCGGTGCGGGTGCTGTCAACGTTGATTATGCCGAGCACATTGTCACCGCACACAAGCGGAACGCAGATCGCCGAGAGTATGTTCTGGAACACGATGCTTGCGCTCGGGCCGCCCTGGTCCATAAGGTCCTCGAGCGGGTTGGTCAGAATGCCGACCTTGCACGATAACGCCCGGTTGGCTATTGTCATGCTCACCGTCGTTCCGGGCGGCACCTTACCGTCACGGGTCCGAACGATCTCCATCTTCAGCTCGTCGGTCTTCTCGTCTTTGAGCATTATGAAGCCCCGGTCGGCGGGAAGTGTATCGAAGACCAGCTCGAGTATCTTCTCGAGCACCTCGCGAATATCCAGTACGGTACCGATGACCTCGTTCGCCTTTGCAACTGCCTGCAACCGCTCGACCTGCTTTCTGAGCACGTCGACGTTCGCTTCGGTCTCGAAAGGTATGTACAACGAGCCTTTCACGTCAACCTCGGCGCGCGGTTTGCTGGGCGTGGGGGTGGAGTCGAACATGATGGTACTGGTGTCCAGGTCGGTATCCGACGACACGTCGCTCAGGAACCGGAGCACAGTCTGTCCAAGAACGACCTCGTCACCGTTGCGCAGCAGATGTTCCTGTATCTGCACCCCGTTGACGAACGTCCCGTTGGCGCTGCCATAGTCTTTGAGCATGAACAGTCCACCGTGCCGCCCGATTTCCGCGTGCCGGCGCGACACCTGTTCATCGAAGAGGACTATGTGGTTGGCCCCGTCCCGGCCGAGCGTTGCCAACTCGCCAAGAACGTGCTCAGCCCCCCGATTGGCGCCTTGGATAACCTCGAGATGTGCCACCGATACAACCTTCTCGACGTGTTGCCGACGTAACGCTTCAGTTCCCGATACACATGCCTAACAATACCATGCTACCAAAAACGTGTGTTTCTCTTCAACGTATTTGTCAACGCTCGGGATGGAAGGCGTCGAAGGCGGACCCACAGCTCGATTGGGGGGCTACCGGTCAGTGTCCTGGGTGGCACACGTTTCGACATAGGATTCCAGGAACAGGGCAGCGTACTTCGTTGCCATCAGCCTGTAAGAAGCTTCGTCGACGCTGGAAGGTTCTCGTGCCGCATGTTCGAACGCCACATCCCGCATCTCGGCGTAAATGGTGGCGAGCTGTTCGTTGTCGCGGGGTCTATGAAGTCTCCGGCGCAGTATCTCATCAAGCGCGTTCTCGTCTGAGCATTCCGGAGCGGCCTGGATGAACTCGCTAATGCGTTTGGCATCCTCCGTGATGGCGGCGAGTTCGGTTTCCGAGAGGCGACTCCGTGTGTCGTCGGCAATTTGTCCCGCTTTAAGCTCAGTCTCTCTGGCGAAGATGAGTGGCCAAGCCGCCGGCGGAACCTTGCTTGCAACACAGCTTGCGGTGTTTAATGTGATCACCGCGGCAGCGCGCAGCGCGTTCAATGGGACGGAAATGAGGCAGCACCCTCCGGACGTCAGTACGATCAGGAAGACGATTGTCTGTATGTGCAACCTGCGACGATTCGGCTTCGTCATCATGTGTGATACTCAGACAGTGTTACTCGCGCCGCACGAAACTGTCTGGAAACTGCTCGCGTATTCGCCCGGTTTCGAGCATGGCTTTGGCTTCGCTCTGCGATAGAAACGACCCCACACGCACCTGGTACCATATCTCGGAGTTCCGCAACTTGACGGGAACAGCGCGCGCGTCAAGATCTGACTCCTTGAACGTCGCTACGACCGATTCGGCATCTTTGCGGCTCTTGAAAGAGGCCGCCTGAATAGTAAACGTTTCGGCGTCACGAGGGGCCTGGGCAGGATCACGAGGAGTCTTTGTGGCGCTGTCGGTACGTAATGCGGCCGCCGTATCCTCAAGGACAGCACGGTACGGGGCCGCTATCTCGGACCGGGAAAGGATTTTGGCCCCGACAAATGCCGCCACTCCGAGCAGACAGACAATCGCGACGCATGCCAGCGCAACGGCCGGTGTGCGGAGTATGTACCGGAAGATATGCTTTCGGGAGATGATCTCAAACAACCGTATCTCCTCGTCCCTTCCCTTCGGCTTGGCTTTCCGGAAGAACCTGTGCGCGCCGCCCACGCGCCGGCCCGAGTTCAGCAGGGATTCGCTCGCCAGCACTCTGCCCGGCCGTGCGCTTGTCTCGACCCATTTGGCCTCGTTGATCGTCCGGCCTAGAACGTCTTCGACGTGCCCAGCAACCGAGCGCCTCTCGAGCAGCACTTCGCCGTAGGAGATACCAATCCTGACGCGGAGCTTCCTGGTCTTTTTGCGCCGTGCGTTTTCGGTCTCGATGAGACCCTGCAACCGGAACGCGGTTGCGACTGCATCTCGCGGCTTCTCAAAGCAGCATAGCACTTCGTCACCAAACGATCTGGCGAACGCCGGCTCTTCGCCGCAAAGCGACTTCTCGAAAAGACGTTGCAGCGTGGTGACGATTTCACGGCCGGCAGCTGCGCCTTCCTCGCCTACAATGCCGCTATAGTTGACGACATCAACGAACATCACTGCCAGGTCAGCGGTGTCCTCGAGGCTGGAATCCACGGAGAAACGACGCCTGTGTAAGCCCACCTGTTGTGCAGTATGCGACATTCCTATTCCTTCTCGCGCCTGCTGTCTGTCTGTGCCGGCAGGCGAATCACAGCATCACCACAAACGTGCCGGTGCTTATCTCCTGACAAACTGACCGCGTACACCTCTATTTTATCAGAATGCGTCGCAGTTTTCAACTTCAGCTGGTCAGAGAGGCCTGCGTCAGGGTTGGGGGGATGGCGGTAGGTTGCTTTTTTGTACCGATCATTATATGCGTCCTGTACAACCCATGGCCCAGAGAGAAATGTTGTACCATCATCAAGAGTTGAGAACTCGAAATGCTCCCCATCTTCCTGACACCGTACGGTTCATACGCCACGTTGACAACACTGCCTTGTTGAGTCTATAAAGGACACGACGGAGTAGAGCCCCGGGTGACGACGGAGGAGGAACCCGGATTAAGGTATCCGGCAACCGCCCCAGCCCCCGTTCGGGGCTTGAGGGGTAGGTGGCTATGCATCCAGGGCTCGCATCGCCCTGGGTTATGTTCCACCGCCTCCTTCTTCGGGGGTTAAGGCGCGGCGTGAAAGGCCTGGGGATGCCGGTCACGTTTTTCTGGCCCTGCGACCTACCAACCTCTCGGGAAGGCTCGAGTAGTAGTGGCAGAACAGGGCTGCGTATAAGAACCCCCTCTCATGTCGCAGGCCCGGTATGCAACGGCCTGGGGCACAAAAGCGGGTTTCGCCATCATTGCTCCGTTGCCATGGGCGAAGACGCTGCGGGCGCTCAATTGGTTGTCAGTCAAGGGTTTCGCTTCGCGGCGATTGACTTTGCCTCCTGTGAGGACTATACTTGCAATAGGCAGGGCTGTTTGGGAGAGGATTTGCACAAAACGACGGTAGGACAGTTGTAGAGCAAGGCTTGTTGGGGGGATCTGGAGGTAGACTGATGCGTTGCATTGCTCATCACCTCGCCACGCTTACATCAGGCGTTAGACGTGGAGCTGTCCTGGGCACCCTTGCGTTTCTTATGTTCGCAGGGTCAGCCGCGCTCGCCGGTGAGATCTCGTTTGTGAAGGCGGAGGATTTCACCTCGGGCGGAACACAGCCGACGGCGCTCGTTCGCTGCGACCTCAACGGGGACAGCTTCGACGATTTTGCGGTGGTTAACCAAGCCGCCGCCGTGGGATCGGATCGCGGAACCGTCGCGGTGTTTCTGGGCGGACAGGACGGGCTGACACAGATTGTGCCGGCGGTGACCGTCGGCCGTGAACCGCACGCGGCAACGGTGGGGGATTTCGACGGGGATTCACGCACAGACTTGGCGGTGGCAAACTACGTGGACGATACGATCACTATACTGCTCGGCAACAACAACGGGACGTTTGATCTGGCAGGGAACGTTGCGCTGGCCGACGAAACGGGTCCGACTGCACTGGGTGCGGGGCACTTCGACGGAGATGATACGATAGACCTCGCGGTAGCCAACCTGCTCAACAACAGCGTTGCGATCCTGCTGGGCGCCGGAGACGGCACATTCGCGACAAGTGATTCGGTAGCGTTCGGTGAAGGTACGCAGCCGAACTCGGTCACTGTGGACGATTTCGACGGCGACGATACGAGCGATGTTGCCGTCGCCAACTTCGGCACGGACGAAGTGGCGGTCCTGCTGGGCAACGGTGACGGGACGTTGTCCTCGCCCTCGACGGTCTCTGTGGGTGATGCGCCGAACTCCATCACCGCGGCAAACGTCGTTGGCAGCAATGCGACCGATCTGGTTGTTGCGAACGGCGGGTCGGATTCGGATAATGTGTCCGTTCTGGAAGGTAACGGTGCCGGTGGGTTCAGCCTTGGTATGACGGTCGATGCCGGTCTGGGACCCACCAGTGTCGAAGCGGCAGACGTTGACGGCGATGCTCTCCTCGACCTTCTGGTTGCGAACTCGTTCTCTCAAGCCGTCTCGTATCTGAAAAACACTGGTACCGCGTTCGCCCCCGTTTCGTTACTGGGAACGCTTGCCGTGCCAAGCTCGGTGGCAGCCGGACAGTTCCGTGGTGACGGCAACCTGGACCTGGTTGTTGCGAACGAGGGAGCGGATTCGGTATCGGTCATGCTGGGCACGGGATCCGGCGAATTCGCCGCCCAGCAGGCGTTCGAGACAGGAGCCGCTCCCAGCAGCATCGCCTGTGCAGACTTCGATGGAGATGGCATCCCCGACCTGGCTGTCGCGGACGGATACTCGGACGACATAACGATCTTCCTTGGCGACGGGACCGGTGGGATGGCTGCTGCATCCGTCGTATTGCTGCCGGTTGAGAGCGCCCCCAACTTCATTGTCGCGGCGAAGCTGAACGGTGACCAGCACGTTGATCTGGCCGTTGCCAACTTCGGACTAATACTGGAAGACGACCCTTCTCCGCCGAGCCTCGACACCGTAACGATTCTGTTGGGCAACGGGGACGGTACCTTCGACGTGCCACCGTTGAACGAGTTCATCGTGGTGGGCGATGGCCCCGCGGCGATAGCGCTCGGCAGTTTCAACCCATCGAGCGACGGCGTGCTCGACTTGGCGGTTGCCAACTACTACGACGACGACATCCACGTCCTGTTCGGCGACGGCGCAGGCGGGTTTGGTTCACCAACCACGCTCTCGCTCCCCGACCCGGGATGGGGCGCGGGCCCGAGACATGTCGCTGCAGCAGATTTCAATGGTGACTCGCGCGACGATATTGCTGTGGCAACGGATAGCAGTGATACCGTGGCGATCTTCCCATCGAACGGCGACGGCACGTTTGCGTTACAAGTGAGCTACGATCTTGGTCGCCGACCGGATGCCATTGGGATGGGCGACTTTGACAAGGACGGGAACATTGATCTCGCCGTTGCCAACTTCGGCCTGAAACCGGATGAAGACCCATCGCCGCCGAGCCTTGACACCGTAACGATCCTCCTGGGGGGCGGCGACGGTACGTTTGCGTCCGGCCCCGAGCTGACTGCAGGTGACGGTCCTTCCGAGATAGCGGTGGCGGATATCAACAGAGACGGTGCCGTCGACCTTGCCGTCGTGAATGAGAACTCGCACGACGTCTCGGTATTCGGCGGCGACGGAACCGGGAGTTTCTCACTCGTGCAGACGTTGAACGTTGGGAACACACCGGTGTCGGTGATCGCTGCTGAACTGAGTGCTGATCGGGCAGCCGATCTCGCCGTTGCAAACTGGAATTCCGACACTGTGACTGTGCTGCTCAACAGCAGCTCGATAACGGAGCTTGCCCCGGTAGCCGACGCGGGCTCGGACGTAACGGTTGACGAAGGCGAAGAAGGCATCGTACTGGATGGGAGCGGCAGTTTTGACTCGAACGGTGACCCCATAACGTACGAGTGGATGCAGACCGACGGCGCGTATGTTCCGCTGGCAAACGCAACGACGGTTTCGCCGTCGTTCGACGCGCCGATGGTGTCGACGGACGAAACGCTCGTGTTCCAGCTTGTGGTGAATGACGGCGAAACGGATAGCAATCCGGATACCGTCTCAATACATGTTCTGGATGCGAGCGAGTACCGTCCTGAAGCCGACGCCGGTTCTGACCAGACCGTAAACGAAGACGTGGCCGTCGCGCTGTCAGGTAGCGGAACAGACCCGCGCGACCTTGCCCTGACGTACCACTGGGAGCAAGTTGTCGGGCCGCCTGTTACGTTGAGCAATAAGGACGTCGCGTCGCCGACGTTTACCTCGCCCGGTGTCACTCAGGAGACCGTTCTGGAGTTCGAGTTGCGGGTGGACAACGGCGAGCTTACAAGTAAACCGGATCGGGTCTCAGTAACGGTGCTCGACAGTGTGACGGAACCGCCGCAGGCCGATGCAGGGGCGGATGCAGGTGTCGGCGAAGCCTCTCTTGTCTATCTTAATGGTTCCGGCACCAGCCAGAGCGGCGGCCCGCTGACCTTCAGCTGGGTTCAGACTGTGGGGCCGGCTGTCACGCTTTCGTCGACAACCGCGGCGAATCCGAGCTTCGCTGCCCCGCGTGTGACCGAGGACACCGTTCTTACGTTCGAGTTGAGAGTGAGCGACGGCATCGATGTCAGCGCGCCTGACTCGGTAACCATCACCGTGCAGGACACCATAAACGAGGCGCCTGCGGCCGACGCCGGGTCAAATCAGACCGCCGCCGAGGGGGACACGGTTACGCTCAACGGCTCGGCAAGCTCGGACCCGAACGGCGACTCGCTAAGCTTCACCTGGACGCAGTTGTCCGGTCCAACGGTCATACTGCACGATGCTGGCACTGCGGCACCATGGTTCGAGGCACCCGACGCAACCGATCAGGAGGTTCTTCCGTTCCGTCTTGTCGTAAATGATGGCAAAGACAGCAGCGTTCCGGACGTTGTCAGGGTGACGGTGGTTCCTGATACTCCGGACCGCCCAATAGCCGACGCAAGCGAGGATCAGATCGTCGACGAACAGGCGCTGGTGACGCTCGATGGTTCGGCGAGCAGTGACCCACAGGGAGGTGGGCTCTACTATGTCTGGCAGCAGACCGGGGGTACAGCGGTCACGATATCGGATCCCAATGCTGAATCCCCGAATCTCAGAACCCCGCAGGTTCTGGAGGATACGGATCTCGAGTTCGAGCTTGTCGTGGGCAATGGCACAATGTCAAGCGTTCCGGATACGGTCCGAATAAGCGTGCTTAACTCGGTCAACGAGCGTCCTGTTGCGGACGCAGGCAATGAAAAAACGACGTCTCCAGGAGAGACGGTGATCTTGGACGGTACCGGAAGCAGCGACCCGAACGGTGACGGACTCGAATTCTCATGGACACAAACCTCAGGTATGGAGGTGACGATCTCGGGAGGCTCATCTGCAACGGCAAGTTTCGTCGCTCCGGAAGTCACCGAGGACGCCATCCTGAGTTTCCAGCTCGTAGCAAACGACGGCACCGATGACAGCGTTCCGGATGAGGTCAATGTGCTGGTGGCTGCGGCTTCTGAGACGCGTCCGACAGCAAATGCCGGCATTGACGTGAGCGTCCCTGAGCAATCGCTCGTCACGCTCGACGGCAGAGGGAGCAGCGGCCCGCAAGGCTCGGCCCTGGACTACGAATGGCTCCAAACGGAAGGGGTTGAGGTCACCCTGCAAGATGCAGATTCCTCAACGCCAACCTTCATGTCGCCCGCGGTGTGCGAAGAGAACCAGCTGAGGTTTCAGCTTGTTGTGAGCAACGGCACCGAGGACAGCACCCCCGACTGGGTAACGGTAACCGTGCTGAACTCGATAAACGATGCGCCAGAGGCTGACGCCGGTGCGGACCAGGTGGTGGAACTCCTGAGTCCCGTCTTCCTTGACGGTTTGGGGAGTGTTGATCCCGACACCGGTCCCTCGCCGCTGTCGTTTCGGTGGGAGCAAACGGCGGGTACACAGGTAGCTCTGACCGGTACAACAACACCCGAGCCGAGTTTCACTGCGCCGGCCAATGCGACGGTGCTGGTATTCGATCTTGAGGTGCGTGACGGGATCGACCAGGATACCGACACCGTTACGGTGCATGTGGTCGAGGACTCGACGCCTCAGATCGACAGCCTGGAACCGGCTATCGGACTGCGAATCGGCGGTACGCCGTTCACCATCACGGGGCAGAACTTTTCCGCCAACACGCGCGTCGAGTTCGACAGCTGGTTGCCGACAAGTTATGCGGTTGAATCCCTCGCCGGGATCAACGGATTCACCCCGCCGGGAGATCCCGGTTCTGTCACGGTCACTGTGGCGGACGTTTTGGGCGGTGTGAGCGATTCTCTTGCAGGCGGGTTCCGGTTTACAGCCGACCCGTTCGACGCGGAACTCTCGATGATGGCGGGAATACCAGTGCAGGGCACGGTACTGTCGGACCCTGCTGACCCGGGAACCAAAGTCGCCGTGACGTTCGTGGAGATCCCCGAAGCTGGTGGATATTCTGGCACGCTTGGGTTCGATACGAACATAGACTTCCCTGCGGATGCCGTTCCCATAGGTCGGACCGGGCGGGCAATCGTGCGCTGTGGACCGAATATCGACTCGCTCTATCCGGATAACCCTCCCACGCAACCGGCAGAGTCCATACCTATCGGAACAGCGGCGGACATTCAGCTTTGGCTGGACTCCGGCACGGCGGCTACGGCGTTTTCGGCGCCCGTTACGCTGGAATTCAGTCTCGAACCGTCCCCCATTGCGGAGGACTACGCGGCCAAACTGTGTTTTGTCGAGACGAGCTTCAACGCAGAGCTGTGGCCGCAGCTTTCGAGCTCGCAACTGGTGCCGGTCGCAGACCTTTCCATCGAGCCCGGCGACACGCGCGTCGAGATCGATGTCGAACTGCCGGGCCTTTACGTCCCGATGCTCGTAGGGACGGAACGGGCAGCGGAGCTTTCGATCGGAACAGGTCAAGGGGAACAAGAAGAGACTGTGGCTGTGCCCGTCGATCTGGTGACGAACGGATTCGAGCCTGTGTGGCTTGAGTTTACGGTGGAGTTTGATGCCGAATCCTTGGAACTCACGGGAGTCTCGGCCGGCGCGGCAGCAGAGGCTGCCGGCAAGACGGTGCGGATCGTCGCATCCGGAGAAGGCACGTTTACCGTTGAGATTGGTGGGGGGACGGCCGTACTCGGTTCGGGGGAAGTAGCAGAAATCAGTTTCACCATTGCTGCGGACGCTGTTCAGGGGGTTTCAATACCCCTACGGTGCACTGTTGCCAACGGGCGAGATGCACAGTCCGAGCCCATTCAGATTGAACGAGAGGACGGGGCCGTTATGGTACGTTACGGCGGGTATGACGTGAACAGTGACGGGAGGGTGGATGCGGTTGATGTTCAGAGAGCAATCAACCAGGCGCTCGGATTTCCTCCGTTACCGGGCGACCCGATGGCAGATTTCAACGGGGACGGGAGGGTTAACGCGATCGACATTCAACTCATTATAAACGCCGCTTTGGGAATATTCCCAGTCATTTAGCCAGCTCGAAAACTTCCTTCTTGAACAGTTTCTTCTCCGTTTTTCTCCGATTTCCGTCAGTGAGCGTCATCAGGAAGTCAGGATCCAGCACACCCGTATCGTCGGTTGTTCAATTTCGGCGCGGAATGTTGCGAAATGACAACATAAAAAGCGGGGCAGGATCTGAGCGCAACGCGGCGTTCTTCACAACATACTGAACGAGAGTAGGTTACAGCTCCAGTGTTGGATTCATGGCCAAGAACACCCCCTTGGCACGCCTTTTGTATCCTGAAAAAGGAGAGTGAATGGTATTTTGTCCGCGGAGGTACGTGCGGACAGGTATGAATGTTGTTCAAAGCGATGGCTGGCTCGGAGAGCCTTACAGAGGTTTTCTTCCGCAGACGGTTTAAGAGATGGAAGTGCCAAACGAAAACACAGAACGGCGCGCGTATCCGAGACTTTCACTGAGTCTCCCAGTACGGTTTCGGGGAGTGGATAACACCGGGAAGCTGGTCGAGGAACGCACACAGACTCTCAATATCAGCAGTGGGGGCGCATGGTTTGAAAGCCGCAGCAGACTTGAGCCGTCAACCAAGCTGGACGTCTTGATCTCTGTACCGTACAGGATTTGGAACCGATTTCCTTCCGCGAAGATGGAAGGTGAAGGTAAGGTCGTTCGGGTCAACGAGGTGATGAAGCCCGAGGGCATCAACACACGGTACAGTGTCGCTGTCGAGTTTAGTAGACGTCTCAACCTCGTCTTGCCCTGACCATCAACCCCGCCTCGTTGGTCTAGTAGTCGGAAGAGAGCTTATTTTGCGCCAGCTTCCCGCATAACCCTTCGGGCGAGCCTCAGCCCGGATATCTTGCCAAAGCACTACTACAACATCGGTTCCGTCCATATCTACTGTGTCGCGCTCGATGTATCCATAGGCGTTTCCGATGTCCGGCCAGCAGAGTTGTGCAACGCAGTCTTGCCCAATGTTCAGAAAACTCCCCAAGATGCCGATAACTCATTGTGACACTGGAGGTTTACCAAAAAGGTAGTCATGGGAGTGTTCGTGTGAGAATGTGCAGCAGGAGATTCTGGACCCGGAGTTTCGGGCTCGTTGGGAAGTTGAGTGTGTTCCCGGTCATCGCGGGGCTGTGCCTGGTACATTTCGGCGGAACGGAGATCAAGGCCGAGGACACCGGTGGCCAGATTGGCTGCGTGGAGCTTCCGGCGCTGATCGACTCGCTTGCAGAACGCGACCCGGCAACGAAGACGGTCCTTTCTGAGACGGGCCGGGAAATCCTGCTGAGGAAAGCCCGGCTCCGGGCTCTATTTGCTGTCGAAAGAGTTGCACACAACAACGGATACGGTCTTGTTTTTCTTACTCGAAAAGACGGAGTGCCGGACCTGACCTCTCTTGCTTCCGAAGAGGCACGTCGAGCCTGTTCGCCTGCCGCTCTGGCTGAACGGGTCCCACCCGCGCCAGGTAACAATTTCATTGTGACGGCACGGTAAGTCCTGCCAACACCGGCCCAGTACCGTAACTGCCTGCCAAGGACAATCCTCGCATATCTCTGCTGTCAACAGCGGCTTGACGGCACAGCGCAACTTGACAACATTGGCGGTCTGGCACATAATGTCGGCAAAGCGTAGTGGGGCGATGTCGAGATGGTGCCATAACAGCGTCGAGTGTTGTCGAAGGAGGAAGGATCATGCTGCAATTGATGGCGATGGTGGTGTTGCTGTGTTGTCTCACCGCGTTTGTTCTTACGAGGTGTGCAGTTTCAGGGGCAGGGACACAGCCGCAGGGTAAGCAGCGGATCCTTGTGCTAACAAAATCCTCCGGTTTCGAGCATGACGTCATCAAACGGGAAGGGGAAGCACTGAGTTTGGCGGAGCAAACCCTCGTTCATCTTGGCGAAATGCACGGTTGGGACGTGACATGCACGAAAGATGCGGGTCTCGTCAACGCCGACAACCTCAAGAACTATGATCTGGTGTTATTCTACACGACGGGCGAGCTGACCGAGGAGGGCAACGACAAGAACCCGCCGATGAGCGAGCAGGGCCGGCACGACCTGATCGAGTTCGTGCGCAACGGCGGCGGCTTTATCGGCTCGCACACCTCGGGGGACACGTTCCACGACTGGGTCGAAGGCGGGATCAAACCGTACATCGACATGTTGTGCGGAGAGTTTGAGACGCACGGGGCGCAGTTTGTTGGCACGGTACGTGTCGTCGATCCGGACCATCCGACAATGTCAGGGTTTCCCTCTGAACTGAGCATGAACGACGAGTGGTACATATACAAGAACGTGAACGAGGACACGATGCACGTGCTCGCCATGCTGGACACGACCTCAGAACGCGAGAAGCAGGAGGTGTATGACAGGCCGTCGTACCCGATAATATGGTGCCGCACGTTCGGAAACGGCAGACTGTTCCATTGCGGGTTGGGACATCCCCCCGAGGTGTGGGCGAACGAGGTCTTCCAGAACATGCTTGTCAACGCGGTGGTGTGGGTCACTGGCGAAGGACCGGGGAACGCAGCCCCCAACTATCACGAGCACGTCGAATAACTGTTGCGAAGGTTCCCGGTCAGGATGAGCCGCCGGGACTGATTCCGCTCAGGTCGGCGCCCCTACAAGGAGTCTTCGCAACATCTCGAGCGACGCGGTCGCGATGAGCTGCTGCGCTCTGACACCTCTGCCAAAGTACCCGAGCTTCACGGTCTTTGCCAACTTGCCCGAGCATGCCACGAACGAGCAGTCCGTACCCTGAACAGTTGCGAGCCCGATGTCTGCGCCAAGTTGGCCTCGTACGGCATCTGCAAGCGAAGTCGCAACGTCTGCGGGTTGGATATCTTGTGCTGTTCCGGGTGCCACGAGCGTGTCGGGAATGCCCCTGATTTCGTTGCCCCGGGCAGAGACATAGGATCCCAGAACAGACTCTGCGGAACAGGCGCAGAACCGCTGGGCGATGAACCCACCCGATACGGATTCAGCGACGGCAAGCGTGAGGCCGCGCTCGACCAAGAGGTTGTCGACAACCCCTTCGAGCGTCTCGTCATCGCCGCCGAATATCATCCAACCGATCCGTTCTCTGATCTCGGATTCCATTTGGTCTATCATCCGCCGGACCTCTTCGTCGCTCGCCGCCTTGGCAGTGATCCGGAGGGTGACGGCGCCCGGCGACGCAAGTATGCCGACGGTCGGGTTCTGGCTCGATCGCAACAGGTCGCCCACCTCCGAATCGACAGTCGATTCGCCCGCGCCGCATATCTTCAACACTCTCGAGCGAATGATCTCGCCGGTGACGTAGCCCTTTTCTTGGAGGTACGGTACGAAGTGTTCATCGAAGATGAGCTTCAGTTCCGCCGGCACTCCGGGAAGCGTCACGAGGATGTTCGTGCCTGCTTCGAGCACAAACGCCGGGGCCGTCCCAATGGGGTTGGGCAATACGGTAGCTCCTTCGGGCAGGTGTGCCTGGCGGCGGTTGTTCGGGCTCATCTTGCGACCGAACCGGTTGAACCTGCACTGAATCTCGTCCAGGAGCTCTTGGTGGAAGACAAGATCAACGTCGAAACATCGGGCAACGGCCTCGCGTGTGAGGTCATCTTCGGTCGGGCCGAGGCCGCCGGAAACGACAACGAGCTCCGCACGTTCGCACGCGTCGCGCAGGACGTCCGCGATCCGGCCGAGGTTGTCCCCGACTGTTGTCTTTCGGAAAAGGTCCACGCCCAGTTCGGCGAGACGTTTGGCAAGGAACGACGAGTTGGTGTCTACAACCTGGCCCAGGAGAAGTTCCGAGCCTATCATGACCAGTTCAGCACGCATAGGTCAGTCGGCCAAAAGCACTAACAATGCCCAATACTCGCGGGTGGCAGGGGCATTTTGCCGGTGTTTGCTCCTAGAGTCCAAGCGCGAGCCCCATCTTCTCGCGGACCTCCGCCATCGTCTGCTCGGCTATCTCGCGAGCCTTGGCTGCGCCGGTGGCGAGCACGTCGCCGACGTAACCCGGTTGCTCCACCAGTTGACGGCGCTTCTCACGCATCGGCCGGAAGAACTTGGCCATAGTTGCCGCTAGAATCCCTTTACACTCGACACAACCGAGTTTGCCCGACTCGCATCCCGCACGGGTCTCATGCACCTGCTCAGTCGAAAAGACCCCGTGCAGCGAGAAGACGTTGCAGACGTCGGGCCTGCCCGGATCGCCCTTCCGGATCTTCTGAGGGTCAGTCACCATCGTCATGACGACCTTCTTCATCTCTTCGGGTTCGAGAAACATCTCGATGATGTTGCCCGCGCTCTTGGACATCTTCTTCTGGCCGTCGGTGCCAAGTATAACGGCGGTCTCCTCGTTGACAAGACTTTCCGGTTCGGGGAACGTCTCGCCGTATCGGTGATTAAACGCGCGCACCATCTCCCGGCACAGCTCGAGATGCGGCAACTGGTCTTTGCCGACGGGCACGGCGCCGCTCTTGTAGATGAGGATATCCGCAGCCATCAGAACGGGGTAGCTCATCAATCCGAAGTTGACGTCCTTGGCCTGCTGCAGCTTCTTGTCCTTGTAGGTGGGGCATCGTTCGAGCCACGGCACGGGCGTCACGGTAGACAACAGCCACGACAGCTCGGTGTGTTGAGGGACGTCAGCCTGTACCATGATGATGCACCTCTCGGGATCGAGCCCGCAGGCAAGATAATCGATCACCACGTTGACGGTGTTCTCTCTCAACTGCGGCCCGTCGTGCAGGCTCGTGAGCGCGTGGTAGTTGACGACACCGAATATGCACTCATAGTCGTCGACCATCCTGACGAACTGATGTATCGCGCCCAGGTAGTTGCCTATGTGCAACCGTCCACTGGGTTGAATACCGCTGAAGACTCTCTTCTTGCCCATTTCTCCTCTCCGGAACTGGTTCGGATGGAATCGGCCCCGACCAACCCGGGTCAGAGCCACCACGACAGATCTATGGTCTCGAAGACGCTGTCTTTGCATTCACAGTCGGTGAGCGCGCAGGCATCGTCGGCCGATATTACGCCGGAATCCTTTAGGCGAACGGCAGCGTCATACAGCCGCGAGAAATCCTCCCAGTGCTCCTGGAACCTCTCTTCGGCGTAGTCGCGGGCGCACCAGGTCGTAATCAGGAACTGCCAGTCGGAACTCTCGAGCAACAACAGTTCGCGAGCAAGTTGACGCAGCAGCCTGGTGAGCGCACCGTTGTCCTCGCGATGTTCGGCAACAAGCTGTTTCATCTTTGCTTCAGCATCGTATATGCGCTCCCACGTCCACGCCGTATCTCCGTTCAGCCACACAGCGTGTTCTCCGCCGTCCCCCCAGGACCCCTCGGGGAGCGAGACAACCGCGAAGCTCTTCTTGGTGTCAAGGTATTCGGAGCAGGTGGCCATTTCGATCTCCGGATGCTGATATACCTTCTCGACGACTTTGGCAAGCCATGCGGGGCCCTCAAACCACCAGTGGCCGAACAGCTCGGCGTCGAACGGTGCCGTGACGATCGAAGCGTCGTCTTGCTTGAGCAGATGCGCGACCACGTCGACGAAGTGCGATGCGTTCTCTTCGAGCCGGCCTTCGACGTTCTCCGGAACGTAGGGCTGCTTGTCGCCGAGGTCCGCCTTGCTATCTGTCACTCGCCAGTACCGGAGCCCTCCGGGGAACTTCTTCTTGTGAAACTCGAGGTAGTTGCCGTCGCCGGGGAAACCGTGTTCGCCACTCCAGACCTGGAGACCGGTGTTCGGGTCCCGCGTGAAGAACGCCACGTCGCCCTGGCCGCCGTCCTTGGCTGCCAGATAGACGTCATAGGGCGAATGCCGGGTATTCCCGGCCGGTTGATCACTTCCGCTGCCGGCGGTCTTGGCAACACCGTGTTCGGGAGTACCGAACCGCGCGTGGTAGACGAAAACGGGCTCGCCGCCAGCCAGAAGGTGCGAGTCAACGATAAAGTATTTCAGACCGGCTTCGCCAACAAACTCCTCTATGCCCTGCCGACGGCGTCTCTCCCTGGACGAGCCCACAGGACAGGCCCAATCCCTCGCGGGTCTGTACGCACATTCCGGCAGCCAGATACCCGCCGGCATGCGTCCGAACCGCCGCTTGTGCGTCTCGACACCGGCCCGTATCTGGGCTCGAATCGCGCCGTCCTCGCCCAGCAACGGCAGGTAACCGTGCGTTGCCGCGGAGGTTATCAGCTCTATGGCGCCACGGCTTTCGAGCGCGCGGAACGCACCGACTATATCGCGGCCGTACCGGTTCTCGAAATGGTCCTCGATCTGTTCGTAGTAACGTCCCCACATCCGTGCGACGCTAACGAGATGGTCGTCACAGTTTTCGCGAAACCATTGCTCGTCCGATACGGCAGCGTCGCGTTTGACGTGAAGATACTCGACGAAACTACCGGCCAGTTCACCGCTCGACAACTGCTCCGCAAGAACCGGTGTTATACCCACCGTGATCTTCGGCGGCAAACCCGTGTCGCAAAGGTCGTTGAACGTGTTGAGAAGGGGAATGTAAGTCTCGGCGAGGCCCTCGTGGAGCCAGTCCACACCGTGAGGCCACGTGCCGTGACCTATGAGGTACGGGAAGTGCGAGTGCAACACCAATGCCAGGTATTTTGCCATAATCCACTCGTGTTGGATATCAAACCAGAATGCACCAATCTACCCCTGCTAGTATATAGTGGTGGTGCCCAGAAAGTCAACGAGCCCGCCGTGCCTCTACACGCGATGCAGAGTGGTACCTGCAGGGGGATGAAAACGTTGTGTACTTGTGGTATCATCGCACTGTTACGGAAAGACAAGTGAGTTGCGGAAACCCAACGCAGGTACAGATGCCTGATACTGTCCCGGAAAACAGCACCCGCGAGCGCGAGCGCATAAGTGTGGTGATTCCGGCTTTCAACGAGTCGGAGGGGATAGAGCGAACTCTATCGACCGTCACCAAGTACTTGTCGGACAGCCCGTACGCGCCTGAGGTGATTGTGGTTGACGACGGCTCGAAAGACGGGACAGCGGAGATCGTGTCCCGGCATGCCGAGCAGCATCCCTGCGTGCGCCTTGTCAAGCTCGGCTCGAACCGCGGCAAGGGATACGCTGTACGAACGGGCGTGCTCGAAGCCACCGGCGACTACATCCTGTTCTCGGATGCCGACCTGTCAACCCCGATAGAAGAGCTTGAGAAGCTCTGCGACGAGGTTCGCAACGGGTACGACGTGGCAATCGGGTCCCGCGGCTTGCCTGAATCAAACCTGGAGCCCCGCCAATCCTGGCTAAGGGAACACGCCGGCCGCACGTTCAACCTTCTCGTCAGGCTCACCGTTCTGCCGGGCATCCACGATACTCAGTGCGGTTTCAAGTGTTTTCGTCGAGATGCCGCGGCCAAGATTCTCGAACAACAAACCGCTACCGGCTACGAGTTCGACGTCGAACTCCTCTGCATTGCCCGGAAGCTCGGTTACCAGATCGCCGAGGTACCTGTCACGTGGCGCAACCGTGCAGAGTCGCGCGTTCGGTTTCTGCGTGATTCTGTGCGCATGTTCAGGGGGCTGCTTTCCCTTCGTCGCCGGTATCCAAAACGCCGTGACTGAAGCCGAACTCAGGAAAATGGACGCGCTGGAAGCGGACCACTGGTGGTTCGTGGCGCGCACCGCTCTCGTCCGCTCGTGGGCCATCCGTCACTTTTGCCTGGGCGAGAATATGGGGCGAACTCTGGACATCGGCTGCGGCACCGGTCGGACGCTTTGCTCGCTGCCAAGAGGCCGTCTGGCCGTCGGCACCGATCTCTCACCGGCTGCGCTCTCGATTTGCAGAGAGAAAGACATACGATGCCTTGTGAGAGCCGACGCCGCATGTCTCGGTCTGGCGGACGGGTCCGTCGACACTATCGCCGCCCTGGACATCCTGGAGCACGTCAGGGACGATCTGGCCGTGCTGAAGGAAGCGCATCGCGTGTGCCAAGCGGGAGGCGTCCTGATGGTGACGGTGCCTGCGTTCGGTTTTCTCTGGAGCGAGAGGGACGAGGCCCTCTACCACCTGCGCCGTTTCTCGGCGCGGGAGTTGCGCAACAAGCTTCGGGCTGCAGGCTTCGAGCCGGTCCGCATGCGTTACACTATGGCGTTCCTGTTCGCGCCCGCGTTTCTGCTGAGACTAGCCCAGGGGTGGGCGAAGCGCGGAGTGTATCCCGCGACAACAGAGCTGGCTCTACCGCCGCGATGGCTCAACCGGCTGCTTATCGCCCTGCTCGCCCTTGAGAGCCGGGTGTTGTCCTTTCTGCCTCTTCCCTTCGGAATATCGCTCATCGCGATTGCAAAGAAACCCCGTTCCTGAGCGTGTTGTATCGGGAAAGCGGGCTGAACCATGCTACGGGATAGTGAATGAAGCGCCTTGTTCGGCGGCCTCTGACACCTGGTTGCTTCGTGGCGGTTCTGAGCCTGTTGCGGGCTGGACACGCTTCAACTCCGCACGGCAGTATGGGCATAGCGACCAGTCATCGTTGACGATTCGGCCGCACGCGTGACACCTGTGAGGGCCGAGCTGTTCCTGGCAATACGGACATACCTGGAACTCGCTCTTAACGGGTCGCTTGCAGTTGGAACACGAGCTCTCCGTATCCTCCGAGGTGAGCGTGAGCCGTATCACCTCCTCGAGGGTTGTGATGCCCTGTACAACCTTCTCGAGCCCGTCCTCGCGCATGCTTCTCATGCCGCCACGTCGCGCGACCTCGAGTATCGTACTCTCGCCGCCCCCGGCAGAGATCTCGTCTCGGACGCTCGAATCAATGCTGAGAATCTCCCCTATCGCGGTCCGGCCTCGGTATCCCGTCTGATTGCATTTGGCGCATCCCCCGCCACGGTAAAACGTCACGCCCGTGTGTCGCGCGGGATCGAGGATCAACTTCTCGGCCTCGGTCGGTTCGTATCTCTCCTTGCACGAGCCGCATATCATCCTCGCAAGCCGTTGGGCGACCACACCTATTACAGAAGAGGCGATGAGGTACCGCTCGACGCCGATGTCCATCAGTCGCGTTATGGCGGATACGGCATCGTTTGTGTGCAGCGTGCTCAGCACGAGATGGCCGGTGAGCGACGCCCTGAACGCTATCTCGGCCGTCTCGAGATCCCTTATCTCGCCCAGCATGACGATGTCCGGGTCCTGCCGGAGGATGGACCGCAACGCGGTTGCAAACGTGACGCCGGCCTTCTCGTTTGCCTGGACTTGATTGATGCCTTTGAGTGCGTACTCGATCGGATCTTCGACAGTAACAATGTTCTTCGTCCGATCCTTCAACTCGGTAAGCGCGGCGTACAGAGTCGTCGTCTTGCCGCTGCCCGTCGGCCCCGTGACCAGCAGCATCCCTTGCGGACGCCTCAGTAGCTTCCGTAACGTGGTCAGATTCCGCTTGCTGAAACCGGCATCGTCAAGCTGCCTGACACCACGTGATTGGTCCAGTATCCGGATAACGATCTTCTCGCCATAAAGGGTGGGCAGACTGGACACGCGCAGATCGACATTCCTCTCGCCAACGCTCGTCTTGATTCTTCCATCCTGAGGTTTGCGCCTCTCGGCGATGTCCATATCGGCCAGCACTTTGACCCTCGAGATGACAATGGCCTGGAGATATTTTGGTATCGTCATCTTGTCGATGAGCGATCCGTCGATCCGGTACCTCACCTGAACCGATTTCTCCGCCGACTCGATATGCACGTCGCTCGCGTCCGACCTGACGGCATCCATGAGGAGCATATTCACAAGCCTCACAACCGGCGCACTGCCGACCGCATCGCGAAGGTCCGCAGCGTGGTTTTCCTGTTCCCTACCGCGGCCGAGTATGTCGATATCTTCCATGCCGGCGGCAACATGCCGGATAAGCGAGTTTATCTCGCGGTCAAGATGGTAGTATCGGCTGATGGCCTCCCTGATAGCTGATTCCGCCGCAACCACCGGTTTGACATGCAATCCCGTCACCGCCCGGACATCGTCTATGGCGACGACGTCGGCCGGGTTGGCCATTGCGACAGTGATGGAATCCTCTCCGACAGCTATCGGCAACAGGCAGTGGGACTCGGCGAGCTCCTGTGATATGGCACCAATAACATGGGGTTCGAGCGAAGTGGTGTCGAGATCCACGTACGGCGACCCGACCTGGGTGGCAACCGTGACCCCAAGATCGTTCTCGGAGATTCTGTCCATCTCGAGAAGCAATTGGCCGACCTTCTTGCGTCGCCGTTTCTGCATCTCGAGCGCTTCGTGAAGGTCCTTCTCGGAGATGAATCCGGCGCCAATGAGCAACTGACCGATAAGTTTTCTCAACTCGGCTCCACAACTAACGATGAAAACAGTGTTCGCTTGTCCCCACTTGCTGCAACTACTATAGCATGATTTTCGAGATGGGCGCAACCGTGGTGAGATGCAGCCTCGGAGTTCTCAGTACATACCCCGGTGTTTTGAAGCAACCTGGAGCCTGATGAGCGCACGCTGCAAGGCCAGCTCAGCGCGCCAAACGTTTATCCCCTCTTGAGAGGGCTCGGCAAGCCGCGTTTCCGCCCTCTCTTTTGCTCGTTCTGCCCGCTCGACGTCTATCTCCTCCGCTTGCTCGATTGTCTGCGTAAGCACGAGCACCTTGTCGTCGCGGACCTCGGCGTAGCCGCCGTTGACTGCATAATGGATCGTCGCGCCGGGACTTTCGATCATCATCTCACCGACGCGAAGCAGGGAGAGCAGTTCCGTGTGTCCAGGAAGCACGCCGAAATCACCGGCGCGACCCGGGATGACCACTGCGGTTCCTTCGGATTCCAGCGGAGATTTGTCGGGCGCTACGACCTCTATCTTCAACAGGGGGGCATCGGCCATCTTCTACTTGCTCCCGGCGGCTTGAGCCTTGCCTGGCGTTTCCTGCCCTTCGGACTCCTCGGGCTGCGCATTGAGCTTCTTGGCATTTTCGAGGGCTTCTTCGATCGTCCCGACCATGTAGAATGCTTGTTCAGGCACGTCATCGTGCTTGCCGTCGACAATCCCCTGGAATCCCTTGATGGTGTCGGGAAGCGCGACGTACTTGCCCGCCATGCCTGTGAACTGTTCTGCCACGAAGAACGGTTGGGACAGAAACCGCTGTATCTTGCGAGCACGCGCCACCGCGAGCTTGTCTTCCTCGGACAGTTCGTCCATGCCGAGTATGGCAATGATATCCTGGAGTTCCTTGTATCGCTGGAGCACCTCCTGTACGGCGCGTGCGGTGCGGTAATGCTCCTCGCCGAGCACCCGCGGGTCGAGTATGCGCGAAGTGGAATCGAGCGGGTCTACAGCCGGATAGATTCCCAGTCCGACGATTTGTCGCGACAGAACGGTTGTTGCGTCAAGGTGGGCAAACGTGGTGGCAGGTGCGGGATCGGTCAGGTCGTCGGCGGGCACGTATATCGCCTGAACCGACGTGATCGACCCTTTCTTGGTGGACGTAATACGTTCCTGCAACTCGCCCATCTCGGTGGCCAGCGTCGGCTGATACCCGACAGCCGAAGGCATCCGGCCTAGCAGCGCCGAGACCTCCGAGCCGGCCTGTGTGAACCGGAATATGTTGTCGATAAACAACAACACGTCCTGGCCCTCCTTGTCGCGGAAGTATTCTGCAACGGTCAATCCGGTGAGACCTACCCGGGCCCGGGCTCCCGGTGGTTCGGTCATCTGGCCGTAGATAAGGGCCGTCTTATCGATCACACCGGACTCTTTCATTTCGAGCCACAGGTCGTTGCCTTCTCGCGTTCGTTCCCCGACACCTGCAAAGACCGAGAACCCGCCGTGCTCGGTGGCGATGTTCCGGATAAGCTCCATGATGAGCACGGTCTTGCCCACTCCGGCCCCGCCGAACAGTCCCGTCTTGCCTCCGCGTGCGTAGGGTTCGAGCAGGTCAATAACCTTGATACCGGTCTCGAGCATCTCTGCAGAGGTATCCAGGTCGGCAAGCGCCGGAGCCGGCCGGTGAATGGGGTAGTGGTCTTTGGTTGTTATCGGGCCCATCTCGTCAACCGGCTCGCCTATCACGTTCATGATTCGGCCCAACGTTTCGCGCCCCACAGGTACGGTTATCGGCTGGCCTGTGTCTCGCGCTTCCATACCTCGGACAAGGCCGTCGGTCGGTCCCATGGCAACCGTCCGTACAACATTCTCGCCAAGGTGCTGTGCTACCTCCACCACCAGCGAACCATCTGCCGTGGAAAACCCCGATTGGTTTCGCTCGATCCGGATCGCGTTGTACACGGCGGGAAGCTGGTTCGGGAAAAAGATGTCAACGACCGGCCCAATGATTTCCACTAAGGTGCCTCTATCCATTATTGCACGCCCTCCTGGCAAAACGTTCTGCTGGATAACAACCCGGTAGTTCGATCATTTCAGCGCCTCCGCACCGCTGACAATCTCTATGAGTTCGTTCGTGATAGCCGCCTGGCGCGCACGGTTGTAGTGCAGGGTGAGCGTGGCTATCATATCGTCTGCGTTGTTTGTGGCTGAGTCCATGGCAGTCATGCGCGCGCCGTGTTCGCTGGCCGACGATTCGAGCAGTATCCTGTAGACCTGGATCCTGAGATGCTTCTCGAGCAGATCGTCGAGCACGGCCCCTTCGCTCGGCTCGTACAGGTAGTCTATGACAACCCTATCCTCGTCAGGCTCGATGGGGGTAAACGGCAACAGTTTCTCGACCACAACCTTCTGTTGTATTGCAGACTTAAACTCGTTGTAGATGAAGACAAGCTCGTCCCGCTTCTCCTGGGAGTAGTCCTGAACAAGCTCGTCAACGACTATGCTCGCGGAGTGGTACGTGATGTCTTCAGAGATACCGATGTGCACGTTGTTGGGCACGAACCTGCGCCGCCGGAAAAACTCTCTCGCCTTCCTGCCCAGCAGCGTCAACGATATTTCCTTGCCTCCCGCCTCCGCGTTGATGTACTCCATAGCGTGACGAAGTATGTTCGAGTTGAACCCGCCGCACAATCCGCGGTCCGAGGTCACGACCACGAGGTCTGTCCGCTTCGGCTCACGCACGTCGAGCAGCGGATGGAGGTCCTTCTCGGCGCGCAACACCAGCGAGCTCACCACCGATTGCAGCCTGTATGCGTACGGTCGGGCCTGCTCGACAGCCTCCTGCGCGTGGCGCAACCGCGCGGCAGCCACCATCTTCATGGCGCGGGTGATCTGCTGCGTGCTCTTTACGCTGTTGATGCGCCGTCGTATGTCACGTAGAGTAGCCATATAGCAACTAACCAGTGCTTACTGTTTTTCGTCCGGTTCCTCGTCGTCCTCGTCAGTCTCGTCGGGTTGTTCAGGCAGCTTTTCAGCGGCCGTTTCGGGAGGAACAAAGTGTTCTTTGAACTCGTCGAGGGCGGCGTCGATCTTCTTTCTAAGCTCGTCGCTGAGCTCGCCCTGTTCAATGATCTCGGTGCCTATCTCGGGGTGCTGAGCGTCGATAAACCTGTAGAGCTCGGATTCGTACCCCCCCACGTCGCCCACTTCGTAGTGGTCCAGATACCCGTTTGTTGCCGCATAGATCATCAATACCTGCTTGTCAACCGGCAGCGGCTGGTACTGGTTCTGTTTGAGCATCTCTGTCAGACGTTCGCCGCGCGCCAACTGGTCCTGTGTGGCCTTGTCGAGATCGCTGCCGAACTGCGCAAACGCCGAAAGCTCGCTGTACTGGGCGAGATCGAGCCGCAGCGTGCCGGCGATCTGTTTCATGGCCTTTATTTGCGCGTTACCGCCGACGCGCGACACGCTGAGCCCCGCGTTGATGGCAGGCCGTTGACCCGCGAAGAACAGGTCGGACTCGAGGTATATCTGGCCGTCGGTGATCGAGATGACGTTGGTTGGTATGTAGGCGGAGACGTCGCCCGCCTGCGTCTCGATTATGGGCAACGCCGTCAACGACCCGCCGCCTTGCTCGTCGTTCAGCCGCGCCGCCCGTTCGAGCAGCCTCGAGTGGAGATAGAACACATCCCCGGGATATGCCTCGCGGCCCGGGGGACGTCTCAGCAGCAACGAGAGTTGCCGGTAGGCAACGGCATGTTTCGACAGATCATCGTATATCATGAGTGCATCGCGACCGTTATCGCGGAAAAACTCGCCCATGGCGCATCCGGTATAAGGTGCAAGATACTGGAGCGGTGCCGGTTCGCTCGCCGTCGCCGCGACGACGATGGTGTAGGACATCGCGTTGTGTTCTTCGAGCGTTTTGATAACCTGGGCGACCGTTGATCGCTTCTGGCCTATCGCGACGTAGATGCACACCACGTCGCCTGCCTCCTGGTTGAGGATAGTGTCTATGGCCAGCGCAGTCTTGCCGGTCTGACGGTCGCCGATGATAAGCTCGCGCTGGCCGCGGCCGATAGGCACCATGGCGTCGATGGCTTTCAGCCCGGTCTGCAGCGGTTTGTTCACCGGGAGCCTATCGATGACTCCCGGCGCTATACGCTCGACAGGTTGTCGCTCTGTAGTGGGAATCGGGCCCTTGCCGTCCAGCGGCTGGCCTAAGGCGTTCACGACCCGCCCGACCAGCGCCTCGCCGACCGGGGTTTCCGAGATCCTGCCCGTACGATGGACGGTGTCGCCCTCCTTGATAAGTGCATAGTCGCCGAGTATGGCCGCGCCGACGTTGTCCTTTTCCAGATTGAGCGTCATCCCGTTGATGTCGTGTGGGAACCGCAGCAACTCCCCCGCCATCGCTTTGCGAAGACCGTATACGCGGGCTATACCGTCGCCGGCCTCAATGACCGTGCCGACTTCGTCAACGTCCACAGTTTTGTCGTAGCCCGCGATCTGCTGCTTGATTATCTCTGTGATCTCGGTTGGATCGATCTTCACAGTCTAACTCTCCTCAATGAGTTCCAACGCCATTCGTTCGAGTCTGCCACGCACGCTCCCGTCTATCACGAGCGTCCCGATTCGAGCTACCACACCACCAACTATCTCGGGGTCTACCTCGGCGATTATCTCTATCTTCTTGTCCATGAGCTCCGACAGTTTCCGGCGCAGTCTCTCGCAACGGTCATCATCCAGGGGTATCGCCGTCGTAATGTGGGCGCGCCCGCGACTGAGCTTCTCGTCAACCAGCTCGCGGAACACATCAGGTATGCCCTCCAGCAGCGCCAACCGGCCGTTGGCGTCGACAACCCTCACGAAACGCTTGACAACGTCGAGAACGTCAAACCTTTCGAGCACCTTATCGAGCACCGCGCTTCTCGAGGACGGTTCGATCGAACGGTTCATCAACACGGCCATCAACTCATCGTTTCCGGCGATGGCCTGAGCGGCATCGCCGAGCTGTTGCGCAACCGCGTCGAGCTGCCCGTCGTCCGGCACAAGCTCCAGCAACGCCCGCGCGTACCGTTCGCTCACCGCCCGATCCCGCATCACGCTTCTATCTCCATGGTCTCCAGCCGCTCGATGAACCTGTCAATGAGCGTCCGCTGTTCCTCGTCGCTCAACTGTGCCCTGAGCATTGTTTCCGCACGCCTCATAGATGATTCCAACACCCTTCTACGAACCGAGTCACGTGCCGCTCCATATTCGCGCTCGGTCGCTTGCGCATGCTGCTCGCCGAGTCGCTCGCAGACCGCGTCAGCGTCTGCGAGAATGCGTTTCCGGGCAACGTCGCCGATCGATTCTGCGCGTTTCCCGATTTGTCCCGTGTCGTCCGCGACGTGCGCGAGCCGATCCTCGATCTCATCGAACGATGCACGGGCTGCTTCCTCCCGTTTGCGTGACGCCGATACAGCGTTCTTTATGTCTTCGATCTTCCGGTCGAGGAACCTGAGCAACGGCTTGGCAGCCAGCTTGTATACCACCACGACGATCAGCAGGAAGTTGGCCCATGTCCAGACCACCCGCCACGCGTCCGAGCCCACAACTCGGCCGACTGCACCGGGACGCTCCTGCGCATGCGCTTCGCCAGCGGCAAGCGCATGCAAGCAGAAGACCGCGGCGGCGAGTGTCACCGCCATAACGACAAAAGCGGCCTTCCACAATTTCCCGTTTCGATAGTCGCTCGACATGGCCATCACGATCAACCGCTCATTATTCGCTCAACGATCGCCTCAGCACACGACTGCACGCGATCCTCGATCTCCGCTTCTTCCGCCTGAATCTGTCCGTCAAGCCCCTCTCTGAGCTTGCGGATCTGTTCCGAGTGCTCCGCTCGTCTGTCCGAGACTATTCGTGCTCGATCGAGGATGGCCTCGCTCTCCATGTTGGCCTCGAGCGCGATGCCTTCCCTCTTCGCGTCGAGTATCTGTCGGGTGTATGCCCGTTGGCTTTCCTGCGTTTCCTTCTCGAGCCTCCCGGCGCGCTCGTTTGCACCCTTGACGTCGCTATCCCGCTTGTCCATGATCCTGGTGAGCGGCCCGAAGAGCAGTCTCTTCAACACAAACATCAGGAAGAGAAAGCTCGCGACCTGGATGATCATGGTGAAGTTTAGACTAATCATACGTAAGCCGCACCTTGTTACGTGCCGTTTGCCCGCAGTGGCAGCAACATTGCCCCTTTGCTACAGAGTTTTCCGTTACGCTCTTACGACAAAGATGAGCAGCAACGCGATCACAAGCGAGTATATGCCTGTGGACTCCGAGACCGCCTGGCCGATGAGCATCGTCCGGGTCAACAACCCCGATTTCTCGGGCGTCCTGGCAACGCCTTCACAGGCCCGACCGGCGGCATATCCCTCGCCGATGCCCGGTCCTATCGCGCCAAACCCCATCGCGATACCAGCTCCCAGAAGCGCTGCCGCGCGAATAAGGTCCGAGCCGGTTATCCCGCCCGTTTCGGCGGCAACAGCGACTTCTTCTTCCGGTTGACCGCTTGCACCACTCATCGGGCCGATAGCAGCCAGAGCGCATATCGCGACAAGCAACCCGACCTTCAACAACACCTTTTGTTCCCTACCCATAGTCGACTCCTTTCTTAGTTGCCGGTTGTCAGTAGCCAGCCACTAGCCACTGACAACTAGCAACTTCCTTCACGTGAACAGGATCAACAGAAACGATATCAACAACGCGTAAATGCTCGTCGATTGAGAGACTGCCTGTCCAAGAAGCATCGTGCGGGTGATTACGCCACGCGACTGAGGCCAGCGAGCTACCGCGTCCGTAGCGTCACCTGCGGCGTACCCGCTTCCCAGGCCGGGGCCCACCGCTCCCAGCCCGACGCTCACGCCCGCCCCCACCAGCGCCGCCATCTTGATGATGTCTCCGCCGGGCGAGGCCCCGTAGATGAGTACCAGCGCTATGACAAGCGAGAAGATAACCGGTGTCTGGGCCACGCCCTGTCCTATAAGCATCACCGTCGTCATCTCCGACTGGCCCTGGGGTCGTCTGCCGATACCCTCGCACGCGCTGCCCGCCGGAAAACCGCACCCTATCCCGCATCCCAGCGCTCCCACACCTATTGCGATGCCGGCCCCGATAAGCGCTGCAGCCTGGTTGCCCGTCCCGATGTTATCAAAGACCGTGAAGAGCAGCACCACGGCCACTACCAGCGCGAAGATCGACGCGGATTCCGCAACCGCCTGGCCGATAAGCATCGATTTGAGCACTTCGCCCGATGCCGCCGGCTGCCGCGATATGGCTCCGCAGGCCTTGTGCGCGGCGTACCCTTCGCCTATGCCGGCTCCTATAGCACCGAAACCCATGGCTATTCCCGTGCCGAGATACGCGCATAGCGTGACCCACTCGGTGCCCGTAAGGTCTAGCATGGCTCGAAGTCTCTACGGTTCATTTGATCGCTACCGAGATATACGTCAACGTCAGCATGGTGAAGACAAACGCCTGCACCGTCCCGACAAAAAAGACAAAGAAGAGGCTGAGCGGAACAGGCAGCACCAGATAGCGCACGAGGAACGAGACGACGAGAATTATTATCGCGCCGCCTTTGATGTTGCCGAACAGACGGAACGAGATCGATATGACCTTTGCGATCTCGCCTACTACATTCAGCGGCGCCATAATGAAGATGGGTTCAGCATAGCTCTTGATGTATCCCCACAACCCCTTGACCCTGATCGCCGTGTAAATGACGATGCAGAACCCCATTATGCCGAGCCCGAGCGTCGTGTTGAGATCGCTTGTCGGCTCGCTCCACCCGCTCCAGTTCGGTACGATCCGGCCCAAAAGGGGTGTCGGGGGCAGGAACCCTATGTAGTTGCATAGAGCCACGAATATGAAAAGCGTGCCAATCAGCGGCAGATACTTGCGGTTCGCCTCCTTCGATTCGAACTCGAGCGAGTCCGTCACGAGATTGTCGAACGCCCGGACGTACATCTCAGCAACGATCTGGAGCCGGCCCGGTATCGACCCCATCCGCCGCCTCACAGCGAGCGCAAACAGGATGATACCCCCAATGACCACCCACGTATGAAACACCGTGTGGTAGTTTATCTGGAAGAACGATTCCGAGTAGTCACTGAGCCACGGAATCTTCCACGAATAGGTGACGCCTATCTCTTCCATCGCGTGTTCAACGTGCAGCTACTCATTGGTTCCGACCGCATTCCCGGTAGCCCCGGGCCGGACATGCGCGGAGACAATTGCCAACTGAGACACAAACAAACCGCAGGCCGTCGCAAGCAGTTCGAATCGCGCCGAACCTGCCGCCACGGCAAGCGCCAGCGCCATCATCACATACCTCAATCCCGCCCACTTGTACGCTCCCGCCTGAGCCTGTTTCGGGGCTACATCAAGAACCTTGTAGGAGTTGAGCACCATGAGCCGGAAGTTTACGACGCTGACAAACGCACCAAGAACAAATCCCAGTGCCGCCGACAAAGAAAAGACAGCCAGGAGGATTATCGAGACGACCACCGTACCAACAGCCGCGCGTCTGAGCACGGTCGCCTGGAATGTGCGGTACGTGTCCACCGCTTCAGTCCTGCATCTTCATGATGACCCTGTAAACCTGCCAGAACCCTCCTGCCACTCCCAGGATGGTGAGTGCGATCGTGAACGGACCGAGCCGTCCGATTCGTCTGTCGATGAACAGGCCGATGAACAGGCCTCCCAAGACGCAACCGACCATGATGAGGCCCACCTGGGACACAAGTCCCAGGTAACGAAGCGCCTCGCGGTTCTCGGCACGCCTCAAGAGCGGTCATCTCCTTTCAACGTGCGATTCTCACCCCGCTACGGGCACAATTCAAGACGCTCAATACTACCATTTCACCCCCCGAAAAGTCAAGGCGAGGATGCGCTTTGCGGTATGTTGACACAGTCTGTCGAGAGAGTGTATCCTTCTCTACGAAGAGACCTCAAGACAAGCTTCAGAACCTGGGCGTGAGCATCTCTAATGGCCTGTGGCTTGCTCTTTCCGGATGATCAGGATGGCTTCTTGGTGACAAGGTTTTCTGCAACTCTCGGTCGGGTTCTGGGGGCCTGTGCCCTGCTTTGTTCATGGGCCGGTTCCGCTACCACCGCCGATGACCGTATCCCGTTGCGCGTGTGGGGGATGCACATGGGCGTATCACGGTTCGGGTGGTACGCCGTCATTGAGGAATTCGAGCGGCTGCACCCGAACGTGCGCGTCGTGATAGGACCCACTGACCGGGGGCAGGATCTCCAGAAACTGCTCTCGGGCGTGGTGGGCAACTCGCCACCCGACGTATTCCGGCGGGAGACCCTATTGCTCGGCGATATCGCGGCACGCGACATCCTGATGCCGCTCGACGAATTTGCCGACCGCCACAAGGACCAACAATTCGCGATCAACCCGGACGACTACTATCGAGGTGCATGGGAACAGTGTTTCTACGACGGTCACCTGTACGCCATTCCGGAGGGGGCGATCACGCTTGTCCTGTCTTACAACCGGGAGCTGTTCCGCAAGGCCGGACTCGACCCGGACAGGCCCCCGAGAACATGGGACGAGTGGCGCGACTGCACTGAGAAGCTGACGATTAAGGACGATGAGGGAAACATAACGCAGTTGGGTCTTGTGATCTACAACCGCGACGATCTCATCTTCTACATGGCGTTAGCAGGTGCCCGCGCGTTCAGCGAGGACGGCCGGAACTGCCTGCTCAACAGTCCCGCTGGCGTGAAGACGCTGACATTTATCACGTCGCTGTTCGATGCGATGGGAGGGCGCGAGGCCTATAACAAGTTCGCCGCAGCAAATCTCGTGGTTGAAGAACTGAACCCATTCGGGCAAGGCAAGATAGCGATGTCGGTTGAGGACGACTGGGTGATATTTCGCGTGGCGCGGTTCAGCCCGGATCTGGACCTTGGCATCGCACCAGTTCCGACACCTACAGGGGACAACGTTGCCACCATGTCGCCGACGGGCACGTGCTACATGATCCCGCACAACGCTCACCACCCGGAGGAAGCCTGGCAGTTCATCTCGTTCGTTAACTCTCCCGAGGGACGCCTGATCAAGTTCAAGGCGGACCTGGAATATGCACGCAACAAGGGACGCGACCAGCTCTACATAGGGTTCCACACGAACCGCAGGGTTACGGAAGCACTTGTGCGGGATTATGGGCTGAGAGACCCGAACCTGCAAGCAGCCTACGAAGTGTGTCGCGGGCTGATGGACAAGATGGTGCCAACCCCTTTGACGCCCGTATCGGCTGCAGCTCGCGACGAAATGCTGCGAGCCGTAAACAGGGTGGGGTACGGCCAGATGACGCCTGAGGAGGCCATTAACGACACCACACGGCGCATTCAGGAGCACCTTGACCTCTATTATGGGCGCGAGGAAGCCCCGCTGCTGGACTGGCGTTACGTCTGGGCGATAGTGGCGGTCAGTCTCGCGATACTCGCCGCGATAATCTTCAGGCGGTCACGGCAGGAGCGTGTCAGAAGCCGGCTTCGCCGCTACGACAACATTATGGGGCCCGTCTTCATAAGTCCTTGGCTCATCGGGTTTACGGTGCTCACGTTGGGGCCGATAATCGTCTCGATCGTGATGAGCTTCTGCGATTACGACGTTATTCATCCCGCGCGATTCGTCGGTTTGAGCAACTACAGGTCGCTGCTCGTGAACGATCCCCTTTTCTGGAAATCGTTGTGGAACACGACGTTCATGGTTCTCAGCCTGCCGTTGGGGATGTGTATCAGTCTCTCAATCGCGTTGCTGCTCAACACCAAGGTGCGTGGCATGTCGTTCTACCGCGCAGTATACTACCTGCCGGCCATCACGCCAATTGTGGCGTCGGCCGTTCTGTGGTACGTGCTGCTGAACCCCAACGGCGGTATCAACGTGCTGCTCGGTGCGACGATATGCAAGTGGACGGGCACGACGCCTCCGGCGTGGCTTCAGGACCCGCGCTGGGCGAAACCGGCCATGGTTCTGATGGGCCTGTGGGCAGCCGGCGGGGGAATGATACTCTGGCTCGCGGGCTTGCAGGGGATACCGGAGTCGCTCTACGAAGCCGCCGCGATAGACGGGGCGGGCTGGTGGCGCAAGTTCACGCGCATAACACTCCCAATGTTGACGCCGTACATCTTCTTCACGCTCGTGGTGGGGGTGATAGGCGTATTTCAGATCTTTGCACAGGCGGTCGTGCTGACGGCAGGCGAGCCGGCAGACTCGACGCTGTTCTACGTGTATTACCTGTTCAACAATGCGTTCCGCTACTTCAAGATGGGGTATGCGTCGGCGCAGGCGTGGATACTCTTCGTGCTCATCCTGATACTGACCCTTCTACAGTTGAAGGGTGCCAAGAAATGGGTTCACTATGGCTGAGACCGTGCGAGGCTACAACTGGAAACGCAGGCGGGCAGCGAAACGCGCGGCGCGCAGCGGCGTCCTGCATGGTGTCCTTGTCCTGGGAGGTATCGTGTTCTCGCTGCCGTTCGTCTGGCTTATCACGACCAGCTTCAAGCGGCCGGAAGAAGTGTTTGTTCAGCCCATACAATGGATTCCGCGCCTCTGGCTCGAACGGCCCGTCGTCTTTGTCGAACTGTTCAGGAACTACTTCAACGCGGCGGAGTTTATCCCGTTCTGGCTGTGGATACGCAACACGCTCTATATAACGAGCCTGAGCGTTGTTCTGACGGTGTTCTCGTGCAGCCTGGTGGCATACGGGTTCTCGCGCATCAGGTGGCGCGGCCGCGACATTGTGTTCGTTTTCGTGCTCGCCACCATGATGCTGCCGCAACAGGTTACCATGATCCCGGTATTCCTGATATTCAACAAGCTGGGATGGTACAACACGCTCAAACCGCTCTGGGCGCCGGCGATATTCGGCAACGCGTTCAGCATCTTCCTGCTCCGGCAGTTCATGATGACGATACCGACGGACCTCGAGGACTCGGCCAAGATCGACGGGTGCGGCCATTTCCGAATCTACCGGACCGTCGTGATGCCGCTTATCAAACCCGCCCTGGCCGTCATCGCCATACGCACGTTCCAGGGCGCGTGGAACAACTTTCTCGGGCCGTACATTTATATCAACAGCAAGGAACTGATGCCGATCGCTCTCGGCCTGCAATGGTTCAAGGCGGAACACATGGCGTACTACGGCGAGATGACCGCTACATCGCTCGTAATGACCGCCCCTATCATCCTTATATTCTTCTTCTGCCAGCGATACATGATTCAGGGAATAACGCTCACCGGTATGAAGCAATAGCAGGAGTACTTCCCCACCCCCGTCCGGAGCGCCCTGTACGCCGTTACTCAAACTGAAACGCGAACAGCTTTGCGTCACGCATGACAAACCGGATTTGCACGGGCTCGCCGGCGAGTGCAGAGACGTCCTCGTTCCCGTTCCAGGAGACGGTCTTGTCGATGAAATTGCCTTTGATGGCGTCGGACTTGCCCAGCGTGTAGCCGGGTATGCGTTTTCTTTTCTTGCCCAGGAGCTCGAGCTTGACGGAGCCGGCAACGCTCGTCTGCACGTTGAGCTTGAGACGCCGGCCCGTGAACCGGATCGGGACCGTGGTAAGGGTGCCGCCTGAATAGGCCGCGTCCGCCGATACAAACCCGTCGAGCCGCAGCACGACCCGCGATATGACGCCTTTTGCCTTGTCCTTTGCGACGTCGTACGCGCCGTGCGTGAAATCGTAGCCGCCGTAGTACATCCACAACTCCGCATCCTTGCGGATGAGCCCGGTCGTCATGTAGATGGCGCTGTCGTCGAAGCTGCCGCTGACACCGAGCGGCACGAACGGGCGACGGTCCGGGCACGACCAGTGTATCCCGTCCCGGCTGACCGCGAGCCGCACGTCGAGCGGCCCGTCGTTCCGGTACTTGCCTTTTGGCGGGTCGGGATAGTGGAAGTACGCGCTGGGGAAGATGAGATAGACGTCTCGAGCGTAAGGGTACTTGAGCGCGGCGTTGGTGTAGAGGTCGAGGTCCGGCGGGTCGAGCTTGTCGTACCCGTAAACCAGCTTCTCCTTGCCCCAGTCAGTCATATCGTCGAACTCGCAGCGGCCGACCTTGCGCTTCGGGGCCCACATCCGCACGTAACCCACGTACCGGCCGATCCGCTCGTCGAAGAACGCCACGTTGCCCGTATCGCTCGACCGGAACGCGGGTTTCTCGCCCAGCGGTTCCCACCGAACCCCGTCCGGCGACGAGAAGACGTACGTGGCGTGCCCGGCCGGGCCGTCGTAGCTGCACACCATCTTGTAGCGTTGGGCGGCAGGACAGTCCGGGTTGGTGTCTATGAACACACAGCCCGGCTCGTGGTTGCGTCGTTCCGGCGGAAAGACGATGTTGTTCGCCTTCGACCCGTCGAACTCGACAAGACCCAGGTCCGGTTTCTCCCAGTGAACGCCGTCGGTCGAGGTCGCATAGCACAACCAGCGGCTGCCATCCTGGGCGATAGCGTCGTACCACATCTTGTAGACGCCGTCCTCGATAACCGTGTTGTAGGCGCAAACCCGGTGGCTCTCCCAGGGCTTGTCGGCAACGATGCACCTCTCACCCGTCTTGCGCGGAGGGTTCATCGTCAGGGTCACATTTTCCGCTTCCGCAATCAGCGCGTCGTCTATGAAAAGCTGCTTCTCGGATCCGATGTCCACGGCATCCCTCCTCTCGGCAGATGCAGTTCCACAGAGCAACACAGCCACCACAAAAATAGCGCCACGTAGAGTGAATTTCATTGTCATCGTTTGACCCTTTCTCTTTGCTTCTCCACGGACCGTTGCACGATCACCCTAAAGAGGCGAAGGCTGACAGACCCTACGTCAAGCGACAATAAGGTGAAGACGACAGCGAGGGACTTCTTGGCCCGCTTACCCGCTATCGTTGCTTGTCCAATGTCTCCAGAAGTCTGCCGTTTACCGAGCGCGCCACTTAGCCGAGCTACAAACAGCTTGAGGCTGTGTACCAGATGAATTATATCAAGGTATATTGCAGCAAACAACATCCAGATCCGCGCTCCAGTTGCTAGAGGATCTGCTGAAATGACGAGCGCGCCACAGAGGTCGCCAAGAGCGAAATCAGGAGCTATCGCCGCGACGACGATGATCGCGATCAGAAGGACTGTGTACTTGCCAATATCCAAGACAACGTGCTCCTTGACAAGTGGGATGATCTGAGTGTCATAGCATTAGCCACACTCTCATCTTCAGCTCCCTACACTCCTTCTATCCCAAACACATATGCAATAAGCCGTGCTCACACATTTCTGGCGCATCCAGACCCCTCCACCACAAAGGTGTTGGCCGGTGCGTGCGCGTCTGCCCACACACCGGACCAACGTCCCTTTATCTTACTTTTCGGAGCCTAGCTGCGAATGCCACCATGCTTGCCAGGGCCATCCCCACGATGACCATGTAGTATCTGGCGATGAGCAAGAACGGCGCCAGCGCGAGTCTCACCAAGGCCTTCAGCACCGGCCTGCCCGATATGGCATCGGTTATCGCCGGGCTGTAGGTGTAGTAGGTGTTGACCAGCGCGGTGCCTACCGCGTTGCTCAGCAGCACGTCATCCCTGAACGCACGCAGCAGGTCGATCTGGTCGGCCAACGGCGTACCGTGAGTAGGCGTCATTCTGAACCGGGGTTCGGCACCGCTACCATGTCGGAGCAAGAGTGGTTCGAGAGCCGCAAGGAGCTGAGCCACGACCGTTGACGCCCTCTCTTTTACGTACCCACAGGCATTCGTCATTCTTCGCTAGTCATATCGCCTATGCTGACAGTCACACAGCCACCGCCTCAACTCTTCCAACATTTGTTGCGCAAGCGGATACTCGCGATCTGCCAATACCTCCAAGTGTTTGCACATCTCCTTGATCCGGCCCCTTTGGGTTAGGCCTTCTTCTTGCCTCTGCTTGTCCGTCATG
Organism: uncultured bacterium; assembly: GCA_964524145.1. Classification (GTDB taxonomy): domain Bacteria; phylum Hydrogenedentota. Next base: position 36,669 of record CAZGCA010000011.1, on the reverse strand, counting down.
GCCGCGAGTCTACATAGCTCTGCCAGGGCAGAATCGATGTCCCGCGTGCTTCTTCCTGCCACGGTTGCCTCGACAAGATCTTTTTCCACTGTCCCGCCCTTGGGCTGTAGTCCTTCAAATTGGAACTGGCTTATGTTGATGTTTTGGCGCATGACATTGATACTGTGAAGAACGTCTCCAAGCTCCTTGCGAGCTTCCTTCATCTCGTGCTCGATATTTGAGAGTTCCAAGAGTTTAGCTAGTCTTGCATGTTTGTAGAACGGAGATAGCACAGCAAGGTTTGTCAACGCCAAGAGAGAGATTTCTTCCACGGAGATGTCCAGGGGCCCTAGGAAGGATATGACCAGAGCGGTCAGGTCAACAACGCCCAGGACGAATGCGACGGCTAAATGTGGGCGTTTCGGAGGACCTTTATCGTGCTCCCTTCTTCCCTCGTGGCGCTGTACACTCATGAAACCATACCCTTAGCCGCACGTGTTAGTGCCGCCAATCATGAAGTTGCCCAGTCATACTCGTGGCGCTAGACTCATCAAAACGTGTGCTTCTTACACGACACGCTCACGCTTTAGCGCTGGAGTCAAGAACGGGAACTTCCTGCTCTTGTGCACTTTCCTGGGGAAACGTTATTGATATGGTTGTCCGCCCACATGGGACAAACTTGGGAATGCTAAGGACCGCTAGGCCCCTGCTTGCAGTTGAATAGGCACGTCTGGAGGTATGGGAACAAGTTCCAAATACAGAAGCTCCGGCTGGGGGATTGCCCCCAAGCCGGAGCTTCTTCGTTTCGTATTGCTCTATTTAACCCTTCGCAGCCTCACGACGAATGCTGCCGTGCTTGCCAGCGCCATGGCCATGATGACCATGTAGTATCTGGCGATGAGCAAGAACGGCGTCAGCGCGAGTCTCACCAGGGCCTTCAGCACCGGGCTGCTCGATATGGCATCGGCTATCGCCGGGCTGTAGGTGTAGTAGGTGTTGACCAGCGCGGTGCCTACCGCGTTGCTCAGCAGCACGTCGTCTCTGAACGCGCGGAGCAGGTCGATCTGGTCGGCCAACGGCGTGCCGTAAGCTGCGGTCGCGATGAAGCACGGTCCGCCGCCGCCGCCGCCGCCGTCACGTCCACCGAGCAGCGCGAGTATGGCCGCCATCAGCGTCAGGATGGATCCCCACGGGACTTCACATATTGCCTGCACGGCAACGCTGAGAATCGAGAACTCGCTGAGCTGGACGCGCACAACCGCGATGTCCGCAGGATCGAACCCTTCGGCTTCCGGATCCAGCACTTCGCCAGCCGCATCAAGCAACACCGGACCGACGTCTCTGACCGTCAGCGCGTTCGCGCCAAGCACCGACTGGAAGGCGTTTGCCAACAGATTATCCGGACCATAGTCCGTGTCGGCCGCGACCAGGTTCAGGTCGAGTATCTGCTCGACCGTCAGACCGCTCGCATCAACGTCGAAGTCTATCGTGACCGGCAGACCCGGCAACGTACCGGTGAAGTCGGTGCCGTCCGCGGCCACGAAGTTGATGTCGACAAACCTCGCGCCGGCAGATTCGCCTATCGCGTCGAGATCCGGGAACAGATCCGCCAGATCGGCCGAGGCGGTTATCAACGCCACCAGACCGCCAGGCTGGCACGGTATCGTGATCGTAACGCCCGGCAGCGTGACGATGGTGTCGTCCGCCGGACAACCGGGCACGGCCACTATCGCGACATCGACAGGACCAACCTTACCGATGGCGACGTCACCCGGATTCAGCCCGAGATCCTGGATGTTGCGCAGGTACCGGAACGATTCCGTCGCCACGTTGCACGGTTCAACAATACTGTCATCCACCGTGACAACAACGTCAACATCGACGTGGCTGAGACCATCCGGTATGACGTACTTCGGCAGGTACACAACGATCTCAGTGCCGTTGATGCTCACTATCGTCGCGACAACTGAATCGAACATGACCGTCGTCGCGCCGGGCACGAAGTTCGTACCGGTTATCGTTATCTGCGGACCGCCTATCGCCGGGCCGGTGGCAGGTGATACGTCATCAATGGTCACCGTCTCGAGGTAACAGAACGCTTCCACGAGCGTGTCGGCACCAGTGTCAGAGTTGGTCACCGTCACGTCGACGCAGCAGCCTTCCGTCTTCGCAGGCGTCAGGCAGGTTATCTCGGTGGTGTTGACCACGACGTCGGTCGCATCCGCCGAGAACGCGTCCTTCGAGAAGGTCACGGTCGCACCCGCCTTGAACCCGGTACCGGTTATGGTAACCGCCGTGCCGCCTGTCATGCAGCCTTCAGCCGGCGTTATGGACTCGATGTCGGGCGGTGTAATCGGGACGAGCTCGAACGTGAACGGTGCCGACGAGCATCCGGTCGTGCCATCCGTGGCAACGACGTCCACGAACCCAAACGGCAGTGCAGCAGGAACAATCGCACCAACAGCGCCTAGGTCGCCGTCGACGGCAATGAACGTGAATGCTGCTACACCGTCGAACGTTACCACGTCGTCGCTGCTGAGGATATCGCCGAACAGAATGACGTTGCCGCCGGGTCTCTGGCCGCCAGTGGGCTCGATTCTGGTGATCTCCGGCACCTCCAGATAGGTGAAGCACACCTGATCGTCGGAGGAGAGTACGCCAACGGTCACAACCACCAACGCATCACCCGGAGTTCCTGCCGGTGCGACAGCGGTAATCACGGTATCCGAAACCACAACAACATCAGTGGCCGGAACACCACCTATTGTCACCACCGCTCCCGCAACGAACCCTTCCCCGGTGATCGTCACCGGTGTCGCCACGTTCGCACACCCGGCAGCCGGGTCTATCGACGTAACGACTACGTCAGGCGGTACAACTGTATACGTGTATCCGCCTAGCAGCACGGGGTTCCAATCTGCGAACGGAATACCCGTTATGCCGACAGTGACGTCAACGGCACCTTCAGCGTGCATCGGTGTAACCACTGTCAGCGTGTTCGAATCTATCACGGTGACGTCGGTGCCCGGGTCAGCGTCAAACAGCACGTACATGCTGCTGGCGAGGAACCCGCTACCGGTTATGGTGGTTGTTTGTCCACCAGCCACATCGCCCGTGTTCGGGTCGATGGCCGTAATGGTCACAATCGGCGTGGCAACGACCGCGCCGTCAAGACCGGCGGTGATATTGGGACTGCCGCCTGGATCGGCGGCCACCGCGTTTTGGATGTCTACCGGTATGACGGTCGCCACGGCAACACCAGGATCGATGATGAACCCAACGCTTGCAAGCAGGCCATCACCGATAGAGTTCGTGTTGAACCCGGCGATAACGACCTTCGCGAGACCCGGCGACGGTACGTTGATCGAACCGTCCTTGCCGGCAGCGTCGGTCGGAGGACCGTCGAGTATGCCGTTGTTGCCAAGGCTGGTGTCAAGCGCCAACATGGTCGGATCGAACACGAGATCGAAGCTGACCGTCGACGCTTGGCCGTCATTATCCGACGCGATATCTATCGGCAATGCCACCGCGTCGCCCGGATTCGCACCGATAACGCCGACGGTGATCGCCACCTGCGTCGGTTGGTACGTGAACCCGCCTACGAGCGTATCGCTGCACGCCAACAACGCGGAACTCACGGTAACGTCCGCAGGGCCGGCTTCACCGGCAGGCGTCGTGCAGGTTAGCTCCGTGGTGGAAACCACCACGAGGTTGGTGACCTCGGTACCGCCGATTTCGACTGTCAGATCATCGGCGCCCTGATCGAAGTTCGAACCGGTGATCGTCACGTCCGTGCCGCCGACGTCCGGACCTTCATCAGGATCGATCGCCGTGACCGAAACACAAGGGATTGCGTACGTGAACGCGCTTTCGAGCGTGCCGGTACCGCATATCGTCGTCACCGATACGTCGACCGTACCCTCGCCGGCGGGCGCCAATACATCTACCCAACCCTCGGGAGTGTTGACAGTCACAATCGACGCCTCTGCACTGTCGAAGGTCACGGTGAGCGGCTCGCGGAAGTTATTACCAGAGACGGTTACTTGCGTGTTTTCCTCACCCTCACTCGGAGCCACGCCGGTAACTTCGGGCGCCGCACAGTAACAGAAACCGTCCGGAACTACGTTGTACAGCCCGGAACCGGGGTTGACAACGCTCACGGGAACGCAACCAATGTCGTCGCCCGGCGGGGTTATCACCGTCAGCTCGGCCGTGTGAACAGTAATGCTCTGGAACGTCACACTCCCCGACTCGTTGGGGCCGAAGATGACGCGGATGTCGTCGTCGAAGAACTCACCGAGTATCGTCACGGTATCGCCGCCGGCTAGCGCGCCCTCGGCCGGGTCAATGTCGAGAATGTTGGGCGGCTCCGCCAAGTAGGTGTATCCGCCAACCAGGACGTCGAACAAACCGTCCGGATTGGTCACCACGACATCAACAGCCGTATCTCCATAGACCGGAAGCGGCCCTGTCTCTGCCCCGATCACTGTCGGAAGAACGCCCAGCACGGGCGCCGGCACACCGCCGACCTCCACAACCGCGCCTGCCTGGAACCCGTCACCGAAGATGCCGATGTTTGTGCCGCCGGCCTCTGAGCCCACCGCCGGATTCACAAAGCCAATCGCCGGCGCGCCGTTGATAATCCGCGGCACAAACGCGGTAAAGTCATTCACCTCGATGACCGCAAGCCCTTCCTCCTCGGCAACGCCGCCAGCGAGCTGCTCGAATACGGCAGGACTGGTCGTCGGGGCTGTATTGTATGCTGCGTCGAGATCGGTCTCAGTGAACACTATCTGGTTGTTCGCGTCGATGTCGTCAACCGGTATCCGCAACGTCACCGGCAGATCGAAGTCGTCTATCTCGAGTTCCGCGGCATCGTCCATCAATGCGAGCAGATGGATGTCAACCACAGGCCCCGCCGCAGTGCCCGGAAACGCAGTCGCAAGGTCTAAGGCTGTCGTAAGCCCGTGTATGCCGAGAATGCCCGGCGACGTTCTGACAACCAACTCCAGCTGAACCACATTGTCAACAGTGTAGCCGAGTCCCTCCCAATTCACACCGGAAGCGAAATCGGCCGGGAACTCGATCTCCACCTGATCCATCGTCAGGAAGCTTATCGGCGCTGCAAGATCGGCCGGCACCTCCGCCACAAGGATGTTTACCGGGTCGCCCAATTCTTGTCCTTCCCGTACACCGATGGCCAGGCTTTGAATGTCGAACGGGTTGTCCGGAATGCCGTTATCGTCGGCGTCCGCCGGCAGTGCGGCGACATCGACGGTTATCTCGTCGATATCGTCAGGCAAACCGCTTGTGTTCCCCAGCGCATAGAGGTAAGCGGCGATCAAAACGCTGTCACCCTGAAATAGGGGGAGACCAAAGCTGATCGTCGGAGGATCGACCTTGACCGGCAAGAAGGCGTCGTAGGGCGTGTCTGTATCCGTTGCCAGCACAGCGGTAACGTCACGCCGATACTCCACCCTGTCGGTACCGAGCGGGCTGTCCGTGCGAGAGCGAATCGGCAGGTACGGCGTGAGGATTGTGCCCGCCTGGATCGGTATCACGTAAACCGTGTCACCGTCTTGTGGGGCGACTATCGTCACATCGGACGCCGGTTGCGCAACTGTCGTGTCAGCTACATTCTGGCTGAGCACGCCATTGAAGTTGACCGCGATCGTGCCTTCGGCCAGAGCTATCTTCCCTGGCGGCTGTGCTGCCGTGAACGTTACCCACATGTCCGGTGTGTTGCTGGTGATGGTACCCAGCTCTGGCGGGACCACGACATATATGCTCGGTTCGGGCGGCAAAAGCTCCGGCGGACTGTACACTGCCGCCGCGTTGAGGATCTGCTGTTGACCGGGAACCAGAACGATTTCCCTGTCCTCAAACACAAACTCCCCTACGTCTTCGCCCAAACCCAGATAGACGCCCGTGGCCTCCTGAGCCAACAACACGTTGCGTAGAGATAGTGTCGCCGCTCCTGGCAACAATCCGAAGCACAGGCTCATCAGAGCCGCCGCCGCGAAAACTACCCCTAACCCTAGTCTAGTTGCCTTCCCCATTTTGCTTCTCCTTTCGTTTCTTTCGTGGATACCGCCGTTTCTCCTTCCGCGTTAACGGCGCGGCCTCCTAAGACCAACTGTCTGTCGCTTACCATAATCTAACGATTCAGACAAACTCACACAGTCCACGCGCCCACGTGACGATTCGACCTTGCGCCGAATCATTCAACCGAGCGCCTCCCAAAAACGCACAGAAGTATACCACACAACACAAACCGTGTCAACAACTTTTTACAGGTATGGATTTGCCCCCTTTCCACACAGTGAAGAGTTCGACTTTTTGACCGCCATCACCCCGCTACGTAACCTCGCAACGCGGCTTCGAATTGTCCGCTACCTCAAAGAGCAGAACCAATTATAATGAAACAAGCGGCAAATGTCAAGAACTTTCTTCCCGCCACCCACCACAAACACGTGTCTCGGGGATATCGGCCGAATTTCCGATACTTTTGGCTGCTGGATGCATGGTCCGAACATCTTCCCTTCTGTCACCCGCAAGAAAGCAGGAGCGTCCGACAACGGAACCGTTAGCACGGCGCGCAGGTTCCTGTAACCTACTGATCAACCAACGGGTTGCGCCGTCACCTCGCTTCTTTCGGGAGACTGCCCTACGGGCAATACTGTTTACTCAACGATCCTGATGTGGTTGCGGATGTCGATGCGCTTGGGTGTTAGCTTGTTTTGTGATCGTATGGGATAGTCGCTCATCTCGCGTTTGACTCCTCGTGGGTTTCGTCTGCCGCGGCTCGATACGACACGCTCTTCGAGGGTCTCGTCGAGAAACGGATTCATGAAACGCTTTCCTGTCCCGAGCGGACAATAGCGACGAAATGGGTCAGTTTGCGTCGCACTACGTGCAGGACGTGAATGAAAGAGCGTTTGTCAGGGTCGACGTCGTCCTCGAGCGCGGCCTCTATCTCCCACCTCCCACCGTTCGCGGTACAACGCAGCCAGTTCCTGAGGGGGTGTTTGGGCAGGGGCCAAGATGGTGGTGATCAGGCGATAGAGTTGTTCAGAGTCGCAGACGTCTTGTAACCTATACTCGATGATCCGCACCACCACCGCGTTATCAGCAGGATATTTGGTCTTTGCTTACTCATTCTCGTACAATCCTTCCCTGTCCAACAGGAGCAATCTCAAGCGGAGTGGCGTCCAATTCCGCGTCGGCTCGATCGTCTTGTGCGCCGGGTGCCATTTCACCTATGATACACGCCGTACTTTCTGGCCGCGTCATACATCGCGACGACGTTCTCGGTGGGTGTGTTGTCCTGCACCTGATGGGTGGGGGACAGGATGTACCCGCTGCCGGGCATCATTATCTCGAGCGTCTCCCGCACGTTGCTCACCACGTCCTCTGGCGTCCCATATGCCAATGGTCCCGCCGTGGAAATGCATCCATGGAACGCCAACTTATCACCGAAACGACCTTTCAGATACTCCGGACTCATGTCAGCCGCCTCAGGCTGGAGAGTCTCGACAACGGCGATTCCCATCTCGATGAAGTCGTCGAACGCCCAACTGCTTGACCCACAGGAATGAAACATTGTTGGGATGTCAAAGTTTTTTGCCAAGTCCACGTACTTCTGGATGCGCGGCCGGATGTGTTTGTGGAACAGTTCCAGGCTGATCGTGGGACCGCGTTGGGTGCCCAAATCCTCGCCCAAACACAAGATATCAATCTTCCCTCCGCCGACTTCCAGCGTACGAGCCACGACCTCGAGCCTGATCTCGTTTCGCTTGTCGATCAACCTGAGCCCCGCCTCATCGTCGGTTATCAGGTCCACCAACACCTGCTCCATCGTGCGAAGCATACCGCAGCCGTTGATGGTATCGGGTAACCCCGCACTGCCGCAGGTGACACAGTAGTCTTTGATCTGTTTGCAGGCATCGACGATCCCGGAATAATCGAAATGGTCGGGGTTCGGCATTGCCCACGCCTCGATCTCTTCGAGCGTGGCGTGCGTCAGAGGCCATTCACAATACTCCCAGTACCCGCCTGACTCATGCTCGACCCATCGCCTGTGGATGCCCCATTCATCAACCTTAATATCCCCTTTGTCTTCGTGCAAACGCGGTCCCTTGTAGGGAGCGCTTACTTGACGGAAGTCCACGCCAAGCGCGTCTAGAATGTCGTCAGAGCCAAAGTGCTCCCGCAATCGCCGGTCGATGCCGGCGTTGCCGTAGTAGTTAACCGGAACGCGGTCCGGCTCCTGATGCGCGATGGTCGTAAGAACTCTTTCCTTTGAAGTCATCGGTCTCTCCCTGTCATCTCCTTAACCCGTTGACAGTCATGAGAACCAACCGCGGCGTTTCGGTTGTCGGCTGGACTTGATGGTTGGAGGACACCGGGGGACTACTCATAGGTCCATTTGTGGTACCAGAGATCCTCCGTCTCTGTCTGAAACCCCTTAAGCTTCTCGACAAACGTCTCCACCAATTGGCGACAGTGCGGATTCTCCGCCAGATTCTCTACCTCATTGGGGTCCGCCGCCAAGTCGTACAACTCGAACCGTGGACGGTGGATGTATGCATCGACGGTTCTGGTTCCAAACCTCTCGGCTCCTTCTCGGACTGTGGCCTGCCAGGACGCCGACTCCCACAGGTCGCTCGCAAACGAGTAGCCCAGCTTCCACGCGATATTATAGATAAACTTGTACCTCTTGGTGCGGATCACTCGCATCGGGTAATAGTTGGTGATCTCGTGGAACGTGTGCGACGCGTAGATTTCGTCACGCCAGTCCGTCGGGCTCTCTTCGTCTATGATACGCTTGAAGGAACGCCCGTGGAATCGCGTTTCGTCCTCGTACAATCCCGCGAAGTCCAGTACCGTCGGGGTTATATCCGCCCAGGTGATCAACCCGTCACAGATGGTCCCGCGGTTCTGATGCAGCGGGCTCCGCACAATGCAGGGGAGGCACATGCCGGGCTCGTACAGCGTTGTCTTGGCCTCCGGAAACGGTGAGCCGTTGTCCGAGATGTAGATGATCACCGTATGATCGAGCTTCTGCTCTTCTTTCAGGATCTGGATCAAGCGACCCACGCCACGGTCCAGACGGGAAACCGACTGGTAGTACTGGGCAAGTTCCGCGCGCACCTCCGGAGTGTCGCTCAGAAAAGGTGGTACGACAACGTCTTGTTCCGAATACGTCTGCTCTTCGTCCCCGGGAAACCGCTCGGGCGGGTTCCCGAAATTGTCTGGTCGCAACGGGTGGCTTTCCACCAGGCCCGCCCGGTGTGGGTTGTGCGAGCACCAGTATAGAAAGAACGGTTCAGGTCCACTGATAAACTCCCGGCACGCTTCTGACATTCGCACATCGTCGCGCCCGAACAAAAGGTCGGGATGTCCCCAGTCGAACGGAAACAGCGTCTCGGGAGCGTAGTGCATCTTCCCGACACGGCCGGTGCGGTAGCCGCCTTCCCCGAGCATGGCCGGCAGCGTCTGAACGTCGTCGAAGCAGGCGAAGTGATGTCTGCCGTGCGTATGACCATAGGTGCCGGTGGCATGGTTGTGCAGACCCGTGAGGATCGTCGAGCGACTTGCGGCGCAGGACGCCGTCGTGCAGAAGCTGTTCACGAAGCGCACACCGTCTTCAGCAAGCTGGTCCAGGTGCGGTGTCTGGACAACTGGATTGCCATAGCAACCGACCGTCTCTCTCCCGTGGTCGTCAGAGACCATCAAGACGATGTTCGGACGATCATTCGGGTTTGTTCTATCTGCCATTCTTTTCCCTTCCAACAAGAGGCATCAGACAAGGTCAAGGGTGTCGGCTGGATGTCCTGCGCGAGCGCTAGGCTGCCGGATCGTCTGGTACCAGCACCGCTTTGAATAGCCCCTCTTTCTGGTTTATGGTGTCACGGAACGCCTGTTCGGTCATGCTGAGGGGATAATACTGCACGAGCGGCTCCAGACGCAATAGGCCTCGACCTGCAAGGGCGACGGCTTCCCGCATCGCTTCGAACTTCTCATCATTACGCCTGACGTGCCCGTTGACCACGTCGATGCCTTTGTAGTTCCACTGCTGCATATTGATGGTCCGCATGCCGTTCTCGGATTCGTGATAGCCGACGAGGTTGATTTGGCCGTGCTGTGCCACCAACTCTCCACATAGAGTGAGTGCCGACTGTGAGCCCGCCGCTTCGACAACGACGTCGAAATCACCTTTCCGTTGCGGATTCGCGGACCTGGGCGCATTCTCTGGTGCGTCATGGAAATCGTACTCAAGGACAAACCGTATTTCTAGAATTCCGGAGGCGGACTCACTATCTCCGGAGGCGAACCGATGACTCAATACGAGTTCACCAAAGCCCTGCTCCAAGCAGCCCGGAGCGAAGGTTTACACACCTGCCTGGACACAAACGGTTACGCGCCTTTGAAACGATACCTGGAAATCATGCAACATGTGGACCTCTTCCTCTATGACATCAAAGAAACCGATCCGGATAGACACCGAGAACACACCGGCGTGGACAACCAATCGATCCTCGATAACCTATTCGAATTGGACGACGCGGGCGCGCAAATCAACCTGCGCTGCCCCATTATTCCCGGTCTAGACGACCGCAACGATCACTTTGCCGCATTGGGAGAGATTGCCTCACAGTGCCGCAATCTGAAGCAAGTAGAACTCTTGCCTTTTCACCCCTACGGCAGTTCCCTAAGTGAACGAATTAACAGAGAATACACGTTAGACCACATGACGGCGGTGGACAAAGATCGAGTCAAATCCTGGGGAGAGAAAATTCGGGCTCACTCCACCGTTCCTGCCAGGTGAAATGGATTATGAGGCACCCGAATGGTTGAGTTGGCCGAGCAGTACGGGCGCTATGCCTACCGGCGCATCACGCGAGATGATATAGATAGTAGAACAGTCAGCGGGGGATTTCACTGGGCATGGCACACCGCACCATACCCGCTCGTTCAACAGTGCGGAATTCACTGTCCAGGCCGCGCGGGACCGGCTGATGCGGGGAAGCACCCCATGACAACGCCATTTGCTCTCACCTAATCCCTGGCACCGTTACTGGGGGCAGATCAACTCCCTCTCTTTCTGTGTGCGGAGAGGGGGGGATTCGAACCCCCGGGACGGAGGTAATCCGCCCAACGGTTTTCGAGACCGCCGCTTTCAACCGAGCTCAGCCACCTCTCCGAGGGTTATTCTATCATGTGGAACGCCTCGACGTCCACACTGCGGTTGCATCGCTACAGCGATGGCTCCTTCGAAGCCCGTTTCTCAAAGCGACCTGATTGCCTGGTCGCCACGTTCCGCGGCGTCACAACACCGGTCTTTCAACATGTTGTTGCCAAGACTGCCGAGCGAATCGGGGGACTGCTTCTCCGATCCAATTGCGCTGTGTGGAAGAGAAGTGGTTTGACCTCGTTCCCACGGATGATCGTGGGAACGAGAACACTCTGCTGTGTAGTTATGCGAAACGGCAGGTGTTGCCGGACGGGAATGCTTCTCTAACTCTCTCTTCGTGGCTGGCCGAGCTTGTGTTCCGCGCCGCGAAGAAGTCTGGACATGTTCGCTCTGTGCCGCCAGATGAGCATCGCTGAGGCGATCGCGGCAAATGCGATGTGTGTCTTGGGAGCACCGGTGATCGCTGAGAGGGTCGGAAACGCTAGCGCGGCACTGACCGAGCCAAGCGAGACGTAGCGGAACAGGTAGACCATTATGACGAACACCGCCGCGCTCACGGCCAGCGGAACTGGCAGGACTCCGACGAACACGCCGAGGCTTGTTGCCACACCCTTGCCGCCTTTGAAACGGAGAAAGATGGTCCAGTTGTGGCCCACTATCGCCGCCAGGCCGGTGGCAAGCGGGACAACATCCGGCGGTATCGCGCCTGGTGCCGACGCGCCGAACCTGCCCAGGGCCAGCGCGGCACCCAACCCTTTGACAACGTCCAAGGCGAGCGCGATAATCCCGGCTGCCTTGCCGCCCGCCCGCATGGCGTTTGTCGCGCCGATGTTGCCGCTGCCGATGGTGCGTATGTCTATGCCTTTCCAGACGCGCACAAGCCAGTATCCGCTCGGAACCGACCCGAGCACGTAGGCCGCAACAAGCGCAACGCACACCTGCCAGGTCACGATCCGATCACCCCTTCCCCTGAACGATGAACTTCAGCGGCGTCCCTCGAAACCCGAACGATTGCCGCAGCGAATTCTCGAGGTACCGCAGATAGCTGAAGTGTATAAGCCTGTCGTTGTTTGCAAACAGCATGAACGTTGGCGGGTTGATATCCGTCTGTGCGACATAATAGATCTTTGCAGCACGCCCTTTACGCGACGGCGGGTTGAGCAGCTTCGCGGTTTCGAAGTGTTTGTTGAGCGCGTGGGTGGGGATACGTTTCGAGCATTCCTCGGCCACCCGATCGACCAGATCGAAAAGCCTGAAGATACGTTTTCGTTCGAGAGCCGATATCGTCAGCAGCGGCGCAAACCGGACGAACGAGAACTTCCGTTTGCATTCTTCAGTAAGCTGTTTAAACCGCTCTTCCCTCCCTTCGACGGTGTCCCACTTGTTTGCAGCGAGGATCAACCCTTTTCCGGCATCCTTGACGAGACCCGCTATCTTGCAGTCCTGCTCGACAGCGCCCTCGCCACCATCAAACATGAGTATGGTGATATCGGCGTTTCTGATCGTGCGCAACGTTCGGTTCACACTGAACCGTTCGACCTGTCTCTTTACGGACGACTTGCGTCTGACCCCGGCTGTGTCGACGAGCACATACTGTTTCCCATATCTGGTCAACGATATGTCCACCGCGTCGCGCGTCGTCCCCGGCTTATCGTCGACAATGACTCGCTCCTCGTTCACAAGCGCATTGATCAGAGTCGATTTGCCGACGTTCGGCCTGCCGACAATGGCAATTCTCAAGACCTGTTTATGGTCCGGCTGGACAGCGGCCACCTTCTGCGGAAGATCAGCGACGATACCGTCGAGCAGGTCCGCGACACCGCTCCCGTGCAGCGCAGAGATGGCATACACATCGCCGAACCCTAACTTGTAGAACTCGCTCGACGCCATGCCCAGATTGGGATTGTCGGCCTTGTTTGCCGCGACGAGCGTCTTCTTGCCGAGACGGCGCAGCTCGTTTGCGATAACCTCGTCGGCAGGATTCAACCCGTCGCGCACGTCGCATAACAGTATTACTACCGCAGCCTGTTCGAGCGCGAGACGTACCTGTGCCTGGATCTTCTTCTCGATTGGATCAATGGGGTTTTCAACGATGCCGCCGGTGTCGACCAACTGGAGTTCAACGCCGCCCCATGACGTCGTGCCGTACGACCGGTCCCGAGTAACGCCAGCCTCGCCGTGGACGATGCTGCGCGCTTTCCCGGTGATACGGTTGAAAAGTGTGGATTTGCCGACGTTCGGCCTGCCGATAATGGCCACTGTCGGAGCAACACGTTTCTTTGGAGACATCTCTACTCTCTGTCTATTCCGCCGGCTCGGATATCTTCTTCGAGCCGGCCAGTATGTAGTCTGCGCCCGACAGCACTGTTATCCCTGACGTCGCATAGAGCAGCGGCATCGAGAGCCCGAGCGCGAGCATCACTGAAAGCAGCGATGCCATCTGAAAACACGTAGTGATCTTGCTCAGTATGCGTGGCTCGAACTTCAGCGGGCCGTGAAACTGGCTGATGAACCAAACGCCGGCAACGATGATGATGTCCCGGCCAAGCACTATGACCGTCACCCAGTCGGGAATCGTAACGGGCAGGTCGCGTTTCGCCGCGAGCAGCAGGAACCCGACGTTTATGAGCAACTTGTCGGCAAGCGGATCGAGAAACGATCCGAAATGCGTCTTCTGGTGCCAGTGCCGTGCCACCAAGCCGTCCAAAGCGTCCGTTGCCGCGCTTGCCGCAAAAAGGCCTAACGCCACGAGTCGAATCCAGTCGCGTTCGGGTGTATAGTTCAGAACGAGAATCGCAAACACCGGAATGGAGACGATGCGCGCCATCGTTATCCGGTTAGCCATCGTCATAGATGTCTCTCCTCCCGTTCAACCACACACCTCTGCAACGTCCCTCCTCGCGTCCACACCATTATACCGACGGACGAGACGCCCGGTCAACATGCCGCGCGTTGACTCAGCCGTTTCGGAAGGTTAGGGTGTTACGGTTCGCCGGAACGGCGGAGATAGACTTTATGGGGCGATTTTGAGCTGATGAATGAGAGGGGGGGTGTTTTCTGCGACAGCATCAGCTGAGGAAGCCGTGGGAGTCTTAGCTGTGAAGAGAAGGGTTGACAGAGCAGCCGGTGAACAGCGAGATGGAGAGGGCCGGCACGCTAGCTGCTGTCGCAAAAGGGAGGTGCCGTGAGAGCAGCAACAGGTGGATCGGCGTTGGAGGACGATGGGTTCCGCGATGGAGGTGCTTTAGGCGGAAGAGCCGCTCGATGCAAAGAGCCAGGAAGATCAGTAGCCAATGGATGAACAGGCTGTTGGCATGATGGTGGGGTATATGCTCGAATCCGTGGTGGTTGTTGCCTTCGTTGAATCCCTGGTTCTCAATCTCCCAGCGGGCTTTGGCACAGGTGTAGAGCGTCCTTGAACTGGTCTTTCGAGCGGGAAAATCCGTCAACCAGTAGGCTTCAATCTGTGTGCCGTCGGATTTGTGTTGACGATACCGCATGATACGCCGGCTCGCACAAAAGATAGCCCAGCACCTGAGCCCACAGCAGCGTTGACGCCGCCACCACCGGGTAGACCCGTCCGTCGCCCGGCTGCCCAAAGTAGCGCTTCAGCCCCAACGTCTTGCGTGCATACACCCTGATGCCACGAGCCGAAACTCTCACCGTCCCTGCTGCTTGCGCCACAACACCAGCAGTTGCGCGTTGGCCGTAAATACCTCTGTCACCGCTCGCTTGAACTCACGGCCCGCCTCAACCCGGCGACGCACCTCGTTCACCCACTGCTCCGGAATTCGCTCCACCCGCTTGGTGCCCTCGACTAATAGACCTTCCGAAAGAGCTGTGGACGTCATCGTCTTCGTGCGCACCATGGAAATCCGGTTGCCGTCGGTAGTCTCATTGACATGCGTGCATCTGGAACGATAGTCTATGTCCGGCGGTCCCGCATGTGGATCGGTCGAGCAGCGAAACGCGATGGATAAGGTCACAGCAGGAGTCTCGTATGAGCTATAGGAGTGCGACGTTAGAGGTTGTCTTTGTTGTTGCTGTCGTTGTTGGAATGTGTTTGGGGGCCGGTGCTGAAGACTGGCCGACGTATCAGCACGACAATCAGCGGAGCGGGATCACGCCCGAACGCCTCGATGTCCCGCTGACCGAGGTGTGGGTGTGGAGGTCGCACCACGCGCCCCAACCGGCGTGGCCGGACCCCGCGCAGGCAGACTTTGCGCACTTGAGATATGACCTGGTGCGACGGGTCGCGTTCGACAATACATTTCACGTGGTTTTGGCGGGCGACACGGTGTACTTCGGCTCGTCCGCCGACGATACGGTCTACTCCCTGGATGCCGGTACGGGCGAAGAACGCTGGTCGTTCGTCACCGGCGCTCCTGTGCGTCTTGCCCCGTCGGTCTCCGAAGGCAAGGTGTATGTGGGTTCTGACGACGGGTTCGTCTATTGCCTCGACGGAGAAGAGGGGGCCCTCGTTTGGAAACACAAGCCTGCGGCGGGGAAGCGAAACGTGGTGGGCAACGGCCGAATGACGTGTCTTTGGCCGGTAAGGACGGGTGTGTTGGTGGTCGATGGTGTCGCCTATTGTTGCGCAGGCTTGTTCCCGTCGCAAGGCGTCAACGTCTGCGCGCTCGACGCAACCGACGGCTCCACGTTATGGCAGAACGAGGCAAGCTACGATCTGAACGAATTCTCGCCGCAAGGGTATCTGCTGGCCTCGGCACGCAGATTGTACGTGCCCAACGGCAGAACGAGTCCTTTTGTGTTCGACCGGCAGGAGGGGAAGTACGTCACGAGGCTCGAAAGCACCGGTGGGACCTACGCGCTCCTGACAGAAGACAGGCTTGTTTCGGGTCCCGCCAACAGGACGCTCACGCTCAGCAGACAGTCAAAAGACAGGATTGCGACGTTCCGCGGGCATCGCATGGTCGTAGCGGACAAGGTGTCGTACCTGCTGACGGATTCCGAGTTGTGCGCTATCGACCGCGCCACCTATCCCACGGTCCTCGAACAGCGGGATGCTCTGAAAGCGGAGCGGAGCCGACCAGCGGCTCTTCTCTGGGATCTCAGGAAGAAGCGGCGAACCTCGAGCGGTGCAGACCTTATGCCGATCGATGAGCAGATTGAGAAGCTCAGCGCGCGCGTAGAAGAGCTTGACAAACAGCTGGAGGTGATTGAGGACAAGACGTACGCGTGGCGGCAGCCGTGGCAGACGCCGTGCTCGATGATCCTGGCGGGTGACGTGGTTCTTGTAGGAGGAGACGGGGTGGTTGCCGCATTCGACGCGGCCAACGGCGAGAAGCTGTGGGCGGGCGCAGTGGATGGGAAGGCGTACGGT
The DNA here is from genome assembly GCA_964524145.1 of uncultured bacterium. Classification (GTDB taxonomy): domain Bacteria; phylum Hydrogenedentota. The sequence continues at coordinate 20,149 of CAZGCA010000011.1, read as the reverse complement.
CTCGCAGTGGCGAACGGCCGACTTTTTGTCAGCACGGACAAAGGCGCCATCCACTGTTTCAGCAAGGGCTCGCCCGTTGAACCTCGTGCCGCAGTGGTCGCAAACGCGTCGCCTTACCCGAACGATAGCTGGACGGAGGTGTACGCCTCCGCAGCAGAGCAGATCGTGGCCGAGACCGGAATCGAGCGTGGGTATTGTCTCGTGTACGGGTGCGGTGAAGGTCGTCTGGCGTACGAGCTGGCGAAGCGGACGAACCTGCACATCGTCGGCGTCGAGGAAGACGAAGCGAAGGTGCGGATCGGGAGGAAAGCCCTCAGTGATGCGGGATTGTATGGTGTGAGAGCGGTGGTGCATCACGAGCCCCTCTCGGATCTGCCGTATTCCGACTACTTCGCGAACCTGATCGTGTCCGATACGGCGCTGAGGTCGAGCGAGCTTCCGGGTTCGGTGGATGAAGTATTCCGTGTGCTGAGACCGTGCGGGGGCGTGGCGTTCCTGGGTCAAACAACACCGGCTGCCAGCCGAGCGGACGCGCTCGACCGTGCCACGCTCGAGCGCTGGCTGGGAGCATCGGCGGCGCGCTGGAAGATAAGGGATGATAATGGTTTGTGGGCTGTGATGCGCCGGGCCAAGCTCGAAGGAAGCGGCGAGTGGACGCATCAGTACGCCGACGCGGGCAACTCGGCGTGCAGCGGGGACGGGCTGTTGCGGAGCCCGATGGAGGTGTTGTGGTTCGGCAAACCCGGCCCGCGACCGATGATCGACCGCCACCATCGCGGTCCGGTCCCTCTGTCGAAGGACGGCCGACTGTTCGTGACGGGGAACAACCGGGTTATTGCCGTAGACGCGTACAACGGCTCTCCTCTATGGGATGTAGCTGTCCCTGACTCGCGGCGCGTTGCTGCACAGAGAGATGCCGGCACCACCATTGTGACGGATGATTGCGTCTATGTGGTTGCGCGTGACACGTGCCACGGGCTCGATCTCTATACGGGGGAGGAGCTGCGCACATTCCGAGCACCTCAACTCGTGCCGGGAGAGGCGCGCCACTGGGGGTACGTGGGCAGCGCCGGCGACCTGCTTTTCGGCACGGGGCAGAAGCAGACCGCATCTTACACCGACATAAGTCTGGTTGGCGACATAGTGGTCCAGTACAGCGACATCTACCGTGGCATGGTGACGAGCGACTACCTGTTTTGCCTTGACCGGCGCACGGGTGACGTGCGATGGACATACAAGAACGGTGTGATGGTGAATCCGACAATTGCAGTGGGCGGCGGCCGCATGTATTTCGTCGAAAGCAACAGCCCGAAAGCGGTGGCGAACGCCGAAGGCAAGAGTATTCTGAAGACGTTGCTGAGCAGCCGCGCGAAGCTGGTTGCCCTGGACGTGCAGACCGGCAAGAGGCTGTGGGATCGCCCAATCGACAGTCTCAAGGACACGTGTCAGTACATGCTGTTCCTCGCCTATGCTCAGGACACCGTGCTTGTAACGGGCACGTCGAACAAGAACAACAAGGTGCACTACTACCTCTATGCCTTCGAGGCCGATACCGGCAAACCCATATGGGACAGGAGTTTTTTCCATCCCTACTGGACAACGGGCGGAGACCACGGCGAACAGACACGCCATCCGGCTATCGTGGGTGACACGATTTACGCGGAGCCGTACGCGTTTGACCTCAGGACGGGAGCACCCGTCAGCAGATCTCATCCGGTAACGGGCGAGCAGGTCGCGTGGGACATGTTCAGAGGGGCTGGTTGCGGCACCATCTCTGCCTCCGCCACGTGCCTTTTCTACCGGTCCAATGTCCACTGCATGAACGACCTGACGACCGATGCCGGACAGGCAACGTGGGGCGGCATACGAACGGGCTGCTGGATCAATATGATTCCCGCGGGCGGCGTGTTGCTGGTTCCCGAAGGCAGCTCCGGCTGCACATGCGCCTACCCCATACAGAGCTCCATCGCGTATGTGCCTACCCAAACTCGGGAGAATTGGTCCGCGTTCAGTCGCCGCGGGAAAACCTTGCCGGTGAAGCATCTTGCTCTCAACCTCGGTGCTCCCGGCGACCAGAGATCGGAGGACGGAACGTTGTGGTTGGGCTACCCGCGCCCCGGTGGAAGGCACACGCTCGGGCTCGACATTGAGGCTCATGTGGCTGACGGCGCCGGATACTTCTGGTACAACTCGGATACTACCGCCGTCGACGGAACGAACGTTCCGTGGGTGTTCGTTTCGGGATGTTCCGGCCCGGCCAGGTACGCCATCCCGGTGATGGACGGCGCGAGCGCACCTGCGCGCTATACTGTACGGCTGTATTTTGCTGATCTCTCGAATGCGAAACCCGGCGCGCGGCGCTTCGATGTCAAGCTCCAGGGAGATCTCGTACTCAGAGACTTCGATATCGTGAGCGCAGTCGGCGGACCTAAGATAGCTTTTATCAAAGAGTTGCGTGGCGTCGAGGTGTCCGATATATTGACGATAGAGCTGGTATCGAACGCACCAGGTACTGCCCAGAGCCAGAGACCGATACTGAACGGAGTCGAACTCATCCGGCAGGACGGCTAACGGGCCCGCCCCCATCAACCGGGTTTCGCAAACCGCGCATTCTGCGAAACTTGACAAGCGCGGCGTATTCCGGGCATAATGTAAGTAGAGAGTAGGAAAAGGAAATCCGCGGTAGAGAAGGACACACGCGATGAGGACTATCGCCGGTTCACGGCTTTGGCTCCTTGCCCGCACGGCTCAGTCTATTCTTTGGCCTCATAAGCTTCCGTTCGGTCTGACGTTGTCTCGGTGTATAGCGGAATCGTCCAACCAGGGTTCGGACGAGGGGAGCATATGGAGGTGAGAACGATGATACGCAAACACATCGCATCCAGCCGTCGACCACAGTGGTCTGTGGTGGGTTTAGCCCTTGCCGTGGCGTTTCTGTCACTGAACGCCGAGGATTGCCAAATAGACATTGTTGTCCCGCCGGAGCCACCGCCTCAGCCAAGCCCGTATGCGACCATAGAAGGAGCAGCGTTTTTCCCGTACGAGAGCGTCTACGGGGAGTATCCTGTCTACTACACTGATGGGAACGAGCTGATCCTGGTCACCCTATACAGTGCCGACGACATCTATTACGAGGCCCCACTGCGGGATTATCTCACGGACACGTTTGGGTTCTATCGGTTTCGTAACGTATACCCGGGCTGGTACTTCCTCACTGCGGAAGCGCTCGAATACGATCCACTCGCGGGCGTGACGTATGTCTATTGGGACGAGATCCCCGATTTCTACGCCTACGAAAACGGCGTCGAGGTATGGGACCTGTTCCTTGTCTGGGACCGGACCGAATGGGGGTATCCCGTCGGAGCGAAGCTGTTCGACGAGATCACGCTCCAGAAACCCGGGGAGCTGGAACCGACGGACACCCTCAATTCATACCACAAGACCAGGCTCGAGACGCTGCGCAAGTTGCGCAGGACGCGCACTGAGCAGTTGAAGACCAACGGTTCCGTCAGCCGCTAGTTTGTGAATCTGACAAGGTACCGGGGGAGATATAGCGCAGACCCGACACATGTGTATGCGGGAGACAATTCAGTCCCACGAGCCGCAACGATGTCATTGTGAGGAAGGAATGTCGGCGGCTTTCTGTTGCGCTTCGGCGGCAAGCTCTTTGAGCCCGGCACCCTCGGCTATATCGGCCGCTTCTCGGTACGCATCGGTTGCGTTCTCTGTCTCGCCGATGGTGTTGTAGATGTCGCCAATTGCAATCAAGTGTATCGCGACACGGTCGTGCCTCTCGACGGCGGCATCGGCCCACACGGCCCTCTTGTACCACGATATGGCTTCGCTACGCTTCCCTTCCTTGAAGTATGACTCGGCCATGCCGCAGAGGCTCTTAATGATGCCTGGTCGAAACCCCTGGTCTTTGGCAATCTTTAAGCCTCGCTGGAAGTATCTGCGACCCTCTCCAAACTGTCCCTTATCGAGGTGTGCGTGCCCGACGTTCGCCAGTGCGCTGGACACCCCGGCTGGAGCGTGTGCTTTCCGGAACATCTCAAGCGCCTCTTCGTGCAGAGCGAGAGCGTTGTCGGGGTCGCCCTCAATGGCGGCGACAGTACCGAGGTTATTGAGCGCAGCGGCCTCCCCCGCAGCATAACCGCTCCGTCTCGCACTCTCGAGTGCCTGCATGAAATAGCGTTTCGCCTCCTCGGTCTCGCGGGTCTCTCTGGCAATAACCCCGACGCGGTTGAGATTGTCCACTATGCCCCTGACGTCCAACAGCTCCGTCTTCATTTCGAGCGCGGCGAAGGCGCGGTCTCGGGCAGCATCATATCTGCCCATCTCGTACAGGACGCTGGCGATGTTGCCCACCATCTCGCTTGCCCGCACGGTATCGTCCAGCCCCTGATAGATCAACAACGCTTCGTCGTAGAGTTGCACGGCATCGACGTACCGACCTTCGAGGTAACGTTCATAGCCCATCTCCGCATACCGTTCGGCACGACGCCTCGCCGGGGAGACCTCTGGAGGCGCGGAGAGACACCCCACAACAACGCATGTTGCCAGAGTCACCGCCAATGCGCGTCCAACGCTGAACGCTGCTGAAAAGGAGCGATTTGCTTTTCTGAGTCTCATGCTGTTCAGTAAATGATTATCTTCTGCTGCGGCTTCTCTCTGCTCAAGTACCCGCCGATGATCGGAACACTCCTGGCGGCTTTGACTACGTCAGTCACCTCGTCAACACCCTCCTGCCCCGACCGAACAAGTTCAGGAACATCACCAGACGCTATGCGCAGATTATCGCTTATGCGTTCGGTGTTTTCAAGTATACGTTTGCCGGTAGCGACTATCTCGGGCACGTCGTCCGAGGCCTTCCTGACGTTCTTGACGACCTCGCCGGCGTCCGCGATCATTTCAGAGATCCTCTCAGACTCCTGTTCGACGTTGGTCACAACGTTGTCGGCCTTTGCGAAGATCTCCGGCCACGTCTCCGACGTTGTCTCGAGGTTGGCAGCGACGGTTTGCAGGCGGTCGAGCGATGAATCAGCCTTGTCGACGGATTTGACCAGCCGATCTCGAAGCTGTTCGTCGTTCACGAGCGCGCCCAAAGCGCCCTCACCTTCGTTGATGCTTTTGGATATCTCTGCAGCGTTGTCGATCAGCGCTTTCAACCCGCCGCTCGGATCGCTCAGGTCTTTCGTGATGGTTTCGAGGTTCTCGAGGACAACGGCAAAGTTCTCGAGCCCGGGCCGCAACTCATCGATCGCCGCGGCAATATCGACGGTTTCGACGGTCTCAACGTAGTCTCCCAACTCTATGATAGGGGCCGACGTGGTGCCCGCTGTCAGAGCGACCATGGTGTCACTGCCGACCAGGCTGATATTGGCGATCTTGGCGGCGGCGTCTTTATGGATTCGCTGCCGGACACTTGTCCGGATCGACATCGAAACTTCAGCCTGGTTGGCAGCGTTGAAGACGACCGACTGCACGGAACCCACTTCGATACCTGATAGCCAGATCGGCGCTCCCGGTCGGAGCCCCCGGGCGTTGTCGAAGTTGGCGAGCACCCTGAACCGGTCCTCGAAGACCCGCTTCTCTTGAAGCAGCAGGAGCGACCCCACCCCGACAAGAATGAGAGCAACGAGTGTGAGCAAGCCAACCGTCAGTTCGACGCGACGCATTGTTCTGTACATGTTCTGTCTCTCCTTCTCTTACAGATGCCTACAGGCCATCACCCCATCTCAAGCGGCCCCTCGGAACTGCCGCTCACAAACTGTCTGACAGCTTCGTCGGAGCATGTCTTGAAGTAGTCGGCCGTGCCTTCGGCGATTATCCGGCCGTTGTGCAGCAGCACCATCGTGTCTGCCACGGTGTAAGCGCAGGCAATGTCGTGCGTTACGACAATGGCCGTATTGTGCAGTTCGTTCTGGAGCCGTCGGATAAGGCGCGAGATCGAGTCCGCACGCATCGGGTCCAATCCAGTGGTCGGTTCGTCGTAAATCACAAGCTCCGGGTCCAGCGCCAGCGCCCGGGCCAGCCCGGCTCGTTTCTGCATCCCGCCGCTCAGCTCGGCCGGCATCTTGCCTTCGGCGCCGGCAAGACCAACCAGTGAGAGCTTCTCGGTCACCCTCCGCTCGATCTCGTCCCCGGACTGTCGGGAGTGCTGCACCAGCGGGAACGCGACGTTCTCGGCAAGGGTCATCGAGTCGTACAAAGCCGAGCCCTGAAAGAGAAACCCTATTTTGAGCCGAAGGTTCGTCCAGTCGCTCTCCCGCCGGAACGAGGTGACCTCTTCGCCCAGCACGGTGATCGTTCCTTCATCCGGATACATCAGCCCGACGAGCAGACTCATCATGACGCTCTTGCCGCTGCCGCTTGCACCGAGCACGACCAACGTCGAGCCTCTGACAAGCGAGAACGAAACGTTCTCAAGAACGCGCTGCGAGTCAAAGCTCTTGCTGACGTTCTCAGCCGAAACTGCGATCTCGGAGTTCATACGGCCCGTCTTTGTCACCCGAACAAGCGAATGAATATCTTCGTGAGGAGCACGTCAGAGAGCATTATTGACAGGCAGCACACTACCACGGTTGTCGTGGTGGCTTCGCCGACGCCTTCCGTGCCTCCTCGCGCGTTGAATCCGTGAAACGACGAAATGATGCCTATCAGGAACCCGAAGAAGACCGTCTTCAACAGGCCGGGATAGACGTCGGCAAGAGTGATATAGTGCAGCGTTGTGCTCCAATAGAAGCCTGCGCCGAGACCGGCGTCCGTCACGCCTATTATCCAGCCGCCGAGGACGCCGAGCACGTCGGCTATCACTGCGAGCATCGGCACGACAAGTACGCAGGCGGCCACACGGGTCATGACAAGGTATTTGAACGGGTTGATGGCCGAGACTTCAAGCGCGTCGATCTGGCGGGTGACCTTCATCGACCCGAGTTCCGCGCTGATGCCGGAACCCGCGCGCGACGCCACCATAAGTGCGGTCAGTACCGGGCCGAGCTCGCGAAGGATCGCTTTGCCGACGAGCGTGGCGAGTTGGTTAACCGCTCCATATGTTTTGAGCGTGCCAACGGTCTGCATCGCGAAGACGAGCCCGACCGAGAACCCGACGGTGCTTGTGAGTGGGAGAGATTTCACCCCTATCGAGTACATCTGCCGCACAGTCTCGCGCAGGAAATACGGCGGCCGGACGAGCGTGCCGAGAGTTCGGCAGGTAAACAGGACGAGCCTGCCGGCGTACTCGGTGAATTCGACGAGGTGGCGTCCGGTGTTTTGAATCGCACTCGTTCCGTTCAGCTCTTTGTCCCTCCTCCTCGCTCTCGGCTACGACGTTATCGGGTACTGGCCGTACTCCAACGTGGTATCGATCATTGCCCGGTAGTTCTCGAGAGGTACATAGTTGGTCACGGTGTTGCTCGACCCAACGCAGTATCCCCCGCCGGGCCCCACGTCGCGTATGAGCGATTTGGTAGCTTCAACAACCTCGTCCGGTGTGCCGCGAGTCAGCACTCCCCCGAGGTCCAGGTTACCGATGAGGCAGAGCCTGCGTCCGAGCTCTGCCTTCAGTTCGCGGATGTCCATCGCCTTGGGCTCTATAGGGTGAATGGCGTTTGCTCCCGAGCTTATGATGTCCCCGAGTACAGGCCGCAAATCGCCGTCCGAGTGAAAGAGGAACGGTTTGCCGTTAGCCGCGCACACGTCGCCCATCCGTTTGTACCACGGGAAGACGTGCTCGCGGAGCAGCGTGGGCGATATAAACAAGCCCTCGGTGTATGCGATGTCGTCCGAGAGCCACATTGCACCCACGCAATCGTACGCAATTGCGTTCTCGAAGATTCCCATTAGGATCGAACCTGTCCGATCGAACATCTGGGCGATGAGTTCCGGGTCTTCGCGAAGCGCGTATGCGAAACCTTCAAAGCCCATGAGCATCCACACACCCTCGAACACGCCCGTCACCCCGGACACTACACGCATGCCTTCCGGAAGCAGATCGCCGACTGCTTCGAGCTTCGAGTAGTCAGCATCGTCCGGACCAGGCCACGGGAACGCTTCAAAATCGTTCCTGGTAGTGATCAGCGACTGCCCTTCGTCCGCCCACCGTCTCTCCTCGGTGCCGTCGCCATAGAGCGTATACTCGCCTTTGTGGGCTCGAAATCCACCCTGGTGGAACCTGTATTGCGGACGCAGTCGGACATAGTCGTAGCCCGCAGCATGCCAGAAATCAACCTCGTCCTCGAGCGTCTCGACCTGCCGGCCAAGAAACGCCGCCTTGATCCCCTCGTCCATCTTCAACTCGGCCAGGGGCACTCTGTCAGGCTCACGGCACGCTAACGCTGTGCGAAACCTCTCAAAATCCGGTGCGGGTTCAACCATCGTCTTCTCTTCTTCGCCAGCAAACTGTGTGCAATGCAGCGACTCTGGGCAATCCGCTCCCTCCGACGCTATTATGCCAAATCGGCTGTCCGATTACAACCATCCGGCCGGGTGGGCTCGGGGCAGTTGCACAACACTGTCGGAAATGGTAGAATGGGGTTTGCGGATAATCCTGCGCCTCCCAGGGGGCGCAGTGTCTGAGAAAGGCGGCATACATGACAGACAACGGATACAAGAAGAACATCGCGCTGTTGCGTGATAACATGGGTTCGGTGGTATTTGGCAAGCCGGAAGTCATCAAGATGTGCGTTGCCGGTCTGCTGGCACGCGGTAACATCTTGATAGAAGACGTGCCAGGTATCGGGAAAACGACGCTCGCACACACGTTGGCGAAGTCGGTCGACTGCACGTTCGCGCGCATTCAGTTTACCAGCGACCTGCTTCCGTCCGATATCATCGGCGTGCCGGTGTTCGACCGAAAAGGGCTGAGTTTCGAGTTCAAGCATGGTCCAATTTTCGCGAACGTGGTGTTGGCGGACGAGATCAACCGGACAACGCCGAAGACCCAGAGCGCGCTGCTTGAGGCCATGAACGACCACCAGGTTTCCGTGGACAACGTGACCTACAGGCTGCCGGAACCCTTCATTGTTCTAGCGACACAGAACCCGATAGAGTACGAGGGAACATACCCGCTGCCGGAATCGCAGCTCGACCGGTTCGCGCTGCGGATCAAGATAGGATACCCGCCTGAACAGGACGAGATCAGGCTGCTCAAACGCGAGGATAGCTTGCATCCGGTGGACCATCTCGAGCCGGTGCTCACCGGCGAGAAGGTCGTCGAGCTGCAGAGACTCGTCGAATCGGTCATAGTGGACGAAAGCATCATAGACTATATCATGAAGATAGTCAGCTCGACGAGGATACACGAGGCCATCGAGCTTGGTATCAGCCCGCGCGGATCGCTTCATTTCTACCAGATGGTGCGGTCGCGCGCGCTTGTCGAGGGACGCGACTACGTCATACCGGACGACGTGAAAGCCTTGGCCGTTCCGGTCTTGGCACACCGGATCGTGCTCAAGAGCAGGCGAGCACCGCTCGGCCGTGTTTCTGAAGAGGCTGAGCAGGTGGTAACAGAGATCGTCGATAGCGTTGCCGTCCCCCTGTAGGGTGTAAGAGTACCCATAATGTCGTTCTTCCGTTCCCGGCGTCAGTTGTCGAAACCGACGTCCCTGCGTGCGTTCCGCAAACGTAGCGTGCGACTGACGCGGGGCGGCGTGGCAGCCATCGTCTCGGTCAGCATCGTGTTGCTGGCGGCATGGAACACCGGCAACAACCTGCTCTACCTTATTCTGGGGATGATGCTGAGCTTCATGGTGATCTCGGAGCTTCTGTCGAGGACATGTCTGTCCGGTCTCTCGGCCACACACACTGTTCCTGCACAGGTCTACAAGAACGAAGCATTCACGCTCTCGACAGCTCTCCACAACCGGAAACGGTTCTTCTCCTCCTACACCATTTACGTTGACAACAAGACATCGTTCGGGGAAACCGGCAGAGTATTTATGGCGAAGGTGCCGGCCCGTTCTGCTGCAACGGTCAAGACTGATATCGTCGTCCGATCTCGAGGAGCGCATCGCGTCGACGCCTGCCATATCAGTTCGGGTTTCCCGTTCGGCGCGCTCGATCGGACACGGCGAATCAGGACAGGGTTCGAGTTCATAGTGTTTCCGGAAATACGGCGTGTGGACACGTCGCTGCTCGAAGGGATAAGCCGGGAAGGCGAGATGCTCTCGAGCCGTCGGGGGCACAGCCAGAGTTTTTACGGCATCCGGGAGTACTTCCATGGGGACGATCCCCGACTCATATCATGGAAAGCCACGGCAAGACAAGGCAAGCTGATGCTGCGCGAGTTCGAGCACGAGCGTCAGGAAGGGATAACCATATTCCTCGATACGAGACTGGGGTTATCTCCAAGCGAGGCTCAGCTCGAACTCTTCGAGAATGGTGTGACGTTCTGTGCTTCGCTGGCCGCGCACTATATTCGGCACGGTTATGAGGTCGAACTGGTGACGGGCGAGGAAACAGTTCCCGCCGGCGAAGGTGAGAGCCACCTGTACCGGATACTCACGGTGCTGGCTCTCGTACAACCGGCAAAGTCTTCGCAGAAAGGGTTTGCCTATGTCCCGAGCCAGAACGGCCGTTCCAGCCGGGCAAAGGTGTTGGTGACAACCGATGCGGACAAATTCTCCAGAATGCCAGCCCATCTCGAAGCGACAGTGATAGATTTGAATATCGTTTCTCCCTGAACCGGCAGGGTACTCGACCGGAGGAGCAGATGCGTTTATCGCTACAGTTCAGGTTTTGGTCCCACATGTTTGCGCTATGCGGGTTTCTCGCTCTTGTGTGGACGGAGTACTTTGGTGGAGCCCTGCTGTTTCTGGGGTTGTTTGCGATCGTGCTCTCGCCGATCTGCGAACGGATAGCGTCCAGATATCCTCTATACGGTAAGTTGTGGAACATACCGATGGCCTTGTATATCCCGTTCCTGTTCTTCGACCTGGTTGCGACAAACCTTGTGATCGCGATAACCCATTTGGTCATATTTATTCAGGTGGCGAAGCTGCTCAACCAGAAGAAGCGCGGGGACTATCACCAAATGTACATGATGAGCTTCTTCCAGTTGCTGGCCGCGACGGCACTCACTTCGGGGCCGCTGTTCTTTGTTGCGTTTCTGCTGTTCACGCTGACAGGTGTCTGGGCTCTGACCACGCTGCACATGCAGGGAGAGATCGAGGCAAACGGCGTTCTCGAGCCCGGGACGATCAACGATGGCCGAGCACAGCGGGGCATTGCGGATTGGCAGTTCTTCTCCGGAACGCTGGTTCTCGCACTGGCCTCTATTCTGCTCACAGCAGGGTTCTTCTACACGGTACCACGTATCGAGGCGGGGTTTCTGGGCAGAACCGACCTGCGTGAGCCGGGTATCGGTTTCGACGAGACAGTTGATCTGCGCGTTTACGGGCGCATATTCGGCGATTCGACTGTCGTCTTCAAGGCGGAACTGCCACAGTATCCAAACGGTTTCGACGGTCCGTTTTACTGGAAGGGCATGTCGCTGGACATATATGACGGGATGCAGTGGAGCAAGATAAAACCGCCGCGCAGCGCTGACTTTACGCGCGAAATGATGGTGAACGATGGTGATGAGAACGGTACGTTCGGCCCGGGACATATCGGCGATCTGACAGGTTTGTTGGAGCAGGTGATCTACGTTGACACATTGGGTTCGTCCGTCCTGTTCGGCATGCCTGATGTTGTCCGTGTGAGCGGCGACTTTCCTTACCTGATCTACGATACCGTTGACTACTCGTGGCGCACTCCGCAGGAGTCCCAGCGCAATCTCAGCTACACCGCTTATTCTGTACTCCCGCAGTACGACCCGGACGCTTTGAGAAATGCATCGACGGACTATCCAGACCTCATCCGCCGCGCGTATATCGATAACTTTGGAAGGGGGCCGGGAATCGGTCGCCGTATCGTGGACCGTGCCAGGGAAGTCACCGACAACAAGGAGAATCCTTACGACAAAGCCGTGGCGATAGTGGAGTACTTGAATTCAAGCTACAGCTATACGCTCAACATACCGGAGACGCCTTCCGGCACGTCGCCTCTCGCATGGTTCCTGTTCGACACCAAGGCGGGCCATTGCGAGTACTTCGCCACGGCGACAGCGGTGATGCTGCGTGCGGTTGGTGTACCGGCGCGCGTGGCCACGGGGTTCCGCGGAGGCGAATGGAACGAGTTCGGCAGGTTCTACACCGTGCGACAGGATTTCTCGCATGTCTGGGTCGAGACGTTCTTCCCGGGGCATGGTTGGGTCATCTTCGACCCGTCGCCGAAGCAGGAGATCGGCCCTGTCTCCGGCACATGGCTCGGGCGGCTCAGTGGAAGAGTCAACCGGTACCTCCTCTCGCTGCAACTGAGATGGTACCGCGACGTCCTTGGGTACAACCGTACGGACCAGTGGCAGTTTGTGGAACTTGTCTCACTGAACGCGAGCAATTTCAAGGACGAGTGGATTGAAGGGGTCCGTTCCATGCGCATCAGCTTGCCGCGATTGACGTTGCGAAGATGGCATTATTCGTTCTGGATCGCCTACATTCTGTCGGCGGCGCTGATCGTGCTCATTATTGTGCAGGCGGTTCAGCACCGGCTCCGTCGACATAGACTTGTCTCTGTCACCACAGACAGACGAAGGCGCGACGCACTTATCCTGTACCGGCACGCGCTCAAGCTGTTGTCCAGGAAACGCGTCACGAAACCCCCGAACGTGACTCCGCTCGAGTTTGTCGAGACTGTTCGCGCGAGCATACCGTGGGCGGCGGCGCAGTTTGGACAGCTTACGGCGTTTTACTACGAGATTCGGTTCGGTCCGGACGACGACTCCGGCGAGCAGGACCTGTCGGTGCGCAGAGTGTACCATGAGTTCAAACGCAGTCTCGCCAGGCGGCGACAAAGAGTGTAGCGGTCGGGCCATTCTATGGTAAAATGTGAGTCGGTTGACAGAGGCGTCGGCACCTGGCAGGACGGATAGGCGGGTGGAAAAGGATCGCGGACGCGGCAGGCACGCCGCGAGTCGCTCGACTCAACCAGGCTTGCTGCCGATATAGTAGTGTGAGTCTGCAACGACCTTTGACGGTGGTGTAGGGAAGATGAGCCCTTCCAACGATGGACTGACGGTATACCTCAGAGAGATATCCAAGGTTCCCCTATTGACACCCGCAGAAGAGATCCGTCTTGCAAAGCTGATGCAAAAAGGTGATGCAGACGCGCGCGCCAAGCTTGTCGTGTCCAACCTTCGCCTGGTTGTCAGCATTGCCAAGAAATACGCGCACTACGGGCTGCCGCTGCTCGACCTTATCGAGGAAGGCAACCTCGGCCTGTTGCGTGCCGTCGAACGGTTTGACCCGAAACGGGGCTGCAAGTTCAGCACGTACGCAACGTGGTGGATTCGACAGGCTATAACCCGGTCGCTGTCGAATTACGGCCGCACGATTCGAATACCGGTGTACATCGCTGACAACATCTCGAAGTACAGGCGCGCGGCCCAGGTCATCTATAACAGAACCGGCCGGGCTGCGCCCGCCGAGGAAGTCGCACAACAGATGGGAATCTCTGTGAGCGAGGCACGCAAGCTCAAGAAATTTGCGGAAGAGATGAGCGCCATTGAGTCAATGGTTGCGATAGACACCGAGACCGACGAGCACGGCGAGGGGGCTGTTATAGGCGATTCGGCCGAAACAGACAATCTCATACTGAAGATATTGTACAGCCAGCAGATCGATCAACTGCTCGACCAGTTGACGGAACGCGAGAGCGGGATACTGCGTCACCGGTACGGGCTCAAGGACGGCGAGACGCACACTCTCGAGGAGACGGGCCGCGAATTCAATCTTACTCGCGAGAGAATTCGCCAGATCGAGAAGGAGGTGCTCGTCAAACTCAGAGAATACGCCTCTGTTCACAAGGAAGATTTCGACACGTAGGAACATACGGAGCTGAAGGATGGCACTCGACGATCTCAAACAGTTGATACGCAGCATACCTGATTTTCCCAAACCCGGAATAGACTTCAAAGACATAACCACCTTGCTACAGAACCCCGACGGGTTTCGCGAGTCCGTCGACGTACTCGCCCGACGATACGAGAACAAGAAGGTTGATGCCATCGTCGCAGCCGAAGCGCGCGGGTTCATCTTTGGCGGTGCGCTCGCCTACAAGCTCGGTTGCGGATTCGTGCCCGTTCGCAAGAAGGGCAAGCTGCCGTACCTCACGTACGAACAAACGTACGATCTCGAGTACGGTACGGACACCATCGCCATACACCAGGACGCGCTCAAAGACGGCGACCGGGTGGTGGTCTGCGACGACCTACTCGCGACCGGCGGCACAGTCGCAGCTATCGTCGAGCTGCTGGGCAACTTCAGCATCGACGTGGTCGAGATCGCGTTTCTGATCGAACTCACGTTTCTCAACGGCCGCGACAAGCTGCCTGACCTTCCGGTCTACGCGGCACTATCGTTCTGAGCTTAGCCCGCATTTCGCCCCAGCCAAGCGCCGAGCCATTTGCGCGGCTGCTAAGTGTTTTTATGGGAGGATAATGCAAATGTGGAGTGCGCAAGCTTGCTTGAGTCCGGCTTATTGGACAGCAAGCTGTCCAACAGAACAGCGGTAGCAAGCTACCGCACTCCACAGGGAACTGCCACACCGCAAATGGCTAAAGAGCCGGATTTCCCCTTGACAAGCGATCCGTTTGGCTGCACAATAGTCTTCAGGTATATCGGTGCTTTGCATCTGTGGTTGTGGCTCGGTTTCACGGGATGGGAGGGCTTCGAGCCGCGGAATCCGAAAGAACACTGCAGTGCAGAGAGCCATTGCATTCTGGGAGGACGAAGATGGTGAAACGCAGAGGACAGGTAGTAGAGCGAATCGCTTTTCTTCTGGTTGTAGCGACCTGCGGGATCTGTGCGCACGCCGGGTTATGCCACGCCGCGGAACCTACCATCACAAGCATTGTCCCCAATAAAGGTCCTGTCGCGGGCGGCACAGACGTGACGATCACGGGTGGAAACTTCGATACCGTCGGCGCGGTAACGGTAACGTTTGACGGCGATGAGGCGACCGGTGTAGTGGTGGTTTCGAGTACGCAGATCACGTGCCTGACCCCGGCACATGCAGCAGGCGCCGTTGAAGTGAAAGTATCACAGACTGACGGCTCGTCTTCACTCCCCGATGGCTTCGAGTTCGCCAAACCCGACCTCGTGCTCACGGCCGGCGATGTGGTCGGCATGCCCGGCGAGGACGTAGATGTGAGCATCACTCTCGCCAACGCGAACGCGCCGGCGGCTGCCGCAGTCAGCTTCTCGCTGTTGTACGATCCCGACGTGCTCGAACCGGCGGATGGTATCCATACGGACGGCCAAGCCGCTATTAACGCCGGCAAGAGCGTCACCTCCCACGTGGTGGCGCCCGGCCGCGTCAACGTTATCGTCGTCGGAATGAACCGGACAAGCATCGGTAACGGCGAACTCTGTATCCTTCACTTCACTGTGTCCGAAGACGCGGCGCTTGACGACCGAACGGCCCTTGACCTGAGCTCTCTCGCTGCGGCTGACGTGGACGGAGAGGCGATCAGTCTGCCGGCAGACATCGACTATAACGGGTTCGTTAACGCGATCGACGTACAGGTTGCGATCAACGCGGTAGTGGGGCTTGCCGTCGACGCCGACAACGATGGACTGTGCGATGTCGCGGAGGCCAATCTGGGCACGAATCCGAGTCTTGCCGACACCGATGGCGACGACTTCTCGGACGGCGAAGAGATGCTAGCCGGTACGGATCCACTGGTCGCGAACGACTATCCGACGGAACATGGCCCTTTGGCTGTTGTTTGTTGCGATATCGACAGCAGCGGCAAAGCAAACGCGGTTGATGTTCAAGGGATAGTCAACGCAGCACTCGGCGCCAATCTCAGCCCATACTGGGTGGTGATAGGCGCCGTCGACGCGGAGGCTTCGGTGGGAGGAGAACAGACGAGAGACGTCAACCACGACGGCGGGGTAAACATTGCCGACGTTCAACTCGTCATCGACGAGGCCCTAGGCGTGTCCACAGGCTACGACTGCGACATCGACGATGACGGCGACGTCGACATGGCGGATATTAGCCTCGTGCGCACGTACGGTCTCGATTTTGACACGGGAGTGCCCCGTCAGCCGGTGTCGCCGGCCTTCGGTCCGGTGGCCGGGGGAACAGTCGTGCGGATACTCGGTACCGGATTTGGCGTCACATTCGGTGGCGTGGCTGCCGAGTTTCTTACCATCTCAGGAGGGATGCTGTTTGTGCGGGCACCATCGGCGGCCAACACGGGATCGGTGAGCGTTGTTTACCAGACCGCGATGGGGGGACCGGTGACTGCGGGAACGTATACGTATATGGAGCCCTCGGAAGCAGTGGTGAAGGCGCAGACGGTGCAGGGCGCTCCCGGAACCCCGGTCACGGTTGGGATTGACCTGACATCAACCTCGGTATCTGCCGTGCAGGTAGACCTCATTTACGATCCGGGGAAGATAGCAACGGTGAGTGGGGCCGTTGAAATCGGGGCGGCTGCGGACGGCGTCAACAAGAACGCCTCGTGGATGGAACGGGTTCCGGGGTTTTTGAGGATCATGGTGTCCGGTCTCAGTGCGGATGCGATTCCAAACGGCGAGATATGCAAGATCACGTTCGACGTCGATGCAGGAGCATCGGGGAACGTGCCCATCGAGCTGTCCGGCGCGATGGTCGCCGATCCGTCCGGCGTTCTCGAGATTGCGCAGACAACAGACGGGGCGATCCAGACAGACGTTGATTCGGACGGCGACGGGCTTTCGGACAACGTAGAGACGAACACGGGCATTTACGTCTCGCCTGAGGACACCGGCACTGACCCGTTCGACCCTGATACAGATGAGGACGGCATGCCCGACGGGTGGGAAGTGTCCAACCAGTTGAATCCGCTGGTGAACGACGCCGGCGGCGACGCCGACCAGGACGGCATCACCAACGCTCAGGAGTACGGTTACGGAACGGACCCGCGTGCGCCCGATACGGGCATTCTGCCGACAACGCCGCAGGTGGACGTGACACCGGACACCGGCGACGATGCGCCGAGAACCACCGACAATCTTGTGTGCACTGTGACGACTGAAAGCGTGGTGAGCGGGTCGCGCGCCGCGTGGTACGAGTATTCCTGGTCGAACGGTTCGGAGACCATAGTGCACGGGCCGAAATGGTATCCGAGAGACACGCTCGATGCGTCGTACACGAAAAAGTACGAGACGTGGACGTCCACCGTGCGCTGCTGGGACAGTGTTGCGTATTCGGGCCCGGCTTCAGACTCGACGACAATCGTCAACTCGCCGCCCGGCGCGCCCGTCTTGTCTTTTCCTGCGTTCGAGAACGCCGATACGGACCTTGTCTGCTTTGTGATCATACCCAGCGCGGACGCCGATGGGGACGATCCGACCTATGATTACCAGTGGTACGTCAAACGTGAGGGGGAATCCGAGTTCAGCTCGTTTATTATCACCAGTGGGCCCTTGCGTTACAGCGTCGTCGGGAACAGCAACACAGCGGTGGGCGACACTTGGTACTTGAGGGTTACGCCCAATGACGCCGAGGCTGACGGAGTCGAGGCCGTCTCGAACGAGTGTACCATAGTCCCGAAAGGCATTGCGGCGTCCTCCATCATCTGCAGTGTCGAACCGCAGACAGTCCAGCTCGGCCAACGTGTTACCGTAAGTGGGGCGATAGAACCGGCGCCGCTCTCGGAGACATTCGTTTCTTTTACGAGTGTGATGCCTTCCGGTGCGGACCTGCCGGACTTCCCCGCAGGCGTGGCCGTCCCCGACGACGACAACAACTACAGCCGGACGTTTTATCCCACCAGATCGTCAGAGGGGGAAGCTCCTTGGAAGGTAACAGCATCCTGGCCCGGGAACGACTCGTACGCTCCCGCCACCAGCGCCCCGGCTTCTTTTGACGTTACCAGGGTTCCCGTGACCGTCGCACTCGAGCTTTCGGCGTCCTCCGCTCCGGTCTCGTACGCCGACCTCGAGGCAAGGGCGATGCTCAAGGCTCCCATACCCCGCGTTCTCGATGGGTTGCTCTCCGGTCAGCCGATCAAGCTGTGGATCAAGAAGCCCGCCGCCGCCGCCGCAGGACCTATCGAGACAACGACAAACACCGACGGCGTTGCAGTGTTTAGCGCATCGGCTTTCACCGACGCGGGCATCGCCTTCGACGAACAGGGGACCTGGCAGTTCCAGGCCGAGTTTGAGGGCGACCAGAACCTCAGGGCGGCTGCCTCGGTCAGTTACGATAAGACGGAGTCGGTGCGGCTGATAATCAAAGACCGGCCGGGCTACGCCATCATCGTGCTCGGCAAGCTCGACGAAGGCGCAGAGGGCCTTTCCACACACGCAAAAACCACGGATTACGTCTACCGCACGTTGCGGGATCGAGGGTTTGCTCACGAGGATATCTACTACCTGCGCGAGGGTCCTGCACAACCCGCACCGGACATCGTTGTCGCCGACACGACTCCGACCGAAGACGACGTGCAGCTCGCGATAGAGGAGTGGGCTCTGTCTAGGATGAGCGAGTCGCCTGCGCCGCTCTATGTCGTTTTTGTGGGGCATGGCAGCCCTGGAGCGTTCTATGTCTATTCCGGCTCGAACGACGACACCCGCGTTATCGAAGCGGCGGAGCTTGCGGGCTACCTCGACACGCTCGAGGAAGGATTGTCCGGCGCAAGTCCCGAGGCCGGCGAGCAGGAGATCGTGTTCGTCTGCGGCGCGTCCCACTCGGGCAGTTTCATTCCATTGGTGTTCGGCGAGCGTCGCACAATCATCACAAGCTGTTCCGCGACCGAGGTGTCGCATCGTGGGGTGGTCGATCCTGCCGACGGCCTTCGTGACGGCGACGTCTTCGTCACCGAGCTGTTCCGCAACGCCAGGTCCGGCAAGACGTTCAAGGAATCGTTCGCGCTGGCCTGCGCGATGACCGGCGAATACACTGCAACAAAGAGCAACGCGGGGGTCTCCGACTGGTCGCAACACCCCTTGCTCGACGACAACGGGAACGGCGTTGGCACGACCGGGCTGCTGTCTTTCAACCCCAGATGGGACGGGGGTCGTGCGCGTGCGCTGACGCTCGGATATGGCGCGAACGGGACAGACGCCGTGGGGTGGCGTGCCGTAGAAGAGACGGTCACGGTGGGGCCGGGCGACCCTGTCGGCGAGCTGTTTGCGCTGGCCGACCAGGAGCCTGCGACAGGACATCTTGCGTGGATAGAAGTGAAGACGCCGAGCTACTCGGGATCCACAATTGTGGATCCATCCAACCCGGATTCTCAAGAGGCGGCGGTGATGCCGAGGCGCATCTTCGAATCGGACATATCCAACCTGGTAAGGGGAGAGTTCCGCTGGTCGCAGTTCGGCACGACCTTCGACGCTCCGGGCACGTACAAGGTCTTCTACTACATCCAGGACGGGGCCACCGGCGAGATAAGTGCCCACATGCTGACGACGGTGTACCGGGCATCTCCGGGCAACCGGCCGCCCGAGCGGGTGACGCTGGTATACCCTGCGGACGATTCGCTGACATCCGGCACAACCGTATTCGACTGGGACGAGACGACCGATCCTGACGGTGACGCGGTGACCTACCGTCTCGAAGTCGCTGAGGACAGCGAATTCACGACCGGGCTTATCGTTGTCGAAGGGATTACCGACACTGCGGCGATACTGACCGAGGACGACGGCATCGTCGACGGACAAACCTACTACTACAAGGTTGTCACCGTGGACATTTATGGCGAGATTTCGCAGGCGAATACCGTTTCCACGTTCAGCACGAGTTACTCGAGTCCCGCACTGCCCGGCGCCATTCTTGGCCTGGTGACGAACGCGCAGACAGGTCAGGGCATTGGCGGTGCGGAAGTCACGGTAACGCCAGGCCCCGGAACCGGGATCTCGGTCGATGACGGGCAGTACGTGGTTGCCAACATACCGTACGGCTCGCATATGGCCCAAGCCGAGGTGGACGGGTATGAGAGCTGTACGGAAGAAGCCGAAATACCCCCGGGCGAGGTTCTAGAGATATTCTTCGAGCTGACATCGCTGGTGACCGACAGCGACGGCGACGGGCTCTGCGACGAGGACGAGGTGGA